>CBFGJX010000004.1:0-86229 GCA_965649225.1 Caldifarciminota bacterium
GTCGCGCACGATGCCGGGTACCGGCATACTTCTCGGCACGGTAACGCAATCGTCAGCCCGACCGGTTCGTCTGCACAACACTGCGGTTCTGCTGGTGGCCGGGGAAGTGGTTTTCGTTCAACACAAACGACTCCTGCCGACCTATGATGTATTTGACGAGGCACGTCACTTCCAGCCTGGCGATCAGAGCCGACCGTACGGCTTCAAGGGCGAACAGCTTGGGATAATGGTGTGCGAAGATGGCTGGGGCGGGCCGGGACAGAGTCGCTATGATGTTGACCCTGTTGCCGACCTTGTCCAAGCCGGGGCGACGCTGTTGGTGAATATCTCGGCTTCCCCTTTTACGATTGGCAAGCACGAGGAACGACTGGGGTTGATGAGCCGGCATGTTCAACGGCACCGTGTGCCGCTGGTTTTTGTCAATCAGGTGGGCGGCAACGACGAACTGGTGTTTGACGGACGGAGTTTCGCTCTGGACTGTACCGGACGCCTGGTAGCGGAACTCTCAGCATTTGAACCGGATATTGCAATTGTCGAAACTTCGGCCGCGGCTGTTGAAGGCGCAGCCGGTCCGGCACTGGAGTCGATCGAGACCGTACGCCGGGCCCTGGTGCTGGGATTGCGTGATTACGCCCGCAAGTGTGGTTTCGGTCGGGTGGTGCTGGGTCTTTCCGGGGGAATTGATTCGGCAGTTGTGTGTTGTCTGGCGGTTGAAGCGTTGGGCCGGGAGAATGTGTTGGCACTGACGATGCCTTCACGTTTCTCGTCCCGAGGCAGCGTCGAGGACTCACGGCTGCTGGCGCAAAATCTTGGCATTGAGCTGCTCGAAATACCGATAGAAAAGGTCCACGCCGCCTATCTTGACCTGCTCGGGCCGTTTTTTGCCGGTCTGGAGCCCGATGAAACCGAGGAGAATATCCAGGCCCGGATCAGGGGCAATCTGCTGATGGCATTTGCCAACAAACAGCGTCGGCTGGTGCTTTCCACCGGCAACAAGAGTGAGCTGGCGGTCGGGTACTGCACGCTGTACGGTGATATGAGCGGCGGGCTTTCAATTCTGGCGGACGTGCCCAAGACGATGGTTTATCAGCTAGCGTGTCATATCAACCGCGACCGGGCGGCTATCCCGAAAGCGATCATCGAGAAGCAACCCTCGGCGGAACTGCGGCCGAACCAGCTGGACAGCGACACCCTGCCGCCTTATCCGATACTGGACCGGATAATCGAGCGCTATGTTGACGACGGCGCTTCGGTTGACGAAATTGTTGCTGAAGGGATTTCAGAGGAAGTGGTGCGCCAGGTAGTTGCGGCGATAAACCGCAGTGAACACAAACGCCGCCAGGCGCCGCCGGGCATAAAGGTTTCGGCCAAAGCCTTCGGGATTGGCCGAAGGATGCCGATCGCTGCTCGTTACTGACGGCTGGTTGCCCGGGATTGCCCAGCTATCGAACGCAGCAGCTCCACCGCCGGTTGATAATCCGGTGAGCGTTCCAGAGCCAGCCGGGCATAAGCAGCAGCGCTGTCGGGCCGACTACTGGCAAGGAACACCTGTCCAAGACTGGTCAGAATCAGCGGTGAACCCGGCTGGATTTCGTTGGCAATGCGCAGATGGTGGCTGGCCCGGCGCCAGTCGTTCTTGCGGACAAAAAGCTCGGCAATCCGGGTATGCGCCGGCAGCCATTCCTGATTGATGATGATGGCACGGTTGTAGAGGGCAATCGCCGAATCCGGGTCAGCATCGGCGATTGTCTCGGCCAGCATCGTGTAGCCGATGGGCGAACCGGGTGCTTCGGCGATCATCGCTGCAGCAAGGTTCTGGCGATTCCGCCAGATGCCAAGCCGGTTGACCGTCACGATGCCAAGAAAAGCGCTGACCGCGAGTATCGTGACTCCAGCTACACTGCGCAGCCGGGGGCGACTGGAGAGGAGGCGGGAGAGGGTGGTGATGATAATCAGCACCAGTCCGACCGATGGCAGATACAGCAATCGGTCGGAAATCTGGTTGGCAAGCGGCAGCCAGTTGAGAACCGGCAGCAAAAAAGCCAGCACCCAGCCGTAGCCCCACAGCGTTATCCAGAACCGGCGGCGCAGAGCGGCTAGTGGAACTGTCACAATGAACAGGATTGTTCCGATGATCGCGTCAGTCAGTTCGCGATAGGCCGGGTCCGGGGGGAAGAGTACCCGACGCTGCAGCGGCACAAAGAATGACCGGAGATAGAGGCCAAAGGTGTTGGCGGCGTTGGCAGCCGTCTGACCTGGTGACAAGCCGTGCAGTGTCGGCCACGGCACCGCCCGAGTTCGCAAGAACAGCCCGAGGGCAGTAAAAGCAATGACCGCAGCGGTCATCAGCCAGTAGCGCGGGCTGTAGCGGGTACGGGTGAGCAGTGGCATCAGCGCGCACAGGACGGGAAACAGCAGCGCATTCTCTTTGGACAGCAGGGCCAGAACTCCCGCCGGGGGTACCAGCAGCCACCACCAGTGGTTGTGTTTGCGTTGACCGCGCAGCAGAGCCAGTGAGGCAAAAGTGATGAACATCCCGGCCAGCAGGTCGGAACGAGCTGCGGCGTGAGCGACGGGTTCGGCCTGAGCGGGGTGAAGAGTAAACAGCAAGCCGCCGAGCAATGCCCAGACCCCGGAATGGAGCAGTTCCCAGATAATGAGAGTCACCAGTCCGGCAGTAGCGGTGTGGAGCAGGACATTGACCAGATGGCCACCGGCAGGGCTGCGGCCGAACAATCGGTACTGAAGCCAGATACTCAGTGTCGTGACCGGGCGATAAGCTGATGCCTCGACAGGGGTCAGCGGTCCTGTTTCGGCAGGCCAGTAGCCCTGGGAGAATGCGCGCAGAGGATCCGGACCCGCAATTACGGTATTGGCGGTGCCTTGCCGGGGGTCTTCCCAGACAGCCTCGAAGTGCAGCGTCGGCAGGTAGACAATAAGCGAGGTGAGTACGACAACTGCGACTACGGTGGCCATTCCCAGCCGCGTACGCAGCAGTTCGGCGACTGGCTTTGAGCCGATCAGGGACCACCTCATATCTTGCCGCGCGGGAAAGGATTCCAGTTGGTCAGTTCTGTCAGCGGTCGGCGGTGCGGTCGTTCAGTTTGAGGAGGCGAGTCGGCAGCCGGGTAGCCGACCGCGATCAGACACACCGGCAACAGTCTCGACTTGGCCAGCCCGAAGTGGCGACTGAGCGCGCGGGCATTGAACCAGCCAATCCAGCAGGAGCCCAGGCCCTGTTCGGCAGCGGCAAGAACGAAATGCTCGCCGGCGATCCCGGCGTCGACAAACTGCAGGGGGGTACCCAAGAGCAGGGCGGCGAGACGGTTGAGGGCCAGGTCGTCACGGATGAGCAGTGCCGCCAGCACCGGAGCGGCAGCGAACCGAAGCGATGGCCGATATATCCCGCTGAAAACAAGTTTGCAGACAGCCTGCCGTGCTGCCGGTTCGTCGAAGATCAGCCACCGGACCGGCTGACGGTTTTCGGCGGAAGGGGCCAGTCGTGCTGCCTCGAGGCAGTAGATGATCTTCTCGCGTTCGACCGGACGGTCGCTGAAACGGCGTACCGAGCGACGACGAGCGCAGAGATCGAGAAAAGAGTCGCTGTCGTTCACGGTACTGCGGCCGGCGGTACCAGCTGCGGCAGGACCGTGCCGGCTGGTCCAGCCAGATGATAGTCGGCAAGCGAGCTGACACCAGTACGGCGCGGATTGACTTCCACGACCAGAGCTCCGGATTCATGTGCGGCCCAGACCCATTCAATAATGTAGCCGAAAGACGCCTCGGTGCCGATAACCAGACAGACATCGGTGGAGCTGGAAAGAAGAAAATCGCGTACCCAGGCAACAGGTGCCCAAGGAAGGTTTTCGCCAAACCAGACGACGTCGGGCCGCAGGATGTTGCCACAGTGGCAGTAGGGCGGGATTTCGGCAAGTGGCACGTCCCGGTTTTCGAACACACTGCCGTCGCGTTCACAGCGCATGCGCCAGAGCGAACCGTGGATATGTACGACATCAACCGAGCCGGCCCGCTCGTGCAGGTCATCGACGTTCTGGGTTACGATCAGCAGCCGGCGGGCAGGTGTTTCCAAGCGGGCAAGGGCGATGTGGCCCGGGTTCGGCTGAGCAGCGGCTGCGGTCTGACGACGCTGGTCATACCATCGCCAGACCTTTTCCGGGTCACGCAGGAAGGCCTCGCGGGTGGCATAGTCGAGCGGATTGTCTTTTTGCCACAGGCCGTCATCGGTCCGGAAGGTCGGAATGCCGGATTCGGCCGATATCCCGGCACCGGTGATGACAAGGATGGAGCGGGCAGTGGTCAGTCGGTCTTTGACGGCGCTGATTGCCTCGGGCAGCGGCGGAAGCGGTTCTGGAGAATTCTCGCTTGTCATGGGTGTGCAGATGGGTGGACGACGGCAATGGTCAGCACGAAGTACAGGATGGTGGACAGTAGACAAAGTGAGGGTGACATCAGAAACCGTGGATGCTGACAATCGTCTCCAGCCGGTCATTCTAGCCTGTTGGGGTTCGGTGTCAACGCAGCCTGGTGCGGACAGCGGTCTTGCCGCAGGAGGACCAGTGACTATACTGAACGGGTGAGCATCAAAGACAATCTCCGGTCGATCGAGGACGCCATCGCCGAGGCCTGTCGGCGTGCAGGCAGGCATCGGGCCAGTGTCCGGCTGGTTGCAGTTACCAAGAACCGCAGTCCCGCCGAGATCATTGAGGCGATTGAACACGGCGTCACAGATGTGGGCGAAAACCGGGTACAGGAGGCCGCGGCCAAGCGGCCGCTGGTAGGACCTGGCTGCCGCTGGCACCTGGTCGGTAACCTGCAGACAAACAAGGTGCGGCGAGCGCTGGAGCTGTTCGATTTGATTCAGAGTATTGACTCGATTCGACTGGCCGAAGAAATCGCGCGCCGTCTGAGCGGCACCGGTCGCCGTGTCCCGTGCTGTATCGAGGTCAACACATCGGGCGAGGTTTCAAAACACGGCGTGACACCGGAAGGACTGCCTGAGCTGGTCGAAGCGGTGCTGGCCCGAGAGGCAATTGAGCTTGTCGGCCTGATGACGATCGGCCCTGGTCTTGCAGTCGAGAATCCGGAGCTGTCGCGTCCCTGCTTTGTTCGGTTGCGGCAGCTGGCCGAGGAATGTCGACAACGTTTCGGGATAGCCCTGCCGGAATTGTCGATGGGAATGAGCGCCGACTTTGCTGTGGGCATTGAAGAAGGTGCGACGATGGTGCGCATCGGAACCGCCATCTTTGGGTCGCGACCGGGTCGTTAGCAGGTGGAGACGGAGTCGTTCTGGAGTCTGGTTGAAGAAGCCCTGGCCGAGATCCCCGAGTACTTCCGAAAGCGGATGGAGAATATCTCCGTGGAAGTGATGCCGATTGCCCCGCCCGAGATTGCGCAGGGCGTCGGCAAGGAACCCTGGAGTTTGCTCGGCGTGTACCGGGGTGTGCCATACAGCCGCCGGAATCACTGGTATTCCAACGTGCTTCCCGACCGAATAATAATCTTCCAGCTGCCGATTGAGCGGCTGTGTCGGACCCGTACCGGTATCAGACGTCTGGTCCGCCGGGTAGTGATTCACGAGGTGGGCCATTACTTCGGCTTGAGCGATGAGGAATTGAGACGGCTGGAATCGGAAGCCGACGCAGCTGCCCGCAAGCAGAGTCAGGCTGAGGGAGAACCGGCCGACGGCGGCTAGCGGAAAATCACCAGAGGACGGCGTACTGTCCCGGTTCGGGTTTCGAGTCGGACAAAGTAACAACCGGGCACCAGGTGGCCGACAGAAACTTCAGCCCGGCCGGGTTGAAGCTCTTCGGGGCCGAGAGCGAGGACCGAGCGACCAGCCGCATCGCAGACCGTAATGCGATTCATCATCACGTCCTGCCCCGGCCAAACGATGGCAGTCTTGCTGCGAGCCGGATTTGGCCGGATCACAATTCTGATTCCCGGGACTGGTTTTGGATACGGTTCTGTCAGAGCAGTCCGGCCCTGTACCGAGGCGGCGATAAGATACTCGCCGACGGTCAGATTCTGCCAGACAGTCGAGTCACGATAAAAACTGTGGCCCCGCGGGTTGTCGTCCGCAACCGAGCCGGGCAGACCGGATGTGTCGGTTGGTACTACTGAGACCCAGAAATCGCCCGAAACGACGGTTACGACTGAATCCAGGTCACAGACAACCGGTGGTCCGGGACGGCCGGGCAGTGCCCGCAGTCGGTCGGATTCGTGCAGCAGGGTGCCGCCGTCAGCCGCGTAAATACGAAAACGAAAACTGGAATCACGCCAGGGAGGGCCGTCAGACGAGAAAACCGCCCGCAGACGAGAGATCTGCAAGGGCCAGATCAGCCCAAAATCGGCGGGATTGAAGCGCACCGCTCGCTCGCGAGCCCAGTGAAGCCAGTAGCGTGATGGTGCAAACGACGCGTAGTTCACCCAGTTGGACAGCCCAAGCTGCCAGTGTAGAGTGTCGTCGCTTTGCCAGGTGTCACCATCGGAGCTGACCCAGACCGTGAAGGTGTAGGAACCCGGTGTGTCGGGTGCGCTCCAGTGGCCGAGGTCCACCGGGCAGCGAGTCCTGGGCAATGACAGGCTGAGGGTAGTGTCAAAAGCAAAAGCGTAGCCAAGCGGGCCGGTGATGCGCAAGTGTATCCCGGTACCAGCCGGCAGTGAGTCACGGCCGAGAGGACGCAGGACAATGCCGACTGGCAGCTGGGTGCCGGGATCGGTATCACGCGGCAGAGCGGTGGCAAACCGTTCCACCGCAACGGCGTTCTGGGGCGGGCCCCAGTTGACGACGGCTCTGATTAACCAGTCGCCACGACGGCTGTCGGGGACAAAGCCGCCGCCGGGTGTGTATTGCCAGCGCCGGCCGGCACCGGCATTTTCCGCGACATCGGTACAGACAGCCGGGCAGTAAGGATAAATCCCCGACTGGATGTAGAAGATGTAAAAGGGGGTACGAGTGAGTTCGATACCGACCGGAATTGCATTCCAGCGGCCGCGACTGATCGTCAGCGATTCATCGGCCCACAGCAACGTGCCCGGTGCGCCGCCGGGACCGTCGGCGGCAAAGATGCGCAATGCCATGCTGTTGCCACCCGGAGAAGGCCATTGCACCTCGTTGATGAATATCAGGACGGTATCGAGACGACAGGGATGACCAGGCGCTGAGAAACGCTGACCCCAGCCGGAGCCGGTGTCGGGCCAGGCCCATGCCCTGGCTGGGACGTCATCGTCGTAGCTGAGCGTGTCGAGAGCAGCGAGAGGGAGAAACGGTGTTTCGGCGGGAGTGCTGGGGGCGACCGGTGGTTGAGCGGCGTGGTGGAGCGGAGCCTGAAACTGCAGCCAACAATCGGCAGATGAGATGAGGGTTATGGAAAACAGCAGTGCAGTCAGCAGCACGAGATACTATAGGGCGGTCGCGATTGCGGTCAAGGCGACGGTCTTTTCCACCGACGTCAGGATTCGATTCCGACAGCGGATCATCGGCCGTTTGCGCTTGCAAGCGGTCGGGCCCAGTGACAGGTCCAGTAACGTTCGAAGAAACGGGTCAAGCTGATCACTGTGGTCTGGTCTCTGGTCAGAACACCGACGTTGCGGCATTCCAGCAGCTGCCGCTGGCTGAACGTGGCCGAACCAATCAGGGCCCGTGCCCGGTCGGCGATGACCACTTTGGCGTGCATCGTACCGGCGGTCGGATTGGGACCGGCCGCAGCGATGTCAATGACCCGCACCGAGACACCCGGAATCGCGGCAAGCCGTTCGAGCAGTTCGTGGTCATGTTCAGCAGCCCAGCGGCCGACGAGCAGCCGAATTTTAACCCGGCGTCCGACCGCGGCGAGCAGCAGCGACTCAATCAGACCGAAGCGAGGTGATTCGCCGAAATCGATCCGGTCGGAAATGCTGTTGGTCGCAATGTCAAGCAACGACTCAGCCGAGCAGCAGAGTTCGGTCAGCGCTTCGATCGTGGTCAGCCCGACCGTTCGGGGCAGCCGGGCCGGTGTGGTCAGGACCAGCTGACTGTGGTAATCGGGGCTGGCTACCGCAGACAGAGAAGGTTGCGGTACAGAGTTGCCGGCGAGCCGCCAGTCGGTTTCGAACACGGCGGTCAGCCTGCGGCTTAGGGTACTGTCACGGACAACCAGCGACAGTTCGCAGTTATCGTTGAACGCGGCGGAACTCCAGTTGTGCGACCCGATCACGCTGATTCGATTGTCAACGATGATGTATTTGGCATGCATGAGACAATCAGAATAGCGACTGTATGGGCGCAGGTCGGCAGCCCGGACTTCAATGCCCGGGATGTCACGAAGGATCTCCGGCATCCGGCAGTAGGTTGCGGTCGGATTTTGTTCCAGTGTCACTGAATCAACCATGATGCGCACACGAACGCCACGCTGGGCAGCGGCGATGATGGCATCGTAGAGCGGATAAAGGTCACGGCCGCGGCTCGCGGGCGGGTAGTAAAGCAGGTAGAACTGGGCAATATCGATTGAGTTGTGCGCCGAGTTGAATGCTGCCTGGAGCATCGTGGCGGCTTCGGCAACAGCTGGATCGTCGAGCCCGGAGCCGGTTGGAGAAGTTTCGATCAATTCCAGAGCGCTCCCGCCAAGGAGAAGGAGCAATGCGAAGACCACGGCGGTTATGCTAGAAACAACCGCGCCGCGGTCAAATCTAGCCCTGCCGAGTGAACCGGAACCGGATCAGCGCAGCAGTATCGGGTTGAGCTGAACGGCTCGTTCGATTGCCTCTACCGCCTTGTCGGGCTGGCCGATGTCGCGGTAGACAATGCCCATGTTGTGCCAGGCGCCGGCGTGTTTGGGGTTTGCCTTGACGGCAGCGTTGTATGCGGCAAGAGCCTGATTCAGTTCGTTACGGCCGTAGTAAGCCTGCCCGAGGTTGTACCAGGCACCGGCGAAATTGGGCGAAAGCCGTACTGCTTCGCGGTAGGCGTCAATCGCATGCTGAAGCTCGGTGGCCTTTTCGCCGATGCCGCGTCGGGGATCGGGAGAATACTGGGCACGTTCAAGATACAGGTTGCCGAGATTGTAGTAGGCCTCGACATAGTCGGGCCGCTGGCGTACCGCCTCGCGGTAGGCAACGGCGGCTTTGCCGAGCTCGCCTGAGCGTTGAAGAGCCAGCCCAAGGTTGTTGAGCGCTTCGGCATAATCCGGCCGGCGGTCGATGGCCTTGCGATAGTGGGCGATCGCGTCAGACCAGCGATTCAGCACCATGTAGGCGTTGCCCTGGACCAGGTAGGCATCAGTCAGCGTCGGATCGAGCTGGAGCGCAAGCGTACACTGTTCGATGGCTTCTTTGGGCTTGCCATCACCGAGCAGACATTGACCGAGAATCTGGTGCGCCTCAGCAAGGTTGGGTTTCATCCCCAGTACCCAGTTGGCAACGCGGATACCGTTGCCGAACTGCTTGTAGTTGGCATAGCCCCGGGCCAGCCGGGTGTAACCGAGCACAAAGACATCGGCCAGCGAAAGGCGGGCGGCCCGCGGCGGTGTTGGCTCGGGGTCACGGCGGAACGGGCTCCAGTAGGCGATGGTACTGCCTCCGAAACCAATCTCGAGCCAGAGCGTGCCGCCGGACAGCAAGAACCTGACTTCCAGACCGAGCTTGGCGGCGATGATGGCGTCGCACACCGACAGGCCAAAATCGTCACCGGTGCCACCAGGCCGCAGTCCGAGATAGCCGTCGACAACCTGAGTAAGCAGAAAGGACCGACCCTGGCGTACCGACGAACGGCGCCAGAGTGCGTCGCGGACCACCTTCAAGAGCTTGGCTTTCTGTTCGCGCCGCAGACTCGCGATGCCGTCAACGCTCATCAAATCGAGGATGTCGGCAGCGTCGTCAGTTTCGGTCACCGCTTCGAAAAGCTCCTCGATGCGGTCACCATACTTGAGCAGATCTTCGTGTGGCCGTACACCGGCGAGGAGCAGGCTACCATAGCCGAGTGCGGTCGCCAGGCCCATCTCGGCTTCGATGTCAGCAATGCCACGCAGGAAGCGCTCCGGTGTGCTGGTCAGGTAGTGGGGCGAGAATTCGGGCGAGCAGGCGAGTTCAAGATAGCGGTCACCTTCGTTGCCGGGCAGGATGCCCAGTGCCCGCTGGGTAAGAAACGTCAGTTCGATTTCGGCCAGCTGGACACAGCCGGCTTTGGCATAGGCGATCAAAGCCTCGGCCTGAGCGCGGCACTGTTCGAGGTGTCGCTGCAGCGGCGAAAGGCTGGCGAATTCCTCCTGAGTATAGGCGATCAGTGTGCCGAAATGCCGGCGCAGTCGGCAGCGCCAGCCAGTCAGGGCAGCGGTGTGGTTGGCGGGCAGCCGGGCCGGATAGTTCTGTGCTTCGGTCGACAGCGTAGCGTCTACCTGTCGGACCGCCAGTCCAAGTTTGATGTCAAATGATGCCATTCAGGTTCAGTATCCAGCATATTGCCCCTGATGCGACGCTCTCACTTGGCCAGTCCGCCGCAACCAAGGGAGGAAAAACTCTAATAAATTATAGCGCTACAGGTGCCGTTGGTCAAAACAAACCGTTCCGAGTGTCAGCCACACGGCTGGCGGCGCGGGCGGCAGTGGCGGCTTGACGGGTCTAGCGGTCGACAATATAGTCGGCTGATGGCCGGTCGACGATGGCTGAGTGTTCTTGCGCTGGTGACGACAGCGGTGGCGCAGCAGGTTTTCGTTGATACGCTCGGCTGGACAGTTCGCGACCGTCAGGCTGCCGGACCGGCGGTGCGGTTGCTGGCCGGGGACCGTGTGTCCGGTTGGCATGCCTGCTGGAAGGACTCAGTGGGCGAGATTCGTTACAACTACCGTCCGGCGAATGGCGGCTGGCGGTGGGAGAACGGGGTTGCGGTGAATGCCGAACCACGCAATCTCGGATGTCTTGACTATGACATCAGTCGTGGTCGGGCGCTGATAACTGGCGACTTTCTTTATCGGGCCCGGCCGGCAGCGGTGGTCTTCTCTGACACCGGCCGAGGCACAGGGGTTTTCGTCGAAACCCCGCTGCCGCCGGGCTTCCGGCCGGCACTGGTTGGTGCCGCAAACTACGGGTACACCAAGTTTGCAGCCTTGCGCAACGATACTCTTTTCTTCTGTTCCTATCTGGGCGGGCAGCGGATTGGTCCGGTTGGCCCCCGGCCGGCATTCGCACTGGCGGTATCCAAGCAGTCGGGACGGTACGGTTGTCTCTGGGCAGTCGGCATCGGTGAGAGTACCGGTCGGCTCTGTCTGAAGCAGACGCCCAACAACGGTGCCAGCTGGTATGCGACAGTGACGCTCACCGACTCGGTACCATCGACAATGAACCGTTCGCTGCTGGGGGCTAACGGTGCCTATGACAGTATCCGACTTCATGTTGTTGCCGACTTCTACGACGGCAGCGATGTCAATCAGAGTGAAATCTGGCACTACTGCCCTGCCAATTCTCCGCCTTGGAGTCTGGTTCAGCGTTGTCAACTGAGTCCGGAGGTTCGGATAGGAGACAACGCGCTGGCGGCCGGCCGTCCGAGTATTGGAATCGATCGCCGCAGCGGAGACCGCTACGTTGTCTGGGAGCAGTTTGACCCGGATAACCCCGACCCTCTGACCAGGTTGGCCCGGGCGGGTATCTGGGCAGCACGGTCAACCGACCGCGGGCTGAACTGGGGTCCGCCGGTTCGGCTGACTCCCCCGGACAGCACTTCGAAACGGTTTCCCTATGTTGCCGAAGCCGTCGGCGATACGCTGATGATTATCTGTTTTGCCGATCGTGTCGCCGGCTTCTCGGAAAACGGCCAGGGTCCGGTGACACGCAATCCGGTGTTGTGTCTGCGGGTGCCGGCGACCAGCCTGCCTACAGCTTTGCCGGAAGGACCGACGCTGAGCGGGTGGTCCGGTTCGCGCCCGGCGACAACGGTTGTCTCGCCCCTGGCGTTGACTGAACGCACGGTGCTGTTCGATGTGACAGGTCGGCAGGTGCCGGTCCGGGCCGGTCTGCCGAACGGGGTATACATTGTCGGCAGGACCGGGCAGAATCGTGCCGTGCTGGTCAAATAGAATCGTTGATAGTTGACACCGTCAACCGCAGCGTTATTCTGAGCAAGAACATATTGCACTGGAGGAAAGTTGGCCAAACATTGCGAGATTTGCGGCAAAGTCGGCTCTGTCGGCATGAACGTCAGCCACGCTCATAATCGTACCAAGCGCACTTGGGAGCCGAATCTCCAGCGGGTCAAGGCCAAGGATGGCCAGACAACACGACGGATCTGGGTCTGCACCCGCTGTCTGCGTTCGGGCAAGGTGACCAAAGCCTGATCGGTCAGGAAGTGTCAGCAATGACTCGATGTCTGATAACCGGCATCACCGGTTTTGCCGGCAGTCACCTTGCCGAGTACCTGCTGGAACGTGGCGACTGCGAGGTACATGGGATTCTGCGCTGGCGTGCCCGGACAGAACACATCGAAGGGATTCGCAACCGGATTCACCTGCACCACTGCGACATTCGCGACCTGACTGCGATGACCGAGGTCATCCGGGCGGTCCAGCCTGACCGAATCTGGCACTTGGCCGCGCAGAGTTTTGTGCCGATGTCGTGGATCGCGCCAGCCGAGACCTTGACAACCAATGTTGTCGGCCAGTCCAATCTGCTTGAAGCAGTCCGGGCCGTCGGTTGCAAGGCAAGGATTCAGATTGCCGGTTCCAGCGAGGAGTATGGGCTGGTGAAGCCGGACGAGACACCGATAACCGAGGAAAATCCACTGCGGCCGTTGTCGCCCTATGGCGTCAGCAAAGTCGCTCAGGACCTGATGGGTTATCAGTACCACCAGAGCTACGGGATGTTTATCGTTCGGACCCGTGCTTTCAACCATACCGGTCCGCGGCGGGGAGAGGTGTTCGTTACATCCAATTTCGCCCGGCAGATTGCCGAGATCGAGAAGGGCATCCGTCCGCCGGTAATCCGGGTTGGCAATCTCGAGGCGGTGCGTGATTTCACCGACGTGCGCGATACGGTTGTCGCTTACTGGCTGGTGCTGGAACACGGGCGACCGGGTGAGGTCTACAACATTGCTACCGGCCGGGGTTGGCGCATCCGGGAGATGCTCGATATTCTGCTGTCGATTGCCCGAGTCAAGGTGACGGTTGAACCTGATCCGGCGCGGATGCGGCCCAGCGACGTTGAACTGCTGATTGGCAGCCCGGCCAAGGTTGAGCGTGAGACTGGCTGGCAGCGGCGTTACTCGTTTGAGCAGACGATGAACGACCTGCTCGAATACTGGCGCGCCCGGGTGTGAGCCGAGTCCTTATCACCGGCATCGAAGGTTTCGTCGGCGGGCACCTCGCCCGCCGACTGCACGACAGCGGTCACGACGTCGTCGGTATCCACTACGCCGACCCGCCCGAAGGACTGCCGGCACGTCTGTTGCACGGCGACGTACGCCTTTTCCCGCTGCTACGGCTGCTGGTTCGAGCGGCAGAGCCGGACCGGGTGGTTCATCTGGCGGGGCTGTCGTCGGTCGCCACTTCCGAAACGCGGGCCGCCGACACCTGGAACATCAATGCCACCGGGACGTTCAACCTGCTGGAGTCAGTCCGGCAGCTTGGCAGGGAGTGCCGGGTGCTGGTGATTTCGTCGGCGGATGTTTATGGCCGGTCGAATGTCGGTGCGCCGCTCGACGAAACCGCGCCGGTGCAGCCGCTCAGCCCCTATGCATTGAGCAAGCAGGCAGCGGAAGACATCGCGCGGTTCTATCACCGTGCCTACGGTACCCAGTGCATCATTCTGCGGCCGTTCAGCCACACTGGTCCGGGTCAGGCGCCGAATTTCGTTTTCCCGAAGGTGGCGCACGCTATCGCCCAGATTGAGGCCGGACGCCGGGAGGCGGTCATCGAAATGGGCAACCTTGATGTTCGGCGCGATTACACCGATGTGCGCGATGTCGTTCGTGCCTACGAACTGGCGCTTGAACACTGCGTACCGGGCGAGACCTACAATGTCACTTCGGGCCGGCCGGTGCTGATTCGCGAAGTGGTCAACGCGCTGTGTGCCCGGTCGCGGGTGCCGGTTGAGGTACGGACGGCGGAAGCGATGAAGCGTGGCCGCGACATCCCGGTATTGACCGGCAACCCAACCAAGTTCCAGACTGCGACCGGCTGGCAGCCGTCGATACCGTTCGAGCAGACCATCGTTGACCTGCTGGAGTACTGGCGGGCACAGGTGGGATGCGCGGCCTGACTGACCGGGGCGCAACTGGGACACCGCCGGTGAAGCTGGCGGTGGTAATTGTTAGCTGGAACAGCGCCGAGGACATCGAGGCCTGCCTTGCCACCCTGAACTTCGCCGGCGACTTTGAGGTCGTGGTCGTGGACAATGCCTCGACCGACCGGACAGCGGAGATCGTTGCCGGCTGGCACAATGTCCGGTTAATCAGCAACCCGCACAACTACGGCTATGCCCGTGCCAGCAATCAGGGCATTGCTGCGACGACCGGGGAGTACGTGCTGCTGCTCAACCCCGATACCCGGCTGGAGCTGGGCACGATCGACCGGCTGGTTGAGTGTCTCGAGGGGCGGCCCGATATTGCCGCCGTGGCGCCGCGACTGGTCAACCCGGACGGTACGACCCAGCGGTCAATCCGTTCTTTTCCGAGCGCGGGCCGGGTTTTGAGCGAGATTTGCGGGCTGGCGCGATTGTTTCCCCGCAGTCAGCGGCTGGGTGGCTGGCTGCTGCGCAATTTCGATTACGACCGCGATGCGCTGGTCGACCAGCCGATGGCATCCTGTCTGTTGTTGCGGCGGACAGTACTGGAAGAACTGGGCGGCTTCGACGAACAGTTTCCGATTTTCTACAACGATGTCGATCTGTCGCGCCGGATGGCTGACGCCGGGTATCGGACGTTGTATCTGAGTTCGGTGCCGGTGGTCCACCGGCGCGGGGCCAGTACCGGCCGGGTGCGCGCGAGGATGATCCGCGAGTCGCACCGCTCGCTTTTCCGCTACCTTGCCAAACACGATCGTTCGGGCTGGTTCTGGCTCAAGGCCGTCTGGTTGCTGCCGTTGCTGGTAGTGACCGCTGAACTGCGGGTGCTGGCGTGGCGTCTGACAGCCCGAAAACAAGCACGGAAGACCGTCATCCGGCCCGAGCAGTAGTCGTCGCCAACGGCAAGGCCCGGCAGTCGAGATTTCCCGATCAGTCGCGGACCGTCAGTCGGGAGCTGCCGGTTTCGGTGCGGAGCAGATAGACTCCGGCACCGAGGTCGGACGGCAGCCGGAGACTGCCGCCGACAGCATCAAGGCGGACGCTGGTGCGTCCGAGTACGTCGAAGAGTACCATGGTCGGGTTATGGCTGATGCCGGCAAGCCGGACGCTACCGCCTCGACGGACAATGCTGGGCCGGACCGTCAGCTGCGGCAGCCGGCTTGACCGGTTTTCGTCGCCGATGGCGGTCAGCGCCGGCCGGTAGAGGCCGGTGCGAGCCATGTCGAACTGATAAGTCGGCCATTCCCAGCTGGATCGGCTGAACGGCACGCCGGCTTCCCAGATGGTGATGTGGGTGAATCCGGCATGAGACGAAACCGCGACAATGTCAAGCGAGTCGTCGCCGTCAACGTCGGCAACATTGGGGCCGTTGAGATAGGTGAAGCCCCAGGGCCGGAGCGGAAACCCGTTGACCGGCTGACCGTTGTGGTGGAGAGCATAGACAAAACCAAGTGAATCGGCGCTGGTTATGCGGTTGCTGGTGAAGATGATTTCCATGTCGTTGTCGCCGTCGATGTCAGCAACGGTCAGGTTCGGTTCGTTGGAGCCGGTTTCAGACACAAACGGGAAGCCGCTGAGCGGGTTGCCGTTGTCATCGTAGGCGTGGAGTACCGGGGTAAAACCGGAGACGCCGGCGGAGGTGCCACAGATTACCTTGAGGTCACCGTCACGGTAGAGGTCGCAGACAGTCGGCGGGCAGTAGGTCCAGTAACCATAGATCTGGGGCCAGCCGGGCTGAACCCGGCCATCGTGGCGGAATACGATGCAGGAACCGCCTTCCTTGTGCATCGCGGTGATGATTTCCAGCGTGTCGTCGCCGTCGATGTCGGCCAGTGCCGGTGACTGGTAACTCCAGTTGCGGTTGTTGGGCATCGTCACCGGCCAGCCGGGCCGCAGGTTGCCGGCGGCGTTGAAGACATACATTGAGTTGTAAGAACACTGGACAATCTCGACTGTGCCGTCACCATCGATGTCGCCGGCGGCAGCGCCGGTGGCCGGTACGTGATCGAGTGCCGCGGGCCAGCTGCCAGGCTGAATCCGGCCGTCGTGGCGGACGACATAGAGGTAACCTAGACTGCCACGGCGCTCGCAGATTATGACTTCCAGCGTGTCGTCGCTGTCAACGTCAACAAGGGTTGGCGATTCATTGAAGTAGCCGTTGCCGCCGCGAAACGGCCAGCCGGGCAGTATCGTTCCATTGTCCCGGAAGACATAGACCGGTCCGTCACCGGAAACGAAAGAACGGGTGCCGACCGCGATTTCGAGCCGGCCGTCACGGTTGATGTCGGCCACTGCCGCCGGATACTGGCAGGAATCGACGCCGATGTTCACCGGCCAGCCGGGAAAGGCGGTACCGTCGTAGCGCCAGACATATACCCGGCCGTCGCCGCCGGTGTGAATCACTTCCTGCCGACTGTCAGAGTCGAGGTCGGCAAGGGCGATGCCCCGGGACGGGCTGTACCAGCCGGCCGGGACAACTTTGGGCCAGCCCGGCATCAGCGGCAGGTCAAAAGTCGGGGCCGGTGGAATTTCGACTTCGGCCGGGCTGATTGTGGCGACGAGCGGACAGTCGGACGCCGGCCCGGTGACGGTCATTTCCAGCGCCGGGACTGCCGCTGACGCAGCAGTACAAAGGCAAGCAGCCAGCACGATCAGCTTCATCGATACCTCCAGAGACTCGTGTTGTTTTGGGACAGTGTAGGCGGTAACGGTCTCTTGGCAACTGCGAAAAACGGCTGAAAGGTGGTTGACTTGGCGGCAGGGAATTCTATAATGCGGTGCCGCCCTGACCGACCGGGTTTGTGCCGGGGTGGTGGAATTGGCAGACACGCTTGGTTGAGGGCCAAGTGCTTAACAGCATGCAGGTTCAAATCCTGTCCCCGGCATTCCTGCCTTGACTTCCCGCGCAATCATACTGGTGCTCGATGGCGTCGGCGCCGGTGAGCTGCCGGATGCCGACATGTTCGGCGATGTCGGGTCGAACACGCTCGGCAATCTGGCGCGGGCAATGGGTGGTCTGCATCTGCCCAACCTGCAGCGGCTGGGACTGGGCAACATCATTCCAATCAAAGGTGTCCCACCGGAGCGGGAGCCGGCTGGTGCTTGGGGATTGCTGGCGGAACGTTCGGCGGGCAAGGATTCGACCACTGGTCACTGGGAAATTGCCGGTGTGATAACCGCGAGGCCGTTTCCGGTTTTTCCCAACGGCTTCCCGTCCGAGCTGATTGAGTGCATTGAGAACCGGTTCGGCCGGAAAGTGATTGGAAACTGTGCGGCCTCGGGGACCGAGATTATCGAGCGGTTGGGCTCGGAGCATCTTGCGACCGGTCGGCCGATTGTTTACACGTCGGCTGACAGCGTACTTCAGATTGCCTGTCACGAGTCGGTGATGAGCCCGGCCGAGCTGCACCGGGTCTGCGCCCGCATCCGTGCCGAACTGCAGGGTGCGTGGCGGGTGGGACGGGTGATTGCCCGGCCGTTTGTTGGTGAGCCGGGTTCGTTCCGGCGCACTGCGGCCCGGCGCGATTTTTCCTGTCCGCCACCGGAAGGCACCCTGCTGGACAACTGTCTGGCGGCGGGGCTGGAGGTGACGGCGATTGGCAAAGTTGACGATCTGTTCGCCGGCCGGGGCTTCACCCGGTCGCGCCATTCAACCGACAACCGCGAATGCATCGAGATACTGCTGGCAACACTGGCCAGTCAGTCGGGCGGACTGATTTTCGCCAATCTGGTTCAGTTCGATACTGACTGGGGACACCGCAACGACTGCCGGGGTTTTGCCGCCGGGCTGGCCGAGCTGGACGGTCGGATACCGGCACTCCTGGATGCGCTGGCGGCCGATGACTGGTTGTTCATCACCGCCGATCACGGCAACGACCCGACGACGCCATCGACTGACCATTCCCGTGAGTACGCACCGCTGCTGGTTCTGGGCCGGCGGTGCCGGTCCGGGGTCAATCTGGGCCGGCGCAGCAGCTTTGCCGATGTCGGTCAGACCTGCGCCGAACTGCTCGGTGTCAGCCCGACGCCGGCGGGACAGAGTTTCTGGCCGGAAATCTCCGGGAGGCAAGGATGAACAGAGTCTGGCGGGAGCGAATGTTGCGCGCCGCGGTCCGGGCGGTCCGTAACGCCTATGCGCCATATTCCGGTTTCCGGGTCGGAGCCGCCGTGCTGAGTGGTTCCAACCGGATTTTTTCGGGAACCAATATCGAGAACAGTTCGTTCGGGCTGACAGTCTGTGCCGAGCGGGTGGCGCTCTGGAAGGCGGTCGCTGCCGGCGAGCGAACAATCAAGGCGGTGCTGGTCTATACCGATACCGACGACCTCACCCCGCCGTGCGGTGCGTGTCGGCAGGTTATTTTTGAGTTCAGTGCCGATGCCGAGATAGTAATGACCAATGGCCGTCGGACTGAGACCTGCCGGTTAGCGGAATTGCTCCCGGCAGGATTCCGGCTGAAGAACCGGCATCAGGCGATGCGATCCAGCCCGCCCAGGTAAGGCCGCAGGACCTCGGGCACGACAATCGAGCCGTCGGCCTGCTGGTAGTTTTCAATGATACTGATGAATACCCGGGGCAGCGCCAGCGCCGAGCCGTTGAGGGCATGAGGGTAAAAGGTTTTGCCATCAGCGGTGCGTACCCGGATGTTGCCGCGCCGGGTCTGATAATCTTCGCAGTTTGAGATGGAGGAAACTTCCAGCCAGCGGCCGAGGCCGGCGGCCCACGCTTCCAGGTCATAGGTCTTGGCTGACTGGAAGGCGATGTCCCAGGCGGCGAGTCGTTTGACGCGGTAGGGGATGCCCAGATCGCGCAGCAGGCTCTCCGCCTCGGCCCGCATCTCTTCGAGGGCGGTGTAAGACTCCTCCGGGCGCACCAGCCGGACCAGCTCGACTTTGTTGAATTGATGGATTCGCACCATGCCGCGGACATCCCGGCCGTAAGAGCCGGCTTCGCGCCGGAAGCAGGGAGTCCAGGCGACATACTTCACCGGCAGCAGGCTTTCGTCGATGGTTTCGCCCCGGTAGTAACCAACCAGCATTGGCTCGGCAGTCGGCGCCAGCCAGAGTTCGTCGTCCTGGCAGCGGTACATTTCGTCGCCGAGATGGGGAAGCTGGCCGGCGGCGGTGAGGGTGGCACTGTTGGCCAGCACCGGCGGAGCGATTTCGGTGTAGCCATGGCGGCCGGTGTTGGTGTCGAGAAAGTAGTTGATCAGGGCCCGTTCCAGGCGGGCGCCGGCGCCGCGCAGCAGTGTAAAGCGCGAACCGGCAAGGCGGGCAGCGACTTCAAGGTCAATGATGCCCAGTGCCGCTCCGAGGTCCCAGTGGGCGAGCGGGGGGAAACTGAAGGTTGGCGGTTCACCCCACTGGGCGACGATTTCCTCCTCGGCGGTGACGCTGGTGTGGACGGTGTTCGGCAGCGCCGCGACCAGCTCGGCCTGGCGGGCTTCAGTTGCGGCCAGTTCACCGTCGAGTTTCTTGACCAGGTCCGACAGTTCCCGCGCCTGGCGGACTTCCTCGTCGCAGGGCCGGTTCTCCCGGCGGGCGCGGCCGACCGCTTCGGAGAGCTGACGCTGGCGAAAGCGGGCTTCGTCGCGTTCACGCACCAGCCGTTTGCGTTCAGCGTCAACCGCCAGAATTGCGTCGATGTCGGCGGGGCAGCGCCGCAGTGCCAGCAGCTGGCGGGCAGTGTCGGGTTGCTCCCGGATCAGCCTGATGTCCATTGCCGGATTGTAGGCCGAATCAGCCGCCGGTCAAACTGTCCGGACGCCGGCCGGCGGCCTTGACCAGCAGGTCGTATTCGATGTTGACCGGGTCGCCGGTACGGCGCAGATGGAGATTGGTTGCGGTCCAGGTATGAGGAATGATATTGACGGTGAACCCGTCCGGGTGAACCAGCGCAATCGTCAGACTGATACCGTCGAGGGCAATCGAGCCCCGCGGCACCAGCAGCGAACGGCCGGTCGGACTGGTGCGCACGGCGATGGTCCAATGGTCGGCAGTGCGGACAATGCGTCGGATGATGCCCACCGCGTCGACGTGGCCCTGAACAAAATGGCCGCCAAGCCGATCGCCGGCCCGCAGGGCGCGTTCGAGATTGACGATCGAACCGACCCGCCAGCGGCCGAGAGTGGTCACCTTGACGGTGGCGGCAACTGCCGCAGCGGTGAAAGAAGTCTTGTCGTGGTCAGTAACAGTCAGACAGATGCCGTTGACGGCAACGCTTTCGCCGGTCTGGAGTTCGGGTGCAAACGGTGCCTCAATCACCAGCACGCGGCCGCCGGCTCGGGTGGTCAGGCGCTTGATGCGGCCGAGGGCTTCAATCAGGCCGGTGAACATAGCCTTCAATCAGCGTGTCAGGGCCGAGACGGGTGACGGTGATTTTTTCCAGCCGGAGGGCCTGATCGAGCGGGCGGGGCCTGAGCGCACTGCCCAGCGAACAACCGGAGCCGAGCAGCAGCGGGGCGATGAAGGTGCAGACTTTGTCGACGACACCGGCGTCGAGCGCGGTCGCGGCGGTGCGGGCGCCACCTTCGATCAGCAGCATGGTGATGCCGCGGCGGCGCAGTTCAGCCAGCAGCGCCGGCCAGCTGACGATGCCGTCCGGGCCGGCCGGCAGCACCACCACTTCGGCGCCGGCCGCGCGCAGGGCGCGGGCCCGGGCCGGCCGCTGGCGGCCGGTGACAATCAGCACCGGCCCGGCGGTCTTCAGCAGCCGGGCGGTCGGCGGGGTGGCGAGTTCGGCATCGAGTACGATGCGTAAAAGTCGCTTGCCGGGCAGAATCCGACAGGTCAGCCGCGGGTCATCGGCGCGTACCGTGCCGACACCGACCAGCACCGCATCGGCGGCGCGGCGCAGCTGTTGCCCGTACGAGCGTGCACGCGGGCCGGTGATCCAGCGCGACTGACCGGTGGCATCGGCAATCATGCCGTCGAGTGTCTGGGCGGTCTTGAGGACAACCAGCGGCCGGTTGCGACGGTGGTAACAGAAGTAGGCTTCGTTCAGCCGTTCGGCCTCGGCCCGCAGCAGTCCGACCGTGACGGCGATGCCTTGACGGCGCAGGCAGCGCAGGCCGGCGCCATTGACCGCCGGGTTCGGGTCGCGGACGGCGGCCACCACCCGGCGGATACCGGCCTGCAGCACCGCGTCGGTACAGGGCGGGGTCTTGGCACAGATGCAGCAGGGTTCGAGGGTGACATAAAGCGTGGCGCCGCGGGCAAGCGCACCGGCGTCGCGAATCGCCTCGACTTCGGCATGAGGGCCGCCAAAACGACGGTGCCAGCCACGACCGACGATGCGACCGGAACGCACCAGCACGGCACCGACCATCGGGTTGGGCGCCACCAGCCCGAGTCCCCGCGCCGCCAGCTCGAGCGCCTCGGCCATGTAGCGGGATTCCACCGCGCCAATGCTAGATGGCCGGGCCATCGTGTCAAGCCGCCGGCTCAGTCGTAGGCGATGGTGAAGTTCCGGTAAGCGCCGGTCGGGGATGACCACTCGACTTCAACGGCGCTGACCGCCGCGCCACGCGGGCCGGTGTGGAGACGGCTGATGAGTTGTGTCAGTGCCGGTCTTTCGCCTTCGGCAGTTACCTCCACCCGGCCATCGGGCAGGTTGCGGACTTCGCCGGTGAGGCCGAGGGCAGTGGCCTCGCGCAGAACAAACATCCGAAAAAACACACCCTGCACCAGACCGGATACCAGCGCATGGATTGCGGCCTTGTCGCTGTCCTGTGACATCACTCCAAAGATAGTAGCGGTGTCGGAGCTGTCAAAGCCGGCAGTCGTTTGACAGTCGGGCTCGTGCCGGTATCCTGTGCCGATGAGAGTGCTGTTGCTGTTGGCATTCATTGTCGGCCTGGCGCCGGCAGTGACACCGCAGTGGGCGACACTGCGCAGTCGCTACCTGGGTTTGAAGACGTTGAGTGGTGATTTCGAACAGACCATCTGCAACGATTTTGACGGCAGTTGTCAGCGGTTTGCCGGCAGTTTCCGGATACAACTGCCCGGCCGTTACCGGCTGGAGGTGCGTTCGCCCAAACGCCAGTTGATTGTCTGCGACAGCGCGACACTGTGGATTTATCTGCCCGACGAGAAACGGGCGCTGCGACAGGCGGCGATTGGTGCGTCACCGGTGCTGGCATTTCTCGATCCGGTGCTGGACCCGAATACCGATGCGCTGGTGCTGGTCGATTCGACCGGCCGGACACGCGTGCGGGTGCTGACCCCGGATTCGCTGTCGGCGCTGGCTGACCTGGAGCTGGAGCTTGATCCGGCCGGCCGGCGGATTGACGCCTTTTCGTTTACCGACGGCTGGGGCAACAAGACCCGGTTCGTTCTCAAGAATCAGCAGTGGAATCAGCGGCTGGCGCCGAAGCTGTTCGTCTTCACTCCACCCCGAGGCACGACGATTGAGTAGGCCGCAGCAGTTCGAAGACCGGGGCACCTGTTTTGCCTGCGGCCGCGACAATCCCCACGGGCTGCAGCTGCCGATTCGGCCGGCAGCCGAGGGGGTCGAGCTGGAATGGTCGGTGCCCGACCGCTATACCGGCTGGCGCAATGTCGTCCACGGCGGGATTGTCGCGACGATTCTCGATGAGCTGATGGCATGGGCCTGTTCCAGCCGCGGCACCTACACGGTCACGGCCGAACTGGCGGTGCGGTTTCGCCACCCGCTGCCGGCGGCGACGCCTTTCCGCGGCTTTGGTTCGGTTACCGGCGAAAAGGGTCGGGTGCTGTTTGCCCAGAGCCGCATCACACTGCCGGACGGCACGCTCGTTGCCGAGGCGACCGGCAAGATGATGAAAGTCTGACCGTGCCGACGGCCGCGGTCATTCTGCTCGGCTGTCCCAAAAACCAGTACGACACCGAATATGTTCTCGGCGCGCTGGTTCGCGCCGGTTTTGAGCTGGTTACCAGTCCCGCCCGGGCCGATGTCATTGTCATCACCACCTGCGCCTTTCTTCGTTCGGCAGTGCAGGAGGCGGAGACGGCGATCGCGACGGCGCTGAAAGTCAAGCGGCAGCGGCCGGAGGTGAAGATTGCCGTCGCGGGGTGTCTGGTGCAGCGGTATGGTGCGGCACTGGTCGAGCGTTTTCCCGCGGTTGACCTGTGGGTCGGGGTGGATGGACTGGGCCGGATTCCCCGGCTGCTCGGGCGACGCGGACTGTATTCGGCCGGTGAACCGCGGTCGCTTCTGCCGGCTGGCGGCAGCCGGGTGTTGTCAACCCCGCGTCACTATGCCTGGTTGAAGATTGCCGATGGCTGTGACAACCGGTGTTCCTACTGTCTGATTCCGGGCCTGCGCGGCCGGCGGCGTTCCCGGTCGCTGCGTTCGATTGTCGCCGAAGCGCGCGGGCTGGTGCGACTGGGGGTGCGCGAGCTGGTGCTGGTGGCACAGGACACTGCGGCCTGGGGCCGTGACCTCGCCGGTGCGCCGGATATTGCCCGGCTGCTGGCCCGGCTGGGGCGGCTGAGCGGTCTGGGCTGGCTGCGGTTGATGTATGCCCATCCGGCTCATGTCACCGATCGGCTGATTGCCGAGCTCGGCCACAACCCGAAACTGTGCCGCTATCTCGACCTGCCGGTTCAGCATTGCAGTGACCGGATACTGCGGGCGATGAACCGGCATCATCGTCGCGCCGATCTGGAACGGTTGCTGGAAAAGTTGCGCCGGGTGCCCGGCCTGCAGCTGCGGACAACGATTATCGTTGGTTTTCCGGGCGAGGGCGAGCGCGAGTTTCGCGAACTGACAGAGTTTGTCCGGACGGTGCAGTTCGAGCGGCTGTCGGTGTATGCTTTTTCGGCCGAGCCGGGTACGGCCGCCGCCGGCATGAAGGGTCAGGTGCCGGAACCGGTCAAGCGTGAGCGGGTACGGGAGCTGATGAAGCTGCAGGCGGCGGTTTCGCGCAACCACCGGCAACGACTGGTGGGAAAGGAATTGCTGGTGCTGGTGGACCGGCCCGGCATCGCCCGTACCGAGTGGGATGCACCGGAAGTGGACGGGGTGGTGCGGCTGAAAGGCCGGCCGGTAGCGCCGGGACGGTTTGTGCGCTGCCGGGTGACGGGCGCAACCACTCATGACCTTGTTGCCACCGTGCCGGCAGGCTCTCTCTTCCGGCGGGAAGCGGACGGCATGTGCGTTGACACCCGGGTCGTTGCCGATAGAATCGGCCCGTGAGCAGACAGGTGGTCGGTATCGGTGTGCTGGCTTCGGGCCGCGGCTCCAATTTCGCGGCACTGGCGCGGGCCGCGGCCGCACCGGATTCTGGTGGCAGCATCCGGCTGCTGGTGGTCAACGTGCCCGGTGCCGGGGCACTGGCGCTGGCCCGGGAGTTGAATGTTCCGGCGAAGACAATCGACCACCGCGATTTCCGCTGCCGGGCTGACTTCGAACGGGCGGTTATTGCCGAGTTCGATGCCGCCGGGGTGGAGCTGGTCTGTCTGGCCGGTTTTATGCGCATACTGTCGCCGGTGTTTGTCCGCCACTATCCGAACCGGGTGATGAATATTCACCCGTCGCTGCTGCCGGCCTTTGCCGGACTGCAGGGGCTGGCGGTGCATGCGGCGGTGCTTGAACACGGCTGCAAGGTGACCGGCTGCACCGTTCACTTTGTCAATGAGGCGGTTGACGCCGGTCCGATAATCGTTCAGCGCGCGGTGCCGGTGGCCGAGGACGATACACCCGAGTCGCTGGCGGCGCGGGTACTGGTTGAAGAGCACCAGGCCTATGTTGAAGCGGTGCGGCTGTACTGCGCCGGAAGGCTGCAGGTGGTCGGCCGGATTGTCAGGGTCAAACCGCAATGAGTGTTCGCAGAGTCAGGGTGGCACTGGTCGGCTGCGGCGCGCAGGCCCAGCTTGCCCATATTCCGGCGCTGCGGGCCAATCCGGGCGTGGAGCTGGCGGCACTCTGCGATACCGATGCCCGCAAGGTCAACCATCTCTGTTCGCTTTACAACGTGCCGCGCCGGGTGCTGGATTTCGACGATATCCGCGATGCCGAAGACATCGATGCCGTGGTCATCGCCACTCCCAATCACCTGCATGCGCCAATGGCCACCGCGGCACTGGGAGCGGGCAAGGATGTGCTCTGTGAGATGCCGCTGGGAATGAACTCGGCCGAGGTCGAGCGGATGATTGCGGTTGCCCGGGCCAACAAGCGGATTCTGACGCCGTGTCTGAACACCCGGCTGCGGCCCGATGTTCAGACAATCAAGCGGTTCATCGTCGGCGGCGAGCTGGGAGCGCTGTACTATGCCAAGACCGGCTGGCTGCAGGGACGCGAGTCGTGGTCGCTGGCCGGCTGGCGGGGCGAGCGGCTGCGGGCCGGCGGCGGCGCGTTTCTGAGCCTGGGCACGACACTGCTGGACGCGGCGCTGTTTCTGCTCGAGGCGCACCGGCCGGTTTCGGTTATCGGCGCCGCTCATCACCGCGCGCCTCGTGCCGAGGTTGAAGACACCGCGTTTGCAATGGTGCGGTTTGAACCCGATCTGCTGCTGACCGTCGAGGTCGGCTGGAGTCTGTTGATGGAGCACGACTTCAACTATCTCAATCTGATGGGCAATTCGGGGGCGGCACTGCTCAATCCGATTCAGGTGCACAAGGAAATGCACGGGCATCTGGTGAATGTCACGCCGCAGATTCCGGCCAAGGGTATTCAGCGTGCTTCGCACCGGATGCTGATTGACCTGTGGGTTGACTCGATGCAGAAGGGCCGGCCGGCGGCAGTCACCGCCGAGCAGGCACTGGCGATCAGTCGGCTTACCGATGCTTTCTACCGTTCGGTTCAGACCCGCGCCGAGGTGAAGCTCGATTCGTAAAATCCTTGTCCTGGCTGCGGCCGCGCTGGCGCTGGCCCTGGCTTTCGCTCCGTTCCCGTTGCGACCGCTGGCACTGGTCGGGCTGGTGCCTTTCCTGCGGATTCTGCTGGCGGCACCACCGCGCCGGGCGTTTCTGTGGGGCTGGCTGTTCGGCGGACTGGTGGCGGCCGGGCACCTGTGGTGGGTGTGGTTTCTGACCGTCCCGGTGGAGCCGGTGACAAGGCTGCTGCTCAATCTCGGGGTCGGGCTGATGTTTGTCTACCTCGGGCTGTACACCGGCCTGTTTGCCGTCGTGGTGCGACGGCTCGGCCTGTGGGCCGCGCCGCTGTGCTGGCCGCTTCTGGAGCTTGCGCTCAGCCGCACTCAGATTGCTTTCCCGTGGAATCTGCTCGGTGCCAGCATGACCCCGTGGCTGCCTTTTGCCGGGCTGGCGGCGCTGGGCGGAGTCTATCTGGTATCGGCCTGGGTCGTGCTCGTCAATGTGCTGGTGTACCGGCTGGTGTTCACGCCGCGACGCGCAACGGCGGTGCTGGGGCTGGGGCTGGCGCTGGTGCTGCCGCTGGGCTACCACGCGCTGCGGGTTCGACCACTGGAGAAGTGGTTCACGGTTGCAATCGTCCAGCCCAACGTCTCGCCGCTGGACAAGGGCGACTGGGATTCGCGCGAGCGGATTCAGGCCGACCTCGTGCGGCTCAGCCGTACCGCCGCCAGCCGACGGCCCGACCTGCTTGTCTTTCCGGAGACCGCGACGCTGGTTGACGTTACCCGTTCCAGCACCATCGGCCCGGTACTGCGCGAACTGGTGGACTCGCTTGACGTCGAACTGTTCACCGGCACGCCGCTTTACGACGACTCGGCCCGCACCTGGCACAACGGTGCAGCACTCATCCGGCCGGGCGAATGGCCGCCGGTGCAGCGCTACTACAAGATGTTTCTCGTCCCGTTTTCGGAGAAGATTCCTTACTCCGACGAACTGCCGTTTGTCCGCAAACTCATCGGCACATCGGACATGGGTGACTGGGCGCGGGGACATGACTGGACCGTGTTCCAGTGGCGCAAGGGGACGCTCTCCGGCCATATCTGCTTTGAAATCATTTTTCCCCAGCACGCGCGCCAGCTGGCCCGCCGCGGTTCGATGCTGCTGGTGAACGTCACCAACGACGGCTGGTTCGGCCGGCTGCCCGGTGCGCACCAGCATGCCGAACTCTCGGTGATGCGCGCGATCGAAACCGGCCTGCCGCTGGTCAGGAGCGCCAACAACGGCATCTCGATGGTCGTCGACCCCTACGGCCGGGTGATTGCCCGCACGCGGCTGTTTGAACAGACGGTGCTCGTCGCCGACGTGCCCGAACCAGGCGTGGTGCCGCCCTATCGCATCTGGGGTGACTGGCCGCTGCTGCTTGCCTGCCTGATACCGCTGGTCATCGTCGCGCGCCGCCGCTGGCGGGCAGGCCGGCGGTCAGCAGCCGGAAGCTGACAGTCTGAAGTCCCGCGTGTCGTACTGACGCGGCGAGCGAAAGCGAGGCCGGCATGGCGATGCGGGCAGTTGTTGCGGCCGGACCCGGAAATGATTCAACCCACTGCGGTAATCTTTGGCCGGCGGCATTGCAGTCACCCGCTTCCGTTTGCTTCAGAAGTCGGAGAGTGCCGGGCCGGAAAGCCGCCGGGGGAACGAGGGGGGCATTTCGCGACACCGGCGGCCAAATGACCGCCGAGTCTGAAGATAGCCGCAGTGACGCGGGCCAGGTGGATTTAGCCTGAGATTATAAACCAGGCAGCAGGACGACGCAGTGTATCCCGGCTGCACCAGTGTCGCCGGCAGTGGGGTCAGTTGAGTTTGACTGCCAGTACCAGCGGCCGGGTGATGGTTTCGGTTTTGCCGTCGTCGCGCGCCGCCTTGACAGCTATCAGATAGATGCCGGGGCCGAGCCGGCGGCCGAGCCGGTCGGTGCCGTCCCATTTGAGGTCGTAGTAGCCGCCGGGCGCATTGGACAGCAGGGTATTGGCCAGTCTGCCCTGCAGGTCATAGATTTCGACCGTCAGCCGGTAACCGATGCGGGGTGAGTTGAGCTGGATGGTGGCAACTTCGCCCAGTTCGGGCGCAAACGGATTGGGAGTGATGGTGTCAATCTTCAGCTGTTCGGCTGGCTCGAAGACGGCGGACGTGTCGTTCAGGTCGGCGTTGAAGCGGGGGAGAAGCTGATAGCCGCTGGTGTAGGGTTCGGAGTTGTCGTACTGGCCGACGATGCCGGTGATGCGCAGCCGCATGCCGCGACTGATGGGCAGCGTCACCCGGGCAGCGTCGTTGATGCGCACCGCGATTGCCGGAGTGCCGTTTTTGATCGTCATGTTGTAGCCGGAGCCGGAACGGACCGGCGGCTGGATGACATCGCCGACAACCGTAATCAGGTCGCTTTCCATTGATTCGGACAGGCCGGTGTTGAAAGGGAGTATCCGGGCCGGTGGCACCCAGCGGGAGGTGTCGGCCAGCACCATCACGCCGTTGGCCAGTTCGGTCAGGCCGTTGTATTCGGTTACCCGGGCAATGACATCCCAGCGGGTGCCCAGCGTGTCGAGCAGGGCAACGTGGGTGGTGTCGTAGCTGCAGCCGTAAACGTTGATGCCGGCAGTCGAATCCTGAATGTAGAGACTCTTGGCGCCGACGGTGAAGGTTGCGGCCGGGCCGGTTATCCAGCCTTTGACTCTTACCAGCTGGTCGAGCAGCCGGGGAGTGACGCCGTCCGGACCCGGGCGCTGCACTTCCTCGATTGGCAGCACCGGCATGTCGCTGGCCGAGCGCGAGAAATCACGGCGATAGCGGGGCAGTACCTGGTAGCCGGCAAGCGGCTGCAGCGTGTCGGCGGTGTACTGGCTCTTGATGCAGGTGAGGGTGAAGGTGTCGCTGAGGCAGATCAGTCCGGGAATCTCGGTCTGGGCGTCGATGCGCATCTGGGTGGAGCCGCTGGCGTCGCTGATGGTGTAGTTGGCGTTGCCGGTGAGAATCAAGGCACTGGTGCGGACGCCGATGATTTTCACCAGTTCGCCCTCGAATGTTTCCTGGTTTGCCTCGGCGCAGGTGATGGTGCGGGGTTCGGGCAGCGGGCGGCCGCTGGCAACTACCGTGACCGTGGCATTCGAGACCTCGGTCTTGCCGCGGTACCAGTCAACCCGGCCGGCGACGATGACGCTGTCGCCGAGTTCGGCATTCTGCATCGTGAAGCTGAAGACGTTGACGCCCGCCGAGCTGTCCTGAACGTAGATGTCAAGATAGCGCGTGTCGAAGATGCTGTCCGGTGCAGTGACGATGCCGGTGATGGTGACGCTCTGACCGCGGCGGTCCGGTCTGCCGTCAGCGTTGGCATCAACAATGACCGCACGGATTGGCTCCGGCTGCGCGAAAGCGACGGCGGCAAGCAGCATCAGGGCCGGAATCGGTCGGCGGCTGGTGGCGGTGCCGAAGGGGTGGTTGATTGTCATTTTGCCAGCTCTCTTTCTACTGCCAGCGCGGCTTCATCCAGCGCCGCTTTGGCGCTCTTCTCGCCGCGCATAATCTTCTCCAGCGCTTCGCCCAGTATCCGGCGGCCGGCGAACCACGCTTCGCTGCGTGGTTCGAACGACATCCACTCCAGCTGGGCCAGTTCATCGGCCAGACCGGGAATCGATTCAATCATTGCCGCATAGGCCGGCACTACCAGTGAACTGCGCCGGGCCGGCACGTAGGCGGTGCGGATTGCCCATTCGGCCTGGGCTTCGGTGCCGGTGAACCACTTGATAAACTTCCAGCAGGCCGCGGCCTGAGCCGGTGTGCCGGTGCGGAAGACGCCGATGTTGGTGCCGAACGACAGGACATTGGGCCGGTCCCAGGTCGGAATGGCGGCGATGCCGACCGGAAAAGTCATGTTTGGCCGCATGAAAGACCACGATACCGAAGTGCCCCAGATAACCGCGATTTTGCCCGAAAGAAAATCGTTCTGCGGGTCGTAGCCGGCGGTGAACTGGGCGCTGGAATCGCGGGCGACGATGTCACGCATGAATTCGGCGGCGCGGATGCCGGCGGGTGAGTTGAAAAGCGCCTTGTGGGCCGATTCGTCGATGAAGTCACCGCCCTGCTGACGCAGCATGCAGCCGAACATCCATTCGTTGACGCCGCCGGCGGTACCCCAGATGCCGGCACTGCGGTTGGTGAGTTTTTTCACCATCGTCCGGAACTCGGGCCAGGTGCGGGGGAAACTGTCGTAGCCGGCGGCCTTGAGCATTTCGATGTTGTAAAAGAACACCGGCAGCGACTTGTTGAAGGGCAGGGTCACCAGCACGTCGTCCCAGGTGTTGTCGGCGATGAAGGCCGGATAGAAGTCGGCGAGGTCAGCGCCGGTGAGCCCGTCGGGACCGCGGACAAAACTGTCGAGCGGCAGCAGCTTGCCTAGGGCATGGAACTGAGTCGTCCAGGATTCGTACATCTGGGCCATGTTCGGTGGGGCCTCAACCTGCACCGCCCCCATCAGTTTCTGTGACAGGGTGGAGTAGCCGCCCATCGAAACCGGCACGATGTCGATATCGGGGTTGGCCCGTTCAAACTCGGCAATCATCGAGTCCAGTGCCACCCCGAGCGGGCCGCCCATTGCGTGCCAGAAGGTTACCGACACCTTGCCTTTCTGCCCCGAAGATTTTGCCGGGCCGCAGCCGCAAAACAGCGCCAGAACAACGAAAAAGAGGACGATGGTTTTCAGTGGATTCATCGGGTCATTCTAGATGCCGACCCCAATCTGTCAAACCGCACCGGCCGCAGGGATGAAAATCAGCCGGCGGCGGGAGGCTTTGGTTCGGCGACGGTGTCGGGTTGAAAAATCAGCCCGGCGCGGAGGGCATGAATGACGTCGCGGGCCCGGCCGAGCCGGGTGACGTCTTCCTCAACCGGAGGCACCGACCCGGCGCAATCGTCGCAGGGCGCCCATTCGATCAGGTACCTGCCTTCGACTGCCCAGCCTTCGACTATCGGCTGGTCGGAACAGTCCAGCACGCGCAGCCAGGCCAGGCCGGGAATCTGCACCCGGGCTACGGTCAGTCTTTCCTCACAGTTCGGGCAGAACGCCGGGCGGCGCAGGCCAACTTCGGTGCTGGCCCGTTCCGCGATTTCATCCAGCGTCAGGTCGGGACCGTAGAGCCAGACCAGTTCCCGGGTGCCGTCGCTGCCGCGGCCGACTGCGGCCAGCAGCCAGAATTTGTCCAGCCGGGGACTGGTTTCATGCAGTTCCAGCCGGCGGCGTTCACGTTCCAGCGGTAGTTCGGCCAGGGCGGCGGCACGGAGTTCGTCGTCGGCGTGGCGGCGTTCCTGCCAGGCGGCCAGTTCGGCTTCGCCCCTGGCCTCTTCAACTTCAATGTTCTCGCTGCGCCGTTTGTGGAACAGCCAGTCAAAGAAAACCCGGATGCGGGCCAGTGCCGAGCGGTCGAAGTACAACACCGCCGGCCAGGCGAAGATATAGAGCAGGAAGCGCAGCGCGCTGACAAAGACGTCCAGCACCAGTGTGCTGCGATTGTGGAATTCGCGGTCGACAAAAATCAGACTGAGATGGTAGAGCAGTGCGATTGCAAAGCCGATATTCAGCCAGAGCAGCAGTATCGGCACACCGTAGCGGATGAGCTCAACTGCTGCGTCGGGATTGTCGGCCATGGTGCAGAACCAGCATAGGCCGGCCCGGATGCTCGTCAAACCGATTGTTGACCGGTCGGGCAGCAGCCGTTAGGCTTTGGCCGCAATCATGCGCGGGAAGTGGTTGACGAGGGCGAATCTGCTTGGTTGTCTGGGCCTTCTGGCCCTGCTGGGGCTGCTGGCACTGGCAGTGTTCATGTTCGTCATTCTCAAGATTACCTACGGGTAGCCGGTGTCAGCCGGCGGCCGGCATTGACAGCGGGGCGGATATGGTTAGATCGATCCAGCATGCCCCGGCGCAGAACCTCGCAGCCGCAGTCTAGTAGTACGGCGTTCAATCCCCTCGAGATTGACATGGCTCCTCCGGTTGTCGAGCGCTTTCACGTCAGTGATGGCAAAGGGCTCTCTGCGGCTGCTGAGAGGGAACAACTACCTTTTGAGCTTGTCTATGCCGACCAAGCCAAAGGGATATGGTTATATCACGCAGACTGCCTGACATTCATGGACCGGGTAGCTGCTCGGTATCCAGATGGCTGCTTTGACATGATTTTCGCTGACCCACCATACTTTTTGAGCAACGGTGGCATTTCCTGTCACGCCGGGCGAATGGTCTGCGTCGACAAAGGAGCTTGGGACAAGAGTCGAGGTGTTCAGGAAAATCACGAGTTCAATCTGGCGTGGCTTGAGCGTTGTCAACGGGTTCTGAAGCCGAATGGTACGATCTGGGTATCGGGCACGGCGCATGTAATACATTCGGTGGGTTATGCCATGCAGCAGCTCGGGTTCAAACTGCTCAATGACATCACTTGGGTCAAGCCCAATCCCCCGCCCAATCTTTCTTGTCGCTACTTCACGCACACAACTGAAACCATCATCTGGGCTGCCAAGAGCAACAAGAGCAGGCACTACTTCAACTACCGAAGAATGCGCCAGCTGGCTGGAGGCAAACAAATGAAGTCGCTGTGGTTCGGTCTCGAAGATGCGCCTCCTGCACCGGACGTATGGGAAATTCTACCTCCTACGCGCGATGAGAAGGTATTCGGCAAGCACCCGACACAGAAACCAGTCGCCTTGCTGCGACGGATCGTCGAAGCAAGCACACAAGAAAACGCATTGGTACTGGATCCTTTCGCTGGTAGCTGCACAACAGGCATTGCTTGTCTGGAACTGAAGCGCCGGTTCATCGGCATTGAACTCAACCCCGAATTCGTTCGTTTGTCGATAGAGAGAATCAAGTCCGCAGGCAATCGGGCAGGGTTCTTCGCGACAGGGTAGATTATGGAACGTGATCAGGCGCTACTTAAGTTAAGAGAACTTATCGGCCAAGATCTGCGAAAACTCGCTGACAAGTATGGCGTCACCGTGTGGCGCGGTGACAGGCTGAACAAAGGATGGGCCGGCCATGTCTGCGAACGTCATCTTGGGCTTCCGTTGAATTCGTCTCAGGCGCCGAATTTCGGGTCTTGGGAGCTGAAGGTTGTGCCGCTCAAACGGCTCAGAAACGGCAAAGTGGTGCTCAAGGAGACCATGGCGATCACGATGATCGACCCGGTCCACGTCCTTCAGACTGAGTTCAAGGACAGCCACCTGATGACCAAATTGCGCCGGATGATCGTGTGTGCCCGCATGTTTGAGACACGGACAGAAGAATCGTCTCTGATGGTGAAGGTCGGTACATTCGACCTTACCGACCGTGATCTGCTAAGCCAAATCGAAGCTGACTACGAGACGGTTCGTGACACTCTCAGACGGCTAGGGACTACTCAGGGATTTGAAGCCCTGACCGGTCGAATGGGCGTCTGGGTTCAACCGCGAACCAAGGGACCGGGTCATACCGCGGAGAGGTCGCGAGCCTTCTATGCGAGGAAGAATCTCGTGGCTCGGATCTTGGGGATGTAGCCCGTAGTCCTGCCCCGTGCCGTTGACCTCGTTTTCCGCTGACTGATAGGGATGAAAGACTCTACCGGCAGCGCTGCGGTTGATGCCTACATCGCCCGGGTCAAGCCCGAGTACCGGGCCGTGATGGAGCGGCTGCGCGGCCAGACTCGCGCCGCCGCGCCCGATGCCGAAGAGGGCCTTGCCTGGGGAATGCCGTCAGTCCGCCAGCGGGTGTGGCTGGTCTGCTACGCGGCATTCAAGGACCACTGCAGTTTCTTCCCGATGAGCGTGGCCGTGATGCGCAGTCACGCGGCGAAGCTCAAGGACTACCGCACGACCAAGGGCACCATCCACTTCACGCCCGACAAACCCCTGCCCGCCTCGCTGGTCAGAAGCATCGTCAAGGCGCGCATCGCGGAATCCGCCGGCGGCCGGGCCTGAAATCTTCGAAGCAGGAAAGCGGCGGGGAGAGGTCTCCCCGCCGCTGATTGCGAAACAGCGCTGCCTAATCGAGCAGGACAGTCTTGAGCGAGGCGCGTTCTTCTCCGGCCTGAAGCCGCAGGAAGTAAACACCCCGCGCCAGAGTGCGGCCCGAGTCGTCGCAGCCGTCCCAGTTCAGGCGGTGCTGGCCGGCGTCGGCCGGGCCGTTGAGCAGGATGCGCACCACCCGGCCGGCGCGGTCGTAAACCGCGAGCCGGACCGGTCCGGGTTGCCGGACAGTGAATCGGATTGTTGCAGTGCGACGGACAGGGTTGGGCGCCAGTGCGAGCCGCAATGACACCGCCGCAGTGCCGGTGGCCGGTTCGGTGACCGCGGTCGTCGGGGCGTCGGTGGTGTAGCTGATTGCCCGGCCGGGGATGACTGCTGCCGCGCCGCGGTGGTAGCTGCCGTTGTAAAGGGTCTGGATGCAGATCGTGCGCGTCGGGTCCTGTTCGCCGAGGGTACTGGAATTCATCGCTCCGGCGGTGCGGTACTGGATTGTGAACCGGCAGTTGCCGTCCCGGGCGGCCAGGGTGGTGTCGTAGAGGATAAGCTGGTTGGATTCAAAGACCGACCGGTTGGAGTAGTAGGGTACCGAGTCCCATTCAATGATGAAGCGGTGGCCGGAGGTGTCGTGCCAGTACCAGACGCCGCCGCCGGTGGGCGGATAGAGGTCGTCCCAGTTGACCAGTATCGCCGGTGGCAGAGTGGTTGTCGGCAGCGCGGTGTTGGAGTAGGCGGAGACAGTCGTCGTACCGAGCCCGACCCAGCCGTTGCTGCAGATGGCAATCTGCGAGTAGTTCTGATCGTAGAAGCGGAAGGGCCCGAATGCCGGCGGCAGGTTGACGACGACCGTCTGGTCGTCGGAGAGCGTGAGCCGGGTGCCGCGGTTGCGGATTTCAACCCAGTCGTAGCGCGGCGCCTGACGGTAGCTGGAGTCGGCATCGTCGTATGCCCAGTAGAGCGAGGGCGTGCGCGGGCCGTCACCGATCGGGTCGATGGCGCGGACTTCACCGATGACGATGGTGAAGACGACTGTGGTCCGGTAACCGCCGGCACCGCTGAGCCGGAGGGTGCAGGGCAGGGCGGTTTCACGCGGTATCGCCGGGTCGGCGATGAGGACAAATGGGTCGGTGTTGCTGCCGGTGGTGTCGCGCGGCAGCGTGCCCCAGGCTGCGGTCGAGTCGGCAGCAATCAGCCGCGGGTCGCCCGGGCGCAGTGTGGCGGTGATGTCATAGCCGTGACCAAGTCCGGTGTTGCGCAGGGTGATGTAGAGCTGGCCGGTTTCACCCGGGTCGAGTTTGCCGTCGCCGTTGCCACCGGGCGGACAGTCGTTGACGCGCAGACCGGCAAAGCCGAGCCGGGCAGTGCCAACCCAGAGGTTGATGTCGGATGTCCAGGCCGAGTCGAGCGCGTCACGGCAGACAAGCCGCAGCCGTACCGGATAGCCGTTGGTGCAGGCTGGAGCGACGGTGAAGCCGAAGCCGTTCGCGCCGGTGAAGGCCGAGTCGCCGGCAGGGACGGTGCCGAGCGGCCGGATTGAGTCGGTAATGACAATATTGGGGTCGCTGGAGCGCAGTCGTGCCTGCACCGAGCCGGCGGGCTGACTGCCCCAGTTTTTGACCCAGGTGGGCAGGTTGATTGTTTCGCCGGGGTTGATGATGCCGTCGTTGTTGCCGCCGGCCGAGTCACGGACGGTGCAGCGCAGGAAGGTGACATAGGCCGAGTTGGGGGCGATGGTAAGCGCTGTGCCGAGATAGGGGTGGAGGTTGCGGCCGGTAACCGTGATGAGGATGGAGTCGCCGGGCAGGGTGGTGTTGAGGGTGAAATGTACCGTGCCCGAAGCGTCGGTGTGGCCGACGTGATAGATGCTGGAGTCGCGGCGCGACATCACGCATACCAGTGCACCGGCGACCGGCGCGTAGTCGGCGTTGACGGTGACGGTGAAGGGAAAGCTGCCGAGCAGGACGGTTGGGGGGTGAGTAACGGCGAGCTGACGCGGCACCGCTGACCAGACATTGAGTTCGGGTTCGCCGAAGTTGTTGAACATGTAGATTTCTTCCTCGGAAATCTGATCGGGCAGGGGGTAGGCCATCAGCATGAAGAGCTTTCCGTACTGGGTGCACTGGGCAAAGGTGTAGTGGAGGCTGTCGGCATAGGACATCATCGCGCCGGTGGCCAGCGAGTCGTTGTAGCCGGAGTAACTGACTTCGGACGAACCGAAGTAGCCAACGCCGCCTTTCTGTTCACCGGCCTTGACCCAGGTTTCAGCATGGCAGTCCTGGCTGGGGTTGTCGAAGTCGCCCGAAAGACAGGTCGGGGCGATGACGCAGGGTGTCATCCGGCCGTTGTTGAGCGAAAGGACGTTGGTGTTGGTCCAGCTCGGTGTGACATTGGCCCAGGCACCGACATCGCCGTGGCCGCGGTACAGCATCCAGGACCGGCCCTGGTTGAGCGATTCGGCGAGGTTGGTGGCAGTATTCAGTCCCCAGCGTTCGAACAGGGTGTCGAACTGGACGAAGGTCCGGCCGATGGTGTAGTTGCGCACCCGGATGACCATTGACCAGAAGCGCGGCGTGCCTTCATAGCCGGCCAGCGAGACAACTTTGCCGTACCAGTCGGTGTTGCCCAGCCACGGGGACATCTCGTACTTGTAGAGTTTGTTCAGGGTGGCACTGGCTTCAGCCTGAGTGCGAACGCAGATCCGGGCAATCATCAGGTCGGCGAGGATGTCGTTGCCTGATTTCAGCGAGTACTGCAGGTCGGAGGCGTCGGTGTGGCCGGGCCAGTGGCAGCAGGCGAGATGGCTGGGCGCATCGCCGACCAGCAGAACATAGTCGGGCGGAAACGGCCAGTTGTTGTAGGCGTTGGTGATGAAGGCGTCGATGCGGGCCGAGTCGTTGCCGCCGAGCTGGCTGGTGGTGACAACGGTCGTGCGCCAGCCTTTGCGCCGTTTCCACTCGGCAAAAGGCGTAACTGCGGCGGCGAAGTCGTCGTGGGTGATGATGAGATAGGAACCGTCTTCGGGGCGCTGGGGCGGTTCGGCGTAGTTGGCGATGAGCGAACGGTAGAGCGGCAGAAAGGTGCGGGAGTGGCCCGGACGACGGCGCTGGAGCGGGTTGGGCCCGATGCCTTCGTTGTGGAGAGTGATGCGCAGGCGCCGGGCGACGCGCAGTTCGCCGGTGGCCGGGTTGTAGCGCACCGGTTGCAGGATAAGCTGAACCAGTCGGACGTCACGCATGATCATTGGCTCGGTGACCGACCAGGTTTCGGCCGGATAGAGGGCATCGGCCGAGTAGGCGGCACTGTCGAACTGAAACGGTGGCGGTGACTGGCTTTCCGGCCAGGCCGGCTGCGCCGGATAGACGCGGTAGCCGGTGAGGACCGTTTCATCGAGACCGGTAACTTCAATCCGGACACCGCGGTCGTCCGAGATTTGCAGGAAGCGGCTGACCAACGGCAGCTGAGGCAGGCCGGGTTTGACGGTCTGACCGCCGGCGCCGATACCGAGACTGATTGTCTGCCACTGCCGGCCGCCGGCCTCGACCGGCTCAACATAGAGTCCGTCAATGGTCAATTCGACCGTTGTGCCGCGAGCGTCCGAGCTGATGACCCGGAATTCGGCGGGTCGTTCCGTCAGGCCGCTGGTCAGCGGCACCCAGTAGCCAGCCGCCGCGCCGGCAAGCAGGCCGAGCGCCATGGCAGCTTTGATCAAACCGGAATTTCTCATCACAGTTCCTCCAGTGCCAGGCAGATTGCTGTGCCCTGCAGCTGCAAGTGTAGAGCAGCCAGATTGCCGGTCAAGACGGGGCTGACTTGACGCGGCCGCCGCTTCGGCTATATTTCACAGTCCGCGACCGGCAGTGGTCGTGGTTTCGCCGACATAGCTCAGTTGGCAGAGCAGTGGTTTTGTAAACCACAGGTCGTGGGTTCGAATCCCTCTGTCGGCTGAAAAGAAGGTACGGACGGGTACCCGAGTGGCCAAAGGGGGCAGACTGTAAATCTGCTGGCTTAACGCCTACGGAGGTTCAAATCCTTCCCCGTCCATTCTGGAGCCCGGACGGATTGTGCGGGCGTGGTGTAGTGGCAGCACAACAGCCTTCCAAGCTGTTTGCGTGGGTTCGACTCCCATCGCCCGCTGTTTCTGGCCGGTTTTCCGGATTGTCCCGGCAGGGACTGGTCTGGGCTGTTGTGTTGTAAGTTTAGGTCCGACAACATGTTGTCGCCGGGGTTCTGCCGACGCTGGCGGCAAGGCGTGCGAATTACCAGGCTGTGGAGCCATAGGCTTTTCGCACGCATTTAGTCGTTGACAGGGCGTAGGTTACTTCTATAATCCTCTGCTTATTGCGCCCATGTAGCTCAGTCGGCAGAGCACTTCCTTGGTAAGGAAGAGGTCGCCGGTTCGATTCCGGCCGTGGGCTGTTGCCGGATCGTGTCTGCAGGATTGTTGTGTTTTGAAAATCGTTTCTAAGGAGGAACGGAAAGATGGCTAAGGCGAAGTTCGAACGCACGAAGCCGCATGTCAACGTCGGCACCATCGGTCACGTCGACCACGGCAAGACGACGCTGACCGCGGCAATCACGAAGGTGCTCGAAAAGAAGGGCCTGGCGACCTATGTCACCTATGATCAGATCGCCAAGGCAAGCGAGTCACAGGGTCGTCGTGACGAGACCAAGATTCTGACGATCGCAATCTCGCACCAGGAGTATCAGAGCGAGAAACGTCACTACGCCCACATCGACTGTCCCGGCCACGCCGACTACATCAAGAACATGATTACCGGTGCGGCCCAGATGGACGGGGCGATTCTGGTGGTCTCGGCTGCCGACGGTCCGATGCCGCAGACGACCGAACACGTGCTGCTCGCGCGTCAGGTGAACGTGCCGGCCATCGTCGTTTACCTCAACAAGGTCGACCTGGTTGATGATCCCGAGCTGATTGATCTGGTCGAGCTGGAGATCCGCGACATCCTCAAGAAGTATGAGTTTCCCGGCGACACGACGCCGATTATCCGCGGTTCGGCGATGAAGGCGCTGCAGGGAGTGCCGGAGGACGAGGAGTCAATCTGGAAGCTGGTCGAGGCACTGGACAACTTCATTCCCGACCCGGTGCGCGAAGTTGACAAGCCGTTCCTGATGCCGGTCGAGGACATCTTCTCGATTACCGGCCGCGGCACGGTGGTGACGGGCCGGGTCGAGCGTGGTGTGCTGAAGGCCGGCGAGGAAGTTGAAATCATCGGCTTTGGCAAGCACGACAAGGCGGTGGTGACTTCGGTCGAGATGTTCCGCAAGATTCTCGAGGACGCCCGGGCCGGCGACAATGTCGGGCTGCTGCTGCGCGGGGTCGCCAAGGACGATGTCGAGCGCGGGATGGTGATTGCCAAGCCGGGCTCGATCAAACCGCACAAGAAGTTCAAGGGTGAGGTTTACGTCCTGACCAAGGAAGAGGGTGGCCGCCACACGCCGTTCTTCCCGGGATACCGGCCGCAGTTCTATATCCGGACAACCGACGTGACCGGTTCGGTAACGCTGCCGCAGGGTGTCGAAATGGTGATGCCCGGCGACCACGTGACGATGGACATCGAGCTCATCTCCGAGGTCGCGCTCGAGCACAACTCCAAGTTCGCCATCCGGGAGGGCGGCCGGACGGTTGGTGCCGGCACGGTCGTGGAGATTGTCGAGTAAAGAAAAATGCGTGTGCAGGTAACGCTGGCCTGTGGTGAGTGCAAGAACCGCAACTACCACACGACCAAGAACAAGAAAAAGACCGAGCGGCTTGAATTCAAGCGCTATTGTCCGACTTGTCGGAAGCATACTCCGCACAAGGAGGTAAAGTAGGCCAGTAGCTCTAACGGCAGAGCGGCGGACTCCAAATCCGTAGGTTGGGGGTTCAAATCCCTCCTGGCCTGTAAAAAGCTATCGTGAAACGGATTTTTACGAAAGTCAAAGACTACATCGCCGATGTCGTGGCAGAGATGCGCCGGGTTTCCTGGGTTCGGCGCAAGGAGCTGTTCACGACTACGGTGGTGGTTATCGTCTTCTCGACGCTGCTGGCGGTGTTTATCGGTCTGTGCGATCTGGTGTTTGCTTCCCTGCTCCACCTGGTGCTGAGGTAGGCCCGGCCTCGACGGATGAAGTTCTTCGTTGTTCACACCTACACCGGTCGCGAGAAGCGGGTCAAGGAGTTGCTCGAGAAAGCGGTTGAACGGCAGGGGCTGGCGGCGAAGTTCGGTCGCGTGATTGTGCCTTCCGAACGCGTCGCCCGGGTCCGCAAGGCGAAAATCGTGCCCGAGGAGCGTCAGCTCTATCCGGGATACATCGTGGTCGAGATGGAGCCCGGCGAGCAGACGCTGGCGCTGGTCAACTCGATCCCGGGTGTGACGCACCTGCTCGGGACGAAGGACCAGCCGATACCGCTGACCGAGGCCGAAGTTAACTCGATGCTGGAGCAGATCGAGCGCGGCCGCGACAAGGCCGAGCCCGAGGCACCGTTTGAGAAGGGCGAAAGTGTCAAGGTAACCAAGGGGCCGTTTGCCGGGTTTACCGGAACCGTGGAGGAAATCTTCGCCGAGCGGCGCCGGGTGAAAGTGACGGTTACCATTTTCGGTCGGCCGACGCCGATAGATCTGGATTTTCTCGACGTTCAGCCGATCTGATCAAATAGGAGGAGCGAGATGGTCAAGAAGGTTGCGGCGGTCGTGAAACTGCAGTGTCCGGCCGGCCAGGCAACCGCAGCACCGCCCGTGGGACCGGCCCTCGGGCAGCACGGCGTCAACATTGCGGAGTTTATCCGCGCCTTTAACGAGGCGACCCGCAAGGAGACCCCGGGCATGCTGATTCCGGTTGTCCTGACCGTGTATGCCGACCGCAAGTTCACGTTCGTCACCAAGAGTCCACCCGCGTCGGTACTCCTGAAGCAGGCCGCCGGACTGGCCAAGGGTTCGGGTGAACCGAACCGGGCGAAGGTCGGCGTGGTCAGCCGGAAGGCCGTGCGGGAAATTGCTGAGCGCAAGATGAAGGACCTCAATGCCGCTGATATTGAAGCGGCGATGAGGATTGTCGAAGGTACGGCCCGGTCAATGGGCCTGCGCGTGGAGGATTGATGAAGCATTCACGAAGATTCCGCGCGCTGAAGGAGAAGTTTGACCGGCTGACACTGCATCCGCTCGACCGGGCAATCGAACTGGTGAAGGCCAACGCGACGGCGAAGTTCGACGAGTCGGTTGACATCAGCGTCAAGCTGGGCATCGACGCCAAGAAGACCGAGCAGCTGGTTTCGGGAACGGTTTCGCTGCCCAATGGCACCGGCAAAAGTGTCCGGGTGCTGGTTTTTGCCAAAGGCGACAAGCAGGATGAGGCCCGGGCGGCAGGTGCCGACGAGGTCGGATTTGAGGACCTGGTTGAGAAGATCAACGGCGGCTGGGCCGATTTTGACGTTGCGGTGGCGACACCGGATACGATGGCGGCCGTCGGCCGGCTGGGCAAAGTCCTCGGCCCCAAGGGGCTGATGCCGTCGCCGAAGACCCAGACGGTGACTTTTGACGTCGGCGCGACCGTGAAAAGCCTGAAAGCCGGCCGCATCAAGTTTCGAACTGACAAGACCGGCAATGTTCATGCGCTGGTCGGCAAGGCGTCGTTTGACCGGGAGAAGCTGGCCGAAAACATCCGGGCGTTCATGGCCGAACTGATCCGGACGCGGCCGGCGACGGCCAAGGGACAGTTTATCCGCAATGTCGTGCTTTCGTCGACGATGGGTCCCGGTGTCCGGGTGGACCCGCGCGAGTTCACCGAAAGCGCCAAGAAAGAGGCTTAGCCATGCCGACGCAACAGAAAATCGCCAGCGTTGCGGAGCTGAAAGAGCTGGTTGCTCAGGCTTCGGCGCTCTATTTTGTTGACTTTACGAAAGTCGGCGCGAACGACATCAACAGCATTCGCCGCCGACTGGGCGAGATCGGTGTCCGGATGAAGGTCGTCAAGAACCGGCTGGCGGCACGGGCATTGACCGAAGGCGGCGTGCCCGCCGCGATCGAGGATATCCTGGTCGGCCCGACTTCGGTGGTTTTTGCCGGCGAAGACCCGGTAGCACCGGCGCGGGTGCTGAAGGATATTCAGCGCCGGTTGGCCGACCTGCGGGTCAAGGGTGCCTTCCTGGAAGGGACGGTTTATCCTGCGGCCCAGTTTGATTTCCTGGCGGCACTGCCGACCAAGGCCGACCTGCGGGCTGAGTTGACCGGCGTGCTGGCCGGGCCGATCAGCGGGCTGGTGTACAGTCTGGAAGGCCTGCTGGCCGAGCTGGTCCGGGTGCTGGAAGAAGTCGGGAAGCGGCCCGCCGCCGAACCGACCGCCCAGTGAAGTCGAAAAAGAATTGCTGCTTCTGACGCACTACATGAACCGCCGCGACGGCGGCGCAACCGGGACCGGCTGCGGGCCGGCCTGATCGCTAGAGGAGGATCAGATGTCTGAGAAGATCGAACAGGTTGTTGCGACGATTGAAGGGTTGACCGTCACTGAACTGGCCGAGCTGGTGAAGGTGCTGAAGGACAAGTTCGGCGTCAGCGCGCCGGCGTTTGTTGCCGCCGGACCGATGCCGGCTGCGGGCGGCGCCGCGGCTCCGGCCGAGGCCAAGGAAGAGAAGACCGAGTTCACGGTTACACTGGTTTCGGTCGGCGACAAGAAGATCCAGGTGCTCAAGGAACTGCGGGCGGTGACCCAGCTCGGTTTGAAGGAAGCCAAGGATATCATCGACAAGACCCCGAGTGTGATCAAGGAGAACGCATCCAAGGAAGAGGCCGACAAGATCAAGGCGAAGCTGGAAGAAGTCGGCGCCAAAGTTGAGATCAAGTAGGCGCGAATCCTGATGAAGCAGAAGGATTTCTCTAAGGCTGGCACCTTCTTAGAGATTCCGAGTCTGCTTTCGCTGCAGCTCGACTCGTTTGCCGAGTTTGTCCAGCAGGGCGTCGAGCCAACCAAGCGGGAGCCGCGCGGACTAGAGGGCGTGCTGGCCGAGACGTTTCCAATCGAAGACGTCCACAAGAACTTCCGGCTTGAGTACGCCGGCTACGTGTTCGGTGAGCCGAAGTACTCGCCGGACGAGGCAATGGCCAAGGGCGTCAATTATTCGATGCCGTTGAAGGTGAATTTCCGGCTGGTCAAGAAGGAGTTCGGGCAGGAGACCGACCGGATCAAGGAGGTCATCGAACAGGAGGTTTTCTTCTGTGAGCTGCCCTGGATGACCCGCAACGGTACTTTCATCATCAACGGTGTCGAACGGGTCGTTGTCAGCCAGCTCCACCGTTCGCCCGGAGTGTATTTCTCCCGCGACGGCGAGGAGTTCTCCGCTCTGCTGGTGCCACTGCGCGGAGCCTGGTTTGAACTGGTGGTTGACAAGCACAATACGATGCTGGTGCTTCTGGACCGCAAGCGCCGGATATCGGCCGCGACCTTTCTGCGTGCGCTCGGCTACAGCCACGAAGACATCATCGCCCGGCTTTTCCGTACCGAGGTCACCAAACCGGCACTGGGACTGATGCTGGCCCGCAGCGTCCGTTCCGAGACCGGGGAAGAGTATGCCCGGGCGGGTGAGTTCATTACCGAAGGTCTGCTCGACTTTTTCAAGGCCAAGGGCATCACCGAGGTCTGGGCAGTGGCGGGGCGACCCAGCGGGTTGGACATCATTGCCAATACCCTCCACGCCGATCGTACCGCTTCCAAGGAAGATGCGATCAAGCGGATCTACTACCGACTGCGGTCAATCGCGCCGCACTCAATCGAAGTCGCCGAGAGCGTGATTCTCGGGATGTTGTTTGACCCGAAGCGTTTCGATCTCGGCAAGGTGGGGCGCTACAAGCTGAATCAGCGGCTGATGCTGCGGAATCCCCCCGATGAAACCGGGCTGACGCAGCGGGATGTGCTGGCGATAATCAGCAACCTGCTGATTTTTGCCGCCGAGGCCAAGATCTTCCGGATTCGCTATTCGGCACAGTCGGCCGAGGACCGTGATGAAACGCTGGCAGCATTGAAGGAAAAGGACCTCGCGCCGGATGGCTGGTACTGGTACGACCGCCGCCGCGACCTCGAATTGACCTATCACAGCGAGGAACGGGGGCAGCAGGCGGCGAAGGTGCTGGCGCACCGGCCGGGCCGGACGCTGGGCGAAGCGGTCCGTTTCCAGGCCGATGACGTTGACCATCTCTCGGCACGCCGGGTCAAACGGGTCGGTGAGCTGCTGGAAAATCAGTTCCGCGCCGCCCTGATGCAACTGGCGCAGAACATCCGGGAGCGGGCGGCGTTCATCGACGATTCGCAGTTGACGCCGCAGGAGCTGGTCAATACCCGGGTGGTGGCGAACGCGATCATGCAGTTCTTTACCCAGAGCCAGCTCTGTCAGTTCATGGAGCAGACCAACCCGCTGACCGAGCTGACGCACAAGCGGCGGATTTCGACTCTCGGTCCGGGCGGCCTGACCAAGGAGACCGCCGGCTTTGAGGTGCGGGATGTCCACTACTCACACTACGGCCGGGTCTGTCCGATTGAGACTCCCGAAGGGCCCAACATCGGACTGATTTCGACGACTTCCACCTATGCCCGGGTTGACGAACACGGCTTCCTGACGACACCGTACTGGCGGGTCAAGGACGGTCAGGTACTTGCCGGCAAGGGCAAGGAGGTTTACCTCAATCCCGATGACGAGGATCGCTACACGATTGCTCAAGCCACCAGCGAGCTGACTCCTGACGGCCACTTCGCCAAGCAGGAAGTCATCTGCCGGCGACGGGGCGACGTCGTGACGCTGCGGCCCGAAGAGGTCGATTTCATGGACGTGTCGCCCAAGCAGCTCTTTGCACCATCAACGGTGATGGTGCCGTTTCTGGAGCACGATGATGCCGACCGGGCGCTGATGGGCGCCAACATGCAGCGGCAGGCGGTGCCGCTGCTGCTGCCGGAAAAACCGCTGGTTTCCACCGGGGTTGAGGGCAAGTTCGCGGCTGAATCGGGCGCGATTCTCTTGGCCGAAGAGGACGGTGTCGTTACCAAGGTCGATGCCCGGACGGTGACGGTGCGAAGCGACAGCGGCCTGATCGAGTACAAGCTGCGCAAGTACAAGAAGTCGAATCAGTACACCTGTTTGTCGCAGCGGCCGGTGGTGCGTCCGGGGGACACGGTGAAACGTGGTGCACTGCTTGCCGACGGCCCCGCGACTCAGGACGGGCAGCTGGCGCTTGGGCGCAACGTGCTGGTGGCGTTCACCCCCTGGCGCGGCTACAACTACGAAGACGCAATCATCGTTTCCGAAGAACTGCTGCGGGACGATGTCTTCACTTCGATTCAGATTCTTGAATTCGAAATCCAGGCCCGGGAGACCAAGCTCGGCCCGGAAGAGATAACCCGCGACATTCCCGGTGCCACCGAGGAAGACCTGCGCAATCTGGACGAGTTTGGCGTCATCCGCGTCGGCGCCGAAGTCGGCCCGGGTGATATCCTGGTCGGACGAATCACGCCGAAGGGCGAAACCGAGTTCACGCCCGAAGAGCGGCTGCTGCGGGCGATTTTCGGCGAGAAGGCCGCCAACGTTCGTGACACTTCGCTGCGGGTCGAGCCGGGCGTCTACGGTGTCATCGTTGACCGCCGGGTACTGTCGCGCAAGTTGTCCGATTCGATGAACCGGCGGCTGGAAAAGGAGCGGGTGGCCGAGGCCAATCGGCGCTACGAGCTGAAGAAGCAGTTCAACCGGGAGCGGCGGGACGAGAAGCTCAGGGCGATACTGCGCGGCCAGAAGGCGGCGGCGAACGCCAAGGATGCCCGCGGCCGGATTCTGCACAAGGCCGGGCTGCCGATGACGGATGAATTTCTCAACTCGCCCGAGTTTGCCAATGTCCACAATCACGAGCAGCTTGTCTCCAATCCGCGCCTGCAGATGGAGGTGCGGGCGGCGGTGAATGAGTACGAGGCGGCGCTGGAAGAGGCCGACCGCGAGCGTCGGGCGGAGGTCGAGCGGGTTTCCCACGGCGACGAGCTGCCGCACGGCGTGCTGAAGTGGATTACGATTTTCATCGCCCAGAAACGGCGGCTCTCGGTAGGCGACAAGATGGCGGGTCGGCACGGCAACAAAGGCGTCGTGTCGAAGGTGCTGCCGATTGAGGACATGCCGTTCGTGCTGGTACCGGCCGAAGCACCGGATGCAACCGAGACAATCCGGAACATGCGCGGCGTGCCGGTCCAGATGGTGCTCAACCCGCTGGGGGTGCCGTCGCGAATGAATCTCGGCCAGGTGCTGGAACTGCATCTGGGCTGGGCGGCGAAGGTGCTGGGCTATCAGGCGGTCTGCCCGGTGTTTCAGAGTGCGTCACCGGAAGAGATCAAGGAAGAGCTGAAGAAGGCCGGACTGCCCGAAGACGGCAAGGTGAAACTGTGCGACGGACGGACCGGCGAGATGTTCGACGGCAAGGTCGCGGTCGGGATGATGTACATGATGAAACTCATCCACATGGTCGACGACAAGATTCACGCCCGTTCGACCGGTCGTTATTCCTTGATTACCCAGCAGCCCCTTGGCGGCAAGGCGCAGTTCGGCGGCCAGCGGTTTGGCGAGATGGAAGTCTGGGCACTGGAGGCCTACGGTGCGGCCCACGCGCTGCAGGAAATGCTGACGATCAAGTCGGATGACGTTGAGGGCCGAAGCGCGTTGTACGAGTCGCTGATCCGGGGCAAGAATCCACCGCGGCCGCGGGCACCGGCTTCGTTCTCGGTGCTGGTCAAGGAACTGCAGGGGCTCGGACTTGAGCTGAGTCCGGAACAGGAAAAGGGGACGGCGCAATGACCGAACGCGATTTCTTTGATTTTGATTCCCTGCGGCTGCGGATTGCGTCGCCGGAGACAATCCGTTCCTGGTCGAGCGGCGAGGTTATCAAGCCGGAAACGATCAACTACCGGACCCAGAAGCCGGAACGCGACGGCCTGTTCTGTGAACGGATTTTTGGACCGGTCAAGGATTACGAGTGTAACTGCGGCAAGTACAAGAAAATCCGCTACAAGGGCATCGTCTGCGACCGCTGCGGCGTTGAAGTGACTTCTTCCCGTGTCCGGCGGGAACGGATGGGCCATGTCGAGCTGGTTGTGCCGGTGGCACACACGCTGTTCTACCAGGTGCCGCCGACCAAGGTCGGTCTGATGCTGTCGCTGACGATCAATCAGGTCGAGACGATTCTGAACTACGAGGCCTATGTCGTCATCGAGCCCGGCACGTCCAGTTACAAGAAGATGGAACTCATCTCCGAAGAGGAGTATCGTGCCAACGCCGGCCGGTTCGAGGGTCTCGAGGTCGGAGCCGGTGCGGCAGCGCTGAAGACGCTGCTGACGCGGATAAAGCTGGACGACCTGGCGGCCGAGTTGCGGGCGCGAATCAAGCACGAGACATCCCGGCGCTTCAACCTTCTGCGCCGGCTGCGAGTCGTTGAGGCGTTCCGCACGTCGGGTGCCCGACCGGAATGGATGATCCTGGATGTGCTGCCGGTGATTCCTCCCGACCTGCGGCCGCTGGTGCCGCTTGAGGGCGGCCGGTACGCAACCTCCGACCTCAACGATCTCTACAAGCGGGTGATCGTGCGCAATAACCGGCTCAAGCATCTGATGTCCATCCGCACACCCGAGATCATTCTCAAGAACGAGAAGCGCATGTTGCAGGATGCGGTTGACACGCTGTTTTCCAACGAAACACGGCCGCGTCCGGTTCGCGGGCGCGGCAACCGGCCGCTGAAGTCACTCTGCGAGGCACTGCGCGGCAAGCAGGGTCGCTTCCGCCGCAACCTGCTCGGCAAGCGTGTCGACTATTCGGGTCGTTCGGTCATCGTCGTTGACCCGGCGTTGAAGCTCCATCAGTGTTCGTTGCCGAAGGAGATGGCACTGGAGCTGTTCAAGCCGATGATTCTGCGCCGGCTGGAGGACCGGCAGCTGGCCGAGAGCGAGCGGGGCGCCAAGAACATGTACCGGCGCGAGGCACCCGAGGTCTGGGAGGTGCTGGAGGAAGTCACCCGTGACCATCCGGTGCTGTTGAACCGGGCGCCGACGCTGCACCGGGTTTCGGTTGAGGCATTCTACCCGGTACTCTCGGAGAGCCGGGCGATCGGCATTCACCCGCTGGTCTGTCCGCCGTTCAATGCCGACTTTGACGGCGACACGATGTCGGTGCACGTTCCGCTGACACCGGAGGCGATTCTTGAGACCTCGGTGCTGATGTTGTCATCGAACAACATCCTGTCACCGGCACACGGGCGGCCGCTGATGACTCCGTCGCAGGATATCGTTGCCGGGGTATACTATATGACCAAGACCCGGCCGAGCCGGACCGAGCCGGTTGGTGACTTCGATGACTTCGCCACCGTCCGGTCGGCGTTTGACCTCGGCGAACTGGCACTGCATGACCCGATCCGTTTCCGCTACAAGTCCAAGGGCAAGAGCCAGGCGGAATTCATCACCACCACCGTCGGGCGGGTGTTGTTCAACGAGGTGCTGCCTGACGAGCTGCGCTTCGTCAATGAAACCTGCCCCAAGGACAAGCTGGTGGCACTGATCGACCGCTGCAGCCGGATGCTGGGGATTGAAGCTACCGCCAGGCTGCTGGATGCGGTCAAGGACCTGGGCTTCGAAATGGCGACCCGGTCGGGTCTGTCAATTGGCATCGATGACGTCGTCGTGCCGAAAGAGAAGTACGAGATTCTGGCCCGTAGCGAGAAGGAACTGCGCAAGGTGCAGCGTTCGTATGAACGTGGGCTGATGACCGATTACGAGAAGTATAACTCGGTGGTCAATACCTGGACGCTGGCGACCGCTGAGGTTGAAGCGGCGCTGTTCGAGCGGCTGGCACACGACCAGGAGGGATTCAACCCGGTGTTCATGCTGATCGACTCCGGGGCGCGTGGGTCCCGGACTCAGGCGGCTCAGATTGGCGGCATGCGCGGGTTGATGGCCAAGCCGCAGCGACGGTCGGTCGGAGAGGAAGTAATCGAGACCCCGATCAAGAGTTCGTTCCGCGAGGGACTTTCGGTCTGGGAGTATTTCATCTCCACCCACGGCGCCCGCAAGGGTCTCACCGATACTGCACTGAAAACCGCCGAGGCCGGCTATCTGACCCGCCGGCTGGTCGACGTCGCGCAGGACGTGGTGATTTCAATCGAAGACTGCGGGACGATTCTCGGCCAGGAGGTGACCGAGCTGCGCGAGGGCGGCGATGTTGTCGAGCCGCTGTCGGAGAGGATTGCCGGCCGGTTCTCGCTTGACGATGTCGTCAATCCAGTTACCGGTGAGGTGATCGTCCGGGCCGGCGAGGAAATCTCGGACGAGGCGGCGGTTGAGATCGAAGACTGTGGTATCGAGACGGTGCGAGTGCGGTCGGTGTTGACCTGTGAAGCACCGTCCGGGTTGTGCGTCAAGTGCTACGGCCGCAACATGGCCACCGGTCGGCTGGTTGAGATTGGCGAGGCGGTCGGTATCGTTGCCGCGCAGTCGATCGGCGAGCCGGGGACGCAGCTGACGCTGAAGACGTTCCACGTCGGCGGCGTTGCCAGTCGGATTGCCGAGCAGACCAAGGCGGTGGCGAAGTACGTCGGCAAGATCAAGTATGAAAATCTGACGACGGTGCAGCGCTCGGACGGTGAGCACGTCGCGCTTGATGCCGGCAGGCTGCTGCTGGTCGCGACCGGCCGCCAGCTGCCCTTCAATGTCCCGGCCGGAGCGGTGGTCCGGGTACACGACGGGCAGGAGGTTGCCGAAGGCGAGACGCTGTTCGAGTGGGAGCCGTACTCGATTCCGATCATGGCGCGGGCCAAGGGTCAGGCGGTTCTGCACGACGTTGAACCCGGAGTTACTCTGCGTCAGGATATCGACGAGCGGACCGAGCGAATGCAGCGGATCATCACCGAGGACCGGGAGCGCCGGCTGCATCCGCGGGTTGTGATTGTCAATGCCAAGGGCAAGGCACTCGAAACTCACGCGCTGCCGGCCGATGCCTATCTGGTTGTCGAGGACAAGGCCGAGGTTGTCCCGGGCGACATCCTGGCCCGTCTGGTAAGAGAGCGCAGCCGTCAGGGTGACATCACCGGCGGTCTGCCAAAGGTTGCCGAGTTGTTCGAGGCGAAACGGGTGAAGGACCCGGCGGTGATTGCCGAGATCGACGGTCGCGTCGAGGTCGGCGAGCCGCACGAGGGTGTCCGCCGGGTCCGGGTCGTCTCCGAGGGTGGAACCGAGAAGGAGTACGACATCCCGTACGGCAAGTATCTGCTGGTGCAGACCGGCGACCGGGTTCGCGCCGGTGACCGGCTCTGTGAAGGTTCGGTCGACCCGCACGATGTCCTGCGGGTGCGGGGCTGGCTGGCGGTGCAGGAGTTTTTGACCAACCAGATTCAGGCGGTGTACCGGCTGCAGAAGGTGAAAATCAACGACAAGCACATCTCGGTGATTGTCCGCCAGATGTTGCGCAAGGCCAAAATCGAGGATGCCGGCGATTCGAGTTTCATCGAGGGCGAGATTGTCGAGCGTCGGCGACTCTACGAAGAGAACGAGAAGCTCATCGCCGAGAACATGCGCCCGGCAAGTTTTCAGCCGATTCTGCTCGGCATCACCCGTGCCGCGCTGCTGACCGACAGCTTCCTTTCCGCCGCGTCGTTCCAGGAGACGACCCGGGTGCTGTCGGAAGCGGCGATTCAGGGACGTGAGGATCGGCTCAAAGGGCTCAAGGAGAATGTGATTGTCGGACGGCTCGTGCCGGCCGGCACCGGTTTCCGGGAGTTCAGCCGTATCAAGCTCGTGACAAAGGAGCAGGAACAGCAATCAGCAGAACAGCCATCAGAGCAGGAGACAGTCTAGAATGCCGACTATCAATCAGCTTGTTCGTCGCCCCCGGGTTGTGATTCACGGTCGTTCCAAGACACCGGCACTGCGGGGGAATCCTCAAAAGCGCGGCGTCTGTACCCGAGTCTATACCACGACGCCGAAGAAACCAAACTCAGCACTGCGCAAGGTCTGCAAGGTTCGGCTTTCGCACGGTGTCGAGATAACCGCCTACATTCCGGGCGAAGGTCATAACCTGCAGGAACACTCGATTGTTCTTGTTCGGGGAGGTCGTGTCAAAGACCTGCCCGGCGTGCGTTACCACGTCGTGCGTGGTGTGCTGGATACCACCGGAGTCGAGGGGCGTCGTCAGGCCCGCAGCCAGTACGGCGTCAAACGGCCGAAGCCGGCCGCCAAGTAGAGGAGGGGCAATGTCGAGAAGACGTCGAGCTGCGCCCCGGGAACTGCCGCCGGACCCGCGTTACAATTCGACACTGGTGAGCAAGTTCATCAACTACCTGATGTGGGCAGGCAAGAAGACGACCGCCCAGCGCATCTTCTACGGTGCGATGGAGCTGATCGAAGAGAAGACCAAAGAGGATGGCTACGCGGTCTTTCAGAAAGCGATGAACAACATCAAACCGGCGCTGGAGGTCAGGCCGCGTCGTGTCGGTGGCGCCACCTACCAGATTCCGATGGAAGTACGGCCGCGACGCCGGGATGCGCTGGCTTTGAAGTGGACCATTGGGGCCGCGCGAGCGCGCAGTGAACATACGATGATTGAAAGACTCGCGGCAGAGTTAATCGATGCCAGCCGCGGCCAGGGCGCGGCAGTCAAGAAGAAAGAGGATACCCACAAGATGGCGGAGGCCAATCGCGCCTTCGCGCATTATCGCTGGTAGGCTGTCCCAAAGCTGTTCTGCTCGCGGCCCGGCGTTCATGCCGGGCCGCCGGTCTGAAACGCAATCAAGACGAGATTGCGACCGGTGAGTTTTTCGCGGCGGACGGAGAAGCAGCTGTCGGGATTTTCCATACTGCAAAGTTCCAGACCGGGAAATTCGCTAAGCCCGAGCGAGACAAGCTGAAGCCGGTTCAATGTCCGCAGGTCGAGCTGGTATTTGCCGGCGACGGGGCCGGGAGTCAGGGCGAGCCTGGCTTCGGGCAGGTCAATCATTGCCGAGCGGACGTCGGCACCGACAACATAGCAGTTGCGACAGATTGATGGGCCCAGGCTGAAGGCAAGCTCGTCGGTTCGGCAACCTGCTGTTGAGGCCAGTGTTTGAGCGGTCCGGGCTGCCAGTCGGGCGGCAGAGCCGCGCCAGCCACAATGAGCGATTGCGACTGCCCTGCCGTTGGTGGTGAACAGCCATACCGGCAGACAGTCAGCGACTTTGATGCCGAGACAGCCCGGACGAGCGGTGACGATTGCGTCAGCGGCAACTGATTCCGGGTTGGCCGGCAGCGACTCGGCTGCCACAACTGTCGCCGAGTGAACCTGGCGAACGGTTACCAGACTGGAAAGTCCCAATGCGTTGCATATCAGCGTGCGGTTGCGGTTGACGTGGTCGGGCTGGTCGCCGACTTCATACGAGCAATTGAGCGAGGCAAAGCTGCCGGTCGATGTGCCCCGGTGTCGGCCAACAAAGGCAATGGTTACACCCGGTGCCGGTCGGGCCAGCCAGCAGTCAACTTCGTTGGTCAGCTGACGCTGCCAGCCGGGTCCGGTTCTGGCGGCGAACTCGTTCATGGCGGCCGTCGGGTTATTCCTGAGCGGGGCGCAGGTCAAGTACTTCGAGCCGGATTCGGGAACAACCGTTCCACTGATGACGTGCTGGGGTATAACAGATGTCGCATTTCGATGCCGGCACGGCGAGGAAGCGGGAATGCAGCCGGTCGGCATTCCAACAGACAGCTTCGCCCAGGTTGGCGCCGTCACGGACAACGAACCGCAGGCCATTGCGACCCAGCGTAACCGGCGCAGTCACTACTTCTACTGCCGGTGTTGCCAGCACCGGCGGTTCGTTGCCGGTGCCGAACGGTTCGAATCGATCAAGCGCTGTCAACAGCGGGTCGTCCAGCGCCGAAAGTCGGGCAGTCGCGTCGACGGTGAGTGCCGGTGCAAACACCGCCGATGGCACAAGGGCGGCGGCAGCCTCCAGACCGTCAGAGAACTCGGGGATGCGGTCGGCAGCGATAGTGATGCCGACCGCAGCCCGGTGGCCACCAAATCGTTCCAGAGTGGTGGCGCAGCTGGCGACGGCGGCGTGGAGGTCAAAGCCGGGTATTGAACGACCCGAGCCACGGCCGTGCTGGCCGTGCAGGGCAATGACGATGGTGGGTCGGTGAAAACGGTCAACAAGACGGGAAGCGAGTATGCCGACGATGCCATCCGGCCAGTTGTCACCGGCCACGACCAGAGTGCGGCGGCCGGCGGCAATCTGGTGACCGGCCTGCTGGAGCGATTCGGCGATGAGTTTTTCTTCAATCGACTGCCGACGGCGGTTGCGGCGGTCCAGCTCCTGGGCGAGAGCAGAGGCTTCGGCCGGGTCTTCGCTGAGGAGCAGCTGCAGGGCATCGCGGGCATGGCCGATGCGGCCGGCAGCATTGAGCCGGGGCGCGAGCATGAACGACACGTCACGACTCCGCAGCGGACGGTCGGGAACACGGGCGGCAGCCAGCAGGGCCTGAATGCCGGGACGACGACTGCGCTGGACCGCCGGCAGGCCGAGTCGGGCGATGATGCGGTTTTCGCCGGTCAGCGGTACAACGTCGGCAATCGTGCCGATGGTCAGCAGGTCAAACAGATCGGTCAGCTCCTCGCGCGGGCGGCCCAGTCGGGCCAGAATGCTCCAGGCGAGCTTGAAAGCGACACCGACGCCGGCCAGATCGGCAAAAGCGGCATTGGCGTCGGGACGCCGGGGATTCACAACTGCCAGTGCCGGCGGCAGCGGTGCTTCGGGAGAACGGGGTTCGTGATGGTCGGTGACGATGATGTCAATCCCCGCAGCGCGGGCGGCTGTCACGGCGGCGTGGTCCGAAGTTCCGCAGTCGACCGTGACGATCAGCCTGACCCCGTGTGCCCGGGCCGCTGCCACGGCCTGCTGCGAGAACCCGTAGCCTTCTTCAGCTCGATCCGGAATGTGCCAGTAGACCGGGAGCCGAAGACGTCGCAGGGCAGTGACGAGCAGGGCGGTGGCGGTGAGCCCGTCGGCATCGTAGTCGCCGGCGACCAGCACTGCTTCTGTCGCTTGCACCGCTCGGCAGAGCCGTTCGGTTGCGGGGGCGATGTCCGGCAGGTCGTCGGGGCGTGACAGCTGGGCGGCGGATGGTTCAAGAAAGGCACTGATCGCTTCGGCAGTGCGATAGCCGCGGCGGTAGAGCAGTTCGGCAGCGAGCGGCGGCAGACCGGGCAGAACCGGTAACAGCTGGGGCCGGATCGGTTCGGGCAGCACCCAGCGATACTCGACCGGCCTGCCGGTTGAATCCTCAGCGCCAGGGTGGTTCATCGCGGCAGTCGGGTCTCAACCGCGGCCAGCGCGGTGCGGGCTTCAGAGTGAAGCGGGTCAAGAGTGACAGCCCTTTGCAGATACTCGCGGGCTGCCGCGAGGCTGTCGGTGCTGATGGCGACCAGCCCGAGCAGATACCATACTTCCGCGTCGTTCGGGTTCTGGGCGAGCGTCTGGTGATAGAGCCGGGATGCAGTTGCAAAATCCCGCCGGCTGATTGCCAGCCGTGCCGCAGCCAGCGATACGAGCGGTGCGATCACGGGGCTGGAATGACTCAATTCCAGCAGCCGGCGATAGTGCTCTTCGGCCTCGGCTGCACGTCCGGCACTGGCCAGCGCAACAATCAGACTGTAGCGGGCCGATGCGTTGGTGGGATCGGCAGTGACGGCACGTTCAAGCTCGGCAAGGGCCGGTCGCAGTTGGCGCTGCTGCAGCAGGATGTTGGCGGCCTGAGTGTGCGCCTGTGAGCGGTAGGAGTTCTGTTTCACCGGCACCAGTCGAGATGCTGTCAGCACCGCTGCTGCGGCAGCGATGCCGGGCCAGCTGCGACCGATCCGGCGGGCACGCAACTCGGCGATGAATCGGTCGAGGGCGAAGCCGGCAAAGACCAGCAGAAAGGGAATGACCGGCGCCCGCAGGCGTGACAGCACGTAGAATATCAGCGACGAAGCAATGTAGGCCAGGACATAGAGGTAAATCGGCAGGACATGCTGTCGACTCCGCCAGGCCCACCACATGCCCGGTACAGCCAGTGCAAGAATCATCCCGAAACTCAGGAAGGCAACATGCAGGGCGACGGAACTGCGCCGGGCTGTTTCAGGATAGTAGTTGTTTGGAATCTCGTAGTCGGCAACAAAGAGCAGCAGCTTCCCCACTTCAAGGCGCAGCCAGGCAAGGGGCGAATCGACGATGAAGCGCAGCCCCCGGTTGAGCCAGTAACTGGACGCGGCTGACCAGGACCGGCGGCGGCCGTTGATGGTTCGGGCGGTTTCTTTGAGTGCGTCGTGAGAGAATCCGGCGGTCGGATGCAGTTCAGGCGCAGGCTGCCAGGCGCCGTCGGCGGCCGGGTTGTTGCCGTAGTAGAAATTGATTCCGGAATGAGCGGTGAAGAGCACGGGATCGCGGGCGACGATGTAGTTGCGCAGTGGTACGGCCGCGATGATCAGGCCGGCGCCGGCAGCCGCAAGTAGCGGCAGACGCCAGCCAGCCCGACGCCAGACCAGCCACAGACCCAGCCCGGGGACGATAGTAATCAGTTCGGGGCGACAGATCACCGAAAGACCGAAGACAACCCCGGCTGCCAGCCAGAGCCAGTGCCGGCGGTCGGCAATCAGCAGAAGCCAGACGGTCAGCAGTGTGAGCAGAATCGTTATTTCGACATAGAGCAGAGTGCCGGTGTAGAACACCAGAACTCCGCAGAGGGCAAAGCCGGCGGAGGCGAGAATTGCGGCCCGGCGACCGAACAGCTGGTTGGTGATGGCAAAAAGCAGCAGGGCAGAGACAGCAGCCATGGCGGCCTGAGTCAGCTGCACCGCAATGACACTGACTCCAAACAGCGAGTAGATCCCGGCGAGGAGGTAAGGATAGAGGGGACGGAGAAAAAATACATCGCTGCCCCAGAAGTTGTGACGGGCGATTTCCAGCGCCCAGCGGTGATAATACCAGACATCGACCATCTGGGGTGATATTGTCGAGAATGGCGTGCCGCGCATCTCGAAAATGAACCAGAGGCGCAGAAGCAGCGTCAGCCCGGCGAGGAGGCCGGCAGCTGGGAGTGCGCCGGGGCGCTGCCGGACTGACCGCACGTTCGGCACGAGGCCGAGTATAGGGGACAGCGTTGGCAATACAAGTCAGACGGCGGCGGGGTGGTCTTCCGGCTTGACCGGCAACCGTATTAGGATAAACTAACAAAGTTAGAGATGGCTAATACCGCGCAGCTCCCGTCGCTGGGTGAAAGTGCCGAGGATTACCTGGAAGCGATTCTGGCGATTGAGTCGCCGGGGCGGCTGGTTCGGATCAAGGAGCTGGCAGGCCGGGTGGGAGTCAGCCGTCCATCGGTGGTCGCGGCGGTGGCGGCGCTTGCGGCCAGGGGGCTGGTGCGGCATGAACGTTACGGTGGGGTCGAGTTGACCGAGGCCGGGCGGCGGGCGGCTCGCGAGGTCAGGCGTCGTCATGCGGTGCTGCGTCGCTTCCTGACCGACTTCCTGGGTGTGAGTGCCTCGATTGCCGATGCCGATGCCTGTCGCATGGAGCATACTCTTTCCCCTGAGACAGTTGACCGGCTGGATGAATATGTCCGGCGTCATGCCCGGGCCAGCGCAGCCAGCAAATACCGATGACAGTGCGATTGAACCTGCTGCTGGCTGGCCTGCAACGATGGTTTGTGCTGTCATTACGACAGCGGTACGGTCGGCCGCAGCGGCAGGGCGGTGTTGCTGCCGTGCGTTGCAGCGGCAAGGGCTGTCGGGGTTGCCCGCGGCTGGGGCGGTGCGACCTGGAGCCACCGGCAAGAGAGTGTCGGAATGATCAAATCTGACTTCGTCTTCGCGATTGCTCTTTCCGCGCTGGCCTCGCTGGCGACTGTTGCCGGGGGGATGATCGCGCTGGTAGTGCGACGGCCAGGACCGCGGGTAATGGCGTTCAGCCTGGGTTTTTCGGCCGGGGTAATGGTTTTTGTTTCTTTTGCCGAGCTGCTGCCTTCGGGGATTGCCGAGGCAGGGTTTCTGCCGGCGGTCGGAGCGTTCTTCGCTGGCCTGTTGCTGATGTTTCTGATTGATGCGGCGGTGCCGCATGTGTTCGTCACCGAAGGTCATGACCTGCAGGTTCATCCCGATTGCATACCGGCACTGGCTGACGATGGTCGTGCCAACCGGCTGTTGCGGGCCAGCATACTAATCGCCATCGGCATTGCGATTCACAATCTGCCCGAGGGTATGGCGACCTTCGCTGGCGCGTTGAAAAACCGGGGGCTGGGGCTGGCAATCGGCGTCGCGGTTGCGCTGCACAACATTCCGGAAGGACTGGCAGTGGCGGTGCCGGTTTTCTGTGCAACCGGTTCCCGGGGGCGTTCGATCTTCTGGGCATTTCTCTCTGGAATGTCGGAGCTGATGGGGGCAGTGCTGGCCGCGGCAGTGCTGATGCCGTTTTTGAGTCCGAAGCTGCTGGCGATTGCCCTGGCGACGGTTGCGGGATTGATGGTTTTTATCTCCTTTGATGAGTTGATTCCCGGTTCCTATTCCTACGGTCATGAACATACCAGCGTCATCGGGCTTGTTTCCGGAATGGCGCTGATGGCGCTTGGCATCTGGGTGCTGGGGCAGTACTGGAATGGTTGATTCGGCAACGCGTCACATTAGACTGTCGCCGGTGCCGAAGATCTGTAACGGCAATACAACGCCGGCGCCGGGCTGGCGGTGGTTCGGCCTGCTGGTGATATTGCTGTTCGGGAGTGTCGCGCCGGCAGCGCGGGTTGTCGCAGTCTACGACGGCGACACTTTCCTCACCGCCGACAGTCAGGCGGTACGAATGCTGGGGATCGATGCTCCGGAAAGTTACCAGCCCGGTGGTGATATCGCCCGCGATTTCCTCGAACGACTGCTGGCTGGTCGCACGGTGCGGCTGGAGAGTGATGCCCGCGACCGGGATGACTTTGGCCGATTGCTGCGCTATGTCTATCTCGGTGATACCTGCGTCAATCTACTGCTGGTACAGCGGGGATATGCCGCGGTGAGAGTGTACGGCGACAGCCTGATGCTGTATGACACACTGCAGCGACTGGAAGAGACCGCGGCGCGCATCGGCCGGGGGTTATGGGCGTTCAATGTTTTCCCGCCACCCTCGATGAGACTGATTGAGCAGCGAATCGCCGCGCTTGCCGACTCAACAGGCGATGGGCTTGAAACTGTATCCTACGAGAATGCGGGTCAGTATCGCAACCGGCTGGTCCGGGTTGTGGGCCGGGTAGTCGGTACTTACCGCTCGGACAAGGTGTTGTTGCTCAATTTTCATCAGGACTATCGTAACCATTTCAAGGTTGCAATTTTTGCCGCCGATTTGGGCAAGTTTCCGCCGACACCCGAGGATTATTATCAGCAGCGGCTGGTGCGGGTGACCGGGGTGGTAAAGGACTACAAGGGAGCGCCGGAGATTATCGTCCGTGACCCGGAGCAGATTGAGGTGCTGGAGTGATGCCAGCGGAAGGTCCGCAGGTCAGTGTATCGCCACCGCCGCAGCGGCGACCAGTGCTGTTCTGGGTGCTGGCGGTAATTATTGTTGCCGTCGCGCTGCTGCTGGTTGCGCGTCCCCGGCACCGGCGGCCACCCTGCGGACCTGAACTGCCGGCGCCGGAATCGACATTCGCCGGTGGAACAAGGCTGCTCAGTGGCGAGGTGCTGGCGTCGGCGCTGACACGCTGGGGGCTCAGTCCGGAGTGTATTAACCGGGTTTACGCGGCGCTGGCCGGGACCGATTTTCCTTTCCGGGGAATGAAACCCGGGGATTCGGTGACATTCCACTACCAGGGCATCGTCCTTGTCGGGCTGACCTATCATCGGGATTTGGCGGTGGGCTGGCGGGTTGATTTCGACTCGGCCGGTACCCGGGCCTGTCAGGAACTGAAAAGGATCGACACCCTGCGGACGGTGGTGCGCGGAACAATCGAGGGTTCACTCTGGAATTCACTGATCGGTCAGGGTGAATCACCGGCGCTGGTCGTCAATTTCGCTGAAATCCTTGGCTATGAAGTCGACTTCCTGACCGAATGTGCCAACGGCGACAGCTACGAGATTCTGCTCGACCGGTTGTTTGTCGATTCGATGCCCTATCGGGACGGCCGGATTCACGCGGTTCACTACCGGGGTGCGGCGGGTGATTTCTACGGCTACTATTTTCGCAGTCCGAACGGACACTGGGACTATTACAACGACAAGGGCCAGTCGTTACGCAAGACCGTGTTGCGGTCACCGCTGCAGTTCGCCCGGGTGACTTCACACTTCGGCAACCGGCTGCACCCGATTACCCGGCGCTGGCGTTCCCACACCGGCGTTGACTACGGCGCGCCGACCGGCACGCCGGTGAGCTGCGTGGCCGACGGCGTTGTCACGATGGCAAGGTACAACGGCGGCTACGGCAAGTTTGTCGAAGTTTCCCATTCCGGCGGCCTGAAGTCGCGCTATGGCCATCTTTCCAGCTACGGTCCCGGAATTGCATCCGGCCGGCGGGTGCGACAGGGACAGCTGGTTGGTCGGGTCGGGTCAACCGGTTTTTCCACCGGGCCGCATCTGCATTTTGAAATACTCCAGAATGGCCGGGCAGTGAATCCGTTGAAAGTGATTCCACCGCGGGCCGACCCGGTGCCCAAAAACCTGATGGCAGAGTTTGAGCGGGTCAAGACGGCGTGCCGGGCGCAACTGGCCCTGCCCGCCGGTCCGATTGTGCCGGCCGACACTGTCGCCGGACGCTAGCTAGATTTTCAAGCCGACATCCAGATACCAGCTGCGGCCGGGAGCGGGATAACCGCGCGCGGTTTCGTAGCGGCTGTCCAGCAGGTTGCGCAGGCCGACTTCGCCGCTGACCGCTACCGGGCCAATTCGCGGCGCCAGCTGCACACCGACGTCGATCACGGTGAAGCCAAGCAGTGTGTCGGTGTTGGCCGGGTCGGCAAAGCGCCGGCCGGTGTAACGGGCGGCGACGGTCAGCCGGGGGGCCAGGTTCGGCCACGCCGGGTCAAAATGCAGTTGACCATTGCCGGTCAAGGCCGGGCGGTAGGTCAGGACAAGCGATTCGGAGCGGGCATCGTTCCAGGTGCCGGACAGTTCCACTGTCAGCGGCTTGAAGTGCAGGCCGGTCTCCAGTTCCAGTCCAATGATGCGGGCCCGGTCGATATTGACCGGCCGGAACCGGAAACCGCTGTCGGGTTGCCACTGAATCAGGTCATTGAAACGGCTGTAAAATCCGCCGATGCGCAGCCGTGCCGGTCCGGCACCGGTGGTGGCGATACCGATGTCGGCGGTGTTGCCGTGTTCGGGACGCAGACGCGGATTGCCATAAGTGAAAGCATCGGCAGGCCAGTAGAGTTCGTTGAAGGTCGGCAGGCGGAACGACCGACCGAGACTGGAGTAGATTTCCAGCGGCAGGGCGGAATCGGAATAGGTGGCCATGACCCTCGGACTCAGGACGGCGAGGGTTGAACGTTGCTCGAGCGAGTCCGCTTGGCCGGTTCGGCTGAAACTGCGGTCGTAGCGCAGAATGTGCGTAACGTCAAAGCCGTGCAGCTGGACGCGAAACTGAAAAGTTCCGGCGAGGATTGAGCGCTGCGGTTGACCGATGGCGCTGCTGTTCAGCCGCTGGTTGGAGTGCTCGGCAGCAAAGGCGAGGCTGAGAGAGCGACCGGCCTGCCAGAACTGGTCGACAATGATGCCTTCGACACTCGTCCGGTGGGTGTCGTTGACGGCCCAGCCGGGGTCACGGTAGTTCTGCCAGTTGCGGGCGGCATGCAACCGGATTTCGCTGCGCAGCGAACCGCTTGGCTGCACGGAGTAACGGGCGATGAACTGTGCCCGGCTGTCGTCGCGCCGGGCGCTGTCGGATGGAAAGCTGACCGAGCCGGGGACACCGCGGCGACAGAGCGAGATTTCGCCGAGCAGGCTGGCACGATGCGGGCCGGACTGGAAACGGCCCTTCGCCATTGCCGCGGTCCGGGCAAAGTCGGCGTTGTTCAGCCGGCGGTCGGCACCGGTGCTGTCGGTGAAGACAAAGTCGTTGCGCGCGGCGCTGAGTTCGCCGGCGAAGACCCAGCCGAGCGGCGCAGTCCAGCCGGTCTGGCGGAATCCGACATGGCGGCCGCCGAAGGAGCTCAGGCCGCCAACAGCTTCAGCGCCGAGCCGATCCGGCTCCGGGGTGATGATGTTGGCCACTCCGCCCAGGGCGCTGGAGCCGAAGATGGCCGAGCCGGGACCGCGGGCCATTTCCAGCCGTTCGACCAGCGTCGGAGCAATCGTCGAGAGGTCGCCCAGTCCGTTCTGGGCCGAGTTCTGCGGGATGCCGTCAAGCGCAATCAGGGTATGCTCGGCGCTGGCGCCGCGCATGGTCAGGGATGAATAGTTGGCATAGTCGATGATGCCGGCGTCGGGAGCGGAACGGAAAACCTCGACCAGACCGGCCGCTGCCGGTCGGCGGACTGACTCGCGTGACCAGATTCGGACAGTGCCGGCGCGGTGCAGTGGAAGAGGAGTGCGGGCAGTGGAAACCGTCACGCCGTCGAGCCGCAGGGTAACCGGTTGCAGGACAATCACGGCAGAGCCCTTGCGGCCGGACCAGCTGGTTGATGCATAGCCGACCCGTGACACAATCAGCTCGACCGAGTCGTCTTCAGCCGACGCGACCCGGAAGCGGCCGAGACTGTCGGCAGCAATCCGCTGGCCGGTTGCCGGGACAAAAACTTCGGCAAATGGAACCGGCAGCCGGGACCAGGCATCGATTACCCTGCCGGCGATTTCTGTCGCTGGCATCATGCCGGGAATAGCGACAATGAGGGCAGCAACGATCGGACGAAGAGGTTTCATCGCTTGCTCCTTTCGCGCAAGTTTGATGATGCGCGTCAGACAGGTCTCCTGGCTTGCGGCCTGTTCTGTCGCCTTCCCGGCAGTCGCCAGTGGCATCGGACAGAACAGATTTTACGCCGCTTACAGTGGGCGGGACCGCAGCCGATTTGCACGGCTTTCCCTGTGCCGGGCAGACACCCGGCAACCGTTTGCGCCGCAGCGCTCCGGTCGTCCGACGCGTTCAGATTCTGGCAGGATTATAGACCGACTGATGGACAGGTCAATTGCCGGCCAGGACAGTCGGGGTCAAAGAATGCTTGACAACCGGAGTCAGACCGCTAATATACCGGCGTAGGTTAGTGGCCAGACCGGAAAAGGATGGGTAACCGGCCACGGGGGTACCTCTGTTGTACCTCAGTTCTTTGCAAGCTGGAATTCTCTGGGTCGATGTGACGCAATAGCTGTCCGGGGTGGTCCTTGTCTTTTTCGCGCTGGGCGCGAGAAAGGGGGTTACAGTCAGCAACCTGCTCGACAGCTGCCGCGGCAATGCCGCGAATGCAGACAAAAAGACCGTAAGAGGGCTTGGCGCCCGAAGGCCTTAGTAAGGAGGACAGATGAGGTATGCAGCGATTGCCCTGTGCCTGCTGATTGGGGCCAGCGCAGTCCTGGCGAGCGATACGCCGGACTGCCACTGGCAGCAGAAGCAGGCCTGGCAGTATCAGAACGGCAACTGGGTTCAGATGCCGCTCAACGACCGTGCCGCCCGGGCACGGGCCTGGTCGTATGTCACCGACTATCGTGATTCCTGCAACAAGGAAGTCTGGCGACTGGTGCTGAAGCACGAGGCGAGCGTCGCGCAGTGGATGGTCATCTGGATGAACGCCGATGGCTTTCACTGGGCCGTCCGTAAGCCGGGCGAGTACATCACCGACTGTGTCGAGTTCGGCTTCCGGAGCAACTACGATGTGGTGGTGACATTCAGCGGTTTCGAGGACCTGCAGCCGCTTGATCCGAACAAGACCATCGACCAGGCGATTGAAGTGCAGTATGCGCTCAGCGATAACGGTACCGTGCCGCCGGCTCCGACCGATCCGGCCTGGACCACGGCCGCTGATCTGAACGACCTTGTCATCAGGGTTCAGGACAGCGAGAATCTGCACTACGTCGGCTGGAAGAAACATATCTGGGCACGGATTCACGTGTCACCCTGCAACGGGCCGACCGACTACGTCGACCCGAACTGGGCAACTATCACCTGCACGTTGCAGTGCATCCGCGACTGGATTGACCCGGCCACCGGGCTTTACAGCGGGATGCCCAACTTTCCGTTTCAGTGATGATAACAGCTGACCTGCCCGCAGGGGCCGAGAAGGACTGAGTAGTTGCGTCTGTCTGCCTGGAGGATCGTGCTGGCCGCGGCGCTGGTGTCTGTGCCCGCCGCGGCCAGCTTTTCTGTCAGTCCGCAGTCGATTGTCACCGATGTTGTTGCCGGCGGGCGCAAGCGCGTCGAGATAACCGTCGTCAACGAGACGCCGACACCGCGGGCGCTGCGCTATTTTCCGGCTCCGTTCCGGCAGAAGCCGGACGGCAGCTATGAGATTGTCGCCGTAGCGGACCCGGTGCGGTCCTGCCATGGCTGGTTCCTGCTTGATACCGTTACGACAATACTGGGTGCCGGGGAAGGCAGGCTGATCCGGATTGATATCGATATTCCCCGCAACGTTCGTGGCACGTTCTTTGGGGCCGTGGTTTTTGATTTGATGCCGTCGGATTCGGTGCCGGCCGGGGGGGCGACTGCCGCAGTCGGACTGGTGATGAGAATGCCGGCATTTTTCGAGCTTACTGCCGGCGGGCGGCAGTTGCGCAGCCGAGTCGAGCTGCTGGACCTGACGGTGCTGACCCCGGCGGAGCTGGGTGGTATCTACGCCCGACGGCTTTCGCCCGATGCACTCGGCGTCAAGGCACGAATCCGCAATGCCGGACCGATAAGATTTGAAGTCGGTGGTCATGCCGTGTTGCGTGATTCGCTTGGTCGGCGGGTGAAGTCTTTTCCGCTGGGCAGCGGGACGGTGCTGCCCGGGGCCGAGGTCGAACTGCGGTCGATACTGGCGCCGCTGCGCCGTGGCCGCTACACGCTGGACGTTGCGGTTCGGGCCGGTTCAGGCAGTCCGGCGAAGGGGAGTGTGGTCTTTCATGCCGGCCGCAAGACGAGGTTAGCGGCAACGGCAGTGACGGTGCCTCAGCTCGATATTTCCGTCAGCCCGGATCAACTGGAGATGGTTCTCCCGCTGCGTTCAGTGCGTACCCGGCCGGTGGCGGTTCGCAATGAGACCGACCAACCGGTACGGTTGCGGGCCAGTCTGCGCGGTCTGCAGGGTTTTGTTGACGGGACAGTCGATCAGACTGAGGCCAACGGCACGGCCAGAGATTGTCGGAGCTGGACCAGAGTGGAGCCGGCGGAACTGACTCTGGCGCCGCGGACGACACAGAATGTTCGGTTGACATTCGAACCGCCGGTCACTGCAGCGGGAGGGCAGTTTGGCTGTCTGTATATCGAGCAGGCCGACGGAAAGGCGCAGGGCCGGGAGGCGCCGTCTTTTGCAGTGCCGCTGTTGTTGACAGTTGAGGGGAACTACCGGCGCAGCATTGAAATCGCCGGGGTAGCGGGCAGCCCGGAGTCGGGTCTGGTTGTGCGACTGGTCAATACCGGAGATGTGCATTTGACACCGACAACACGGGCTGCCATCAAACGGGCATTGCAGCCGAATCCGATCGGGGAGGCCGATTATCAGCCGGTGGGGACAGTGGAGCTTGATTCTGGCATTGTTTTGCCGGGAGATACGATCACTGTTACCGGGAAGTACCAGGGCAGTCTGGCAGAAGGGGAGTACAAGATGGATATCGTTGTTGATTGTGGCAAGGGCCTGAGTCGCAGCACGACCGGCCAGTTCAAGGTGGGGAAACGATGAAGCCGGGGATGTTGTTACCACTGTTTGTGCTGATTCTGGCATCGGGGCTGTGGGCACAGCCGGCGCAGGAAAGCGGGACCACGACATATCTGCCCCGACTGGACACCATCCGGGTCAGCAATGTCTTTTTTGAGACCGACTTGCAGCAGGCACTGGCGGACATCAGTGCCCAGAGCGGTGTCCAGATTGTTACCGACGGAACGGTTGCCGGTTCGGTATCGGTCGAACTGCGGGCGACGCCACTGGAAGAAGCACTGGCCCGGATTCTTTTCCCGCTGGGCTATACGTTCCGGCAGGTGCGGGATTACTACGTTGTCGGAACGGTCCGGCCGGACGGGGCGGCGTTTCCATTGCTCTCGAGCAGCGAGGTGCTGCGGCTAAACTACATCCGCGCTACCGATGCGGCGAAGCTGCTGGCAGACTACTACGCTCCCTACATCAAACTCAGCCCCGAGACCAACACCCTGGTCGCCACTGCCCCGCCGGAAATAATCCGCAGCATCCGACGTGACCTGGCCGGCATCGACGTGCCAAAACGACAGGTGACGATCGAGGCGACGGTGCTCGAGATTGCCAGTGATGCCGGGAGAAGTCTGGGTGTTGACTGGAGCAGCACGCTGCTCAATGGCAGCGATACGGTGCTGCGCGCCATCACCGGCATCGGCGCAATCGCCGACACGACACTTTCGCTGATAGTGCGCAAGCTCTCCGGGCGGCTGGGTTCGCTTGGTTTCTCGATGCTGCCTTCGCTGCAGGCGATGGTGCAGGACGGCAAAGTGGAAATCAAGGCCAATCCGCGGGTCGTGACTGCCGACGGGCAACCGGCCGAGATTGCCGTTGGCAAAGAGCAGTACTATCAGTTACTGTATTCAGGCGGAGTCTATCCGACCTACCGGCTGGAAAAGATCGAGTATGGTGTGTCGATGACCATCACGCCGTATGTTGCCGCCAACAACGACATTACGGTCTATGCCGAGCCCCGGGTGAGCGATGTCGTCGGTACCGGGCCGGACAATCTGCCGATAGTCAGCAAGCGCTCGGCCCGTACCCGGGTGGTGGTGAAAGATGGTGAAAGCATCGTTATCGGCGGACTGGTGATGCGGCAGGAGCAGCTGGTCCAGCGGCGGATACCGATTCTGGGCAGCATTCCGATCGTCGGGTTCTTTTTCAGCAGCACGCGCAAGGTTGTCAGCAACAGCGAAGTGGTTATCATTATTACTCCGCGATTGAGTTGATGATGCGTCGCAATAAGTTTCCGGGTCTGGTGGCGGTCCTGGTACCGCTGGTGCTGTTCTGCCGGCCGGTGTCGGCGCAGCGAATCGGCCGGTCGCTGGCCGAGCGGGTTGATGCCCGCAGCACTTTCTTTTTCCGGGTCGGCATCTCCTCGCCGGCCGGGCGCGAAATCAAGGACGAATTCGGCCCGCGCATTCCGCTCGGGGTCGAGCTGCGCACCAATACCCGTTACGGTGTCGGCACGAGCCTGACCGTGGACGGCTGGTGGGCGCTCAGCGGCCCGGATGATGCAGCGTCACTGTTCCTGCCGCTCAGTGCCGGATTGTATTATTCCTATCCTTTGCTTGACAGCGCCGTTGTTCCCTATGGCGGGCTGTTCGCGTCGGCAGCCTGGGGCAGTTTTGTCTTTGCCGCCGACTCGGCGGTGCGCTGGCACGGACTGGGGGGTGGCGGCGGGATTTTTGCCGGAGTCGAAGTACCACTGCTGCATACGCTGACGATTCGACTGGACAACCGGCTCTATGCCGGCAGCATCAGCGCTGAGGCCGAGCAGCGAGAGACGACCATCCAGCAACTGCGCCGGCGGCGCATCAGAACCTCGAACTTTTCGTTGATGCTCGGGATGACGATGGGCTTCAACGATCTGTTCTGGTGGTAGTCCCGGTCCGTACAACAAAGAGTTCGAGGCGGGTCTGTAAGCCGAGTTCTGTACCGGCCTGAGCCGGTGACGGTCATTTATCTGGGTTGGCGGTTACCCGTCAACCTCAAGCGACGCACCCGGGAATCATAGCGGACCGGGCCAGTCCTGTTCCCATATTCGTCTTGCACCGGCAGGGTTTGTCCGCCGGCGCCGTCGCCGCCGCCGGCAGTGCGCTCTTACCGCACTTTTTCACCCTTACCCCGCCAGCAAGTCCGAAGTTTGAGCTGCGGACGGGGCGGTATGGTTTCTGTGACACTTTCCGTCCACAGGCCGTTTCCGGCCTGCAGCCTCGCTCTTGACGAGTGCCTTGCCCTGTGGTGCTCGGACTTTCCTCCCGTTGCCGGGCGACCGTCCGACCCGCCTCGATTACAGTGTAGCGCGCGGCCGCGGCCAAGGCAAGAGCCGGGGACACCCGCCGGCGACAAATGGCCAGCGGGGTTTTGCGGGACAGAAACGGAGCGTGCGAGCAATTGCAGGGATGGCAGATACTTGCAGGCGGGGATAAATCGCCGTAATGCCGCAAGGCTTTCTAAAAGGCCGTCCCAGAACCGTTGGGAGGGCGGCATTGGGGTGGCAGGTGCCGGCAATCGGCGCCCGGACAGCCTTGGGTGTCCTTTGTGTCGCTTGCCTGCGGGCAACCAATCGGCTAGGCTCAGTCGTGACCAAAGCTGAACCGGTTGTCGCAGTTTCCCTGCTCTCAGGCGGGCTGGATTCAAGTCTGGCAGCCCATCTGCTCAAACAGCAGGGCATTGTTGTCATCGGGGTGAACTTTGCCGGTGGCTGGTGTCCGCGACCGCTGGAAGGCCCCAGCCGGGCCGAACGCGCGGCGGCCCAGTTGGAGATCGAGCTGGTGACGCTGCCGATTGACGAGGATTTTGTTGCGATGGTGAAAAAGCCCAGACACGGCCGGGGACGGCACATGAATCCCTGCATCGATTGTCATGCGCTGATGATTCGCAAGGCCTGGCAGTATGGCCGGACGCGGGGTGCGATGCTGGTGGCGACGGGTGAAGTGCTGGGACAGCGGCCGATGTCGCAGAACCGGCAGTCGCTGGATGTGGTTGCCCGTGAATCGGGTGTCGCCGAACTGCTGGTGCGGCCGCTGTCGGCGAAGCTTCTGGAGCCAACGCAGCCCGAGCGGCTGGGGCTGGTGGACCGGTCGCGGCTGCTCGATATCAGTGGCCGCAGCCGGACAAGGCAGATGGCACTGGCCCAATCCTGGGGTATCAGCGATTATCCGACACCGGCCGGCGGTTGTCTGTTGACCGAAGAGGTTTATTCGCGACGACTGCGGTCGGCACTGGCACGCGGCGAGGATTCGCCCGAGCTGCTTGGCCTGCTGGGGGTGGGTCGTCACTTCCGGTTTCCGTCCGGCGCGCGGTTGATTGTCGGCCGCGACCGGCTGGAGAATGCGGCGCTGCTTGCGCTGCGACCCGCCGGCAGCGGTGTGATTGATGCCACGGACCTGCCCGGACCACTGGGGTTGCTGCTGCCGGACAGCGCAGCCGACCGATTGAATGCCGCGCGACTGGTGGCGCGTTATTCGGACCAGAAGGACCGGGCGGAGGTGGTGGTGCGGGTCAATGGTCAGGCGGTGAGTGTCCGTCCGGCCGGTGCCGGCGAAACCGGGCTGGCAGAACCGGAATAGGTTCGCCGAGAAGCTCCGGTGCTTGACTCGGGTTGCACCGAATCTACACTAGCACACCTTGTACATCAGAGAACTGCAACTGGTTGGATTCAAGTCGTTCAAAGACCGGGCGACGCTGAGTTTCGCGCCCGGCATGAACGCGGTCATCGGGCCGAACGGCTGTGGCAAAACCAATATTCTCGATGCGCTGCGCTGGGTGCTGGGCGAGCAGTCGTTCAGCGTCCTGCGTTGTGCCCGTAACGAAGACCTGATATTCGGTGGCACCGCCACCGTGCCACCGACCAACTATGCCGAGGTCAAGCTGGTACTCGGAGATGAGGCCACTGGTCAGGATATCGAAATCCGCCGCCGTTATTTCCGTTCCGGCGAGAGCGAGTACTATCTCAATCGTCAACCCTGTCGCCTGCGTGACATTCAGGAAGTCTTTCTGTCGGCGAATGCCGGCACCAGAGCCTATTCGATATTCGACTTGCGCCAGATGCGCGAAATCATCTCCGGCAATATCCGGCGGTTGTTTGAAGAAGCGGCTTCACTGGCGAAGTATCACGAAGCAAAAGCCGACTGTCTGCGCAAGTTCGAGCTGACCGACAAGGACCTGGTCCGGCTGGACGACATCATTGCCGAACGGGAACGGCTGGTGCGCAGCCTGCAGCGGCAGGCGGGCCGGCAACGGGCCTGGGACCGCCTAAAAGCGGAGGAGAAGGGGCTGCGGCTGGCGGAGTTGAAGGCGGAGTGGGAGTCGGTCCGGACCGAGCTGGAGCGGGTGGTCGGCGACGCCGAGACGCTCGAGTCGGCCGATGCCGAGCGCACGGCTGAAATCAACCGGCTGGAGGAAGAACAGCAGCGGCTGCGGGCCCGACTGCGCGACCAACAGGCACACCGGGAGGAGCTGGATGCCCGGTTGACTGCGGCCCGGCAGGCGCTGGCGGCACTGGAAAACCAGAATCTGCTCGATGGTCAGCGGGCGGAAATGCTGTCTGCCGCCGACCGGGAAGCGGCGGCCGAGCTGGAAGGGCTGCAGCGGCAGCTGAGCGAGCTGGAGACGTTGTTCGAGTCGGCGACGGTGCGGCTGGCGGGCGCCGATGAGCGACAGGCGGAAGCGCGGTCGGCACTGGAAGCGGCGCGTTCGACAGTCGAAGCGGCTGAGTCCCGGTTGCTGGCGGCGCGGCAGAGCGAGGCGGATCGGCAGGCCGATCTGCGTGAATTGCTGGAACAGCAGCATGCAGTCCGGGCCGAACTGGTCCGCAGCGAGGCGGCGGCCGAGAACCGGAGTGAAGCCCGGACACGGCTGCTGGCGGAGGAGCAGACGCTGGCCGAGCGCGGCAAGCGGCTCGCCGCCGAGCTCGAAGCGGTGCAGGCGCGGATAGCGGCCACAGCCGAGCGGCTGACCGCGATGCGCAAACGGCGGCAGGATTTGACCGTCCAGCTCGAGCAGACCGCCCGGGTGCGGGAATCGGCGCGCAGCGAGGTTGAGCGACTGCGGGCCGAAATCGCCGGACTGGAAGTCGAGACGGCAGCCCTGCGTGCGGAACTGGCCCTTGAACAGGCGGCGGCAGCCGAGACCAGTCTGGGTTGCAAAGTCCGGGCAGTGAGCGAACTGGTGACGGTTCAACCCGGCTGGGAAGTGGCGGCGGAAGCGGCGCTGGGCTGGCTGCTTGACTTCCTGACTGCCGAACGGGAGTTCAGCGGTGAGGAACTGCGACAGCTGGCGGCACAACGGCCCGACCTCAATTTCGGGCTGCTCTGGAACGGAAGTGCCGCCGCGACGCCGGACCTCCCGCAACAGCCGGGGATTGTCGGCCGGCTGGCCGAGCACGTTCAACTGGCAGCGGAATCACCGCCGGCGGTCAGCCGGGCGCTGGAACGGGTGCTGGTTGTCGAGGACGTTGCCACTGTCCGGGGCCTGGCGGCACAGTTTGCCGACTGGGTGTTTGTTACCGTTGACGGCCAGTGCTGGTTTGGCGACGGCCGGGCAGTGGTTGCCGCGCGTGACCGCGGCCGGTTGCGGCTGACCGGCGCACTGCGGGACAAACTGGAGCGACTGACGGCAGCCCGGAACGAGCAGGAATTGAAGCTGGCCGAGATTGCGCGGGCCGACCGGCGACTGGAAGAGCTCGACCGGGACAACAGTGCGCTGGAACTGGAAATTGCAGAACTGGAAAACGACCGGGCGGGCTATGATGCCCGCGCCGCGGTGCTGGCGGCGCAGGTCGAGGAGACCGGACGCGATCTGGAGCGGCTGCAGGCCGAGGCCGGGAACTTGAACGAACAGGACCGGCAGGCCGCGACAGCACTGGCGGCATTGCGGGAACGGCTGGCTGAAATCGACCAGCAGGTACGGCAGGCCGAGAAGGTGCTGCAGCAGGCAGGTGAGGAAACCGCGCTGCGCGAGGCGGCGGTCAAGGCCGGTCTGGAGCAGTCGTCGGCGGCGCTGGCGGCGCTGGCCGAAGCGCGGCAGTCGGCCTCGCGACTGGAGGCCGAAACTGGATTCGCCCGGCGGCAGATTGAGGAAATCCGGACCCGGATTGGTGAACTGGAGCGTCAGGCCGTGCTGCGGCGCGAGGAGCGCACCGTACTGCTGGCGGGCATTGCGGCACGGGCCGATGAGTTGAATGCGGCCCGGCAGCAGGTGGCAGAGATTGAACGCGAGATTGACGGACTCCGCGCCGCCGATGTTGCCCGGGCCGAGGAGGAGCTGGCGGCCAACATCGCCGAACGGCGCCAGCAGCTTGAGCAGAGCCGGCGGCTGTTGCTGGATCAACGGCTGCGGGTGCACGAGTTGCGGCGTCAGCTCGACGCAGTTGTCGAAGAGGCCCGGACCAGCTTTGGCACCGACATTGCCGCTTTTACCGCCGAAGGCAACGGCGATGTAACGGTGCGACTGGAACAGATCCGGCGCCGACTGGAGGCGCTGGGACAGGTCAATCCGCTGGCTGAGCAGGAGTACCGGCAGGAGAAGGAAGACCTGGAGCGGCTGCGCGCCCAGCGGGCCGATGTCGCTGCGGCCCGGGCCAACTTGGAACAGACCCTGCGGGAAATTGACGAACGGGCACGCAGCGCGTTCGCCGCGACCTACGCCGAGGTCAGAGGATACTTCCAGACAGTTTTCCGACGCCTGTTTCTGGAGGGCGAGGCCGACCTGGTGATGGTCGATGCCGCCAATCCGCTGGAGTCGGAAATAGCGATTGTTGCCCGACCGCGGGGCAAGAATCCCAAGCGGCTTGACCAGTTGTCGGACGGCGAGAAGGCGTTGCTGGCGGTTTCGCTGTTGTTTGCATTTTATCAGGTCAAACCGGCGCCGTTCTGTTTTCTGGACGAGGTTGATGCACCGCTGGACGATGCCAACGTCGGTCGGTTTGCCGACTACCTGAAAGAGATTTCGCGTCAAACCCAGGTGGTGATAATCACCCACAACCGGCTGACGGTTGAGCGGGCCGATGTGGTTTTCGGCGTCACCGCCGAGGAGCCGGGCATCTCGACGCTGGTGGCAATCAGCCTCGCCGACTATCAACGGCGGCAGGACGCAGCGACTGAAACCGCTCCGGGCTGAAGCCGGATGGTGAGCGGGCCAATCCCAAAACTGGTAGCGTCATCCGGCAGCGGAGGTCAATCTGGCCAATCCCTTTGAACGGATAGCGGCACGCTTCAAGCAGCTTGTCGCGGGTGTTGCCCGAACGCGGCAGGTCTTTGCCCGGGTGCTGGGCGCCGAATCGCTGGAGGAGATGGAGGAAGCACTGCTGGCGGCCGATGTCGGCGTCAGAGCAACCGAGCTGCTGGTCGAGAAGGTCAAACGCGCCGGTGGCGACCGACGGGAGGTTCTGGAACGCGAGATAGCCGCAATTCTGAGCGGGCAGACCGAAAAGCAGCGGCCAGTGGCCGTGGCTCAACCGGCGAAAACCGGGGGCTCCGGCGACGTTGCCTCTCCGATGGTCGTGATGCTGGTTGGAGTCAATGGTTCGGGCAAGACGACAACGGTCGGCAAGCTTTGCCAGTGGTTTGCCGGTAACGGCCAGAGCGTACTGGTAGCCGCCGCCGATACCTATCGCGATGCCGCGGCCGAACAGGTGCGCATCTGGGCGGAGCGGGCCGGGGTGGACATCGTGATGTCACAACAGGGTCAGGATGCCGGGGCGGTGGTGTTTGATGCCGTGACCCGGGCGCGGCAACGGGGTCGTGATGTTGTCCTGGTTGACACCGCTGGCCGGCTGCATACCCGTCAGGACCTGATGAACGAGCTGTTGAAAATCAAGCGGGTGTGCGGCCGCGTTCGGCCGGGGGCGCCGGACGAAATCTGGCTGGTGCTCGACGCCACGGTCGGCCAGAACGGCCTGCGGCAGGCTCAGGTTTTCAACGAACAGCTGGGACTGACCGGTCTGATAATCACCAAACTCGACGGTACTGCCCGGGGCGGGGTGCTGATTCCAATTGCGCTGGAGCTGGGGTTGCCGATCAGGTTTGTCGGTACCGGCGAGGGGATTGAGGATATTGCCGAATTTGATGCGGCAGATTTCGCCCGGGCATTGTTTGGCGACTAACTGTCGTCAGTGTCCGGCGGGGTCGGTCGCAGGTAGTCATCGGGGCTGACGCCGGACCTGGTGCTGTCGGACTCGGACGGCGGTTCCGGCTCGGCCCGTTCATTTTCTTCCAGTCGGGACAGTATCTCGACCGCCGCCCGGGCCGCGGCCCGCACCTCCCGCTCAACCCGGCTGAAGGGCCAGGGTCGGGCAAGTTCACGAAAACGGGGCAGCAGCCGGGTTACGCCCAGGGCGGCCAGGGCTTCGATTGCCGCAGCGCGAATCGCCGGTTCCGGCCGGTCAAGCTGAGCCCGCAGGAAACCTTCGGCAACCGGGTTGCCGATGAGCCCAAGCGCGCGCAGGACGTTGGTCTGGACGAGCAGGCTTTCGTCTTTCAGCCGGCCGAGCAGCGGCATTGAGGCGCGGAAATCACGCAGCTTTCCCAGTGCCTCGGCCGCCATCGCCCGGACAACCGGGTCGCGGTCGTCGAGTGCCCGAATCAGAGCTGGCATTGCCCGTTCCTCGCGGATTTCGCCGAGTGCCTGACAGGAGACAATCCGGACCCAGGTTGAGCTGTCGCGCAGTCCGGCGAGCAACCGTTGCCAGGCGCCGCGGTGGCGCAACCGGCCGAGCACGTCAATTGCCCGTACCCGCAGCAGTGGCTGTCGGCTCGACAGCAAATCGAAAAGCGGGTTGACGGCGGCTTCGCCGAGCCGCTCCAGCGCGGCGGCGGCGGCCGCAGCGACCTTCTCGTCTTCGTCCTGAAGAGCATGGGCCAGCGGTTCGGCGGCCCGGGCGTGCCGGATGCGGCCAAGCGCTGTCACTGCCGAGTAGCGGACGGTCCATTCGGGGTCACGGCTGGCGCGGTCCAGTCCGTCGATTGCCGCCGGGTCGCCAATCGAGCCAAGCAGTTCGGCAGCAGCGCCGCGCACTGCCGGATTGGCATGACCGAGCAGTTCGGTGAGGGGCAGGATTGCCGCCTTGCCCTGACGCAACAGTTCGTCGGCGGCGCGGATGCGGTCGCCGATGTCGTCGCGCGTCATCGCCGCAATCAGATGATTGACAGTTCGGACACTCACCTGACGCAGTGCCGCCATTGCCCGCCGGCGGACATCGGGATTGGGGTCATCACCCGAAAGCCGGACAATCGTGTCAATGCCGCGCCGGTCGCCAATCCGGCCGAGGGCGTCGACTGCGGCGATGCGGACTGCCGGATTGTCGTCAGCGGCTTCATCGAGCAGGGCATTGACCGCGGCCGGGTGGGCGATGGCGCCAAGGGCATTGGCGGCGGCGATACGGACTTCATCGACCAGGTCACGCAACAGTTCCAGCAGCGGCGGTACCGCCACTTCACCACCGATTCGGCCAAGGGCGAGCGCCACCGCGGCCCGGGTCGCCGGAGCGGGGTCGGTTATCCCCTGAGCCAGGAGGGGCAGAGTGGAACTGAGTCGAAGCCGCCCGACCAGTTCGGGGATGATCGTACCGAGCGGTTCGTGCCACGATGCCAGATAGCGCTGAACCGATTCGGTCGCTGCCGGGCCAATCAGCACCAGTGCTTCGACGACCCGGTTGCGGACAGTCGGGTCGGGGTCGGCAAGCAGCAGTACCAGTGCGCCGGCGGCTTCGGCACCGCCGATGCGGCGGAGACGCTCGACTGCATTCAGCCGGAGAGCCGGGTCGGGACTTTGCAGGTCGGCAACGATTTCGGTCAGCGTCATCGGCGGGAGGGCGGCGCAGTCGAGGCAGCGAGCCAGTCAAGATAGCGGCGACTGGCGGCACTGACCGGCAGGGCGACGATTTCGGGTGTATCGTAGGGATGGAGTCGGATAAGTGCGGTTTCCAGCTGCGGGTAGCGGGTGGCGGTGGTCTTGAAGATGCAGAGCCATTCGGTCGCTGATTCGATGCGTCCCTGCCAGCGGTAAATCGAAGAAATCGGACCGAGTACCTGAACGCAGGCGGCAAGCCGGCGCCTGACCAGCGTCCGACCGGTGCGGCTGGCGCCGGATTCGTCGGGGAAGGTACAGAACACGATCAGAGCGTCGGTCACAACAAGAGTGTCGGCGGGCGGTAATGCTAGTCAAGCCTGGAGCCGGCTTGACTCGACAGGGTGGTTTTCTATCATCATTGGTCATGGATGTGCGAAAACGCCTGGTTTTTTCTGTTGCGGCAGTCGTGGCGGTAGTGGCGGGCTGCTCGATTGCCCCGGAGGTACCGGTTCAGCCGACCGACCGAAATGTGCTGGCTGAGATTGTATTTACCGATACGACCTGAGGGTATTGCGGGCTCGCGGAGCGGGCCTTGGACAGCCTGGCGCGGTATCGTTACGACAGCCTGATGCCGGTGGTAGTCTGGATTCCGGTCGGGCGGTTCGCAACAGCACCGGACGACAGTATTCATCTTGGGCATTACGGTTATCCGCCGAAGAGTCTGATTCTGGACGGCGATTCCGTTGCCCATTCCGATGAGCTGCCGCCGAATCAGTATGGCCGGTTGTTTGCTGAATACATCGACATTGCCAAGTCGAAGCCGACTTATGCAACGGTGCTGATTGACAGCGCCGGAGCCGATTCGCTCGGCGGCGCCATCTGTCTGCGACTGACGGTCGATTCAACACCGCCGGGCGTACAGTTTGGTCTGGTGGCGGTAGTCACCGAAGACAGCGTCCAGACCGAGGGAGCGCTGGGCACGACCTGGCACCGTGTTGCCCGCCGGGTAGTGCCGGACTGGCGGGGGCGCGAATTGAATCTGGTCCGGGGCGACACGCTTTACGATACCCTGCGGTTCTCGACGACCGGGTTGAAGCCGAGCCGACTCAAGGCGGCGGTCTTTGTTCAGAATCTGAACGACTGGACTATTGTTCAGTCGCGGGCGGTAAATCGGTTTGTGCCATAAGGAGGCCAGATGATTAGAAAACTGTCAATGGGCCTGCTGGTTTTGACGACGCTGGTGCTGGCGGCCAAGCCGGACAAGTCCCCGTTTCAGAAGGCACCTGATTTCACGCTCAAGGACGTGACCGGTCGCTCGGTTACATTGAGCGAGCTGCTCAAGACCGGCCCGGTCTACATCGAGTGCTGGGACCTGCCCTGTGTCAACTGCATTGCCGAGCTTGATGCACTGCTGCCGATCTACGATTCGCTGGTCGACTACGGCCTGCAGATTGTGGCGTTGTCGGTTGACAAGCCGGCTGACGAACAGCGGGTCAAGAGTTTCGTCAAGACCAAGAAGTGGCCCTACATTGTCTTGCTGGATCAACAGCAGAAGGTCAAGAGTGCCTACAAGATCGTCATCAAGCCTACCGCCTATCTCGTGAACCAGCAGGGCGAAATCGTCTATACTCATGTCGGCTACAAGAAGGGTGACGAGAAACGGATAGCGGCCGAGTTTGGCAAGTGGCTGCCGGCAAAGCCGGTGCCGCGCGATGGCAAGGACGGTGGCGAGTCTGAGCCGGCGAGCGAATCGGAAGCGCCCAAGTCCGGCAAAGGACAGTAACTCAACGTGTCCCGGTCAATACTGGTAATGCTGTTGCTGGCCGCCCTGTCGGCAGCTGGCGCTGAACTTTCCGTCGGGGGCGTGAACCGTGCCGAGTTCTGGGCCTTTCTCGACTCGGTGTACTCGACTCAGACCGAAAACAAGCTGGATATAACCGTCGGCTATGGCGACCTTTCGGCAGGATTGGGCCTGTTTCTGTTCGAGCCGTCCAAGCCCTGGCGCGGGCTGCGTCAGCCGATGCGGCTGCTGGACTATACCATTGCCTACAGTCCGTCGGAACTGGAAGTCCTGTACGGCAAGTTTTACCAGACGTTCGGCAAGGGGCTGGCGCTGCGGGCCTATGAGGATGATGATTTCCGTCATTACAAGAGCCTGCACGGTCTGCGCGGGACGGCCCATCTGCCGCTGGGGACCGAAGTCGTAGTGCTTTCCGCCCGGTTGCGCGACGTGTTCTTTCAGGAGAATACCTACAAAACTCTGAATGCGGCGGATTCGACCGACCAGGTTCTGGGAGCCGATCTTTCGACCCGGCCGTTGTCCTGGGCGGGTGTTGGTGGGCGCTATGTTCGGATTAACTCCACCGGCGACCTGGCGCCGCGCGCATTCAACGAGCTTTTTGGCGGCAATCTGGGGTTGACATTCGGCCCGGTTGACCTTTACGGTGAGGTCTGTCGGCGGCTCGGTACCCGGCCGGGCATTGGCGGCCGCGAGGCCGGACTGGGCTTCTACCTCAGTGGTGCGCTGGCTTTCCCGGGCTACTCGCTGCTGGCCGAATACATGGATTACGACAAGCTCGGCTATCCGACATCGGCCTACCATTACAATGACCCGCCGACGCCGATAAAATCAGGGGTGGCGATCGATCGGGGGATTGACGAGCGCGGTTTTGGTGTGACTGCAACCGCAAGTCCGCTGGACAGGTTGTATCTGGAAGCGAATTACGGTCGGCTCTACCGCCATGACGATACGACCACCGGTGTTTACGAGTGGGAAGGCAAGGGGCGGTATTCGCTGGGCGACAACTGGACTTTTGAGGCAAAACTCAACCGGATGGTGCAGCAGAATATCGAGCTCCACGTCGCCCGGCGGGGCACAATCAAGCCGACGGTGCTGGTGAACTACCTCGCGGGCGAGCATACCTTCACGCTCGAGGCGGACTACGACTGGGTGGTCGAGGACACCGGGCATATGGAGCAGCCCTGGCGTTACCACGAGAGCGCGCTGGTGCTTTCCTACGGTTACGGCGAAGCACTGCTTTTTACCGCCGGGCTGCAGACGGTGGACCGCAAGCTCGAGCGGCGCTACAACGGTCAGCAGCTGTGGCCGATATTTGAAACGGTCTGGTCGATTACCGAGCGGAACATTCTGCGGGTGAGGATCGGGGCTGAGCGGGGCGGTTATACCTGTTCGGGCGGGGTCTGTCGCTTCGAGGCGCCGTTTTCCGGAGTGAAGGCGCAGCTTATCAGCCGGTTCTAGAAGGAGATTGCCGTGATGCGCAAGGTCGCTTTTGTCTTGCTGGCAGCGGTCGGCGTAGTACTGGTGGTGATGGGCATTGCCAAGGGCGACCCGGAGACCATTCACCGATTCGCGGCCCAGATATGACTTTCCTGTATGGGCCTCGTGTAGGCCGGCAAAGACTCACAACCAATTGACAATGAACGAACAGCCTGAAAAGAAACCGCCGGTGCGTGGCGACATTTCAGCCCGCTCGCGCTGGACGGCATTTGCCGCCATTGCCGTTGGCGCAACCGTTGTGGCGGGTTTGCTGAAGACGCTGGCGGGGTTTGACTGGGGGGTGTTCGGATTCGGCTGGACCGGGGCGCTGGGACTGGCGCTGTTTTTGGCTCTGTATCTTGGTCGGCCCACACCAGCGCGGCGCTGGGCTGCCTTCGGTGTCATCGGTCTGGTGGGAGTAATCGCGGCGCTGTGGCTGATTGTCGGCGCCGGACTTCCAGAGTTGAAAGTGGTGCTGTATGGACTGGTGCCATTTCTGCTGGTGATGCTGGGGGCGGTGGTGTTTGTCCGGCGGCGCGTTGCACCCCATAGGGTTGTGCAGATTATCGCCTTTGTTCTGCTCAATGGTTTTATCCTTGCCTATCTGCAAGGCACGGTCATTTACCAAGGGTTTTTCAAGTACACGCTGCAGCCGATACTGAACTGCTACGGCGGGCCGCTGGCGGTGTTCGCCTGCCCGCTGGGGTCGCTGCAGCAGATAATCGGCATTCATGCCCTGCCCTGGCTGCCACTGGGTGCGTTTCTTGTCGTTGGCGCTTTTGTTGGCCGCGCCGCCTGCGGCTGGGTCTGCCCGTTCGGACTCTGGCAGGACCTTTTGAACAAAATCAGGATTGGGCAGCGGGCGGGCAGGAAGCGCTGGCTGTCTTTTGCGGTGGTGGCGGCGGTGGCCGGTGTCGTTGCGCTGTTGCTGGTGCTGCTGCTGCGACTGAGCTGGTGGCGGGTGCTGCTGCTGGGATGGCTGCCGTTTGTGCTGCTGGTACTGTATGTGGTCCAGCGCGGCAAGCTTGACATTCCCGCGCGAGCCTGGGTCGGCGGAGTAATCGCCGCACTGGGGCTGGGGATACTGATCTGGTTTCGCCTCGGGCCGCAGTTCGGGGTGGTGGCGGTGGCAGTCGGAATGCTTCTTCTCGGCCTGACCGGTCGCTGGCTTGGCGCCGGGCTGGCGGCGGCGACGGCACTGCTGGTCGGCTGGCTGGGTGGTTCGACGCCACTGTTTTTCGGACTTTCCGGCGTTGCACTCGGCTTGGTCCTGGCCGGGGTGGCACTGGTGCTGGTGCTGGTGCTCGATGTCGTTCTGCGGCTCAGCCTGCCGGCAACGTGGCTGAAGTTTGGTTATCTTGTTGTCGTCGCCGGCATTGCGGCCTGGTTCACGGCCGAGCCATGGTTCTGCAAGCTCTGCCCGCAGGGCACGCTCGGAGCGGGGATTCCCCTGGTGCTCTGGGACCCGGTCAACTCGCTGCGCGGACTGGTCGGCTGGTTGTACTGGGTCAAGATTGCCATCCTGCTGCTGGCAGTGGTTGCGGCGATCAGCATCAGGCGTCCGTTCTGCCGTCTGGTCTGTCCGATTGGAGCAATCTACGGTCTGACCAACAAGGCCAGTCTGCTGCGGCTTCGGCTCGAAAAGTCGAGCTGCATCGATTGCGGCCGCTGTCAGCGGGTCTGCCCGATGGACATCGAGCCGCACCGCGGGCCAAATCAAGCCGAGTGCATCCGTTGCTTCGAATGTGCCTGGGCGTGTCCCAAGTCTTCACTGCGGCCAGGTGTCTAGCGATTCTGGCAGGGTGCGCAAGCCGGAATGGCTCAGGGCAAAGCTGGCCGGAGGGGCCGGCTTCGAGCGAGTCAATGACCGACTGAACCGGCTCGGTCTCAATACCGTCTGCAGTCACGCCCGTTGCCCGAATCTGACCGAATGCTGGAATGCCGGTACCGCAACTTTCCTTGTCTTGGGCGATGTCTGCACGCGGCATTGCGGGTTCTGCTCGGTTCGGAGTGGCAATCCCCACGGTGTCGTTGACAGTTCCGAGCCCGCCCGGGTCGCCGAGGCGGTCGTTCAGCTTGGCCTCAGGTACGCGGTTGTAACTTCGGTTGACCGCGACGACCTGCCGGACCTCGGGGCTGGCATTTTTGCCGCAACGGTGCAGGCCGTGCATCGCATCGGTGCGGCGGTTGAGGTATTGACGCCGGATTTCGGCGGTCGCAGCGAGCTGATTGAGACTGTAGTTCTGTCCGAACCGGAGGTTTTTGCCCACAATCTTGAAACGGTCGAACGACTGTCACCGGAAGTGCGTGACCGGCGGGCGTCCTATCGGAAGTCGCTTGCAGTACTGGAAACAGTCAAGCGGCTGAATCCGACCCAGCTGACCAAGAGTGGTTTGATGCTGGGGCTGGGTGAGAACGAGGATGATGTCGAAGCGGCGTTGCGTGACCTGCGGGCGGTCGGCTGCGATGTTGTTACAATCGGGCAGTACCTTCAGCCTGACCGGCGCTGTCTGCCGGTTGTGCGCTATGTTGAGCCGAGCGAGTTTGAGCATTGGGAACAACGGGCAAGGGACCTGGGATTCGGAATGGCGTTCTGCGGCCCGCTGGTCAGAAGCTCGTACCGGGCGGCAGAAGTTGCACGGCAGGGGTCGGAGACAGGCAGCTGCGGGTCGCAGAGAGCGCCGCAATGAGAAGTGAGTGGCGGGACCGGCAGACCGGCGGACTGCACAACGCCGGCGCGGTTGACGATTCGGCTGCTGCACCAGTCCGTCCGGCACTGTCGGAACGGCAGATTACCCGCGGGCTGCGTGTTTCCATCGCCGAGGGGGCGTTCGCCACCCTGTACATGACGCTGGTGGGGGGAATGTTCGTCAACGGTCTCGCCTTGGCGGTTGGCGCAGGACATTTCGAGATCGCGCTGTTGACCGCCATACCGGCATTGGCAACCGGATTCGGATTCGTGTCCGGGTATCTGGTTCGAACGATCGGGTCGCGGCGCCGGCTGGTGCTGTGGACTGCCGGGGTCGGCCGGTCGGTTTTCGTACTGCTGGTACCGTTTCTGCTCACCCAGACCGGATTCGGCGCCGAGACGCTTCTGTGGGTTGTGGCGGTTTCCAGCGTGCTGATGACGATTGCCGGTACAACCTGGACTTCATGGATGAGCGACCTGGTTCCGGAGGATCGGCGCGGCCGGTTTTTCGGTCTACGCAACGCCATCCTTGGCATCGTCGGAGTCACGGCGGCCTATTCTGCCGGACGAGCACTCGACTGGTTCAAGCTCCAGGACAAGGAATTGCTGGCGTTCGGTCTTGCCTTCGCGCTGGCGGTGGTTTTCGGCGGTATTTCCACTCTGCTGCTCTCGCGGCAGCCGGAGCCGCCGCTCCCGGCGCGGCCGATGGCGTCGCTGCGCGAGCTGCTTTTCGGCCCGCTGAGCGAGCCGCAGTTCCGGCGGCTGATGAAATTTGCGGCGGTCTGGTATCTTACCGGTACGCTGGGTTCGCCGTTCTACATTGCTCATCTGATTACCAACCTGAAATTCTCCTACGCCGCGATCGGCGTGTACTCGATGATTGGCGGGATCACCGGGCTGGTGTTCCATCTGTTCTGGGGCCGGGTGATTGACCGGTTCGGCGCGCGGCCGGTGACGATTATCAATTTTGCGCTGGTCGGCGTCATGCCGCTGTTGTGGGTGTTTGCCACGCCGGAGTTCCGGTTGCCGATCTGGATTGATGCGGTGATGAACGGAGTCGTATGGTCGGGCGCGAGCCTGGGTCTGTGGAACCTGCTGCTCGAACTGGCCGACAACCCGCGGCGCAAGGAGAGTTACTTTGCGCTTCATTCGGTAGTGACAGGACTGGGGGCTTTTGCGGCCTCGCTGATTGCCGGTGCCGGTGCCCAGGCGCTGAACGGACTGGAACTGCGGATTGGGACCAGCACTTTCGTCAATTATCATTTGATGTTCCTGCTGGCGGGGATAGCACGTTTCGCCGCCCTGCCGTTGCTGGTTCGAGTTCAGGAACGCGGGGCCACCGGGGTGCGCCATACGATGCGGGTGCTGACGTCGTATGCAATCTGGCGGCTCAACTCGGGCAAGACATTCGTTCTCGATGCTCTTGGGCTCCGGCCGCGCGATGCCGATTGAGGACCTCGGTTGACGCCCGACGGTCGCGGACTAGAATAGGGTGAACAGAATCCGAAAGGAGGTTCGATGACCAAAAAAACGGTACTGACGTTGCTTGTTGCGGCAGCGCTGGTGATGGCCTTTGACCGCGTCGTCTTTGTCGAAGAGGCCTATCAGGAAGGCTGAGGAAGCTGTGCTTTGGCCAGCCGTGCGCTGGACCAGATACTCATCGATTACGCCGGCTATGCGGTCGGCGTTGAGTGGCACATCAGCTCTGCCTATCCTTTGTACAACGCTGAAGGCCGCAGCAAAATGTACTCCTACCCGCCGCCCTACAACGGCGGCTATGCCACGCCCTGGGCATGGATCGACGGCCGTAACGCGACTTACTACTACAACGGCTGGGCCGGGTATGTTTCTCAGCGGATGCTGCAGCCGACTGATGTCCGGCTGAACATCACCGGTACGTACAATCCGTCTTCGCGCCAAGGTACGGTTCAGGCAGTGTTCTATAACAGCGGGGTGACTGCCGTCAGCGGCAGGTGCCACATGGTGGTAACCGAGGACAGCTTGTACTATGCCGGGCCGAATGGCGACCCCTGGCACAATCATGTCTGCCGCGACTACCTGCCGGATCATCTCGGCACGCCGATCACGATCCCGGCCGGCGGTTACGACACGGTGGTTCAGAACTTCACCCTGCAGCCTGGCTGGGTCGAGCGAATGTGCAAGGTCGTGGTCTACGCGCAGGACCCGGCCGTGCACCCGGACAGCGGTTATGGCGGCATTCAGGCCGGGCAGATTGCAGTTCTCGGTCTCACCGGCATCAGTGAGCCGCGTGTGCCGACGTCTTTCTATCAGGGCATTGCAGCCGAGGTTGCCCCGAATCCGTGTCGGGACCGGGCCGCATTTCGCTTTGCCGCTCCAGTCGGGCAGAGTTTCCGTCTTGGCGTCTATCGCCCGGACGGAACGCTGGTCGAGAAGCATGAGGGTGTCAGCCGGAGTGGCTGGACACAGTTCAACTGGCGGCGCAGCGCCGGGTTGCCGGGTGGGGTCTACACCTGGCGACTTGAGTGTGGCAGTGCCGTCCGGACCGGCAAGTTGATTGTGAACGACTAATCCAAGCCAGGCTTTTGGTTATCGGGGCGGGCGTCGGGCCCGCCCCGACCTTTTGAGCGGAGGCAGTGGCCGGTGGGTTGACACCGGCAGCGGGCAGCAAATATAATTCGGCAGGACTGGGAGAGGGAGAAGCGAGTCGAAGCAGTCATTGTCCGAAAAGGGTGAAGATGGACGGGAGGTGGTCATGGACCGCTGCAAACTGCTTCTGGGGCTTGTGATACTCGGCAGTTTCAGTCTGTCTACGGAGGATGCGGCTTCCAGCCGCAGCGAGGTCGTCATCCAGCAGCCAGCATCAAGCGAGGTCGTTACCATTCCGCGGATGCTATCGTACCAGGGCAAGCTGACCGACAACTCGGGCAACGCGGTGCCGGACACGACCTACTCGGTTGCGTTTCGGCTCTACACCGTGCCCTCAGGCGGCAGTGCGTTCTGGAACGAGACGCAGACCGTGCGGACCAGGTCGGGGCTGTTCTCGGTTCTGCTTGGCTCGGTGACGCCGATCGGTTCGATGCCGGATGCCGGGGCGGTGTATCTGGGCATGGCAGTTGCGGGTGGGGCCGAGCTGACCCCGCGCCTGCGCATCGCCAGCGCGGCCTATGCCTACCTGACTGAGCGGGCGGCGAACGCCGACCTGCTGCAGGGCCGGGACACGACGACTTTCTCGCGCGCGGGCCACAATCACGATGCAACGTATGTAAACGAGGGTCAGGCTGACGCCATTACCAGCGGGATGATCGTCAACGGCACGATTGCGGCCGCGGACCTCGGGCAGATGGGCGCCGTGACCGGTCAGGTGCTGAAGTGGACCGGCAGTGCCTGGGCGCCGCGCAATGACAGCGTCGGCGGCGGCGGAACCGGCGACAATGCCTGGGTACGGATTGGGGCGGACAGCGTGCTCTACACGATTCGCCGCCTGGGCGTCGCCCGGGGAGGCGCCAATAACATGCTCCACGGTGGAGATGCGTACACCCATGTGAACTTCGGTAACGCGTGCACCACCGGTGCCTCTGGTCAGAATCGTGCATACTGCGTGGTTGCTGGCGGCGAGGGTAATGTGGCAGGTGCGAGCTGGACTACCGTGGGGGGCGGGTCCTACAATCGGGCGACGGGTGCAAACGCCACTGTTGCTGGCGGTGCAGCAAATCAGGCGACTCTGTCAGCAGGGACTGTGAGCGGCGGTGCGAATAACCGTGCCACTGGTCAGTATGCGACTGTTGCCGGTGGGTCAGCCAACACTGCCAGCGGTGCGTATGCCGGCGTGGCTGGCGGCAATGCCAATGTTGCCTCCGGCTACTGTGCGGTTGTTGTCGGTGGCGAGTCAGACACCGCGGTCGGGTTCCGCGCTGCGGCGTTATCGGGTTACGCTAATAAGGCAGGCGACGCCATTGGGGATACCGGGGCGGTGGTCTGCGGTGGCGACAGCAACCAGGCGACAGGCATGAGATCCTTCATTGGAGGAGGCAGGCGGAACTCTGCCGCAGGTGACAAGGCGGTAGTTTGTTGTGGCAGCGATAACGAGGCCCCAAATTATCTTTCGATTGTGGTGGGCGGAGCCGGAAACATAGCTTCTGGCAGAGCGTCATTTGTCGGCGGTGGTTTCGACAACTACGCTTCCAACCTCTGCGGAGCAGTGCTGGGGGGCAGTACAACCGTGCAGATGGTGGATGTGCAGTTTGCGTAGGCGGGGCCGGGAATGACGCCCGAGGTCACACATCAACCGTGGTCGGCGGCTCAGGCAATGAAGCTGACAGCGAATACACCTTCGTTGGCGGCGGCACGGTGAATCATGCAGCGGGGCGATATGCAGTCGTTACCGGAGGAGGCAACAACACTGCCGTTGCCATCCGTGCGACTATCGGTGGCGGTCAGCTCAACCACGCGAGCGGAGGCAACTCCACAATCCCTGGGGGCTACGCTGATACCGTGCTGGCAGTGGATGGCTTTGCCGGCAACGGCTACTGCCACGTGCTGGCTGGTCACAACAACTCGGCCGCGTTCAATGGTCAGACCACGACCGCTTCCAACCAGACACGAGTCGGCACTCTCTCCAAGGCCTCAGGAACGTTCACGATTGACCATCCGCTTGACCCGTACGGCAAGATTCTCAACCACTACTTCATTGAAGGGCCGGAGATGCTCAACGTCTATCGCGGCAGCGTTGTCCTCGATGCGGCGGGCAAGGCCGAGGTCAGGTTGCCGGACTACTTCGCTGCGTTGAATCGAAATCCCCAGGTCCAGCTCACCGGTGTCGGCACATACGAAGTTTATGCTGCCGAGGAGGTCAGCGGCAATCGGTTTGTCATCGGCGGCCGGCCGGGTATCAAGGTCTTCTGGACCGTGACCGGCGAGCGAAAGGATGTTGCGGCTGAAGTGACAAGACGGATGATACCGGTCGAGCAAGCCAAGACCGGTGGGCTTGAGGGCAGGATGCTGGACGACGATTTTCTGGCCGGTTGTATGGACCAGCTGGTGCGCGAAGGTAAGGCAGACGGCATTGAATTCCGTACTGCCGAGGGTCGAGCCAAATACGAGAGGATGAAGCAGGTAACCGAGAGACAGTAGGAGGAAATCATGCGAACCAGAGTGGCAGTCCTGGCGCTGTCCATGCTGTGTTGCCTTGTTTGGGGCGCAGAGGATGTGGCAGCAACTTCGCAGGGAGCCGCAGGCCCCGCGCTGCAAGCCCCAGTTTTTGAAGGAGAGGCGGTTACGATTCCGCGGATGCTGTCGTACCAGGGCAAGCTGACCGACAACTCGGGCAACGCGGTGCCGGACACGACCTACTCGGTTGCGTTTCGGCTCTACACCGTGCCCTCAGGCGGCAGTGCGTTCTGGAACGAGACGCAGACCGTGCGGACCAGGTCGGGGCTGTTCTCGGTTTTGCTTGGCTCGGTGACGCCGATCGGTTCGATGCCGGATGCCGGGGCGGTGTATCTGGGCATGGCAGTTGCGGGTGGGGCCGAGCTGACCCCGCGCCTGCGCATCGCCAGCGCGG
>CBFGJX010000004.1:86245-122772 GCA_965649225.1 Caldifarciminota bacterium
ACCAGCGGGATGATCGTCAACGGCACGATTGCGGCCGCGGACCTCGGGCAGATGGGCGCCGTGACCGGTCAGGTGCTGAAGTGGACCGGCAGTGCCTGGGCGCCGCGCAATGACAGCGTCGGCGGTGGCGGCACCGGTGACAATGCCTGGGTGCGGATCGGGTCAGACAGCGTGCTATACACCATACACCGAGTCGGCATTGGCCGCGGTGGGTCACTCAACCTGCTGAACGGCACGCAGGCCTTCACCCAGACGAATCTCGGTGCCTACCAGTGCACGACCGGTGTTGCCGGAACAAGCCACAACTATCAGACTGTCAGTGGCGGCTATCGCTGCGTCGCCGAGTCAACCGGTTCGACGGTCGGGGGCGGAAATGGCAACAAAGCCCGTGGGCAGCATGCGACAGTGGCTGGCGGCTACTTGAATACAGCAACCGGCAGCTACGCTGCGGTCAGTGGCGGGTATCAGAATGTGGCCAGCGGTTACCGGGCATCGGTTGGGGGTGGTTATCAGAACACCGCGAGCGGCGAGTACTCGGTTGTCGGCGCCGGCTACTCCGGCACAGCCAGGGCGCGTTTCTCAGGTGTGTTGTCGGGAGGCTCGAACCTGGCGGGCGATGATACAAGCGATGTGGCCGCAGTTGTGGCTGGCGGGTATGACAACTCTGTCACCAGTAGATATGCAGTTGTCGGTGGCGGGTACCGAAACGTCGCCCGCGGCGAGTACGGCGTGGTCGGTGGCGGCTTTTGTGATACAGCTGCGGCGCCATTCTGTGGTGTATTTTCCGGATACTCCAACCTTGCCGGTGATACGGCGGCGGTCGCGGCCGGCGGATGGAACAACTCGGCCACCGGGAGATATGCGACTGTCGGTGGCGGATATCAGAACGTTGCAGGGGGTGGCCACGCAGTTGTAAGCGGTGGATTCAGCGACACAGCCCGGGCAGCGTACAGCGGTGTGTTCTGCGGTTACTCGAACCTGGCAGGTGATGACGCAGGTGACACAGCAGCGGTTGTGATGGGCGGATGGAACAACTCGGCCACCGGGAGCTATGCAACTGTCGGTGGCGGGGTCGGCAACACGGCGAGTGGCTCGTCCTCAACTGTCGGTGGCGGGGTCGGCAACACGGCGAGTGGTTCGACCTCAACGATCAGCGGCGGGACCGGCAACGCCATTGCAGGTGGCACATATCACGCAACGATCAGCGGCGGGGTAGACAACACCGCAAGTTCCAATTGTGCCACCGTTGGTGGTGGTGGTGTCAACACTGCGAGCGGGTACTACTCGACAGTGCCGGGTGGTTATTCAAACGCCGCCCGCGGGTCGTACTGCTTTGCAGCCGGCACTAATGCTCGGTCTAATCACTCCGGTTCGTTTGTCTGGGGCGACGGGACAGGGAGCTCTTCAGACACCGTGTACACAACAGGTGACAACCAGTTCCGGGTGCGGGCACGTGGTGGGACGTGGTTCTTTTCCAACGCCGGGATGACGACCGGCGCGTACCTCGCGCCAGGGTCGAACTCGTGGGCCTCGGCCTGCGACAGCGCCACTAAGGAGGACTTCCGCGATGTCGACAAGCAGGCGCTGCTGCAGAAGGTCGCGGCGCTGCGGGTGCGCAACTACAAGATGCGTGACCAGCACGACGGCACGCGGCACATCGGACCAGTGGCGCAGGACTTTTATGCTGCGTTCGGGGTCGGCGAGAGCAACACGAGCATCAACCTGGCCGACGCCGACGGCGTCCTGCTGGCCGCGGTGCAGGCGCTGTACGAGCAGAACCAGCTCCAGCAGGCGGAAATCGAGGCGCTGAAGGCCGCGCTGGCCGCGAGGAAGTGAGGTGAATCCGTGAGAGCGACATTCGTCGCAGTTCTTTGCTGGCTTTGTGTCCTTTGTGGTGAGTCGGTTCTTGCCCAGCCTTACAAGTGCGACTGGAGCGTGGTCGGTTCGGGCGGCGGGGAGATGAGCGGGACCGCGTACCGGTGCGCCGCGACCGCGGGCCAGACCGCGACCGGGCAGCTCACGGGAGCGAGCTACGCCGCGCTCATCGGATTCTGGCAGCCGGACTTCGCGGTCGGCATCAGGGAGGCCTCAGCGGTGTCCGCGCCGGCCATCCTGCGCACGGAGCTCAAAGCCGCCCAGCCGAGCGTATTCCGGTCGCGGACCGCGATACGCTTCACGGTCGACGCCGAGCGAGTCGTGAGCCTGCAGGTGCACGACCTCACCGGCCGGGTCGTGCGTACGCTCTGTGCAGCGAGCGTGAAGCGCGGGGGCCACAACTTCGCCTGGGACGGCACCGACGAGCAGGGCCGCAGGCTGGCCGAAGGTGTGTATCTGGTCCGACTGACTGCGGGCGACTATACGGCTACCGGCAAGCTGACACTGTTGCGCTAGGCAGACGACCGGATATTATTGCGCCGCAGATGCAGAGGAGACCTGGTGAGTAAGGTTATCGTTATTCCGCTGGCGATAGTTGCGGTGCTGGGCGCGGCCACCGGTGCGTTCGTTCTGCGATTTCGCAAGATGGCACGCACCATCAGCGCCGTGGAGATCGAGCATGTGAACCTCGCGGGTGTGCCCGACGGCAGCTACGAGGGTGAGTTTGGCGATTTTCTGGTGCACGTGAGGGCGCGGGTCAGGGTTGCGGCCGGCCGCATCGAGTCGGTTGAGATCGTGGACCAGCGCTGCGGTCCGGGCTACGAGGCGAAGGAAACCGTGGAACGCATCCTGGCGGCGCAAAGTCCGGTGGTAGATGTCGTGTCGGGCGCGACCGGTTCGAGCCGGTGTATCATGGCGGCGGTGTATCGGGCATTGCGTTCGGCGACCAGCCCGGTTGAACGATAACGTTCCGGCCGGGTCGAATTAGCTACAAGGCTGTTGACAGGTTGACCCAACAGTCTAATCTTGTCGTGTTCGCCAGTGTTTGAATGAAACCGCTGGTTGTTTTCTACACCCGTTTCGGTCATAACCTGACGATTGCCGAGACGGTTGCCGCCGAGCTGGGCGCTGACCTGCGCCGTATCACCACGCCGACTCAGCCTTCGTATCCGGTGATGGGGGCATGCTCATTTTTCAATATTCCGATGCGTATCCTGCCGATGGACTTTGACGTCAGCGGATACGACCCGGTCGTGTTGTGTACCCCAATCTGGGCCTGGAAGCCGGCGCCGCCGGCCCGGGAGTTTTTGAAACGGGCGAATCTTGGCGGCAAGCGACTGGCGGTGTGTTTTTCCACCGGCGGCGGCCCGACGCTGCGGGCGCAGGAGAAAGTCTGTCAGCTGATTGGTCACTGCCGGGGGAAAGTCTTTGCGTTCGGCGAGATTCCGACCCGGCCCGAAGACCGCGACCGGCTGGTCAGAGAAGCGAAGACTTTTGCCGCGCGGCTGAAGACATGACCGCCGGCACAGCCAAACCTGAAACCTTGAGTTAGAAGCGGATCAGCACGCCGCCCCAGGTCAGCCCGGCGCCGAACGCCACCATCCCGACCAGATCACCGGTGTGAATCAGGCCCTGCCGACGTGCTTCGTCCAGCGCGACGATGGTGCTGGCCGACGAGGTGTTGCCGTACTTGTGGATGTTGACGAATACCCGGTCGTCGGGCAGGCCGAGCAGTTTTCCAACCGCTTCAATGATGCGCAGGTTGGCCTGGTGGGGGATGACCAGTTTGAGGTCGGTGGTTTTGACACCGGCTGCCGCACAAATGCGCTTGAGGGCATCGGCCATGCTGCGCACCGCAACCTTGAAAATGGCGTTACCGTTCATCTTCAGGTAGTGTTCGCGCCGGTCAACCGACTCATGGGTCGCGGGAATCAGCGAGCCGCCGCCAGGCATGTAGAGGTCGGGCCCGCGTGAGCCGTCGGCAGCAAGGTAATCGGCGATGATGCCGCGACCATCTTCCGGGATGCGCTGCAGCACAACCGCACCGGCGGCATCGCCAAACAGCACGCAGGTCGAGCGGTCAGTCCAGTCAGTAATCCGGGACAGCACTTCCACGCCGACTACCAGCGCATTGCGATAGCGGCCGCTGAGCAGGTACTGGTTGGCGATTGAGAGGGCGTAGATCGAACCGGTACAACCGGCGCTGACGTCGAAAGCGGCAGCGCCGTCAGCGCCGAGCTTGTGCTGGAGCACACAGGCGGTTGACGGGAAGGGCATGTCGCCGGTGACAGTGGCGACGATAATCAGCTCGACCTCGGCCGGGCTGAGCCCGGCTTCTTCGAGCGCCCGGCGGCTGGCCGGCAGGGCCAGGTGCGATGCGGCGACTCCCGGTTCGACGATGTGCCGCTCTTTCATTCCGGTGCGCTCGGTAATCCACTGATCAGAGGTGTCGACCATCTTCTCGAGGTCGGCATTGGTCAGGACACGAGGCGGAACTTCAAAGCCAGTTCCAGTGATTACAACAGAAGACATGGGTCAGATTTGTTTAGCAGACAATCGGTTCGGTAATCATAGCGGACAGCGTGCCGGCGTCAAATCCGAAACCGGCTGGCTGAAGCTGGCCGGGCTTGGCACAATCTTTGCTGCGCATTGACAAACCGGGTTTCTCGTCCTATTCTGCGCCAGTGCAACATCAGAACGCCGGTGTGGCACGAGACAAAGGAGGATAGATGCCAAAAGGCGCAGCTCTGAAGAAACTCGTCATTAAGGTCGACGAGAACATGGCGGTGATTTACGGCAAGAAGAAGCAGATCACCGCTTTCGACCTGACCAAGGGTGTGTGGGCTTACATCAAGGCCCACAAGCTGATGAAGGGCACCGGCCCGCTGATGCAGCGGACCATCGATGTGCCGGCTGAGGTGCAGCCGATTTTCGGCAAGACCAAAGCGATCAAGGTCGGCCAGATTTCGAAGAAGCTCTGGGCGTACATCAACGCCAAGGGCCTGCGAATGGCCTAGCTGACTGACCATTTGGGAGGTTGTTCGGCTGACGGCCTTGTGGCCGTCAGCCGCGCTTTTGGGCAGGATGGAGCGAGAGCTGAACGTCGGCGGGCATGCCGGGTTTGAGCGTGCCGTCGGGGTTGGCCAGTTCGATTTTCATCCGGTAGACCTGATGGGCACGTTCTTCGCGGGTGGGAATGTCACGGGGCGTGAATTCGGCCCGGTCGCTGATGTAGGCGATGCGGCCCCAGCGGATGCTGTTGCGGTCCGAGCCGACTCGCACTGCCGCCGAGTCGCCCAGTCGCACGCGGCCGAGCAGCGGTTCGGGCAGATAGACCGTCAGCCAGACATTTTCCAGCTGGACAAGTGTCACCAGATTTGCGCCCGGATAGGCGGTTTCACCGGGCTGGAGAATAATGGCGGCCACGACTCCCGACGCCGGGGCAAGCACGGTGCAGTCGGCGACGCGCTGGCGAGCGAGCGCTGCCTGGGCCTCGGCGGCGGTGAGCGCATCGGCCGCCGCGTCGGCTTCGGCCCGGGCGCGGTCGAGTTCACCGGCACTGATGCCGTCGGAGCCGGCCAGCGCAGTCAGACGGCGCAGCGTTGTCCGGGCGAGGTTGTCGCGGGAACGGGCAGCGGAAACCCCGGCTTCGGCCGCCAGCAGCGCTGAACGATAGTCGGTCGGGTCGAGCAGTACCAGCGTGTCGCCGGCGGCTACCGTCGCGCCTTCGACGCAGCGGACACTCTGCACGCGGGCGGCGAGCAGCGTGCTGACGTTGACCTCGCGGGCCTCGATCGTGCCGGAAAGCTCGCCTTCGGGCCGGCGACCGGCACGCTGGGCAAGCACCAGCGCGACAATCAGGCCGGCGACAAACAGGCCGACAACGGCAAGCCAGATGCGGTGGTTCACGACAATGTCCAGTCTAGTGGCGACGACGGTAAGGTCAAGTTGCCGGGAAGGTTGCCAGAAGGCTACACCCGGCGGGTGGCATAGCGGCGAAGGGCGACGAGAAAAATCGCCAGCCCGAGACCGCAGAGCCAGAGCGTTTCGGGCCAGAGCAGGTCGAAACCGGCGCCTTTGAGAAAGATTGACCGGACAATGACCAGATAGTGCCGTGCCGGTATCAGCTGGGTGAACCACTGCGCCGGCAGGGGCATGTTTTCAATCGGGAACATGAAGCCGGACAGGAGAATGTTGGGCAGCAGCAGTGAAAAGGCGAGCATCATCGCTTCCTGTTGCGTGCGGGCTATCGTCGAGGTCAGAATGCCGATGCCGAGGGTCGAAAGCAGGTAGGGCAGCGACAGCAGCAGCAGAAGAACCAGCGAACCGCGAACCGGTACTCGGAACCAGACCGCGGCAACAGCCGAAATCAGCAGGATGTCAATCAGGCCGATGGCAATATAAGGCACCAGCTTGCCGGCAAGCAGTTCAAACGGCCGCACCGGCGTGACGGCAAGCTGTTCGATTGTGCCGCGTTCATATTCGCGGACAATCGCCATCGCGGTCAGTATCGCCGTAATCACCAGCAGGACCGACACGAGAATGCCGGGCACGGTGCTGTTGCGGCTGGCCAGGCCGGGGTTATAGAGTACGTGCGGGAGAACCTCGACCGCCGGAGCCGGCAGGGGCAGCCGGGAGCCGAGTTCATTCTGCAGTGCAGCCAGCAGGATGCGGTTGAGTCGGGCGACTGCGATGGTGGCGGTATTGGGTTCACTGCCGTCAGCGAGAATTGAAACAGCCAGTTGCCGTTCGGTGACGAGACGGCGGTCGAAATCGGGCGGAATAATCAGCACGACTGCGGCGCGGCCGGCCGCCAGTTCCCGTTCGGCGTCGGCCGGGCCGGGCAGCTCGGTGATGCGGAAACTGCCGGAGGCCGCCGCAGCACGGACCAGGGTGCGGCTGAGCCGGGTGCGGGCCTGATCGATGCAGACCAGCCGGAGATTGCGGATATCGGTTGTAACGGCGTAGCCGTAGAGCAGCAGTTGCAGGACGGGCGAGATCAGCACCATCGGCAGGGTGCGACGGTCGCGGATGAGCTGGATGACTTCCTTGCGGGCGACGGCCAGCAGTCGTGTCACAGGGTTCTCCGCAGCCGTTCCACCGCCGCGGTCAGTGCGATGAAGGCGAACAGGGTGGCGGCGAGGACCGGTTCAATCAGCGCCGCCAGCGGCGCCGATTTGAGGTAGATGCCGCGGATGACAACCAGAAAGTAGCGGGCGGGCACCAGCGCGGTGATGTGCTGCAGCCAGACCGGCATCGAACTGATTGGAAAGACAAAACCCGAGAGCAGAAACGACGGCAGCACCGAAATCAGAAAGGCGACGTACATCGCGACCTGCAGGCTGTCAACGAAGGTCGAAATCAGCAGGCCCAGTGCGAGACCGGTGAGCAGAAAGGGCAACGCCAGCAGCAACAGCAGGCCAAGACTGCCGGTGGCAGTGACCCGAAACACAACCGCGCCGACGGTCATCACGCCGAGGAGGTCAACGAAGCAGATCAGGGCGTAGGGCAGGAGTTTGCCGAGAACGAATACCGCCGGCCGGATTGGACCGGCCCGGAGTATTTCGATTGTGCCGCGTTCTTTTTCGCGCACGACCGCCAGCGAAGGCAGAATGATGGTCATGAACATCGTGATGATTGCGAGTAGTCCGGGCACCAGAAAGACGGCACTGCGCCGGGCGGGATTGTAAATCACCCGCGGCCGGGGCAGAAACGATATCCGTGATTCACGGGCAGCGACCGCATCGGCATAGCCGAGTGCCAGCGTGGCGGTGACGGGATTGGCACCGTCGAGCAAAAGCAGGACACGGGCAGTGCGGCCGGCGGAGCGGGTGCGACCGAAACCGGCCGGTAGCACGAAAGCCGCGGCGAGCTGACCGCGGTCAATCAAGCGCCGGGCCGCAGCTTCGTTTTCGGGCCGGGCGGCAATCTGAAACCAGCCGCCGGCAGTCAGCCGTTCGGTAAAGGCACGGCTGGCCGGCGAGCAGTCGAGGTCAACGATACCGGTCGGAATGTTGCGGACGTCAAGCGACAGCGTCCAGGCGAACAGCAAAACCAGCAGTGCCGGGGCAAGCAGGCTGATTGCCAGCGTGCCGGGGTCACGCAGGATCTGGATGAATTCCTTGACCGTCACGGCCTGAAGCGAGCGCAGGGTTGCGGTCGGCAGGATTGAGCGTTTCATGGTTTCGTCCGGCGGTCGAGCCGGGCAAGCTGGACAAAAACATCTTCCAGTGACGGCTGGTCCGGGGTGATGTCGGTGATGGTGACGCCGCTGCCGGCGAGGGCGGCGACGATGCCGGCGCGGGCGCGGGTCGGGTCGGCAGTGAGCAGGCGCAGCCGGTTGCCGGAAACCGACACTTCGCCCAGTTCGGGGTGCTGCAGCAGAACCGCGAGGGCGGTATTGAGCGGCGTGCAGGCAATCTGCAGTGCCGCGGCGCACGGCTGGGCGCGCAATGCCGATGGCGTGCCGGCAGCGACAATCCGGCCGTGATTGATGAGGCAGAGATTGTGGCAGTACTGCGCTTCGTCGAGGTAGTGGGTGGTGATGATGATTGCCTTGCCCTGTTCGGCGAGAACGTGAATCCGGGCCCAGAAGTCGTGGCGGGAGAAGGGGTCCATGCCGGCGGTGGGTTCGTCAAGAAACAGTACCCCGGGGTCGTGGAGCAGGGCGCAGGCCAGTGCCAGTCGCTGCCGGGCACCGGACGGCAGTTCATCGGCCCGGGTTCGGGTATAGGGTGTGAGGTTGTGGTCGGCGATGGCGGCGCGGACAGCACCGGCGAGTCTGGCTCGGGACAGTCCGTAGGCGGCGCCAAAGAAGCGGAGGTTCTCGTCGGCGGTGAGTTCTTCGTAAAGCGAAAACCGCTGCGAGACGTAGCCGATGCGGCTTTTCAGGCGGTCACGGTCTTTCGGGACCGACAGTCCGAGGATGCTGACAGTGCCGGCAGTGGGCGTGAGGATACCGGTGAGAACCCGGATGGTGGTGGTCTTGCCGGCGCCATTCGGGCCAAGCAGGCCGAGCACCTCGCCAGCCGCTACCGTCAGTGAAATTCCGTCAACAGCGCAGAAGGAACCGAAGCGGCGGACAAGTCCGTTGACTTCGATGGCCGGATTCATTGCTGTTCGACGTCAGCCATGACGTCTTCAAGGGTCGGTTCGACGGGTTGGGGTTCGGCGGTTATGCCGGCGGCACGCAGGGCCGCGACCGCAACCGGGGCGTCAGCCGCCGAACGCAGCAGCCAGGCAACACCTTCACCCAGTACCTGGACCGCGACCACTGCCGGACAGGTGCGCAGGGCGCGGGCGGCGTCGGCCGGACGCGGGGCAGCAATGTGGAAGCGCCGGTCGCGGACCCGCTCGAGGAGCTTGTCGGGTGACGCACAGCCGGCAAGCCGGCCGCGACTGAGGATGGCGACGCGGTTGGAACGGACCGCTTCTTCCAGATATACCGATGAATAGACAACAGTGGTGCCGCGGCCAAGCGCGGCAGTGATGATGCGCCAGAAGTCGCGCCGCGACAGCGGGTCAATGCCGGTGGTTGGTTCGTCCAGCAGCAGTACCGGCGGGTTGTGAACCAGAGCGCAGGCGAGAACCAGTTTCTGCTTCATCCCGCCCGAGAGGTTGCCGGCGCGGAAACGGGCAAAGTCTTCCAGTCCGGCGGCGGCGAGCAGGGCAGTGGTCTGCCCGCGGGCCAGTACCGGGTCAAGGCCGAAGAACCGGCAGTAGAAATCAAGGTTCTCCTGACAGGTGAGGTCGGCGTAAATTGCAAACCGCTGCGGCATGTAACCGATGGCGCTGCGCAGCGGCCAAGGCCGGTTGATGCCGTCCATGTCGAGGATGGTGATGGTGCCGGAATCGGGCCGGAGGGTGCCGGCCAGCAGACGGAGCAAAGTGGATTTGCCGGCAGCGTCCGGGCCGGTGATGCAGAACAGTTCGCCCCGCTCGACAGTGAAGGAGACGCGCTGGAGCGCGGGCTGCCGGTTCCAAGAGCGGGAGAGGTTTTCGACAACTATTGCCGGCATCGGCCCGAAAGGTAAGCCGACAAATGGCCCGCGGTCAAGCTGTTGCCGACTGGCGGTTGACAGTTGTTGGCGGACAATTATTCTCCGGCATATGAGCCGAAGGGTGGTTGCAATCGCGTGGCTGGTCGTTTTCGCGGCTGCGGCTGATGCCGACCAGCCGGGCAAACCGGCGATGCCGCCGGTGGAGCGGCGCGTGGCACTGCGGCTGAATGATATTGAGACCGTTCCGGCCCGGGAACCGGTTTTGCCCCGTTACCGGTTCGAGGCAGGTACCCGGCTGCAATACATCGTGCGCGAGGAACGCGCCGGCAACGGGACGACCGAGTACTTTCTGAGCAATGTCAGCGTCTATCCACTGCGGCGAAACCCGGACGGCAGCTGGCGGCTGATGATGGTCGAGCGTCGGAGTGAACAGACGAGCGACCCGGCGACCGGGACAGTGACCGCGACTACGACCAGTGCGTCGCTGACCTGGTGTGAGCTTGGGCCGGATGGCCGGCGAACTGCCGGCCCGAGTGTCCGTGCCGGTGCGGTGGCGACGCTGTTCCCGTTGCTGCCGCAGGATTCGACAGAAGTGCGGCGCGGCTGGCACTCGGCTGACTCGACCGGCTTCGAGAGTCACCGCTATCGCCTTGCCGGTCTGGAGCGCGGCAGCGGGCAGCCGGTTTTCCGCTGGACCGGTGACGGGCCGCTGAACGCGGTGTATGAAGTTACGCTGGAAGGTGTGGCAGTTTTTGACACTGGTGCCGGCCGGCTGACGGCTGCAGAGATGCATTCGGTTACCGGCTGGCGCCGGCGGACGGAACGGAAAATGGTGTGGGAACTCGCCGGCACGGCAGCGCTGCCGCAGGCTGAGTTTGCCCGGCTGGCGGCAGAAACGGAAACGCTCTATCAGGCCCTGCTGGTGTGGGATTCGTTGACCAGTGCGGCCGGGACCGATGATGCCTTGCAGGACTCGCTCTATGCGCTCGCCGAATCGGCGCTGATTCGCGGCCGCCGGGCCGTGACCTTGCCGGAACTGCGCGAGGCTCTCGACGCCGATATCGAGTATTTTCGTCACTACCGGGCAAGGCGGGCCGAGCGGCCGGAGTCGTCACTGCGGGCCGGGCCGGCCAATCTCGCCGGCAGGCCGGCACCGGACTGGAGTTTGCGGGCACTGGATGGCCGGCAGTACCGGCTCAAGAATCTGCGGGGCAGTGTTGTGGTGCTGGATTTCTGGTACCGTGGCTGTCCATGGTGTATCCGGGCAATGCCGGCTCTGGAAGCACTGGCACAGCAATTTCGGGGTCGGCCGGTGCAGTTCTTCGGCATGAATGTTGACAGGGACACTGGCGATGCCCGTTTCGTCGCTGGCCGATTGGGGTTGACTTACCCGGTGCTGCCGGCACGCGGAGTCGTTGACAGTTATTCGGTCGTCAGCTATCCGACAATCGTGGTGGTGGACCGAAGGGGCAGGGTGGCCGAAGTGCTGGTTGGTTACCGGGCTGACCTGCTGGAAGTGCTGGCCGGGCAGATTGAAAGACTGCTGGCGGACAACTGACGGTGTTTTCTTTTGCGAAGGTGTGGCGACCGGCATGGTTTCAGGGGCGATTGCAAAGCCGAAGTTACTTCGAAGGCTGGTATTTCAAGTCGGTGTCGGCAGATGGACTTGTCCGGCTGGCGGTGATTCCCGGTGTGTCACTGACCGCGAGTCGGGCGGACAGTCATTGTTTTGTTCAGATTAACGACAGTGGCCGAGGGCGCTCAGCGTATTTCCGCTGGCCGCTGAGCGAGTTTGAATCGGCGCCGGACAGTTTCGATGTCAGGGTTGGCAGAAGCCGGTTCAGCCTGCATGGCTTTGAACTGAATATTGAGAAACCCGAGGGATGCTATCAGGGGCGACTGGATTTTTCCGGCGTGCGGGGCTGGCCGGTGCGGCTGCTGGCACCCGGTGCGATGGGGCCGTTTCGTTTCCTGCCACAGCTCGAATGCTATCACGGAGTAATCAGTTTCGACCATGAGATCAGCGGCCGCCTGCTGGCCGACGGAACGGAGTACGATTTTACCGGCGGCCGGGGATATGCCGAGAAAGACTGGGGACGCTCGATGCCGGCTGCCTGGATATGGCTGCAGTGCAACCATTTTGACGCCGGTCGGGCCGGGCTTTCGATTTCGGTGGCAAGGGTGCCGTGGCTTGGCGTATCGTTCACCGGTCATATCGTCGGTCTCCGGCTGGGTGACCGGCTGTTCGAGTTTGTCACCTGGAACGGCGCGAAGCTGACTCAGGTCGTCGTCAACGACAATGTCGTCCGACTCGGTCTGGACCGTGGTCGGCGACGACTGGAAGTTGAAGCCGAACGGGCATCGGGAGCAATACTGGCGGCGCCGCGGGCCGGGGCCATGACCGGTCGGATCAGCGAAACGCTGGATGCGGTTGTCCGGGTGAGGCTTTTTGAAGACGACCAGATTGTTTTTGCCGGAGCGGGGCGCTATGCCGGGCTGGAGGTTGTCGGTGACATGACCCGGCTTGTGCCGGTCGGGAGCAGGGTGTGACTGAAAACCGGGTTGAGCCTGAGGACTTGGAGCTGGTGGGCCGGGCGCAGACCGGCGACACCGAGGCATTTGAGGAGCTGGTGCGGCGACACCAGCAGGGCTTGTTCAGCTATCTGTATCGGATGACCGGCAATCGTGCTGTTGCCGAAGAGCTGGTGCAGCAGGCGTTTATAAAGGCCTGGCGCGGCATTGCCGGTTTTGGCGGCCGCTCGGGTTTCAAGACCTGGCTTTACCGGATTGGTATCAATCTGGCAATCAATTACCGTACCCGGGCAAAACCAACTACCGGTCTCGATGAGCAACTGCCCGCTGCCAGCACTAGCGAGCCGGAGGCTGTTTACCGGCAGCGCCGGCGTGAAGCCCTGGTGCAGGAGGCGTTGAGCCGGTTGCCGCCGGATCAGCGTACGGCCCTGGTGCTATCGGCTTTTGAAAGAATGAGTTACAGCGAAATCGGCGCAGTGATGGGCCGGTCAAGCCGGGCGGTCGATTCACTGCTGTTCCGCGCCAAGTCCAATCTACGCCGGTTGTTACAGCCAGCCAGAAGCCGGGGGTTGCTGTGACCGGCCGGGCAACGCAGGATTGTCGGGTGATAGGAGTCTAAGCTTATGAACAGGATGAACTGCAAGCGAGCACAAAAAACGCTGCCAGCCTCCCTTGACAGCGAACTGGCCGGGCCTGAGCAGGATTCATTGAATGCCCATCTTGCTCAGTGCCCGGCCTGTCGTAGCGAGGCGGAAGCGTGGCGCGAGGAGCTGGCCCTGCTGCGGGAGCTGCCCCCGGTTGAGGTGTCGCCGTTCCTTCTGACCCGGGTGATGGCTGAGGTGCGCCGGACACGTCCGACCAGCCGGCTGCTGCTGGTATTTGGCCGGGCCTTGAGCGCTGTGGCGGTGATGGTTCTGATTGCGCTCTGCACCGGTGTTGGCACGATGCTTGGATCAGGGCTTGCCAGTCACGCTCAAAAACCGCCAGCTTCAATTCTGACATTTGAAGAGCCAGACACACTGGTCCCTGATGTTTACAGTTATCTGGGGGGCGAGTGATGGCCAATCGCTGGCTGGTGGTAGTGGTTGTGGCCTCGCTGGCCTTGAATGTCGCGGTGGTGGCAGGGTTCTTTTTTGCCCGACAGCGGCGGTTACCGCCGCCTTTGCCCGGAATGAAGCCGGAAGAGATGCGGGCAATGATGGAGCTGCGGCATGAGTTTGACCCGGCGATGGACGAGCTGCGGCAGAAGTTGCACAAGGCAAGGTGCGAGTTGTTTCGGCTGGCCGCTGATACCGTTCCCCGGCCACAGGCCGAGTCGCTGCTGCAGGTGATCGGCAATATTCGGGTTGAAATGAACCGCCTGGCCTATGAACACCTGCGCCGGGTGATGAGTCGGTTGACCCCGGAAGCACGGCTTGAGCTTTTACGCCGGTTCGACGCCGGCATGGGACCGGGATGCGGCCGCGATTTCGGGCCGCCTCCGTACTGGCAGGAAAGGCAATGGCGAACCCGCAGGCCAGGGCCGCGTGGTTGTGGAGATGAATAGCTGCCTATCAAAAGGAGTAAAAGCATGAAACGCAATTTAACCCTTGCAGTTATGGTGCTGCTGGTGTCTGGCACCGCAGCGGTTGCTCAGATGCATGAGGATTGTCCGCGTCACAAGGCGATGGGTCAGCCGGCCCTGGCGCCAAAGGATGCTCCCGGGCCAGGGCCGATGCCGATGGGAATCCCGGATTTGACGCCGCAACAGCTGGACAAGATCGACGATTTGCGCATCGATCACATCAAGGAGATTGCCGGTTTCAGAACCGACCTGCAGCTGCGGCAAATAGAGCTGGCACGGCTGTGGCGGGCGGACAAACTGGACGGCAACAAGCTTGTCGCCAAGATTCGGGAAATCAACGATTTGCGGGGAAAGATTCAGGTGGCGAAGGTGAATCACCATCTTGCCATTTACAATCTGCTCACCCCGGAGCAGCGCAAGTTTTTCCGGCCGCCGATGATGGAAGGGCCGGACATGCCGGGAATGGGGCCAGGCCGCATGATGGGCCGGGGAAGAGGCCGGATGTGCGGCGGTGGTGGTTGCGGCAACTGCGGCGATGACGACTAGTGTTCCTCTGCTTGGCAGGCGATAACGGCTCGGTCGTTACCGGGGGCGGGTGACCGCCCCCGGTTTTTTGTTGGCGGAGTCAGAACTGCACCGGCCGGTGCTGGGCTGGCAGTTCGGCGACAAATGTCCGGATGGTTCTGGCGGCCGGCGGCAGGTCCGTCAGTCTATCCGGCGTGTTGTCAAAGTGTTGCGGCCATGGTCAGAAAAGAAATGCAAGAGAGGAGCAGATTGAAGGCCGTCAGGGGACCGTTTCGGAGGCGGCTCGACCTGCAGCCGGCAGTCGGTCTTTGGTGGCGACAGCGGCAGTGATGATGCGTTGACTGTCGGCAGGCAGACGTGTGAACAATCTGCCGGTGGCAAAGGACGCAACCGGAACCGTTGACGGGGGTCTAATATAAGTGATGAGTATTGAGAAATTTACTGAGAAAGCCCAGGCCGCGCTAGCTTCGGCTCAAGGCCTGGCTGAACGTTTTGGTCATTCGGAGCTGGATGCCGAGCATATCCTGCTGGCGCTGGTCGAGCAGGAGGACGGGCTGGTGCCCGAGGTTCTGCGCAAGGCTGGCGCTGAACCTCGACACATTGCCGACCATCTTTCCACCGCGCTGCGCGACCGGCCGCGGGTGTCGGGTGGCGGCCAGATTTATCTTTCGGCCCGGGGCCGTGATGTGCTGGCGGCCGCCGAAGCCGAGGCCGCCCGGTTCAAGGATGAGTTTGTTTCGACCGAACATCTGCTGCTGGCGATTGTCGGTCTGCGTGACGGCGCGGCACCGCGGATTCTGCGCGATGCCGGCGTGACGCGGGAGAATCTGCTGGCGGCACTGAAGGCGGTTCGCGGCAGTCAGCGGGTAACCGATCAGTCGGCAGAGGATCGTTATCAGCCGCTGGAGAAGTACGGCCGCGATGTGACAAAACTCGCCCGTGAGGGCAAGCTTGACCCGGTCATCGGCCGGGACGAGGAAATCCGGCGGGTGATTCAGGTGTTGTCGCGGCGGACCAAGAACAATCCGGTGCTGATTGGTGAAGCCGGCGTCGGCAAGACCGCAATCGTCGAGGGCCTGGCGCAGCGGATAGTGCGCGGCGACGTGCCCGAGAGCCTGAAGGACCGGACGCTGGTGGCGCTGGATATGGGTGCGCTGATTGCCGGGGCCAAATACCGGGGTGAGTTCGAGAACCGGTTGAAAGCGGTGCTGAAAGAGGTGGCGGCTTCGGAGGGCCGGATCATTCTGTTCATCGATGAGCTGCACACCGTCGTCGGCGCGGGCAAGGCCGAGGGTGCGGTTGACGCCGGCAACATCCTCAAGCCGATGCTGGCGCGCGGTGAGCTGCGAACTATCGGCGCGACAACCCTTGACGAGTACCGTCAGTACATCGAGAAGGACAAGGCGCTCGAGCGGCGGTTTCAGCCGGTTTATGTCGACCAGCCGACAGTCGAAGAGACGATCTCGATTCTGCGCGGGCTGAAAGAGCGCTATGAGCTGCACCACGGTGTGCAGATTACCGATGCGGCACTGGTGGCGGCGGCAACGCTTTCCAATCGCTATATCTCGGACCGGTTTCTGCCCGACAAGGCAATCGACCTGGTTGATGAAGCGGCGGCGAAGCTGAAGATGGAGATTACCTCCAAGCCGGTGGAGCTGGATGAGGTTGACCGCCGGCTGCTGCAGCTGGAGATGGAAAAATTGTCACTGAAACGCGACACCGACGAGGCGGCCGAGAAACGGCGGGCCGAGATCGAACGCGAAATCGCCAGTCTGAAAGAGGAACAGCGGCGGCTGGCAGCGGAATGGGAGAGCGAACGCCGGGAAATCGAACGCCGCACCGCGCTGAAGGCCGAGATCGAAGCGGTGCAGCATGAAATCGAGGCGGCCAAACGCCGCTACGACCTCAACCGTGCCGCCGAGCTGGAGTACGGCCGGCTGGCCGGGCTGAAAAAGCAGCTGGCCGAGTTGTCGGCCCGCGACCGGGAACACCGGCTGGTCCGTGAGATGGTGACCGAAGAGGACATCGCCGAGATCGTGGCGAAGTGGACCGGTATTCCGCTGAAGAATCTGATGGAGTCGGAACGGGAGAAGCTGGTTCGGCTGGAGGCCGAGATTCACAAGCGGGTGGTTGGTCAGGACGAGGCGGTGAGTGCGGTGGCCAATGCCATCCGCCGGGCCCGGGCCGGCATCGGCGACCGGCGCCGGCCCATCGGCAGTTTCATCTTTCTCGGGCCGACCGGTGTCGGCAAGACCGAACTGGCCCGTACCCTTGCCGCGGTGCTGTTCGATACCGAAGAGGCGATGGTGCGGATTGACATGTCGGAGTACGGCGAACGGCACACGGTCTCACGGCTGGTCGGCGCCCCGCCCGGCTACATCGGCTATGAGGAAGGCGGGCAGCTGACCGAGGCGGTCCGGCGTCGGCCCTACCGGGTTGTGCTGCTGGACGAAATCGAAAAGGCCCACCCGGATGTCTTCAACCTGCTGCTGCAGATTCTGGATGACGGCCGGTTGACCGACGGCCACGGCCGGACGGTGAACTTCAAGAATACCGTCATTATCATGACCTCCAATCTTGGTACTGAACTGGCCCGGCAGGGGCGGTTTGACCGGGCCGAACTGATGGCGCTGCTGCGGCGCAGTTTCCGGCCGGAGTTTTTGAACCGGATTGACGAGATAGTGGTATTCAACCCGCTCAGCCGGGAGGATATCCGTCGGATTGTTGATATTCAACTGGAAAACCTCAAGCAGACATTGACAGAGGAGAATATCAGTCTTATAATCGGCCCAGGCGTGGAGGACGTGATTGCGATGGCAGGTTTTGACCCGGACTATGGCGCGCGACCTCTTAAACGCACAATCCAACGGCTCATCGAGAACCCGCTGGCCGAGTTGATTCTCACCAAGCGTCCGTCGGCCGTTGAGGTTTCGGTTCAGGATGGAGAAATCGTTCTTTCGCCCCGTGGCGGACAATCTGGAAAATGAATTTTGTCGGGAGCGGGTATCCCTCCTTCCCAACCCACCAAAATAACCCCCTTGTTTCCCCGCTCCCGACACCAAATCTAGTGAGGCAAGGCTAGAAGTTCGATTCGGCAAAAGCCCGTCGGCTGGTTCCGGCGGGCTTCTGCTGTTCGGAGGCTGGCAGCCGGACTGGATACGGCAGTGCCTGCGGCTATAATGTCGTAAAAGTCCGAGGGCGGCGGCTGAGCGGTTGTCGTTGGCATCCGGCGTCGGTACTGTCTGCCCCGGGAGGCGCTGGTGATTACGAAGAAAGTCTGCATGCTTGGTTCGTTTGCCGTGGGCAAGACGAGTCTGGTGCGCCGGTTTGTCGAGGCGCTGTTCAGTGATGAGTACCTGACCACGGTCGGGGTGAAGATTGACACCAAGCCTGTGATGGTCGGCTCGAGGGAGATGATGCTGGTCATCTGGGACGTACAGGGTGAAAGCGATATCACCGCAATTGCCGAAAGCTATCTGCTCGGCGCTTCCGGCTACCTGGTGGTTGTCGATGGTACCCGGCCGGAAACGGTCGAGCCGGCGGTCCGGCTGCGGGGGCGTGCCGGTTCACTGCCCGGCGTCATCATGTTGAACAAGTCGGACCTGGTCGAACAGTGGCGGCTGGGGCCGGCCGATGAGTCGAAGCTCGTTGCAACCGGCTGGCCGGTTTTCCGCACCAGCGCCAAGACCGGCGCCGGGGTTGAAGAAGCGTTCGGGGCGCTGGCCCGGGCGTTGCTGGGCTGATAAAGTGGACGAATACGGGCAGACAGCGCAGGATCTTGTCCTGAGGTTGATGACCGCCGCCCGGCGGCCGGCCTGGCTGTACTCCGACGGTGCGGGCCGGCTGGTCGGTGTGGGTGGCGATGTCGCCGCCTACGGTCTCGACCGGCTGCAACCGGGGACGGTACTGGCCGAGGCAGTGCCGTTTCTTTTCGGCCTGCTGCCACTGCGGGGGCAGCGACTGGACATCGAGTTTGTCGATTTCGGTGCGGCCCGGCCGGCCGAACTGCACCTGGTGCCGATGGCGGGATTCGATCTGGTGCTGCTGCTGGATGCGACTCTCGAACGGCAGCGCCGGCAGGAACTGCAACAGAAAGCCAACGAGCTGGACATACTCCAGCGGCGGCAGGCACAGCTGATCGAGGACCTGGACGCCTTTGCCCACACGGTCGCTCACGACCTGCGGGGGCCGTTGTCGGCGGTTATCGGTTTCACCGAGCTGCTGCTGGCCGGTTCGGACGGCGGGCTGAACGATGCCCAGCGTGATTCGCTGACCTATATCCTGAGCAGCGGCCGGCGGATGGTGCGGATAGTTGAGGAGTTGATGCTGCTGGCCGGGGTCAGACGCCAGACGGTAACCGTGAAGGCAGTGGACATGGCCGCAGTGCTGGCCGAGGTCAGACATCGGCTGGCACCGGTGCTGGCCGAAGCGAATGCCGAGCTGATCGAGCCGCAGTCGTGGCCGGTGGCGCTGGGGTATGCCCCGTGGATCGAGGAAGTCTGGGCGAACTACATCAGCAATGCCGTCAAGTACGGCGGCCGGCCGCCCCGGATTATTGTTGGTGCCGATTCCGTTGCCGGCGGCCAGATTCAGTTCTGGGTGCGCGACAACGGTCCGGGCGTGCCGGCCGACCGGGTGCCGACACTGTTTGGCGAGCACGCCCAGTCCAGTGCCGCCGGGCGCGGCCACGGGCTGGGATTGGCGATTGTCCGGCGGATAGTCGAGCGACTGAACGGCACGGTTGGCTACGAGCCGGCGCCCGGCGGCGGCAGCAGTTTCTTTTTCACCCTGCCGACAGCCTGAGCCGGCAGGTGATTTTGCTGTCCTGTGGGCGCGAGAGTTGATAAACTTTTCCGGCCGATCGCATTGCCCGGTCAGCAATTGTTCAACAGCGTCTCAGACCGGCCCCAGCGGTCCCGAAGACAACGGCGAAGGCGAGGATTGACCGGATGACCATCGGCGTGTTCGGGTTGGCCGGCAGCGGCAAATCGACGGTGTTCTCACTGCTCACCGGCGTCGCGAGCGAACCGGGCGGCCGGCGCACCGAAGGGGCGTCGGCCACCGCGCTCGTGCACGACGCGCGGGTTGACGAACTCGCCCGGATCTTCCGCCCCAGGAAAGTGACCCGGGCCAGCCTGACCTTCACCGATATGCCGGGCTTTGACCTCGGGGCGAGCCGCGCCGAGAAGAACCGGGTGATGCAGTTCATCCAGAACTCCGACGCCATCCTCGCGGTGGTGCGTGCGTTCGACAACCCGGCCGTGGCCTGGCCCGACGGCGCGGACACGCCCGCGAGTCAGCTCGACACCATCCGAACCGAACTGCTCCTGCGCGACCTGGCCGTGGTCGAGGGTCGGCTCGAGCGCATCGCCGAAACCGAGCGCAAGCGCCGCCGGCTCGACGACGAGGTCATCCGCGAGCGGGCGCTGCTCGGCCGCATCCGGCACGGGCTGGAGGCGGAAAAACCGGTGCGTCAGCAGGAGCTTTCCAGCGACGAGTTCAAGGCCATCGGCACACTCGGTCTGTTCACGGCCAAGCCCGTCATCGTCGCGGTCAACACCGACGAGCGGCACGCGGGCGAAACCTACCCGGACCGCGATGAGGTCAGGCGGCAGTGCGCCGAGAACGGTTTCGCCGACATCGAGCTTTCGGCGCTGGTCGAGAGCGAAATCAGCCGGCTTGACGAAGCCGAACGCCAGACATTCCTCGACGCCTACGGCTTCGCCGAAACCGGCATCGAACGGCTGTCGCGCGTCGTGTACCGGCACGTCGGGCTGATATCGTTCCTGACCGTGGGTGAGGACGAGGTGCGGGCCTGGACCGTGCGGCGCGGGGTGCGGGCGCGTGAGGCCGCCGGTGCGATTCACACCCGGCTGGCCGAGACATTTGTCCGGGCCGAGGTGATTCCCTACGAAACCTTCATGACCGTGCGTGACCTCGCCGTCGCCAAGGCGCGCAACCTTGTTCGCATCGTCGGCGCGAACGAAGTCGTCCACGACGGCGACATCTTCCACGTCCGCGCCAGCGGCTAGGCGCAGGTCGAGTAACTCGACAATTGCCGAAACGGACCAGCGCTCAAGCGGGCGCTACTTGGACTCGGGCTCGACCTTCTTGAGGTAGGTGGAGGCGGCCAGGCGGGCGAGACGGCGGACCCGGTTGATGTAGTTGCGGCGCTCGGACACGCTGATGGCGCCGCGCGCTTCGAGCAGGTTGAAGAAGTGCGAACACTTGACCACGCAGTCGTAGCCGGGGTACACCAGCCCGAGCTTCAAAAGTCGCTGGGCCTCGCTTTCCCAGCGGTCAAACATCGTCCGGTGCAGCTCGATGTCGGCTTCCTCGAAGTTGAACCTGGAGAACTCTTCTTCGTTCTGGCGATAGACGTCGCCCCAGGTGAGGTTTTCGTTCCAGCGGACATCGAAGATGGAGTCGACGTTCTGCACGAACATCGCGATGCGCTCAAGCCCGTAGGTCAGCTCGACCGGGATGACCTTGAGGTCAATCGAGCCGCACTGCTGGAAGTAGGTGAACTGGCTGATTTCGATGCCGTCGAGCTCGACCTGCCAGCCGAGGCCCCAGGCGCCGAGGGTGGGCGATTCCCAGTCGTCCTCGGTGAAGCGGATGTCATGCTTTTCGAGGTCAATGTCAATTGCGCGCAGGCTGTCGAGGTAGCGGTCCTGGATGTCAGCCGGCGCCGGCTTCTGGATAACCTGTAACTGCCAGAACTGCTGGACGCGCAGGGGATTCTGGGCATAGCGGCCGTCGCGCGGGCGCTTGGAGGGTTCGCAGTAGACACAGTTCCAGGGCCGGGAGTCGAGACAGCGGATGAAGGTGAAGGGATTGAAGGTGCCGGCCCCGACCTCGGAGTTGTAGGGCGAAAGCACCGCACAGCCGCGGCCGGCCCAGTAATTCTGCAGCCGGAGAATGATGTCCTGCAGCGCCAGTCCTGCGGCCATTTACAACCCCAGGTCGGCAGCGACGCCCTGCATCGCATTGATGCAGATGGTGGTGAATTCCTCGAGCGACAGCCCCAGCGTCGAGCAGGTGGCAATCTGCTCGCGGTTGGCCCCGGCCGCGAACTTCTTCTCGCCGTAGCGGCGCAGGACAAATTCGGTGTCGATGCCGGAGAGCTTCTTGGTCGGGTGCATCAGGGCCGCGGCGACGATGAGCCCGGTGATGGGGTCAACGGCATAAAGTGCCTTGTCGAGCAGCGACTCGGCCGGCACCGCGCCGACATGGGCGAGTACCGCGTGGACGACTGCCGGTTCGACGCCGAGCGACTGGAGCAGTTCGGCACCAGCCCGGCCGTGACGGGCGGTGTCGGTCTTGGTTTCCTCGTAGTCGATGTCGTGCAGCAGCCCGGCCAGTCCCCACTGTTCGCTGTCGCCACCGAGCCGGGGGGCGAGGGCGCGCAGGCAGGCCTCGGCTGCCAGCATGTGTTTCTGCAGGTTGCGGTTGGTGACCCGCGTCTGCAGCAGTTGCAGGGCTTCTTCTCTGGTCATCACAGCGGCATTATAGGACTGCCAGCGGGCAAGTCAAAGCGGCCGCAGTCACGCCAGCCCGAGCCGAAGGAACTCACGCTGAAGCCGGGCGACTTCACTGTGGTGGGTCATGTCGAGATGCAGCGGCGTGACCGAGATGTAGCCGGCCGCCACCGCCTCGAAGTCAGAGCCGTCGGTGTGTTCAAATGCCATCTCGCCATCTATCGTCCACGATACCCCGCCGTCCGGCAGTGAACCCTTGATTGCCATGTCACGGTAGATTCGCCGGCCCAGCCGGGTGACGCGGACGCCCCTGACCGGCACCGCCGGGATGTTGATGTTGAGCAGGGTCTTGGGCGGCAGCAGACCGTCGAGCAGCAGTGGTACCAGCCGGCGCAGGAAATCGAGCGCGGCGGCCCGGTTGATGCCGGCCTGAAGATAGGAAACCGCCACCGCCGGCATGCCGAGCATCGTGCCTTCGATTGCAGCGGCGACAGTGCCCGAATAGAGTACATCGTCGCCGAGATTGGGGCTGTCGTTGATGCCGGAGACGACGAGGTCGATGCGGCGTTTGAGGATGCCGTGATGGGAAATCAGCACGCAGTCGGTCGGTGTGCCGTGCACCGCCAGCCAGCGCGGTCGCAGTCGCCAGACCTTGATGGGCTTGCGCAGACTGAAACTGTGGCTGGCGGCGGACTGGTTGACCGCCGGCGCAACTACCCAGGTCCGGCCCAGCCGGTGCAGCCCGGCGTGCAGGTCGGCCAAGCCCGGCGCTTCGATGCCGTCGTCATTGGTCAGAAGAATCAGTGGTCGAACAGTGCTGGCCACGACAACGGTATAGCCGATAACCGGGCCGGTTCAACGTCGGCTGCCGGCAGCCGGGTGCTGAATTATCAGTTTGCGGCCGACGGTTCTACCGGCGACTTCCAACCGGACAAGGTACACGCCGGCGGCAAGACCGGTAAGTGTGACTGCGCCGGAGCGCCGGACCGGTCGGGCCAGAGTCAATCGTCCGGCCGGGTCGTGCACTGACAGCCAGCCAATTGCCGTCGGTGGCAGGCCGCTCCAGCGCAGCACTGCGCTGTTTGTGGCCGGGCTGGTCACAGTCAGCAGCGGCTCGTTCGGGGCCAGCGGATGTGCCTGAACCGCCCGGCGTTCCGCCCGGACCGCCGGCCGGGCAGCTGTCCCGCCCGGGACATACATCCAGAACTCACGGGTCTTGTTGCCCTTGAAGGCGAACAGCACCGCGATGGCGTCGGCAGCAGCAAGGTCGCCACCGCCCTTGACGCGCTTGCGTCGGAGTGAGGAGCCGAAGGCCGGCATCGTATCCAGTTCTTCCCATTCGTTGCGCGACGGCAGGTAGCGGAAGAAATCCTGAGTGTTGCCGCCCTTGAGGGCGAAGAGCTGGCCACCAAGCCAGGCGCCCGACCCGCCGTCTTTGGAACGTTTGCGGCGACCGGTCAGCCGGCTTTCGAGGGGCATTGACGCCAGCATGCCAGAGGACCAGGTATCACGGGTCAGGTCGTAACGCCAGAGTTCGTGGTAGCGCGACTTGTGAGCGTAGATTGTGCCGGCGCCATCATAGGCGAGCCAGGAGCCTTTGTCCCACTTCGGCCGCAGACCCACGGGGGCATCCGGCAGTGGCTGCCAGCTGCCGGTGATGGTGTTGTAGCGGTAGAACTCGTTGCGGTAACCTTTGAGCAGATAGACCCAGCCGGTGTCGTTCTGTTCGACATAGACCAGGTCGGCACCGCCCTTGACCCGTTTGTTGGAGCTGCCGAGTGGAATGTCGGCCAGCTGGTTCCAGTTGCCGGTGGCCGGGTCATAAGTCCAGAAGCCGAGAGTGTTGTTGCCCTTGACGGCATAGACCCGGCCCCGGGTATCAACACAGCCGGCAGCGCCCTTGCCGGTCGGTTTGCCCTCGTTGCCCAGCGGCAGCGCGGCAAGTGTGGTCCAGGAATCGCCGTTCGGACGATAGGCGTAGAAGTCGCCGGTCTTGTTGCCCTTGGCGGCATAGAGACGGCCGGTCAGCCCGTCCCAGGCCAGCCAGCCGCCGTCCTTCACTGCCCGGCCCGACGGCGTCAGCGGCAGTGGCGATTTTTCGAACCAGCCGGCAATGCTGCCGCCGGTTACAACAAAGGAACCAGCGAGAGTGTCATTGGTCGGGTTGATGTCACCAGCGGCAGCGACCGAGCAGCGGGCGGCATAGCTGCCGACCGGGTGCGGCCGGGGCCAGAGTGCGAACTCAATCACCGTGTCGCGGCCCGGTTGCAGACCGGTGATGACGACCGGCTGCTGGTAGACCTGTGCGCCGCCGGAAGCGATGATGCGGAAGACAGCGGTGCAGTTGCCGGCCGCAGCGCCGAAGTTACGCAGCCCGGCGCGCGGGGTGATATCGGCGGTTGTGTCATAGCTGCCCTGCGGGGCGAGGATGGCGGTCACGCCAAAGTCAACGGCGTTGGCGATTACCCGGCAGCTCTGCTGCAACCAGTCGTTGGCGGGTACCATATCGCCGGCCAGTGCGACCGAGCAGCGAACCTGATACACTCCGGGCGTGGCATTCCAGATTGCAAAGTTGAGCAGTGTATCGGTGTCAGGCAGGCCGGCCGGCAGGATGATACTGTCGCGATAGGCCGGAGTCGAGTTGACGGCAAAGAAAGCCCGGACCGGCGACCGCGTGGTGCCGAGGTTGCGCAGGCGCGCCTGAGGGATGACGGCACCGGCGGCGACGGATTCGGCCGGCGCAACAATCGCGCTGACCGCAGCGTCCAGCACCCGTACCGTCACGCCGTCGGTGATGAGGTTGTTGGCCGGTACCATGTCACCGGTGAGGCGGGTCGAGCAGCGAACGGTATTGACTCCGCGCTGAAGCGCAGTCCAGCCGGCAAAGCTGACCGTCTGGGTGTCGCCCGGAGCGAGAAAGACCGACTGGGAATCGGCCCAGCTGCCAATGGTCAGCCGGGTGTTGAAGCTGGCGTTGTGGGTACCGTTGTTGCGCACCCGGACGCGCGGGGTGATGACCGCGCCGGAATCGACGGTGCCGACCGGGGCAATAATGCTGAGCGGGGCGACATCGAGCACCCGGACCGTGACTTCGCCGGTGGCGAGGTTGTTGGCCGGCACCATGTCGCCGGTGAGGCGGGTCGAGCAGCGAACCGCATTGATTCCACGCTGGGTTGCAATCCACTGGGCGAAGCTGAGAGTCTGGGTGCCGCCAGGCGACAGCGTGACCTGCTGGGAATCAACATAGCTGCCGATGGTCAGTCGGGTGTAGAAGGTGGCGTCGCCGGTGCCGTTGTTGCGCACCTGAGCCTGCGGGGTTATCGCCACGCCGGAATCAACCGTGCCGGTCGGCGCCAGAATGCTGACGGCCTGAGCATCGAGCACGCGCACCGTCACGTCGCCGGTGAGCAGGTTGTTTGCCGGTACGGCATCGCCGGTCAGTTTGGTGCTGCAGCGGACAGCGTTGACTCCGCGCTGAGTTGGAGTCCAGCTGGCAAAGGCCAGTGTCTGGGTGTCGCCCGCGGCAAGCGTGGTCTGCACCGAATCAACCCAGGTCGGGCCGATGCGCAGCCGGGTGTAGAAGGTAGCTTCGTGGGTGCCGTTGTTTCGCACTCTGACCCGCGGGGTGACAGCCGTGCCGGAATCGACAGTGCCGACCGGGGCAATAATGCTGAGCGGGGCGACATCGAGCACCCGGACCGTGACTTCGCCGGTGGCGAGGTTGTTGGCCGGCACCATGTCGTCGGTGAGCCGGGTAGTGCAGCGAATGGCATTGATTCCGCGCTGGAGAGCGGTCCAGCCGGCGAAGCTGACCGTCTGGCTGGCACCGGCAGCCAGTGATACAGTCTGGGAATCGGCCCAGGCGCCGATTGAAATCCGGACCGAAAAGGTCGCGGCCGCAGTGCCGTTATTGCGGACACTGGCTCGCGGTATCACGGTCGTGCCGGAGTCGACCGTGCCGGTCGGGGCGATGATCGTTACGGCCTGCGCGTCCAGAACCCGGACCGAGAAGACTGCACTGAGCCGGTCGTTCGACGGCACCATGTCGCCGGCAAGTTCGGTGGAGCAGGCAATCGCCTGGGTGCCGCGCGGCCAGGCCGACCAGGCTGGAAATGTCACCAGGGTTGAGGTGCCGGGCAGGAGGCCGGTAACCTGAGCCGAGTCGGAGTAGTAACCGCCGATTCGGCAGCGGACCTTGAAGGTAGCGGGATATGTGCCATAGTTGGCCACCGAACAGGCGGGCGCGACCGACTGGGTTGAGTCGATGGTGCCGGCGGGCGCGACGATCCGGGTGACTCCGACGTCAATCAGACTCGGTCCGTTGCGCCGGTACATCACGTCCGGGTTGAGAACGCTCCAGCGGCCGTCGGTCCAGGCGACCGCGACAGTGTCGAAACCGTTCACCGATACGGTCGGCCGGGTGGCCGGTCCGCTGCCGGCATCAACCCGCAGCGGCAGGCTCCAGACCGTACCTTCGTCAGCGGAGTTACGGTAATTGATGCCGGTGCCGGTGAGCGAATAGTCGGTGTAGGCAACGTGGATGACGTTGTTCTGCCCGCGGTTCAGTGACGGGTCGGTCTGGTTGCCCGGGCCGGAGTCAATCGCCGGGCCGAGCGTCCAGTTGGCACCGGCGTCGGTCGAGCGGGCGAAGAATATGTCGGTGGTACCATAGGGATTGCCGTTGTAGGCAAGATAGGCGTTGGTCCCGCGCATCAACACGCAGGAGGCGGTTGTGGCGGTACCGCGGGTGTCGATGGTCTGCCGGGAGAGCCAGCTGCCGCCCAGGTTGGTACTGCGGCGAATCGCCAGGTCGTAGTTGGAACTGCTGCCCTGCGAGTAGGAGACGATGACAGTGGTGCCGTTGGTAGCGATGGAGGGGCTGAGGGCGTTGGTGTCCAGGCGCAACCCCATCCCGGACGGGGCCCAGCTGCTGCCATTGTCAGTCGACCGCTTGAAGTAGACTTCTGGTCGGGTGTAGTCGTCGTCAAAGGCGACAAAGAGATTCGCGCCGGACACGGCGAGTGAAGGTGAGCGGTAACGGAAACCGGTAACGGTGGTTACATCCTGACGCGGGTCCCAGTTGAGGCCGTTGTTCTGCGAGCGGCGGTAGCGTACCCGTGTCGCGTAGAGCAGGTACGGGCTGTATTCGCACCAGACGATGTGAACAAACTGACCGCTGAGGGCAATCGTCGGCGAGTACTTGGTATAGTCGCTGAAAGTGTCGGAGATGATCGAGTCGAACTGCCAGGTCGCGCCGCCGTCAATCGAGCGAGCGTAGCGGATTACGTCGCCGTCCAGACTCCGCGATTCATAGACAACGTGGACGGTGTCGCGGCGCATGGCCACCGCCCGGGCATTGCCCAGGCAGGTTCGGTCGGGGATGGTGGTGGTCGCCGTGACCCGGCGTTCGGGTTCCCACTGGGCTGTTGCAGCACCGGTGATTGCCAGAATGGCCAGAAAGAGCCGTGACACTGAACGCAAGACCGCCTCCTCGTTAGACAGCAACCGGCCTCGCCGGACGGCCGTCGTTCTTCTGACGGCGGTTGTGGCACCGCCCGGCAAAGCCAGCCAATTATATCGCCAGCGGCAAAACTCTGTCAATCGCTGCCACCAGCGCAGGCGCTTGACTGGCCGGCGCCGGAGTCTAGAATTGAGCTGCCACGGATGGCGAGCGGAATCGATTCCACCGAAAATGAGCCTGCCGGCATGCGGCCGGAGGCGCTATGAGTTCGCCAGCACGCGGTTTTCGCCGCGTGATTTCCATCGCCGGGCTTGATCCCATCAGCCTGCTCGGTCCGGCCGACTGCAATCTGGTGGCGCTGGGGCGGCGGTTTCGTTCGCGGATTGTCGCCCGGGGTGATGAATTGATTCTGACCGGGCCGGCCGAAGAGGAGTTGGAGCTTTCGGCAACGGTCGAGCGGCTGCTGGGCCGCTGCCGCCGCGGGGAAACCCTGACGCCGGAACTGGTTGATGCCGAATGCGGGCGGCAGCCGGCCGAGTCGCCCAACGGGGCCGACTCGCTGACGCTTCGTACCCCGCGCAAGGTGATTGTCGCCAAGACGCCGAATCAGCGTGAGTACCTGGCGGCGATACGGTCGGCCGACATCGTTTTTTCTATCGGGCCGGCCGGTACCGGCAAGACCTATCTTGCCGTTGCCGCGGCAGTCGAAGCCCTGACCACCGGCCGGGCCAGCCGGATTGTCCTCACCCGCCCGGCGGTCGAGGCGGGCGAATCGCTCGGGTACCTGCCCGGTACTTTCAAGGACAAGGTTGACCCGTATCTGCGGCCGCTGTATGACGCACTGTTTGATATGGTGCCGCTGGAGCGGGCCCGGCGGCTGATTGAGGAGGAAGTCATCGAGGTGGCGCCGCTGGCCTTCATGCGCGGCCGGACGCTGTCGGATTCATTTATCATTCTCGACGAGGCGCAGAATACCACTTCAACCCAGATGCGGATGTTTCTTACCCGGCTGGGCTGGAATTCCAAGGCGGTGGTCACCGGCGATGTTACCCAGATTGATCTGGCTGCCCGCCATGCTTCGGGGTTGATTGAAGCTGAAGAACGGCTTGCCGGCGTGCCCGGGATTATCATCGTCCGGCTCCAGGCGCAGGACGTTGTCCGGCCGCCACTGGTGTCGCGGATTATTGCCGCCTATGACCGCGAGAGCAACGGCCGTGCCGGCGACCCGCCGCTGGTGTGATGCGGCTGCAGTTGCACAACACGCGCGACGCGCGGCTGGCCCGCGTGCTGCGGCGCACTGCGCGCCGGATTGACCAGACGCTCGGTCTCGGCCCGGGCACGGTAACGGTCGTGTTCACCGACGACCAGAACATTCGCGTTCTCAACCGCCGCTGGCGCGGCAAGGACCGGGCGACCGATGTGCTGTCTTTCCGACTCGACGCCCGCGAGCCTGGCCTCCCGCCGCTGCTAGGAGAGATTTATGTGTCGGTCGAACGCGCCCGGGTTCAGGCCCGTTCGGCGGGGATAACCCTGAACACCGAACTGGAACGGCTGGTCCGGCACGGGCTGCTTCATCTGGCCGGACTCAGCCACCGGCAGATGAAACCCTACGAGCGGTGGCGGTGGCGATGATACTGGACTGGCCGCTGGTGCTGTTGCCCGTGCTGGCGCTGGCGCTGTTACTGGCGTTTTCGGCACTTTTCTCCGGGGCCGAGACTGCGTTCTTTTCGCTCACCGCCGGTCAGCGCGAAGCACTGCGCAGTGAGCGGCCGAAGGTCAGTCGGCGGATTGAAGCCCTGCTCGCCGAGCCGGTTCAACTGCTTGGGGCAATCCTGCTGGGCAATCTGATTGTCAATACCACGGCTTCGGCACTGCTCACGGTTCTGGCGCTGAAACTGGCCCGCCGGACCGGGGGCAGTGCTGCGCTCTATGCCGGCATCGGCGGACTGGTGATGACGCTGGTGATTATCGTTTTCGGTGAAGTCATCCCCAAACTGGCGGCGGCGCGGGCGCCGGCGGCCTTCGCGACGCTGGTGGCGCTGCCGGTGGCGATGGCGCGGCAACTGCTGGCACCGCCGGTCCGGCTGCTGCGCCGGATCAGTGCCGTGTTCACGCCGCGCAGTGTCGAGCCGGACGAGCTCAGCGATGAGGAGCTGCAGACGATGGTCGCGATCGGCCGCGAGCGCGGGGTGATTGTCGGCCATGAACAGGACATTCTGCAGAACCTGATTGGGCTGGAAAAGCGGACGGTTGCCGAGGTGATGACGCCGCGCATTGACATTGTTGCGTTGAGCGACAACACGCCGGTGAAGGAGGCGCTGGAACGCTTCCGGGCGGCCGGTCTGTCGCGGATGCCGGTCTATCGCGAGACGATCGACAATATCATCGGCACTGCCTATGCCAAGGAGCTGCTGGTTGCGCCGGACAGCGCTGCTCCAGTCTGCAGTCTGTGCCGGCCGGCGTTTTTTGTGCCCGAAGTGAAGCGACTGCTGGAACTGCTGGACGAGCTGCGGCGCAAGGGTTCGCACATCGCGATTGTGGTTGACGAGTTCGGGCAGACCGCCGGACTGGTGACACTGGAAGACCTGCTCGAGGCGGTGTTTGGCGAAATCACCGACGAATATGACATCGCCGAAGAACTGCCCTGGACCCGGCTGGACGAAACAAGCTGGCTGGTGGACGGCGAGATTGATATCGCGACACTGAACCGGCTGCTGGATAACGCTTTTCGCGGCGTCGGCCACGAGCGGCTGGCCGGTTTCATTCATGACCGGCTCGGTCGGCTGCCCCGGCCCGGCGACCGGTTTGACTGGCAGAACCTGGTGATTGAGGTCCGGGCCACCGACGGCAACAAGCTGGAAAAGGTTCTGCTGCGGCGCCGGGAGCGGAGTTGAGATGGAGCTGTTGCTCGGCGCGGTACTGATGCTGCTGTCCGGCTTCTTTTCGGCCGCCGAGACAGCGGTCTATCGGGCCAACTGGATTCGATTGACCGAGTGGACAAGGCGTCGCATCGCTGGGGCCGGTACCGCACTGGCACTGCTCGACCGGGCCGACGCGACCGTGGTCAGCATTCTCATCGGCAACAATCTGGTCAATACCTTCGCCTCGGTCATTTTTACCGGGTTCTTTACCCGGGCTTTTGGTCCGGCCTGGGCGCTGGCGGCGGTGATGATTGTTGTTGCGGTTACTACCGTCATCGGCGAATTTGTGCCCAAGTCGCTGGGTCAGGCCTGGCCAACGCGGGTGCTGCGGCTGGTGGCACCGGCGCTGGCAGGCTTCGGCTGGGTCGTCCGGCCGCTGACGATGCTGCTGATTGGTCTTTCGCGCATCTGGCACCAGAGTACCACCGGGCAGCGGTTTGTGCTTACCCGGCACGATTTCGTTGCCGCGCTTTCCCGGCGCGATGCCGGCGGTCGCGGCCCGGGGATTGGCCGGATGGTCAACCGGCTGTTTCGCTTTTCCGCCACCCGGGTCGGTGAACTGGCGATTCCGCTGGAAATGGTGCGCTCGGTCAGCTTCGATGCCGACCTTGAAACCGTGCTTGCCGTTATTCGAACTTATGGCTACTCGCGGATTCCGGTCTGGCGGGACCGGCCGGACAACATCGTCGGCGTAATTATTTCCAAGGACTTGCTGGCCGCGCCGACCCGGCTCATCCGGCGGATCCCGCGCGTGCCGGTTTCGATGCGGGCAATGGAGGTGCTGCGTTCGCTGCAGGCGCGCGGCGAACATCTGGCGGTGGTCGAAGACGAAAACGGTGCCACCGTCGGCATCGTTTCACTGGAAGACCTGCTTGAAGAACTCGTCGGCGAAATCCGCTCCGAGGGATGAAGCCAGAACCGGGGGCAGTTACCGCAGAAACTGAAACGCCATGCGCCGGCTGGTAACGACCGAAGCGGTGGTGCTGCGGACGCGGGACTGGCGGGAGTCGTCGCGAACGGTCAGTCTGCTCACCCGTGAACACGGTCTCGTTACCGTCATTGCCCGCGGAGCCCGTCGTCCGCGCAGCCGGACCGCTGCGGCTCTCAATCTTTTCTGTCAGTCCCGCATCACCTTCTATCGGCGGGAAAACCGGGCGATCTACAATCTGGGCGAGGCAGAACTGCTTCGTGCCTATTCCGGCATCAGCCAGCTGCCCCAACGGTACTTCTGTGCCGGCCGGATGGCCGAATTCCTGTTGCAGGTTCTGCCGCCACTGGACGCCAATGAGCGGCTTTATATTCTGACAGTCGGCAATTTCGCCGTGGTGGAGCGTGCCGAAACCGGATTCGAGCAGCTGCTGGCGGCGTTTCTGTTGAAGGCGGCCAGCTTTCTGGGCTTTCGACCCGAGTTGCGTTACTGCGTTGTCTGCCGTCAGCCGGTCGGGGACAGGACCGTCTGGCTTGACCCGGTTCGCGGTGGCACAGTCTGCCGTGACTGCGCAAGCGGCCCCGGCCTGATTCAATTGAGCCCGGCCGAGCTTGCTGATCTTGACCGACTGCTGTACTCCGCGTCCGCGACGGTCGCAACCCTGCGCATCAGCTCCAGACCACTCGACACGGTGCTCAGCTTCCTCGGTGCTCACTTCGAGCGATTGACAACAACTGCTCTGGCCTGGCCCAAGGCAATCTAATCCGGCAGCGGCTCATGCCGCCCTGGAGGCGGTCGGGAGACGGTCTCAAACCGGCCGGTTTTCAGCAATCACAATCCCGGGCCGGGCGCTAACTGATTGCCCGGCTAGAGGCTTGCCCGGCCGGTTGCGCCGAGAGGCCAACCGGAGCCGGTGTCGTTTGTCGCCGGCAGGCAGGTTGATGGCTCTAATGTAGTATCACCAGTCAGCACCGGAGACAGACCGGGGCGGCACTGGGCCGCCCCGGTGAAAAGGACCCGGTCCGGACTACTCGATGACGAGCTTCTGCGCCGCGGTGTAGTCACCGGCCGTGAGCCGGACCAGATAGACACCAGCGGCAAGACCGCGCAGGTCGAGACTGGTGGCACCGCTGCGACCGGCGGCCAGACTGCGCACCAGCACCGTCCGGCCGGTGATGTCATACACCTGCACCGTCGCCGGAGCGGCCGCCGGCAGACTCCAGCGCAGCAGCGCCGTGTTGCCGGTCAGCGGGTTGGGACCAAGCGTCATGCCCACCGGCGGGACAGTAGTGCCAGCCATCACACCGGAGCGGACCGGCGCGGCCACCATCACCGTGCCCGGTGTGTAGCGCCACAGCTCCACCGTCTTGTTGCCTTTCAGGGCATAGATGAAGCTGCCGTCCGAGGTGATGTCGCCACCGCCTTTGACCCGCTTCTTCTTCTGACTGCTGCCCACCTGTGGCATGGTCTCTTTCTCCGCCCACTGGTTGGAGCCGGGCTCGTAGCCGTAGAAGTCGCAGGTGTTGCCACCTTTGAGGGCATAGAGCATGCCGTCGGCAAGGAAGGCTGCCGAGCCGCCGTCCTTGCTCTTCTTGCTCTTGCCGGTCTGGCTATTGAGCAGCGGCATGCCCGCCAGCTGCTCACCCCAGTTGCCGGTGGCAAGGTCATAGGCATACAGCTCGTGATACTTGGCCTTGTGGGCAAAGATGCGGTTGCCGGCAAGGTCCAGGGCCAGCCAGGAGCCTTTGTCCCACTTGGGCTTTTGCCCGGCCGGAGCGTCAGCAAGCGGCTGCCAGACGCCGGAGGTGACGTTGTAGCGGTAGAACTCGGTCTTGTAGCCCTTGAGCAGATAGACATACTGGCTGTCACCGGCATCAACATAGACCAGGTCGGTGCCACCTTTGACCTTCTTGTTGGAGACACCGAGCGGGATGTCGGCCAGTTGGGTCCACGTGCCACCCGAGTACTGCCAGAAGCCCTGGGTGTTGTTGCCCTTGACCGCATAGACCACGCCGTTGCCGTCGGTGCAGATGCCTGCACCCTTGGCCGGAGGCTTGGCTTCGGTGCCGACTGGTATGGCGGTCAGGGTGGTCCAGGTCGTGCCGTCGAAGCTGTAGAAGTCCCCGGTCTTGTTGCCTTTGAGGACATAGAGAAGACCGGTGCCGGCATCCCAGGCAATCGCACCGCCGTCCTTGACCGCGCGGCCGGAGGGCAGCAGGGGTACCTGCGTGATTTCGGTCCAGCCGGGCGGTAGTGTGCTGTCCGCTACCGTGAACGCGCGGGAAAGGGTGTCGTTGGCCGGCACCAGATCGCCGGCGACAGCGACCGAGCAGCGGGCCGAATAGCTGCCCGGTGTTGCGTTCCAGACCGGGAACTCAAGAGTCGTGTCGACATCGGGCAGACCGGCCGGCAGGTCAAGCAGGGCAGTGTAGGGCGGACTGGAGTTGATTGCGAAGTTTATCCGGGCAGCGGTGCGGGTGGTGCCGAGGTTGCGGACTGTTGCGCGCGGGGTGATCGGGCCTGGCCCGGTTGTGCCGGCGGGCGCGATGATAGCCCGCACCGCGACGTCGGTAACCGCAACCGCCACCGAGCCGGAGAGAGTGTCGTTGGCCGGTATCATGTCACCGGCGAGTCTGGTTGTGCAGGCAATACCATACTCGCCGCGGGCAGCGGCGGTCCATTGGTTGAATGTAACTGTGGCACTGGATTCGGCCGGCAGGCTGATCTGAGTCGAGTCCTGCCAATTGCCGATACGCAGCCAGACCGGTATGACCGCTGCAATGCTGGAAGCATTGCGCACAGTCACCTGAGGCACAATGGTGGTGCCGGAGTCAACAACGCCGGTGGGAGCGACGATTGCCAGCGGCAGGGCATCGAGCACCCTTACGGTTACCGAGTCAATGCGGCGGTCGTTGCCCGGAAGCGTATCGGCGGTCAGTGCGGTGGAGCAGACAACCGCGAACCGCCCGCGCGGCCAGGCTGAGCGTGCCGGGAATGTGACCAGAGTTGCAGCGCCCGGTGCCAGCGATGTCACCCGGGCGGTATCTGAGTAGAAACTGCCAATGCGGCAGCGGACAAGAAAGTTCGAGGCCGCAACGGTACCGTAGTTGCGTACCGAACAGGCCGGCGCCACCGAGGCAGTGGAGTCGATGATGCCGGTTGGTGCGACTATGCGGCTCACTCCGACATCGGCGGTTGCGCTCGAGCCCCAGACCACGACCAGCCGGGGCGGGCCGGTGGTGGTGCCGGTGCCGTTGAACGCGATTTCCCACTGGGTTCCGCTGCCGGTGGCAGAGTAGCCGATGGCAAACCAGTCCTGAGCAAGGCGGTTGGTGAGGTCAATGCGGGCCTGACTGCTGAGGCTGTCATTGAGCCAGCCGGTGGTCGGGTTTGCCCGGCTGGAGTAGATCGAACCGTCGCCGGCGTCGTTGTAGAGCAGCGAAACGCCGGGGGTAGTTGACGGCCGGTTGGCCATGTGGCGCAGAGTGAGGCCGGTAACAGTACCGGTTGTTGAATAGCAGTAGGTTGAGCAGCGGACACTGGTGATTGTTGCGGTGTCGGGGATGGAGGAGATGTTCCATTCGACCCAGCCCCGTTCGAGAACCGTGACCAGACCGACCAGGTCGTAGTAGCCGCAGTAGAAGACTCCGCCGACGCCGCGATTGGAATCGTTGAGCGAGCCGTAAACATAGCCCAGTTCCGAGTAACCGGTATAGACCGCCTGCAGGCTTGCGGAAGCGTCAATGACCGATGTCACGGTGCCGTCGCCATTGGCATAGTGACGGGAATCGGCAGTGCGCAGTTCGACAATTTCAGTGCCGGCCGGCCGCCAACCGACCGACACCGGACTCTGGATGGAAAGCGGTGACGCGCAGACTCTTGTCGGGGGCAGAAGAAACAGAATTGCCAGAACGCCAAGACGGGTCATTGTGCCTCCTTGTGTTCAAGCCGCCAGCCAGTTGCTGACCGGCGACATCAGTTGTTACAGGATATCTCGCGAGGCAAACGGGTCAACCTGCGCTTGGAATGCACTGGCGGGACAACTGCTGTTGCCCCGCCAGCGCGAAACCAGAGTTGGTGCTACTCCACCACCAGCTTGCCGGTGCTGCGGTCAACACGCAGCAGATACACTCCCGGCGCCAGCGCCGGCAGCACTGCCGTGCCACCGCTCACCGGCCGCAACAGCACCAGCCGGCCGGCAGCGTCATACAGCTCCACTGTCAGCCGCCCGGCCGGCAGACCACCGAGCTGCAGACTGCCGCCACTGCGGACAAGACCACTGACCAGCCGGCCGCTCAAGCCGGCAGCGCCGGACTGCACCCCGCCCCGCTCAGGCACCAGCCGGACAAAAGCCGGCTGGCCGGCAGCCGGTACATAGCGCCAGAGTTCTAATGTCTTGTTGCCCTTCAGGGCATAGAGGTAGCTGCCGTCCGAGGTGATGTCGCCACCGCCTTTGACCCGCTTCTTCTTCTGACTGCTGCCCACCTGCGGCATGGTCTCTTTCTCCGCCCACTGGTTGGAGCCGGGCTCGTAGGCGTAGAAGTCGCAGGTGTTGCCACCTTTGAGGGCATAGAGCATGCCGTCGGCAAGGAAGGCTGCCGAGCCACCGTCCTTGCTCTTCTTGCTCTTGCCGGTCTGGCTATTGAGCAGTGGCATGCCCGCCAGCTGCTCACCCCAGTTGCCGGTGGCAAGGTCGTAGGCATACAGCTCGTGATACTTGGCCTTGTGGGCAAAGATGCGGTTGCCGGCAAGGTCCAGGGCCAGCCAGGAGCCCTTGTCCCACTTGGCCTTCTGCCCGGCCGGAGCGTCAGCAAGCGTCTCCCACTGACCGGAGGTGACGTTGTAGCGGTAGAACTCGGTCTTGTAGCCTTTGAGCAGGTAGACATAGCCCGAGTCGCCGGCGACATAGACCAGGTCAGTGCCACCTTTGACCTTCTTGTTGGAAGCCCCGAGCGGGATGTCGGCCAGCTGGGTCCACGTGCCACCGGAGTACTGCCAGAAGCCCTGGGTGTTGTTGCCCTTGACCGCATAGACCACGCCGTTGCCGTCGGTGCAGAGGTTGGCACCCTTGGCCGGAGGCTTGTTCTCGACACCGAGCGGGATGGCGGTCAGGGTGGTCCAGGTTGTGCCGTCAAAGCTGTAGAAGTCCCCGGTCTTGTTGCCTTTGAGGACATAGAGCCTGCTGCTGCCCGCATCGTATGCTATCGCCCCGCCGTCCTTGACCGCCTTGCCGGAGGGCG
>CBFGJX010000005.1:0-113242 GCA_965649225.1 Caldifarciminota bacterium
GAACTTGAGGTAACACTCAAGGGAGGACCGAACCGGTGATCCTTGCAATAATCTCGGATGAGCTGTGGGTCGGAGTGAAAGGCTAACCAAACCGGGTGATAGCTGGTTCTCCCCGAAATGCCTTTAGGGGCAGTCTGTGGCGTTCAGTTGCGGAGGTAGAGCACTGGATGGGCGCTTCCCCACAATGTGGGAGAAAACCCGATCAAACTCCGAATGCCGCAACTCTAGAGCCATGGAAAGAGGCGCTGAGCTCTAAGGTCCAGTGCCGAGAGGGGAATAACCCAGACCGTCGGCTAAGGCCCCGAAGTGTATGCTAAGTCGAAAAAGAGGTGAAGCTACTCAGACAGCTGGGATGTTGGCTTAGAAGCAGCAATCATTTAAAGAGTGCGTAACAGCTCACCAGTCGAGTGGTTTTGCGCTGAAAATATATCGGGGGTCAAGCATACCGCCGAAGCCACGGACTCGACGCAAGTCGAGTGGTAGGGGAGCGTTCTGTAGTAGGTTGAAGGCGTGTTGCGAAGCACGCTGGACCAGGCAGAAGTGAGTATGCCGGAACGAGTAGCGTTAAGACAGGTGAAAAACCTGTCCACCGAAAGCCCAAGGGTTTCTGGGGAAGGTTAATCCGCCCAGAGTTAGTCGGAACCTAAGTCGAGGCCGAAAGGCGTAGGCGATGGCAATCCGGTCAACATTCCGGAACCACTTTGGCGTCGTCACCAGCTAAGGGGTGACGCAGAAGGAAAGGCCCGGCCCCGTGCTGGATCGGGGTCTAAGCTGTGGCGATGGCGCGTAGGCAAATCCGCGCGCGTAATTCGCTGCAGCGAATGGGACGCTTCCGCAAGGGAGCGGAACCGGGCCGGCCCGACTGCCGAGAAAAACCTCTATGCGAGACGTCAGGGTGTCCGTACCGTAAACCGACACTGGTGGGTGAGGAGAATATCCATAGGTGCTCGGGTGAGCTCTTGTTAAGGAACTCGGCAATCTAGCCCCGTAACTTCGGGATAAGGGGTGCCGGCGCAAGCCGGCCGCAGTGAAGTGGCTCTACCGACTGTTTAACAAAAACACAGGTCTCTGCTAAGCCGTGAAGGCGACGTATAGGGACTGACACCTGCCCGGTGCCGGAAGGTTAAGGAAGGGGGTCAGCCGCAAGGCGAAGCTCTCGACCGAAGCCCCGGTAAACGGCGGCCGTAACTCTAACGGTCCTAAGGTAGCGAAATTCCTTGTCGGGTAAGTTCCGACCTGCACGAATGGTGTAACGAGTGGAGCGCTGTCTTGACGAGAAGCCCGGCGAAACTGTAGCGGCGGTGAAGATGCCGCCTGCCCGCGATTGGACAAAAAGACCCCGTGAACCTTTACTATACCTTGTCATTGGATTTTGGCAGGGCATGTGTAGGATAGGTGGGAGGCTGTGAAGCCCGGACGCTAGTCCGGGTGGAGCCAACGGTGAAATACCACCCTTGTTCTGTTGAGGTTCTAACCCCGTGCTGTAATCGAGGCGGGGGACAGTGGCAGGCGGGTAGTTTGACTGGGGCGGTCGCCTCCTAAACGGTAACGGAGGCGTTCTAAGGTCGGCTCAGCACAGACGGTCACTGTGCGGCGAGCGCAAGGGCATAAGCCGGCCTGACTGTGAGAGCGACGGCTCGATCAGAGACGAAAGTCGGACCTAGTGATCCTGTGGCTCTGCGTGGAAGGGCCATAGCTCATCGGACAAAAGGTACTCTGGGGATAACAGGCTGATTTCGCCCGAGAGTTCACATCGACGGCGAAGTTTGGCACCTCGATGTCGGCTCATCGCATCCTGGGGCTGAATAAGGTCCCAAGGGTTGGTCTGTTCGCCCATTAAAGCGGTACGTGAGCTGGGTTCAGAACGTCGTGAGACAGTTCGGACTCTATCCATCGTGGGCGTAGGAGACTTGAGGGAAGCTGCCCTTAGTACGAGAGGACCAGGGTGGACGTACCTCTGATGTACGAGCTGTCCCGCCAGGGGCAACGCTCGGTAGTCATGTACGGAAGGGATAACCGCTGAAGGCATCTAAGCGGGAAGCCCAGCCCAAGATTAGGTCTCCCGTGTGGCGCGCCGCAAGGTGCGTCACCCTGAAGGCCCCTGGAAGACTACCAGGTGATAGGCCACAGGTGTAAGCGCAGTAATGCGTTCAGCCGAGTGGTACTAATCGGCCGTGCGGCTTGAGGTTCAGTCTGCTTCTTCTCCTTTAAGTTTTGTTGAGATTCCCGGCGGTGATACCGGAGGGGCCACACCTCTTCCCATTCCGAACAGAGAAGTTAAGCCCTCCAGGGCCGATGGTACTGTGCTGGTAACGGCATGGGAGAGTAGGTCGCTGCCGGGGTTTCTCTTTTCGGAGAGAAGTTGCCGGTTGGTTGTGCCTGCGAACGGTACCAAAGAAAAACTTGACAGGGTGGTCGGGGGTATTACGATATCTGTGGACAGTTGAGGTTGCAGGCACGGATGTGCGCTTCAGATGGGTCTGAATGCCCACAACCGGCCGGCAGCCTTGCTGTTCTAATCTAAATCCTTAAAGAGAGGAGGTGGAGCCTCATGAAGAACAAAGGCTTCACACTGATCGAACTGCTGGTGGTCATCCTGATCATCGGCATCCTGCTCGCCCTCATCATCCCGAACTTCGTGCTGTTCCAGGAGCGCGCCCGCCGCGCCTCTGTGAAGAACAACATGCACGTTGTTCAGACTGCGCTCGAGGCGTACGCGGTTGACCACAACGGTAACTATCCCGGAGCCGAGGCTGACTTCGAAGACGAAGAGGACATCACCCGCTGCTACTTCCCGGGCGGTGACCCCGTCGGCGCCGAAGGTGAGCCGATCTACGGCGCGTTGCCGATCAACCCGTACACCGGCCGTCGTTACAACGTCGAAGATGCGGATATGACCTTCGATCCCGAAGGGCTTGAGGAGCCGGGCCAGAACGCGGCGGTCCGCAGCGATGACGAGAACCACGACTGCCCGTACGACGAGCTCGAGGCCGAGAACGGGCTGCAGGGCACGATCGCCATCCTCGGCTACATGCCGGAGGAGAACGTCCTTGAGGTCGTTCAGGAATACGGCATCTGCGGTTACGGCCGCGATGTGTACTTCCCGATGTACGACCGCGACCCGGTCGAAGAGGACGTCTACATCTACTTCGTCCTCCACAACTAGTCGAGGGCAAAGAAGAGGTCAGAGCGGGCGGGGCATTTGCCCCGCCCGCTCCTTTTACCGCGGCAGCTTGACAGTCCCGGGCGCAATTCTATAATCGCACAGTTATGTCAGAGGCGGTGCAGCCGTTGATTGCGACGGTCAGGCTGAGCAAGGTCTACCGGTCCGGCTTCCGGCTGCGGCGAATCAACGCCCTGACCGATGTGACAATGTCGGTACAACCGGGCGAAATCTACGGCTTCCTTGGACCAAATGGCGCCGGCAAGACAACGCTGATCAAGATTCTCATCGGTCTGGCACGGCCGACCAGCGGTACGGCGACGGTTTTCGGCCGGCCGCCGCGTGATGCCCGGGTGAAAGCCCGGCTGGGCTTCTTGCCCGAGCAGCCATACTTCTACGAGTATCTGACCGCTGCCGAGTTTCTGCAACTGGCGGCACGCATCGCCGGCGTGCCTCAGAACGAGGTCGCCGGTCGGGCAAATGGTCTCCTCAGGCTGGTTCGGATGGAACACGTCGCGACCAATCAGTTGCGCGGTTTCTCGCGCGGAATGCTGCAACGAATGGGAATTGCCCAGGCGCTGATTGGTGATCCCGAGCTGGTAATCCTGGATGAACCGATGGGTGGGCTGGACCCGGTCGGCCGCAAAGAGTTTCGGGATATTATTGTCGGTCTGCGCGAGCGGGGCAAGACAGTCTTCTTTTCAACGCACATTCTTTCGGACGTCGAGATGATTTGCGACCGGGTGGGCATAATCATCAACGGCCGTATAGCTGAAGAGGGACGGCTGGAGGACATCCTCGGCACTACCGCCGATGCGATCGAAGTCACCGTTCGAGGAGTCAGTGGCAGGATTGTCAAGGCTTTCGAACGCATCGCTCAGCAGTCGGTCAAGTCGGGCGAGACGATGCTTCTGACGCTGGCGCGGGAGGAGGATGTCGACAAGGTGATGGCAATCGCTCATGAGACTGGTTGCCGGATCCAGTCAATCGTGCCGCGCCGGGCAACACTGGAAGACTATTTCATGGCGCGCATCGGCCAGCGCCGGGGAACATCGTGAGTGCCAGAATCTACGGGATTGCCCTGAACACTTTCCGCGAGTCGATTCGCGACAAGGTTTTGGTGACACTGCTGGTTTTTGCCCTGCTGGTGATGGGCAGTTCGCGGGTGATCCAGCCGCTGGCACTGGGTGAAGAAGGCAAGGTTGTCAAGGACATCGGCCTGGCAGCGATCAATCTTTTCACCGTTCTGATAGCGATTCTCGTCGGTGGCCGGATCGTGTATAAAGAGGTCGAAAAACGTACGATCTACATCATGCTGGCCAAACCGGTTCGGCGCTGGGAGTTTATCGTCGGCAAGTATGCCGGCCTGATGGCAGTGCTGCTGGTGAGTCTGCTGGTGATGACGGTCTGTTTCTACCTGTTGATGCCGTTGCTGGGGGTGCGGACGTCGGCGCTGATGCTGGTTGCGGTGTTGATGACCTACTGCCAACTGGCAGTAATCACCGCCGTCGCGGTGCTGTTTTCGACCTTTGTCACGCCGATCGCCGGTGCCGTTTTTACATTTGCGGTCTACTTTGTCGGCCACCTTACCCGGGATTTGAAGCTGCTGGCCGCCATGAGCCCGTCACCGGTCGTCAAAGGGGTAAGCGAGTTTCTCTACTATGTTCTGCCCAATCTCGGCAACTTCAATCTGCGCGCCGAGGTGGCACGAAACGCTCTGATTGATCCGACCGCGCTGGTGTTGTCGGTGATCTATGCTATCGTCTACTCGGCAACCTTACTGCTGATTTCAATCGCCATCTTCAACCGCAAGGAGTTCTAGAGAAAGTATGGTTGAAGAGGTTCGGCTCGAGCCGGCCGGACCGCGGATGCCGGGCGCACTGGTGGCACTGCTGCCAGTGGTACTTGTTGTGTGGGGTTTTGTCGCGTGTTATCTGCTACAGCTGGGCATTGACCGAGCCGGTGAGGCCCGGATGAGGGAAAAGGCAATCGAAGAACTGATGTATTTTCCGTCCGGGCAGTTTATTCGCCAGGCAACTATTGAATATCAGACCGTTGCGGCGGATTTTGTCTGGCTGCGGGCCATCCAGTACTATGGTCATCATCTCATGACCGACCGGAAGTACGAGTGGCTCGGTCATGTGTTTGCGATTCTGACCGTCCTCGACCCTCATTTCATCGGTGCGTATCATTTCGGTGCAATAACTCTGGCCTGGGATGCCCGCAAACCCCAGGAGGCCGTTGACCTGCTGCTGGCCGGGATGAATGTCAATCCGCTGGACTGGCAGTTGCCTTTTGATGCCGGTTTCATCAGCTACATGCTGCTGCGTGATTACGAGCGGGCCGGCGTGCTTTTTGACATCGCCTCCCGGCTGCCCAATGCGTGGCAGGTAACTGCCCGCTGGGCCGCGGTGGCGATGTCGCGGGCCGGAGATTTTGAAACGGCCCGGCAGATGTGGCGGGAGATTTACGATAACACCGAGAACAAGGCGCTGCGGGCACTGGTAATCCGTCAGTTGCGAAATCTGAAACTGGAAGAGGGGCTTGCCATTTTACAGGGAGCAGTGGACCGGTTTCGTGAAGACAAGGGAAGACTGCCATCGCGATTGGGCGAGCTGGTTGCAGCCGGCTACATTGAACGGCTGCCGGAAGAGCCTTATGGTGGGACCTTCTTCATTGACGACGGTGGTAAGGTGAGAAGTACGACCCCGCCGGCGCAACGGCGATAATGACGATGACGATAATGACCGTTTTGCGGCCACTTTGCTTGACAATGCTGCGGACGAGCCCTATAACCTTTCCGAGGAGATTCTATGCGTGAACCCAGAGGTTTTACTTTGGTCGAGATGCTCGTCGTGATCATGATCATGGGCATTCTGATGAGCATGGCGATTCCCCGTTACACGGTTGTCCGCGAACAGGCTCGGACTGCGGCGATGAAGATGAACCTGCACAATGTTCAGGTTGTCATCGAGGCGTTTCACGCCGAAAAGGGTTACTACGCGGACGACTTCTACGAGGATGGCTACGGCTCCTATTTCCCCGGTGGAGTGTTTGAACAGCGGATGGGGAAGTTGCCGACCAATCCCTGGACCAACCGTGAGATGGATCCGGACGAATTCAACCCGGAAGACTATGAATCTGAGGCGGACGTCAGCAACAATCAGGAGCTGGGGCCGAATGATGTCTCCGGCTACTACCCGGGTGAAATCGTGTACGGAGTCTGGGAGCCGGAAGGAGTCGAGTGGCCTCTGGCTTACGGTCTGGTTGGTATTGGTCGCGGCGGTGTGTCGATTCGCGACTACAATGCCGACGAATCAGCGACGATTTTTGTCCTGCACAACTGAGGTTCGGCTATGTACTCAGTAATGCGACGCTTGACACCTGTTCAGTGCCGTCCTATAATTTCGCCGGTGAACGGTACTTCGGCGCGCCGGTCCGGGTTCACGCTCGTCGAGCTCCTTGTCGTCATTTCGGTTATCGGCATTCTGCTGGCATTCTTTGTCCCGACGATAGTTTCACGAATTACGACCAACGCACGACGGGTGGCGACATTACAGGAAATGAGCGTGCTGCGCGACGCGATTGCCGGCAATCCCAGCATTCAGGTCGACGGCGAGATGGTAATGACCGGTTTTCGCAACGACGTCGGCCGTTATCCGCGTGATCTTGTTGAACTGGCGACCCGTAACCCGTTTGAACCGCCCTATGACCGCCTGCAGTATGTCGGCAAGGAGACGCTCCCGTCCTGGGACCCGTACATCAAGCGCGGCTGGAACGGACCCTACGTCCGTGAGGATGGCGAACTGGGTTACCGTTTTGATGCCTGGGGTGTTGAATACCGTTACTTTATCCAGAATAACGAGACCCTGGGTTTGTGGAGTGCGGGTCCTGACGGTCTGTTCTGGGGTCAGCCAGGAGCACGTGACAGCGACGACCTGAGGGTCAGATTCTAGGGGGCCTGATGAATCACCGCTGCCGAAGACCTGCCCACGGGGTGACGCTGCTGGAGCTGCTCATCGTCCTGATGATTCTCAGTCTGATTCTGACGGCAGCGGTGAAAACCTGGGATGTGACACTGGAGCGCAGCCGCTATGAAAACACCCGCAAGCGGCTTGACCAGCTTGCGACGGCGATAGCCGGTGATCCTGATTTCATAGTTGCCGGCCGCAGGGCCGATTTCGGTTTTGTCGGTGATGTTGGCCGCATGCCCTATACGCTCTCCGAACTGGTGAATCCGCCGCCGGCTTCGCCGCCCGAAAGCAGCCGCTGGCGTGGTCCCTACATCCGGGCCACTTTCAGTGAATCGCCCGAAACCTACCGTACTGATGGCTGGGGTGACACGATCATCTACAACCCCGACAGTGGTTTTCTGCGCAGCTACGGTGGACGCGGGCTGGTGGACCGGACGCGCTGGATGACACGCAGTATCGGTTTCACTCGGGCTGAACTGGAACGAAACACAGTTCGCGGCCAGGTGCTCGATGTCCAGGGGCAGCCGCCTTCAGGTCGGGCCGACAGCATCGGCATCCTTTCCGTTATTCTGTTGCGGCCGTTCGAGGCGGTGACGCGCCGGGATTCGGTGCGGGTCCTATCAGCCAGCAACGGCCAGTTCGAGATTCCCAATGTTCCGCAGGGCAATCATTTGTTGATCGCGCGTTATGTCCGTTACGTACCACCGCCGCCGGAGACGACTTTGACGACGGTCAACGTGACGGTTTACCCTCGAATCGGCGCGCCCGACGTCAGGGTTCGGTTGAATCTAGACTGGAGCACACTGCCATGAAAACCCTACAGTATCTCCGGCGTGGTTTCACCTTGATGGAACTGCTGGTCGTGCTCTTGATCATCGGTGTGCTCAGCACAGTTGCTCTGCGGACGATCGACGCCACCCGCGACCGATCGCTTTTTGACCAGACTGCCCGGGAGATGCGGCAGATTGTTCAGGCAATAACCGGCAATCCCGACCTGCTGTATGATGGTCGCCGGGTTGATTTTGGTTTCTACGGTGATGTCGGCCGACTGCCGACAGACCTGCGGGAACTTGTAACCAACCTCAACAACGAACCAAAGTGGCGTGGTCCCTACCTGCGCCGTGACCTCGTTGGTGATTCGCTCGGTTTTCTGCGTGATGCCTGGGGGAATCTCTATACCTGGAATCCGACAACCGGGACTATTTCCAGTCTGGGAAACGGTCGCTATCCGCTGACGATGCGGGTGGCCGATTCGCTTTCTCAGCTTGCCGAGAATATAGTCAGCGGCAACATTACCGATATTGAAAACAATCCACCCGGCGAACTGGCTTCGGGTATCAGCATCGCCCTTTACACCAGTGCCGGTCAGATGCCGATGTATGCTCTTGCCGACCCGGGCGGCTACTATGAGTTTTCAACCCGAACCGGTCGGCCCGTCCCGGTTGGCAGTCACCGGTTGGTGGTAACACTACCGCCACCGGTCGCGGATTCAATCGTTCGCTGGGTAACGGTTACGCCGCGGTCGCGGGCAGTGGTCGACATTCGTTTCAACCGCAATTTCCGCAGCCGGTTGCGGATGGTCGGAACGCCGGTCCTACAACTGCCCGACAGTAACGGCTTCACCATTCGGGTCGTCAACACGGGCAGCGTTGACGATACGGTACGTACTGTCACCTTCGCTTCAATCGCTCCTGCCGATTCCGCCTACATGACCTGGTTCACGGTCAATGGTGTGAACGTTTACGGCTTTCCGGTGCCGCCAGGCGGACGGGCACCGGGGCAGGGCAGCACGGTGGCAGTTGTGCCGCCGGTTCTGGTGCCGGGTAATCTTTCCGAAGAAGTGGTTTTTGGTTTCTGGAGTTTCGTGAAGGACAGCATCGTTGACAGTCTGCTCAGTCAGCCGGCGAAAGTGAGCGGGCGGGAGTTTCGTTTGCGGTTCAGCGATGGCTCCGAGATAACTGTTTCGCCGTGACCGTGATGACAAGGAGGAGTATTGGCAACCGGTAGCGTGTTTGGCAAGATAATGGGCGGAGGCGGCAAAGGGACGCTCTGCATTGATATCGGTTCCAACTCGGTCAAGTTCATCAAGATGGAGGGCGGCAGGATCGTCGACTACGGCCTGAAGGAAATCGGCGAGGCATTCGACGTCCCTTCGATTCTGCGCGAGCTGATCAAGGACTACAAGCCGGACGAAGTCTACAGCTTCGTTTCCGGTCCGTCGGTCAGCTTGCGTCAGGCACCGTTCCCGAAGATGAACCGGCGCGAGCTGAAGGATGCCATACTGCTGCGACTGGAAAAGTACTCGCCCTTCACGCTCGATGAAGCTATCCTCGATTTCAAAACCTTGGGTCCACAGCGTGAAGCCGGCGCAATCAAAGACAACGTCATGGTTGTTGCCGCCCGCAAGGACATCATATCCGACCACATCTCCACGCTCCGCAAAGCTGGACTGGAACCTACCGCCATCAGCGTTATCCCGTTCGCGCTGCAGGCGGCGGCGCGCAAGTATGCCCAGATCCGTCCTGAGGAGACGGTCTGCGTGCTGGATATCGGTGCCGAGTTCACCGATATGGTGTTCCTGAAGGGTGAAAGACTCGATCTTGCCCGGACCATTACCACTGCCGGCAACGCGATTACCGAGGCGATGACGGTAGCGATTACCACCGAGGAGGGTCAGCTCGCTCTCGATGCCTACGATGCGGAAAACTACAAGCGTCGCTACGGCATCCCGGGTGAAGATGAGACTGAGCTGTTGCCCAACGGCGTGATGGTCAAGCGGCTGGCAACTCTGCAACGGCCGGCGCTGGAACGGTTCGTCGCCGAGATCAATCGTTCAATCGACTACTACCGTCGTGAGTTCGGTGAGGCAAAGATTGACCGGATTCTGATGTGCGGCGGTACGGCGGCAATGAAGGGGTTGCGCGAATACCTCCAGACCAGCCTCGGTATTCCGATCGAGTTGTTTGACCCCTTCCGCAGTGGTGGACTGTACAAGAAAGGTTCATTGCCTGAGGAGCAGGAGGGCTACCGGCTGGTGACTGCACTCGGGCTTTACTACGACCACACTTCGGTGGACCTGCTGCCGGGTGAGATGAGAACCGGCAAAACGGTCGCCCGGGACATCAGACTGGCGGTTGCCGGGGGGATTGTCTGGGTCGGGTTGCTGGTCTTCGTCTATATTGTGCTCGCCGGCTGGTCGCAGGCTTCGGTGGTTCAGGCCAATCGACTACGACGCGACCTGAAAGCGACCGAAGAAGCCAACAAAGAGTACTTTGCGTTGGAGGCGCGGATCAGCGAACTGGAAGCCCGACAGCGCAGCCTGAGTGATGTTGTTGGCGACTACACGCCGACTGTGCCGGTGATGGCCCAGTTGACGCGAATCGTGCCCCAGAACATCCAGCTGAGCAGCGTGTCACTGACTGACGGCAATAATGTCAAGCTGTCAGGCGTGGTATCGGGTGAGCCGTTTCTGCTTGATGTTGACTTGTCGCAGTTCTTGATTGACCTGGAAACAAGCCCGGGATTCAAACAGGTCCAGCTGGTGTCCAAGAACCGCAGTTCATTACAGGGCGAGACGGTCCTGGAGTTCGAACTGCAGTGTGTCACGGAGTAACACATGGCGCTACTTGAACGAAAAGTACTTCTGATTGCCCTGGGCGCATATCTGGCGCTGGCAGTGCTGGCGGTTGTCTTTCTCTATCAGCCGCGGCTGAAAGCCCGTCAGCGCAATGCGGCAGTTGTTGCCGACCTGCAGAAGCAGCTTGAGGAAACGCGTGCGCGGGTGAAACAGATCGGCCGGCTCCGGGCCCGGCTCGACCAGCTGGAGGCGGCTAATGTCGCGTTCACTTCTCACGTCGTGCCACGCAGTCAGATGCTGAGCACTTTGAAGGATCTGGCCGATCGTGCCGTTGCTGCCAAGGTTCGATTCCTCGAGATTCAGCCGCCGGGGCTGGACACGCTGCTCGAAGAGGAGTCGCAGAGTCGGCCGCTGCGCGGTGTGCCGTTCATGATTACACTGCAGGGACGCTACATTGACGTCGGGCGTTACATTGAATCGTTGAACAGCTATCACTATTTCCTGCGGGTTCCGGCATTCGAGGTCGTCGCCCGCGACGACATCAGGCCCGAGGTTGAGGTGAAGATGCAACTGAACCTCTACGCCTCCAGCTTGACCTCCGGGGGCAAGTTGTGAGAAGAATCGTCCTGATTCTGCTTGTTGTCGTTGTCGTCGGCGTCGCGGGTTTCATCTTCCTGAGGCCAAAAGGTAAATCCGGGCCGACAGCCAAGGCAAAGAAGCAGACGACAGCAGATTCTGAATCAGAGAAGTCTGGTGGTGCCGGCAGCGGCAAGAGCGCGGGAAGAAAGGGCGGCTCGAGCCGCAAGACGGCCAAGGCTTCGCTCAAGGCGATGACGAAAGAGGAGCGCAGGGCGCAGATGAAGCGAATCCGCGAGGAGGAGCGCAAGCGCAAGCGTGAACTCAAGCGCCAGGAGCGAGAGAAGCGCAAGGCACTGCGTCAGGCGCGACGCATGCGTGGCAAGCGCAAGTCAGGCAAGCGCAGCCAGCAGTTCTATGTGCTGAAAGCGGTTGTGTCGCTGGGCGATGAGAGCTACGCCCTGATTGACGGTCGTCGCGCCAAGGTTGGTGACATCGTCATGGGAAGACGGATAGTCGCAATCGAACCCGACCGGCTGGTGGTTGAGGCCTTCGGAAAACGGACTACCGTTCGGGTGGGTGAGAGTCTGCTACCGTCAGGTTTTGGTTATGGCAAGCAGCGTTAGGTTGACTGGGAACGGCCTGCAAGCGTTCGTCGACTTGCACGAGAAAGGAGTATCTTGAGACACCGAGTTTTGATCATCATGGGTTTGGCCGTGGCCCTGCTGGCGGTGTATACCTTCGTTCTCAGGGCGCGGCCTGCCGGCAGTCCGGTCACCGGCGAGACGGAACAGCTACGAACCACGCTGGCCGCCAAGGCGACGGGCCAGCCCGATGCCGGGGCAAAGCAGCCGTCGAAAACACCCGCACCGGTCGATACGGCGGCTGCAGCTGGCGGTCCTGCTGACCAGATGGGCACGCCGGGGATTGCGGCAATTCCTGAGCCTGAGGTGTGGAGCAGCGATCCGTTCGTCCGCGACTGGATGCTGACGAACGAGCTTGCGAACCTGAATCTCAAGGCGATCACGATTGGTGGCAGTGGTTCTTTTGCCCTGATCAACGATCAGATCCTTCAGGAAGGTGACATCATCAACGGCAAGCAGATTATCAGTATTGAGCCGGACAACGTTGTGCTGGAACAGGGTGGACGCACGTTCACGCTGTTGCTGGGGGAGAGATAAGATGAGAAGAACGATGCCAGTTATTGCGGTTCTGTTCAGTCTGTTCGCCTTCGCGGTGGCTCAGCCGGCTGGACGGGTGAACGTCACGGACGTAACGGTCGACAAACTGCTGGAAGGTGTCCGAGTATCGGTTGCGTGCAACGGTACTCCGAATGTCAGCTCATACGTGTCGGCCGACCCACCAGCGGTCATCGTTGATATCATGAACGCCACGCTGCGGACAAATCAGTCCCGGGTTGAGTCCAGATTCTATCCGGTCAGCAGTGTCACCGTCGAGCCGAGCGACGCAATCGAAGGTGTCCGGGTGACGGTGCGTCTGCGTGACATGGTCCATCACAGCGTTACGGCGGAGGCTGGTTTCGTCGCGATTGACCTTGGAACGCGGCCGCTGCCGAAGGCGCCGGCTGCTGCGAGTTACGAGGCAAAAGACCAGTTCGCCGGTCGGCGATTGACAATCTACGTCAAGGATGCCGAGATTGCCGACGTCCTGCGAATGATTGCCAGCCAGTTTTCGCTCAACATTCTTATCACCCAGGACGTGAAATCGGTTGTGACGGTCAGGCTGAGCGACGTGCCACTGCGACTCGGACTCGATGCCTTGCTGAAGGCGGCGCTTTGCAACATGATTGAAGGGCCGGGCGGGGTAATCATTGTCAAGCCACAGCGCAAGGAGATGTTTGGCGAGATGGAGACGCGGGTCTTCCATCTTGACTATCTCGAGGCGGTGGACGTTCTCAAGTCGATCGTCCACACGATGAGCCAGCAGGGCAAAGCCGAACAGGGCTGGCGGCGGGTCGGCGATGGTGGCGGTTCGGACCGCAACTCCTTCATCGTTGTTACCGACTATCCGGAAGCCCTCGACCGGGTGGCTCAGGTCATCGCCGAGATGGACCGTCCCAGTCAACAGGTGCTGATCCAGGCCAAGTTCGTCGAGGTTAACGTCAACGACGAAGACCGGTTTGGCATCGACTGGAAACTTGCGGCGGGCGCCGCGTCGGGCAAGGTCGACATCGGCGACGAGGCAGCGTTCCCGTTGATATTCAACAACATGGTTCTCGGCAAGGTCTCGTTCGACAAGATCAGCGCCTCGCTTGAGCTGCTTTCGACTCAGAACCGGGCACGGGTGCTGGCGAGCCCCGAGATCATGACGCTGGACAACCAGCGAGCCAAGGTAGAGATGGGGACTGATTTCCCGCTGCGGGAAGTGACCAGCGACCCGCGTACCGGTCTGGTGACCTATACCTGGCGGACCCGGACAATACCGGTGGCGCTGGAAGTTACGCCGCATGTGACTTCGGACGGTCGAATCACGATGTACGTCAAGCCGAATGCCGAGCAGATAACCGGTTACACCGGTTCGGCTGACGAACAGCGTCCGATTATCTCCAAGCGGACGGCCGAGACTCAGATTACCCTCGCTGATGGTGAGGCGGCGGTAATCGGCGGGTTGATTCGTGAGGGTGAGGTCAAGACAGTGGGCAAGATACCGCTGCTGGGTGACATCCCGATACTGGGCCACCTGTTCAAGAAGACCTCAATCCAGCGCACGAAGACAGACCTGATGATAATCATTTCGCCGCACATCGTGCGGGCGGAGGGCTAGTGTCCGGACTGGCCGCGAATGAATATCGATGAACTGCTGCGTTATGCGGCGAAGTATGGAGCTTCTGATCTTCACATAACGGTCGGCAATCCCCCGATTATTCGGGTGCAGGGCCGGCTGAAAAAGATCCCGGGACCAGCGCTTGCGCCAGAAGATGCGCAGGCGCTGGTCTATTCATTACTCACCGATGAGCAGCGCGCGGCGGTTGAGCGCCGTCGTGAACTTGACCTGTCCTATACCTGGGGCGCATCGAGCAGCCAGCGAACAGCCGCTGACTCGGTCAGCGTCGACTACATTACACCCGAGCGAATCCGCGCCCGGGTCAACGTTTTCCTTGATCATTCCGGCATCGGCGGTGCATTTCGAATAATCCCGGGACGAATCAGAACACTTGAAGAGCTACCGGCACCGCCGTCGGTGGCGGAGATGACTCGATATCCTTCCGGACTCGTGCTGGTAACCGGCCCGACCGGCTGTGGCAAGTCAACGACGCTGGCGAGTATGATTGACCGGATCGATTCCGAGCGGTCGGTCCGGGTGATAACGATTGAGGACCCGATCGAGTACATTTTCCGCGGCCAGAACTGTCTCATCAGCCAGCGCGAAATCGGCACCCACTCAGTTTCCTTCAGCGCTGCACTGCGCGCCTGCCTGCGTGAGGACCCGGATGTGATACTGGTCGGCGAGATGCGGGACCTGGAGACGATCCGGCTCGCCCTGACTGCCGCGGAAACTGGCCATCTGGTGCTTTCGACACTGCATACCAACAGCGTTGCCCAGACGGTCGATCGGGTGATCGATGTGTTTCCGCTTGACCAGCACGACTATGTCCGGCAGATACTGGCCAACGTCATTCGAGGCATAATTTCTCAGACGTTGGTGCCACGCAAGGATGGGCGGGGGCGTGTTGCGGTGATGGAGGTGCTGGTCGCGACGACGGCGGTGAAGAACATGATTCGGGAGAGCAAGTCGCACCAGCTCGCTTCGCTGGTGCAGACCGGCTCGCAGTACGGCATGCAGAGTCTGGATCAGTGCCTCACGCAACTGGTGCGCAAGGGATTGATTGCCAACGATGTTGCCTACGCGCTGGCGACCGAAAAGAAGTTGTTCGCGACGACTGATTCGGAGTTGCGGGGGTCGGTCGACTAGTGGTCTGGGCAGTCACGGCCCTGCTCGGTCTTGTTTTCGGCAGCTTTCTGAATGTCTGCATCTACCGTATTCCCCGCAACCAGTCGATCAGCTATCCTCCTTCCCACTGCCCGCGCTGCCGCCGAACGATTCGGCCCTGGGACAACATTCCAGTTTTGAGCTATGTTCTGCTCCGCGGTCGGTGTCGTGATTGCCACGCGGTGATTTCGGTTCGCTATCCGCTGGTTGAACTGCTCACCGGCGGTCTTTTTGTCGCTGCACTGGCCCGGTTCGGTGTCGGCTGGCCCCTGGCCCGGGCACTGGTGTTTGTCTGCCTGCTGGTGGTTACGGCAATGATCGACATCGACCATTTCATCCTGCCTTACCGGCTGACAATACCGGGGTTGCTGCTGGGAATCGCGAGCAGCGCCCTGCCGCCGCCGGCGGTTGTCGATTCAGTTGTCGGAACTGCGATCGGGGCGGGCTTCGTTCTTGGCGCGTGGCTTTTGTGGCGGTTTGTACTGGCCGGTATGTTCAAAAGGTTTGGAGTTGACCAGCGGGAAGGCATGGGCTGGGGGGACCTGCCGTATGCGGCGATGATTGGAGCATTCATCGGCTGGCGCAGCCTGATAGTCGGACTGTTTGCTGCAGTGGCGGCCGGAGTGGTAGTAGGGATGCTTGGTCGCTGGACGGGCCGTCTGGGTCGGGGGCAACCGATGCCGTTTGGCCCATTTCTTGCCCTTGGTGGACTGGTCGGGCTGTTCTTCGGGGAGAAAGTGCTGAACTGGTATCTGACTCTGCTGGTTTAGCCAGCCGGTGGGCGAAAAGATAACCGGGGGAGGCGACAAACCTCCCCCAGTCGCTGTCAGTCGGAATTACTTGAGAATCACGAAGTCGACCCGACGGTTGAGCTGACGGCCTTCCTCAGTCGCATTGGACGCAACCGGTTGCGTGGGGCCATAACCTTTGGCAACCAGGCGCTGGGCATCAATACCCCCGTACTGAACGAGGTAGTTGACGACGGCATAGGCACGGCGTTCGGACAGAGTCTGATTGGCTGCTGCCGAGCCGATGCTGTCGGTGTGGCCCTGAATTTCAACCCGGATGTCAGGGTTGTCTTTGAGGATCTGAGCCGCTTCGTTGAGCGCGACGTAGGATTCAGGACGCAGTGTTGCCTTGCCGAACTCGAAATAGACGCCCCGGAGAGTGATGACCATGCCCTTCTGGACAAGTTCGAAGTTCCTGGTTGTCGAGTCGTCCTTGGCGATGGTGAAGCTGGCGGTCTGCGGCAGATAACCTTCGGCCTCGACCTTGACGTCGTAGGAACCTACCGGCAGTTCAACGCCAAATGCACCGCTGGTCGGGTCGGTGCCGATGGCCGGACGCTGCGTATTGGTGAAAGCGATGGTCGCTGCGAGGGCGGCACCGGTCTTGCGGTCAGTGACCTTGCCACCAAACCAGCCTTTCATGTTTTCGGCTACCAGCGCAAACTCGATGCGGGTTACGCCGCCGTCCTCGACTTCCACCAGCCGCTGATCGGTGAAGTAGCCGGCTTTGGCTGCTTCGATGCTGACCAGTCCGGCCGGGACCCGGTCGGTCCGGAAGAAGCCGGTCTTCTCGTTGGCATCAACCGGAGCGATATCGCTGTCCGGGAAGCGGAGCTGAGCAGCCATCGGTTTGCCGGTATGCTTGTCATAGACTCGGCCGGCAATCGTGCCGTAGGGCACGAGCGGCTTGAGGTCAAAGTTGTAGGTGGCGTAGCCGCCGTCAGTCACAACCAGCGGAACGGCTTCAGGGATATAGCCTTCAGCCGATGCCTCGACGATGATGACTCCGGTCGGTGCTTTCTGCAGGTAGAAGATGCCGGTCTCGGAGTCGGTCTTCATCCGACGGAAGCGGCGGTTGGGGGAGGTGATGGTAGCGGCAAGCGGCATGCCGGTCCGGGCATCGCGGACTTTGCCGGCCAGCCGTCCCCACGGTTTCGGTTTGGGTTTCGGGAATGGTGAAACGAAGCTGAAACCGACGATTGCTTCGTAATCAGGGACACTGTCGGTCAGACCGAGTTCAACACCGCCGTTGAGATGGAAGTAGGGAATCTTGATGCGCACGCCCGGGGTGATGCGGGCGCTGGCGGTCTTGTCGAGGAAGCCGCCCCCGGCGACGGGTTCCGAAGTCGCTTCGATAAACAGGTCGATTGCGTCGGACGCCATTTCGATTCCGACCCCGGCGAAGCGCGGCACATCATCGGAAAAGCCCTGACCGTAATTGACAATCAGTGTCGGCAGAGTCTTGTAGATGTCCCAGAGCCGGAGGGCGCCGATGGCACGCCAGTAAGCGCCCTTGCGGGCAAGCCCTTCCAGGTATCCGGGCCGGCTGTGGTCAGATTTCTCCATCGCGTAGTGAGCGGAGCCGGCCAGTTTCAGCACCGGCAGGAAAGGAAAAGAAAGTTTGGCGCCGAGAATCTGCCCCTGCCAGTCGTACTTCAGCGAGTTGACATCAGTCTCGTAACTTAGAACCCCGGCAAGCGAGCCGAACATTTCCAGTACCGGGAATGGCGCGTAACTGATTTCAAAACCATAGAGCGGGCCGAAATAGAGCATTGATTCGTGGGGAGTCTGCTGCCGATTCCAGAGCCAGCGGTTGGCAAAAACCAGCGCTCCGTCCTCTTCGACCCGGGCGTCCTGAACGCGGAACAGACCACGCCCGCCACCCAGCGCCGGGTCGGCAAGGACCACGCCGGCGGCCAAAAGGAGCAGGGTCATCACTTTGATGGTCTTCAAGTTACCTCCTTGCAGGCACAACCTGCTTTTGACTATAGACTACACCGGCCGACATAAGATTCTACCCATCAGTTTAGCTTTGTCAAAGTCGGTTGATGTCAGTCTCATATCCAACAGCAGAACGAGCAGGGGAGGCGAAAAATCACCTCCCCTGCTCGCGTCATGATCAGCGACCGAGGATGACGAATTCGACGCGCCGGTTGAGCGCCCGGCCGTCGGGAGTTGAGTTGTCGGCAACAGGCATCGACTCACCGTAGCCGCGGGCAACGAGCCGGTTGCGGTCGATGCCAAAGTTCTGGACAAGGTAGTTAACAACGGCGTTGGCCCGGCCGTCAGACAGGCGCAGGTTGTATTCGTCGGAGCCCTGACTGTCGGTGTGGCCCTGGATTTCAACCCGGATGGTGGGGTTGTCTTTGAGGATCTGGGCAGCATCGGCAAGTGCCGGTCGGGATTCCGGCTTGATGGTCGTCTTGTTGACGTCGAAGTAGATGCCGCGCAGGGTGATGCTCATCCCTTCCTTGACGAGGGCGAAGTCGCGGATCTGCGGCTTGTCGGGCTCGATGATGAGGGCGGCACTCTGGCCGATGTAGCCTTCGGAAGATACGGTGACGGCGTAAGAACCGGGTGGCAGTTCGGTGCTGTAGACGCCGGTGGTCGGGTCGGTGCTGACGGCAGCCAGATCGGTGTTGGGGAAGGAAATCGTTGCCGCGAGGCCGGTGCCGTCCTTTTTGTCCGATACTTTGCCACTCAGTTTGACCTTGGGTGTAGCGGTGCTGGAAAGCTGGAAATTGCGCACCACTGGCTTGTTCTGTTCGGCGACGAGCGCTTCGGTGAGGTCAAAGTAATCGGGGAACGAGACCTTGAGGGCATAGGAGCCGGCGGGGATTTCCGCCGAGAATACGCCTGTACCGGGGTCGGCCTTGATGTCGGGAATCGAGCTGCCGGGGAAGCTGATTGTTGCGCCGAGCGGGGCGCCGGTGGCCTTGTCGGACACCTTGCCGGTGAAGGTCGTCTTGGTGACACTGGAAACCAGTTCAAAACGCGGTGCCGCGACACGGTCTTCCTCGACAGTCACGGTCTGGGTACCGGTGTAATAGCCTTCAGCCGAAGCGGTGAGGGAGTAGATGCCGACCGGAACGTTCTCGACCTTGAATGCGCCGGTGGCCGGATCGGTCTCAATCGCAGCGAGCTGAGAGCCGGGGAATTCAACCCGGGCAGTGAGAGGTCGGCGGGTGGTGGCATCGACGACAGTGCCGGCAATGATGCCGTAGGTGACGAGTGGCCGCAGCTTGAACTCGTATTGCGAAACGGTGTTGCCGGTCACATTCACCGGTACCGACTGGCGCTGATAGCCTTCCATCGAAACATCGACTACCACGACTCCGGCCGGAACTTTGTCAACACGGAACACGCCGGTGACCGGGTCGGCGGTGAGCGGCTTCAGCTTGGGGTTCTCGGGGAAAGCGACGCTGGCCGCAAGCGGGGCGCCGGTGCGGGCATCGGTGACGGTGGCGACGATTGTGCCGAGTTGCGGTGGCAGGCGGCGGCCGAACGGGGTCGCAATGCTCATGCCGATGACGAGCTCGTCCGGAGTCTTCGGTCGCGAGGCGATGGTGTAACCGAGCTTGAATGTCAGGCCGGAAGTGGCCTTGCCAAAGGCGACGCCGGGCGTCAGGCGAAAGTCGGTGTATTCATCCTTGTTCAGGATGTTGTTGAAGCCGGGAAAAGTTGCGTCAGGATTGCGCTGCAGGGCGCGGGCATCGAGGAAAAGCGCGAAGCCTTTGGCGGCGAGTTCGATTCCGGCGGCGTAAAGGTCATATTCGCCGACTCGACCAAAATTGAACAGAAAATTGGGCAGGCTCTTGGCCACGTCCTGAAGCTGCAGTGAGGCGAGGCCAGCCCAGGCGAGCTTGTCGGCCATCGGCACGGCAAACGGATCAAACCAGCGGTCCTCCCGCTGCATGAAGGTATAGGAAGCCATGCCACCCAGTTTCAATACCGGGATTACCGGTATCGAAAGCTTGGCACCGGCTTTGAGGTCGTGGGTTCCGATTTCAAGCGAGCGGGCGTCTTCCGGGCGCTCGGCATACTGGAATACCCCGCCGAAAGAGCCGAACAGCTCCAGCCCCAGATACTTTGTTGCCAGCGGGGCGTAATTCAGCTCTGGAGCGATGAGGTCGGCTTCGAATTCCTTCTGGGGTACAATGTCGCCGAAGGTCGAGTAGTGGCCGAGGGCATGGAGCGATATCGAAAGCCCGGCCTCATTCTCTACCAGCGGATTCTGGACGCGAAACAGACCACGGCCACCGCCAATGCCCGGGTAGGCCCAAACCAGCAGTGGCAGTGCGAGCAGCAGTGCGAACACTTTTCTTTGGGTCACGCGAACCTCCTTATTGGTTGCCTTGTTGTCCACCGAAAAACGTGATACTCCGTCGTCCGCCATCATGTCGTCGCCGGTTAGAGCATAGATGACAGCGTAGCTTTGTCAAGTGACCATAAGACAGCAAATTAAATCCAGCGGCCGCCACTTGGCGGCCGCTGAGGCTAAGCTAAAAACCGGGGAGAAGCGTCAGTTACCGATTCGGCTCGGGTCGTCGTAGTAGTTGCCGACTGTAACCCGGAACTTGGCGACACACTGGACATCACGACCGGACAGAGAGTCAGTCGCTTTCAGGGTCAGTGTGCCGTCAACTTCGTCGACCAGATCAAGGTCATCGGGCTGGTCGGCAATGTCATCGCCGTAGTGCTCAATCAACCAGGAGGAGGGAACCAGTTGGACTTTGGCCTTGACAGTCCGGCGGCCTTCGCGGTCGGACTGAACTGCGATGTTCATGGGAATGTTGACGGTACCACGGGACTGACCGCTGGTGCTCTTGTAGACGATGGTGCCGGTGTGGACTGTCGCCTGATAGGGAGTCCAGGTCGGAAGACCGCTGCCGATTTCAACGTACTGCAGCGTGATTTCGGCTTCCTGCGATGGCGTGACGGAGATAAGCTCCGGCTCAGCCTCGGGGTCAGTCGGGTCAACGTAAACACCGAAGTCGGCGAGGTCGGCCTTGATGGGCATACCTTCGTTCACGGATGTCACGCGCAGGACGTTCTGCTGTTGACAACCGGCACCGACCATAATTACCAGACCAGACAGCACAAAGGCCAACTGACGCATGCGGTTCCTCCTTGGAGTTCTGCATAAATTTTACCTTCAAGCGCAGCGCTGTCAAGCAGTTTGCAGGCAGATTCGAAGAGAGCCGGTTTCACAAGCGGTTAGATTTCAACGACCCGCCAGGAGTAACTGACCGGACAGGCTTGACGGAGCATGGCCGAAACCGAGCAGTATTTCTCCTGCGAAAGCTCGATCGCCCGTTTGACTTTTTCCGGGTCAATACCGCTGCCGGTGATGACGTATTCAATCGCGATGCTGGTGTAGACGGTCGGGTGCGTTTCGGCCTTTTCGGCGGTGATGTTCATCGTCAGGTCCCGGAACTCAACGCGCATCTTGTTGAGCAGCGACACGACATCCATTCCGGTGCAGCCGCCAAGGGCAATCAGCAGCAGTTCCAGCGGCCGGGTGGCCGAGTTTTCCCCGCCGAAGTCAGGGGCAGCGTCCATTGCTACCAGATGGTTGGAGCCGGCCCGGCCGATAAACTGCATTCCGCCGGCCCAGCGGACTTTCGCCTGATGCTGCATCAGTAGTACTCCTTTCGTTTCAGAACCGGCGGAGGATGTTGAAACCGATTCGGAAGCGCCCTTTGAGAATATCGCGGTTGGCGGCGCTGAAAGACGCCGGCACGGTCTGAGCCCAGGAGTTGCCGGCGATGAGCGTGAAGTTGTGCCAGCCGAGCCGCTTGTCCAGAGCGAGGTTCCAGGCGAGGAGGTTACGCTCGCCGAGCAAAACCGGCTCCGTCTCCAGCCCGAGCGCGAGCCCGTTACCCAGGTTGCCGACCGCGCCCAGTCCGAGTGACACGAAGGGGTCGTCGATGCCGGCCAGGCTCGCGGTCACTCGCGGCATCGCCAGAAGGTGCAGTCGTCCGGCAATAGTCCACGGCATGGCCAGCGCAAGATTGGCCCAGGTGTTGTCTGAACTGAAGTCGACGACGTTGGCGCCGATGCCGGCGCAGAGCACGGTCCAGCGCGTTGGCGCGTACGCGCCATGCAGGCCGACTTCCTTGTTCGGCTCGTTGCTGAACCACGCGCCGGCGCCGGCCCTGCCGCCGATGCCGCGGTCAAAGGTAACCAGCACGTTGGCCGTGCGGAAGAAGTTGAGCAGGTTGCCTTCAAGTACTGAGTTGTCCGCGGCCGACAGGAAGCGGTGCGAGATGCCGAACTGCCACGCCCCGCCTTCAAGCAGACGACCGGAAGGCAGATTGGCGATACGGGTGGCGGGGAAGGCCGCCAAGGCAGCAATCAACAGTGTTGTTGTCACGTTACCGCCGACTGCAACGGTTTCAGCGAATAACCGCCAGTTTCAGCACCGAGCGAATTGAACCGCCGGTCTGGATGTAGTAGTTGCCGGTGGCAACCGGTCGGCCGCGTCCGTCGCGTCCGTCCCAGACGGCGCGCAGAATCTCGCCGTCGGCCTGGGGCATGAGCGAACGAACCAGTCGGCCGCTGGCTGCAAAGATCCGCACCGGCTGGTCCGGATCGCCGCGATACTCAATGACAGTGCGACGGTTGCCGCCAGCGCGCCACCAGCGCCGGGCTGGTACCGGCGGTCGAGGTTCATTGACAGCAGTACCTTCGGTGACGACCAGACTGTCACGGCAGACTATATCGCCACTGGTTGACCCGTCGCCGTTGCAGGCGTTGGCACACCAGTAGAAGATTACCGTGCCGGAACCGGCCGGCGGTGCCTGCCACTGGAATGTCCAGCTGACGCCAAACGGTGTGCCCATGAAGGTACCGGCAGAAGTCTGTTTGAGGTAACCGCTGCCGACCGGGCTGTACTGAGTATTGACCGGGTCGGTGACAGTTATCTGGCCGGCAGCCCCGCCGCCAGTATTGATGGTGGTGAGTTCAAAGCCCCAGCGGCGCTGGGTCAGCCATTGGATGAAGAGCTGCATGGTGTAGGTAGCGCCAGGGGTGTAGACGTTACCCGGGATGCCGGTAAGAAAGGTGGAGTCGGCTGAGCCGGGACTGCCAGTGTGGCAGCTGGCGCAGGTTGGTTCGCCGGGGGCGCCAGTATGAGCGTTAGGCGGACCGGCTGACGAGGCGGCGGCAAGTGACAATGCCGCCAGCAGTAATAATGAAATGCGCAGTGCGGGTGTCATTGTGGCTTCGCTCCTTCAGCAATCCAGCGGCGGACGAGTTCAATCTGATTGTCGGCAAGTTTGCCGCTGGGCGGCATCTTGCCGTCGCGAATCAACTGGAAAGTGAGGCTGGAATCGGGCTGGCCGGGAATGATGTTGGGCCGGCTGTCCTTGCCTGCACCAAGCAGGCCCGCGTGGTTAACGGCGACGTAGCCCGCTTTCGGCTTGTCGGTGCCGTGGCAGCCACCGCAGTTCTGGGTGAAGACTGTCAATACGTCAGCGAAGGACACGGCGGCCGGTTCGGGCAGGGGCTCGGTTTCCGTCGCGGCGGGCTGAGCCGGTGATTCGGTTTTCTGACTGCCGCAGCCCAGCAGTAATCCGGTCAACAGTAACCCGAGAACAAGGCGCATGAGTTTGACTCCTTTCAATTGTCGCGGGCGCCCTGGTTTATCCAGTTGCGGACATTGGCGATGTCAACGGTATCCAGCCGGCCAGCCGGCGGCATTGTACCGTCAGCCAGCCGCTGCCAGAGCCGACTGGCCGCGGCATCGCCCGGAATAACGTTGGGAATGCTGTCCGAGCCCGGGCCGAGCGTACCGGCATGACTGGACAGGTCGTACCCGGCGGCCGGGGCTGCACCGGAATGGCAGGAGATGCAATGGCTGTTGAAAACAGCACTGATGTCATTGCGGAATGAGGGGTCAGTTTTGACCTCGCCGGGGGGAGATTGACACGCAAGGATGAGCAGGGAAATGATCGCAATCAGCGGCAGCCGCATGAACCGTTCCTCTGGATGCTTCCTTGATGAGATTATCGTGATGGTCGAGTGGGTGTCAAGCAGGGCAGCAAAGAGCCCGGTTGTGCAGCCGTCAACCGCAGTCAATAGGGCTGAACTGGCAGTGGATTGGCAGCGGCTTGGAGACTGAGACCGGCGGGGAGTGGTTGGAATGCGGCCGACAGCTGCGGGGGTGTTGCTGGAATCATCTGCGGCAAAGGCGTTGGCAGCTGGTGATGAGGCATCCCGGGCTGCTGCTGTGGCAGTGTGCCGGATCGGTAGTTGAACTGCCACTTGTCCTTTGGTCGGCGTGGAGATGCTTTGCAGCAGGGTCTTAGCAGTACTGTCGGCAAGTGGCGGGCGGGTATGAGTTGATGCCGCGATTCCTGCCAGGGTTGTCACTGCCGGGGATACGGTCTGGTGGCGGAAGTGCATCTCCGCGTCCAGTGGTATAACATAATGACACAGATTGCTTTAGCGTCGTGATTGCCGCCGAAACCGGTTTAGTCTGGCGTGCAAGTCCCGTGTGGAATCTCAGCGTCAGAGCTATCGGTAACAGAATCCTTGACCTGAAGCGGACAACCGGCAGAATTGGCCCGATGTTGTTATGTCCGGTCTTTTCAGACAGGAAAAGGGACGGCAGATGAGTGTTGTGGCCGGAGCCGCAGCGATTGTTGTCGGGCTGGCAGTCTGTTTTCGCGGGCAGCGGCTGGCGCGGGTTGCGCTGGTACTGACCGGATTTGCGGCTGGGGCGCTGCTGGCTTTGAACGGGTTACAAATGCTGCCCAATGCCAGTGATACTTTTCGCTATATCGTGGCGGGTGTTGCCGGAGTGCTGGGAGCGGTGCTGGCATTGTTGCTTTATGGTGTTGGAGTGTTTCTGCTCGGGGCACTGGCAGGTGCTTTCCTGGCTGGACTTTCGGCGGCGCTGATGCGGGTGGAGGTTACCGCTCTGGTGGTGTTTATCGCGGCGCTGGCAGGCGGAGTCATTACTTTGCTGGCACAGCGCTGGCTGCTGTCGGTGTTGACTGCGTTTGCCGGGGCGTGGTTGGCCCTGTCGGGGCTGCTGGCAGTCTTGCACACCGGTGCAGATGGCTGGCTGGAACGGCTTGCCGGCAAGGTTGAGGGCACGGATGGGCTGATTGTCGGGTCGTGGCTGCTGCTGGGAGTGCTGGGCAGTCTTGTCCAGTTGCGCCGTCGCCACTAGTCAACTCAGATTGTTTTGAGGGAGTAGTCAGTATCAGCAGGACAGTTAGCTACCCGACGCCGATTGCGGTTGACGCTGCGTATTCTCCCGGCAGAAGAATCTGGGCTGTGGCTTGGCCGGTGATGCTGCTGTCGTTACTCTTCACCGGTCTGCATCTGGTTGACATGTTCTGGGTTGGCAGGCTGGGTCGGGCAGCGGTGGCGGGCGCAGCACTGGCTGGTTCGGTTGTGGGGGTATTCTTTGCCCTCGGACAGTTGTTCACGGTCGGGCTGATGGCAACCGTCGCCCGGGCAGTTGGCGCCGGTCGAGCCGATGTTGCCGCCGAGAGTGTCTGGCATGGTCTGGTGCTGGCGTTGCTGTTTTCGCTGCCGCTGGCTGTGGCAGGGGCTGTTGCCGCGCCCGGTATGGTGCGGCTTTTCCGGGCTGCGCCCGAGGTGGTAGCCCAGGGCGGGCCTTATCTGCGGCTGCTGCTGGCAGCGTCACCGGGTTTCTTTTGCGGCATGGTGACATACACGGCGTTTCAGGCTTGTGGCGATACCCGTACGCCAATGTACGTCATTGCCGGGGCCAATCTGCTGAACGCAGTGCTGGACCCGGTGGCAATCTTCGGCTGGCCGGGTTTCCCGGGGCTGGGGATGACCGGTGCGGCGCTGGCGACAGTGGTGGCGCAGTCGTTCGGTCTCGCGGTGATGCTGGTTCTGCTGGTCCGGCGTGGGTTGTTGCGGCCGGTGAGGCTGAGAGCAAGGGTTTTCAGGACTCTGGCGGGCATCGGCATACCGGCCGGCCTGCAGGGTGTAACCCGGCCTTTGACCGGGATGATGATGTTCGGTATCGTTGCCGGCTTCGGCACCGCGCCGACCGCAGCATTCGGTATCGGGATGCGGTTGCTGGAGGTTATGTTCGTCTATCTTTCCGGGCTGGGCACTGCCGCCGAGGTGCTTACCGGCCAGAGTCTGGGCGCGGGCAAACCGGAGCTTGCCCTTGCCTTTGGTCGCCGGATCACGTTTACTGCGCTTGGATTGCAGCTGGTGGTGATGCCGCTGCTTTTCGTTTTTGCGCCGGTGCTGGTGGCGGTTTTCAATTCCGACCCGGCGGTTGTGGCAATCGGAACCGGCTACCTGCGAGTGCTGGCACCGATGCTTGTGGCAACCGGGGTTACGACTGCCTGGGCCGGGGTCCAACGTGGCGCCGGTGCAACGGTGGTACCGATGGCGGCGGCCCTGCTTGCCAACTGGGCAGTCAAGCTGCCGTTGTCGGTGTTGCTGGCGCGGACAGCCGGGCTTGGTCCTGTCGGAGTCTGGATCGGCATCGGCGTTTCCGTGCTGGTTGAAGCGGCGGTGCTGGCCGGCGGCTACTTTCGCTATCGCTGGCTGGAGCGCCGCCTTGACTACAACGAGCAGGAAGGCCGGAAACCGCTGTCGAGCTTCAGTTGACTTCGACGAACCGGGGCCGGGCGAAGACTACCTGGCCGACGTCGGTGTCCAGCGTTCCCTGAATGACCACTTCCATCTCCCGGCCGATCGCGTCGGCGGCGTCGGCAACGACTACCTTGATACCTCCGTCCAGATAGCCGATGCCTTCGTCTTTTTCCTTGCCGCGTTTGGCAATCTTGATTTTGACGGTTGTGCCGGGCAGGTAGACGGGTTTGAACAGCGTGTAGATTTCAGTCAAGTTGACCGCGGCCGGCGCCGCCGCCGATTTCAGCTCCGGGCTGGTGGTAATGAGAAATCCTTTGGATTTGCGCAGAGCATTGAGCAGACCGGAACGGTCGAGCAGGCCCGGGTCAAGTTTGATTTTGAACTGCTTGATTTTCTTGAGCTCTTCGATGTTTTCCCAGGCCCGGCGCAGCCGGTGCTCGTTCTGCTCTGATGCCGGTTGCGGCGGCTGGGGCAGAAGCAGTTTGCCTTCAATCAAACCCAGCGAACAGAAGCGGACGATTCGCGGGTCGGTGAGTGTGTCGAAATCGATCAACCAGGTTCGGGTTCGGGAAAATAACATTTTTCATCCTCCATCCGAGGCAATGCCCGGGGCAGGGGGTATGGAATATGCTCTGGTTCAACACAGATTCACTGCCTCGAGTGCCTCACGGACTGTTTCAACCGGGTGAAGTTGAGATTTGTCGGCGCGAATACGGTCGGCGCCGCGCCGGGGAAGAATCACGGTAGTAAAGCCGAGCCGGGCTGCTTCCGCAACCCGGGCGTCGCTGCGGGCGACCGAACGGACTTCGCCGCCCAGGCCGGCTTCGCCGATAAAGGCGGCGGTGGCGGGCAGCGGGCGGTTCCGGATTGATGAGGCGAGGGCGGCAAGCAGCCCGAGGTCGCCAGCGGTTTCGGTCAGCCGCAGACCACCGGCAACGTTGACAAAGACGTCCTGACCGGCGAGTGACATGCCGGCGCGCCGTTCGAGCACGCAGATCAGCATGTTCAGACGCCGGATATCGAAACCGGTGGCGGTGCGCTGGGGCAGGGCGAAAGGCGTCGGAGCGACCAGCGCCTGAATCTCGGCCAGGATTGGCCGAGTGCCTTCAAGCGTGGCGATGACTGCCGAACCGGAGACATCGGGCCGGCGGCCGGCCAGGAAAAAACCGGAAGGATTGGCAACTTCGGCGAGTCCGGCCTCGGTCATCTCGAAGACACCGATTTCATTGGTTGAACCGTAGCGGTTCTTGGCCGCGCGGACGATCCGGTACTGCAGCGAGTTCTCGCCTTCGAAGTAAAGCACGGTGTCCACCATGTGTTCCAGGGTGCGCGGACCGGCGATGGCGCCGTGTTTGGTGACGTGGCCGACGATCATGGTCGTCAGTGTGCGTGATTTGGCCAGCCGGACGAGTTCGGCGGTGCATTCGCGCACCTGGCCGACCGAACCGGGCGCACCGGCAAGCAGCGGACGGTAAACGGTCTGGATCGAGTCGATTATCAGCAGGGCAGGAGAAAGTTCATCGACTGCGGCGAGAATGTCTTCCAGCTCGACGGCGCAGAGGATATTGATGGCGGTGGTGTCACAGTTCAGCCGTTCTGCGCGCAGGCGGACCTGCTGGGCAGATTCCTCGCCGGTGACGTAGAGGACGTTCGTTCCGGAGCGCGCCAGGCGGTCCGATACCTGCAGTGTCAGCGTCGACTTGCCCACCCCGGGTTCGCCGCCGATCAGCAGTACCGAACCGGGCACGAGTCCACCGCCCAGCACGCGGTCAAGTTCAGCCGAGCCGGTCGCGAGCCGCTGAGCGGTCTGCGCCGCAATGTCGGCCAGCCGGACCGGCCGGGTACCGCTGGCAGCAACCGCGATGCGGCCACCGCTGCGGGCCTTCTGGGCGACGCGCGGTTCCTCGACGAGCGTATTCCACTGGCCGCAGGCCGGACAGCGGCCGAGCCAGCGCGGGGTTTCGGCACCGCAGTCCTGGCAGACGAATACCGAGCTGCGTTTCATGGCCGTTCCAGTCGGGCGATGGCTCGGTAATCCGGTTTCACGGCAAAGGTTCGTCTTCGTCTGCCGGGGGTGGTTCGACGGGCGGGGTGACACCGCCATAGGGGTTCTCGAACCGCATGTATTCGCCGAGGAAGATCAGCGGTACGCTGCCGAGCGGGCCGTTGCGCTGCTTGGCGATTATCGCCTCGGCCTTGCCCTGCAGCGACGGGTCGTCGGGATAGTAGAACTCGGCCCGGTAAAGTAGAATCACCAGGTCGGCGTCCTGTTCGATTGCGCCGGATTCGCGCAGGTCGGAAAGCTGGGGTTTTTTGTCGCCGCCACGCTGTTCGGGTGCGCGGGAGAGCTGCGAGATTGCGATAACCGGCACGTCCAGTTCCTTCGCCATCGCTTTCAGGGCACGGGTGGTATCGGAAATCTCCTGCTGACGGTTGCGCTCCCGACGGCGGTCACCGTAGGATTCCATCAACTGGAGGTAGTCAATCAACACCAGGCCGAGTTTGTTGGTTTCGGCTTTCAACCGCCGGGCACGGGCGCGAATATCCAGTGCGTTCAGCCCGGGCGAATCGTCGATGTAGATTGGCGATTCACGGAGACTGCCGGAGAAGCGGGCAAGCCGGCCGCGTTCCTCCGAGGTCAGCCGGGCGCGACGAAGGTTTTTCATTCCGACACTGGCAGTCGAGCAGAGCAGTCGCTGGATGAGCGATTCGGCGGACATCTCGAGACTGAATACCGCCACCGGCAGCTGCTGGCGATAGGCGATGTTGTAGGCGATGTTGAGTGCGAAAGCGGTCTTGCCCATCGAGGGTCGGCCGGCAACGATTACCAGTTCGCCCCGCTGCAAGCCCGAAGTACGTTCGTCAAGTTCATTGAAACCGGTCGGCAGCCCGAAGTGGTGCCGGCCCTCGCGGCTGGCGCTTTCAATCCTTTCCCATTCCCGGCTGAGCAGCGTCTCGATGCGATCGAAACCCTTGCGGAAACCGGCGTCGCGGATTTCGAAGATTTTCTGTTCGGCCTGCTCGAGCAGTTCTTCGGCCCGGGAACTTTCGTCGTAGGCGGCCTGAACGATTTCGGTCGCGGTCTGAATCAACTGCCGCTGAATTGACTTCTCCAGGACCAGCCGGGCGTGGTCTTCGCAGTTGGCGGTGGTCAGGACCGCATCCAGCAGTCCGGAGAGATAGGCCTGTCCACCGACCGCATCGAGCTGCTTCATTCGCCGCAGTTCCGCGATGACGCTGGTGATGTCGGTCGGCGAGTTGTTCTGAAACAGATTGATTATCGCCTCACAGATTGAGCGATGAGCCGGCAGATAGAAATGGTCCGGACGGAGGTACTGGATGACGCGGGGTACCGCTTCCGGTTCCAGCAGCATGGCGCCGAGCACGGCGGTCTCGGCCTCAAGCGACTGCGGTGGCCGGCGGCCGGTCAGGGGTTGGTCTTCAGCCGGCATTGTCAGTTCCTTTCGCGCACAGTTCGGCAATCAGGCCGACGAGCTGCTGGGCAAATTCAGTCTTGGGCAGGCTGGGGAAGCGCCGTGACCGCCCGTCGGCCCAGATGACGGTGGGTCGGATTGTGTCGCTGCCGGCAGTGCCGGTGGGATTGGCGACAATCAGATTGAGCCGGTAGCGGTGCAGTTTGGCGCGGGCCCGGGCGAGACTGTTGTCCTGAGAGAATCCGACCGTCAATGGCCGACGGTCAAGCTTGGCGACTTCAGCCAGGATGCCCGGGGTGCGTTCGAGTGTCAGCCGCAGCGTCGGGCTGTGAAGTTTGGTCCGCTCCGGCCGTCCGGGCCGGTAGTCGGCGACGGCGGCGCACATTACCAGCACATCAGTGCGCCGGGCGAGTTTGATTGTCGCCAGTCGCATCGCTTCGGCAGTCGGCGCCGAGAGAACCTTGACCGGGGGCGGAGTTACCGACAGCGCGCCGGCAATCAGGGTCACATCGGCTCCGGCCGCAGCGCAGGCATCGGCGACGGCACAGCCGAGCCGACCGGAAGAGCGATTGGTGATGATGCGCACCGGGTCAATCGGTTCCTCGGTCCGGCCGGCAGTGACCGTCACCGAGCGTCCGGCAAGCGACAGAGACCGGTCAGTCAGCGCCTGGCGACAGGCGGCGAAGATCTCAGCCGGCTCCGCCATTCGTCCCGGTCCGACGGTGCCGCAGGCGAGTTCGCCTGAGTCCGGGCCGACTATGCGGCAGCCGGTCTGGCGCAGCCGGGCGATGTTGGCCTGGACTGCCGGGTTGAGCCACATGGCGTTATTCATTGCCGGGGCGAGTATCAGCCGGCCGGAGCGCCGGGTGGATTCGGGAACTGCCAGCAGCAGCGTTGACAGCAGGTCGTCGGCGATGCCGTTGGCCAGCTTGCCGAGAATATTGGCGGTTGCCGGGGCTACGACCACCAGTCCGGCCTGGCTGGCGAGGTCGACATGCTCGACCCGTCCCCATTCGGCACGGCGGGCCGGACGGTGACGCGGAAACAGCTCGCAGGCGACCGGGTTGCCGGTCAGCGCCGCAAACGACTCAACTCCGACAAAGTGCCGTGCCGCCCGGGTCATTACTACCGTGGTGTCCCAGCCGCTGTGGTCAAAAAGCCGGACCAGCTCGAGAGATTTCCAGGCGGCGATGCCGCCGGAAACACCGAGCAGAACGCGCAATCGGGCCGAGCCGTTCGGCGACGAAGGCAGCATGGCCGGCGGTCAGCCCACTATAGCGGCTGACGCCAGGCCGTCTCCTCGACGCCCTCGCGGGACAGCGCCTGGATATCGGTCTCGGTCAACCGGGTGTACTGCAGTTCGCCGCGCAGCACCGCTTCCAGTGCCAGCTCGTAGGGAGAGCGGGGCAGTTCAATTTCATCGCGGTGCATTTGTTCAATCAGCCGACGGGCCTCAAGCGCGGCAACATTAATCGCCAGGTACTTGTTCGGGTAGTGCTGGCAGAGTTTTTCCGGTGATACAACCTTCATTTCACTTTACTCCTTTCCCGACCGGCAGTCGTGTGAGGCGCGAAACTCGCCGGCGTTCGGCAGTGATGATCGCCAGTACTTCGCTTACTGCCTGCTCCAGCCGGTCGTTGATGACCAGATAGTCAAACTCAGGGATCGCGGTCAGTTCTGCCGCCAGTTCGGCTTCCCGGCGGCGAATGACCTCGGCCGAGTCGGTGCCGCGGTCACGCAAGCGGCGGGCAAGCTCGCGCCGGTCCGGCGGCAGGACGAAGATCCCGACGGTTCCGGGCAGTGCCTGTTTGCATGAGCGCATGCCCTGGATGTCCAGGTCGGCAATGCAGTCTTTGCCACGGCGGAACGCGGCGAGAACCGGCTGCCGCGGTGTGCCGTACCAGTGGTCGTAGACAAGCGCCGATTCGAGCAGCGCCCCACGCCGCCTGAGTCGGTCGAACTCGGCCGGGCTGTAGAAGAAATAGCTGCGGCCGTTGATTTCGCCCCGGCGGCGGGGTCGGGTTGTTGCCGATACCGAGTAAACGATTTCGGGGTCCCGGGCAACGACACGACGGCAGATGCTGGTCTTGCCGGCTCCGGACGGTGAGGAGACAACGACAAGGAACGGGCGGTGCCGGGGGCGGTTACTCGACATTGCGAACCTGCTCCTTGAGCTTCTCAATCTCACCCTTGATCTCAATTGCCCGGCGTGAGATTACCATATCGCGGGCCTTGGCGGCGAGTGTGTCGGTCTCGCGCAGCATTTCCTGAGTGATGAAGTCCAGTTTTTTGCCCGAGGTTGCGGCACTGCGGAGGGCGCGCCGGAACATCGCACAGTGGCTTTTCAAGCGGACGCATTCTTCGTGGATGTCGACTTTTTCGCTGATGAAGGCGATTTCTTCAAGAATCCGTTTTGGCGCCGCCTCGACCCCCAGTTCCTTGACCTGGCACAGCAGGTTGTCACGTCGTTCCTTGAGGCGTTCCGGAACACGGCGTTCGATGGCAGCGAGGGCCCGCTGGATACGAGCGATGCGACCGCGCAGGTCGCGAACCAGGGCCACACCCTCAGTTTTCTTCATCTCGATAAGCCGGCTGATAGCGGTATTGATGACCGGCCGGCATGCCCGCCACAGCCGGCTGTGACTGGCGTCAGCCTTCTCTGTTGTTACGACGCCGGGAAAACCGAGCACGTCGCGCAGTTCCGGTTCACCTTTCAGGCCGTAGCGGCGCCGCAGTTCCCGGGCCAGCGTCAGATACTCTTTCGCTAGCTGGTGGTTCAGGCGCAGACGGGCCATCGCCGGTTGCTCATCCAGATAGACACCGAACTGGATGTAGCCGCGTCGAATCCGGCGGCGAACCAGCTCACGGACCTGGCCTTCATAGCCGCCCAGCGCCGGCGGCAGCCGTGGTACGATTTCGAGGAACTTGTGATTCACGGAACGGATATCGACGGCGAGATGGCTGTGCCAGGGCTTGAGGGTTGCCTCGGCGCGGCCGACGCCGGTCATGCTGCGGATCATGCTGCGGTTACCTCCGGTTCATCCAGAATCAGTGTGACCGGTCCGTCGTTGACCAGCTCGACTTGCATGTGAGCACCGAAGCGGCCGGTACGGACCGGTACACCCAGGCAGCCGAGTTCGGATGCGAACCGCGCACACAGTTCGGCGGCACGTGTCGGTTCGCCGGCCCGCGTAAACGACGGCCGCAGCCCGCGGCTGGTGTCGGCATACAGGGTGAACTGTGAGACAACCAGCGCGGCACCGCCAACATCAAGCAGTGAGCGATTCATCCGGTCCTGGTCGTCGGCGAAGATTCGCAGGCGCGCGATCTTCGAGGCCAGCCGGCGGCAGATTGTCTCATTGTCGTCCGGTGCGACAGCGAGCAGAATCAGCAGTCCCGGACCGATGGCACCGACTGTTTCGGTGCCGACCAGCACCCGGGCTGAGCTGACACGTTGCAGTACGGCGCGCATCTAGCGTTTGTGGATGGCACGGACAAGCGCTCCGATCAGCCGCTGTCCCTGCCTGGCGTCACTGGCGGTGATGAATGGGCCGTCAACGACCAGTTGGCGAAAACTGAATCGGGCGCCGGCCTTTGTCAGCATCTGGCGGGCATTACGGTCTTGAAAGACAGCGGCCCGTCGTCCGACGAGGACACCGGCACGAGCCAGGGCAATCGGAGCGATTCCCAGCGCCGCCACCGGCCGACCGGCGGCAGCGAATTCCCGACAGCGGACGTGGAGCAGTGAATCGTCCCAGTGCAACACCATGCCCGGTCCGCCAACGAGTACCAGCGCGGCGAAACTGTCTGCCGGCAGCGCGGCCAGCGACCGATCCGGCCGGATGATTACCCGGCCGGTGCTGATGGCTGTGGCAGTGTCGATGCTCGTCACCGTTACCGTAAACCCGTGGCGCGCCAGGGCGGTGGACAGGGCCTCGTACTCGTCGTCGGCAAAAAACTGGCGGGGCAGGAACAGTGCTACCGGCAGTTGCGGGCCGGAGTCAGCGGCGTCAACAGCGCTCGCGCCAGCCAGCACAACGATCAGGGCGATGATTCGCAAGGACACAAACACAAGCATATTGCCGGTGGCAGTTCAGTCAAGCCGGAGGGTGGACGGATAGATTGGGCTTGACCGTTCGGTTACCGGGAGGATACAATAACGGAATGAAAGCGCAGCCAGGTTGGCTTGTCCTGCTGAGTGCGGGCAAAACAGTCCCGGCCGGACCGGGGGGTAATGAGCGCTGATTGCTGCAGCTGGTGCGGTCGGCGCGCCGAACGGTTTTGTCCGGCCGCCGGCGGGCTGGTTTGTTCGCTTTGCTGCGGCCGGAAGCGACGCCGGATGGTCGACTGTCCGGACGACTGTCGTTATCTGGTGCAGGCCCGTCGGCAGGCGGCAGTGCAGCTGGCGGCGCTGGGGGGAGATCCGGTTGTGGAGCGGACCTGGCCGGCGCTGGTGCACAATCTGCGTCTGGCACTGGTGCTCGCCCGCAAGGGCCGGGTAGATGGATTGACCGATGCCGAGGCGCACAAGGCACTGTCGGGTGCGGCCGATACTTTCCGCGCCCGGGCTCGCGGGGTGATATATGATTTCAAAACCCCGGATTTTCGAGTTCAGCTGGTTGCCGACGAGTTGTTGAGAGTGGCCGGGCTGCACGAGCGCGGCGAACAGGGTTTTCAGCTCTGCCGTGCCGACGACATCAGGTCGGTACTTTCGTATCTGGCACGACTGGCCGAGCGGTCGGTCGCAGCTGGTCGCGGACCGGGGCACTTTCTGGAATTGTGTTTGCTGGGAACAGGGCGCGATTTTCTGCGGAGTAACCATTGAAGCGGACTTTCGACGAAAACAGCACGATTGAGGAGATTCTTGCGGCAGCGCCGGCGGCGGCACGAGTTCTGGTGGAGTTTGGGATGCCCTGCTTTGTCTGCGGTGAGCCGGTATGGGGTACGGTCGGCGAGTTGTGCCGGAAGTACGACAAAGACGTCGCGGTTGTCTTGGACCGGCTCAATCGGCTTGCTGCTGGTCGAAACTGACCGGCCAACGGCCGGGCCGGGGACTGCGTCTGAGTAAGTGTTAGCTGACGGTTCGGCGACCAGACAACTTTGGGAGGTATCCCGCTGCCGACCGCGAAAGCGAACAGGAGGTGATTTTCGATGACCAAGAGAATTTCATTCGGTCTGGTCGGAATGATTGTGGCGCCGGCGGTTCTGGTTGCCTTTGTCATCGGTGTGATTGCCGGCGGAGTGATCCGGTTGGGGCCGAGGTCGGCTCGGGCAGAGGATTTTCAGTTTGCCCGTGCCCCTGCTGGATTGACTGATGTCGAACGAAGTCCTTTTGTGCGTGTGGCGGAACTGGTACTGCCGACGGTTGTGCATATATCGGCGGAACGGGTGGTTCGGGCTGCCGGGCGGTCCGGACAGAGCCAGCCGCAGAGTCCGCTGGAAGAGCTGTTTCGCGATTTCTTCCGCGACTTTCCGGAAATGCCCACCGAGCGTCAGACCAGTGCTCTGGGGTCGGGGGTTATTGTCAGTCCGGCCGGCTATATCGTCACGAATAACCATGTCATCGCCGGTTTTGACCGGATCAGCGTTCGACTGCACGATGGCACTGAATTCAAGGGCCGGAGTGTAAAGGTAGTTGGGCGGGACCCGAAGACCGATCTGGCAGTATTGAAGATCGAAAGCGACAAGCCGTTGCCGGCGATCGCGCTGGCCGATACCAATGACATTCGGGTCGGTGAGTGGGCAATTGCTGTCGGCAATCCGTTTGGTCTGGAAGGGACGGTTACCATCGGGGTGATCTCGGCCAAAGGACGGTCCGGCTTGCCATTACCGGAAGGCCCCAGCTATCAGGATTTCATTCAAACCGATGCCTCAATCAATCCCGGCAACTCGGGCGGAGCGCTGGTTAACATCCGGGGCGAGCTGATTGGTATCAATTCGGCAATCCGTTCCCCGGTCGGGGTAAATGTCGGCATTGGTTTTGCGGTGCCGGTTGATCTGGTTCGACCGGTTGTCGAACAGCTGATCAAGCAGGGTCGGGTCGTCCGCGGCTATATGGGAATCAGGCCTCAGGAAGTGACCGAGACAATTCGCAAGGCGATGGGGCTTGAGGACACCCGTGGGGTACTGGTGGCGGAGGTTGTTGCCGGCGCCCCGGCTGAGGGCGCCGGGCTGAAGCCGGGCGATGTAATTGTCCAGGTTGATGGCGTCAAAACCGAGGGAGTGGAGCATTTCCGGCGTCAGATCGCGGCACTGGCACCCGGGACAACGGTTACTCTGTCGGTGGTGCGAGACGGCCGAAGATTGACGAAGTCTGTTAAGCTGGTGGAATTCCCGGAAGACGAGCAGCAGTCCGGCAGACCGGCGGTCGATGATAACGGCGGCAGTCTGGGAATGACAGTGCGTTCGCTTACCGCCGAGGAACGGGCAAATCTCAAGATCAGCTCAGGGGTAGTTGTGGAGAATGTTGCAGCCGGAGGAGCGGCGGCAAGTGCCGGTGTTCAGCGCGGCGATGTGATAATGCAGGTGGCGGGCGAGGATGTCAGCAGTCCGGCCGATTTCGCCCGACTTGTGCGGCAGCAGCAGGGTAAGGGCCGGCCGGTGCTGCTGCGAATCCGGCGCGGCGGGGCGACACTGTTTATCGCCGTTGACGTTGATACCGAAGAATAGGGGCTGCGACTGGCAGATGTTGACCGGTGGCGGCTTTTGGGTAAGAATGGGCAAGAGCGAAAGGAGCAGCTAGCGACCAATACACCGTCCTGAATGGACAACCCGGAAGCGACACGGACCGAAACCGGTCCGGACAGTGTGGTAGTAGATACTGAACCTCGGTGGCGTCAGCCCCGGGTGGGATTTTGCCCGGCGGATTGCACCGCCGGGTTCTCTGTGGAGGCTTGTTTTTGAGTGCTGTAATCATCGATGGCCGCAGGATTGCCAAGACTATTCGCGCTGAGGTGAAGGAGCGCGTCAGCGTTCTGAAACAGCGCGGTATCACTCCCGGATTGCGGATCGTTCTGGTCGGAGATGACCCTGCGTCACTGGTGTATGTCGGGGCAAAGGAGAAGGCCGGGAATGAGGTCGGGATTGACTGTCAGATTGTTCGACTGCAGGCTGAGTCAGCGCTGGACGATATCGGGGCGGTGGTGGAACAGTGCAGCAGCGACCCGGCGGTGCACGGTGTGATAGTGCAGTTGCCGCTTCCCGGCAGGCTTGACCACCACGTTGTGCTGGACCGACTTGATCCGACCAAGGATGTTGACGGGCTGACGGCGCGCAGTCTCGGCGCTCTGGTTTCCGGCCGGAACGGGTTTCGTCCCGCCACGCCGGCGGGGATTATCGAGTTGCTCGACCGTTACGGTTTTTCGCCGGCCGGGAAACGGGTCGTTATTGTTGGCCGCAGCGAACTCGTTGGCAAGCCATTGGCTAATCTACTGCTGCTGCGTGGAGCACGGGGCGACGCTACCGTGACAGTCTGTCACACCCGGACTGCTGATCTTGCTGCAATGACCCGCACTGCCGAAATCCTGGTGCTGGCAGCAGGGCAGCCGAGGCTGGTGACGGGCGAGATGGTCAGCGAGGGGGTGGTCGTGGTCGACGCCGGCGTGAACCGGGTCGAGGACCGTCTTGGCAGACGTCTGGTCGGCGATGCGGATTTTGAAACGGTGGTCCAGCGTGCCGCGGCCATTACCCCGGTGCCGGGCGGGGTCGGGCCGATGACAGTGGCGATGCTGCTGCTGAATACGGTGATTGCGGCGGAGGAGAGTGTCGGAAAGGGTTAATGCGTGAAAGCTGGACTGGAAGCTGCAGAGCCGGCAGAGGTCATGGCGGCAATCGCCGCCGACCGACGACTGATTGACCGCGAGCTGGACCGGCGGTTACGTTTCGGCCGCGAGGTGCCGGCTCGGCTGGCCTTGGCGATGCGTTATGCTGCACTGGGGCCGGGCAAGAGAATCCGACCGGTTCTGGCACTGTGGGCGTTCCGTGCAGCGGGTGGACGACGCGATGAACACGTGTTGCCCTTCTGTTGCGGAATCGAGATGATCCACGCTTTCTCACTGGTGCACGATGACCTGCCGAGCATGGACAACGACGATTATCGTCGCGGCCGGCTCAGTCTCCATCGCCGATTCGATGAAGCGACGGCGATACTCGCGGCCGACGGATTGCTGGCCTTTGCGTTCGAGACCTTTGCCTCCAGCCCGGCGCCGGCTGCACGCAAGATCCGGGCCGTAACGCTGGTGAGCCGGGCGATTGGCCCGGCCGGGATGACCGGTGGTCAGGTTCTGGACATCGCCGCCGGTCCGGCAGCAATGCGCCGAGTTGCGGAGACTCAACGCAAGAAGACGGCGGATTTTATCGCTGCGGCGTTGACGGCGGGTGTTGCCATCGCCGGGGCCGGGTTGCGGCGCCAGCGGGCGGTTTGGCAAGCGGGCTTGGATCTCGGCCTCCTGTTTCAATACACCGACGACCTGCTTGATGCCGAGCAGGCCAGCGACGGCATGCGGCCAACGATGGTCAACCGCTACGGCATTGAAGGGACGCGCCGGCGGGCTCTGCTTGCGGCCGAACGGGCCCGGGAGGGGTTTCTGCAGCTGGGGCCGGCGTGGAGACTGGTGGCGGCGTTGCCGGCGCTTTTTCTCCAGCGACGGAGTTAGTCGATGACGTTGCTCGATCAGGTTCAGTCGCCGGCTGACCTGCGGCGGATGAGTATCGCTCAGCTGCAGACGCTTGCCGGTGAAATACGGCAGTTGATAATCGAAACCACTGCGCGTAATGGTGGTCATACTGCCCCCAGTCTCGGAGTCGTCGAGTTGACGATTGCGCTGCATCGGGTGTTCGACACTCCACATGATCTGGTTGTCTGGGATGTCGGGCACCAGTGCTATGCCCACAAGATCATTACCGGGCGCAAGGATCGTTTTCCGACGCTGCGGCAGCAGGGTGGGATTGCCGGGTTTCCCAAACGGGGTGAAAGTGTCTATGACGTCTGGGATACCGGGCACTCGGGCGATTCGATTTCCGTGGCACTGGGGCTGGCAGCCGCCGCGCGGCTGCGCGGCGAGCGGCGCCGGGCAGTGGCGGTGATTGGCGACGGCTCAGCAGCAGCCGGTCTGGCCTTTGAGGGTCTGAATCATGCCGGTTCGGCCGGACTGGATGTCACGGTTGTGTTGAACGACAACGAGATGTCAATCGGGCCGACTACCGGCGCGCTGGCGACGTATCTGAACCGGATAATTACCGGCAAGATGTACAACCGGCTGCGGGCCGATGTCTGGAATCTGCTTGGTCTGTTGCCGTCTGACCTCAGTGGCCGGTCGCGACTGGCAGCCCGGAAGCTTCAGGAGGGTTTGAAGAATCTCCTGGTGCCAAGTCTGTTGTTTGAGGAGCTTGGTTTTCGCTATCTCGGGCCGGTTGACGGGCACGATCTGCCGCGACTGATTGAGATTCTGTCCCGGGCGCGCAGTTTGTCGGGGCCGGTGCTGGTCCATGTTGTCACCCGGAAGGGTCAAGGCTATGAGCCGGCTCGGCGTGAGCCGGAACGTTTCCACGGTACCGGTCCGTTTGATCCCCGGAGTGGGAATGCCTGCTCCGGGACGGCTGCAACCTTCACCAGTGCTTTTGGGCGGGCAATAGTCCAGCTGGCTGAGGGGGATTCACGAATAGTGGCGATTACCGCCGGGATGTGTCTTGGCACCGGTCTTGCCGAGTTTCGGACCCGGTTTCCGGAAAGGTTCTTCGATGTCGGTATCTGCGAGCAGCATGCCGTGGTTTTTGCGGCGGCACTTGCTTCGACTGGAATCAGGCCGATTGTCGCGGTCTACTCAACGTTTCTTGCCCGCGCTGTCGACCAATTGATTGCCGACGTTGCACTACAGCGCGCGCCGGTGGTGCTGGCAGTTGACCGGGCCGGTCTGGTCGGAGAGGATGGACCGACCCATCACGGTGTCTTTGACCTCAGTTATCTGCTGATGGTGCCGGAGATGACGGTCATGGCTCCGGCTGATGAATCGGAGTTTGAGTTGATGCTGAAGCACGCGGTCGGCCATACCGCGGGGCCAGTTGCGCTGCGTTATCCACGCGGTGGTTCCGGTCTGTGCCGGACGCCAGCGCCGGTTGAACATGGCCGGGCCGAAGTGTGCCGAAACGGTTCCGATGGCTGGATTGTGGCGTTGGGGTCGATGGTCGGCCCGGCGATTGCGGCCGCAGATGCTATTGCCAGTTCCAGTGGGCTGCAGCTGGGCGTTGTCAATGCCCGTTTCGCAAAGCCGCTGGATCGGGAACTGATTTTGTCGCTGCTGGCATCGGGATTGCCGATTGCAACGGTAGAGGAGAATGTTCTGAGCGGCGGATTCGGCGATGCCGTTGCCCGACTGAATAGTGTGACGAAGCGGGTGCCGATACTGCAGCTCGGACTGCCGGATGAATTCATTGAGCACGGGTCGCGCGCGGCACTGCTGGAGCAGGTTGGGCTGGACGCAGTGGGTCTGGCGCAAAGGTTGAGTAGTTTCTTCAGGAAATGAGTCGAGCGTCCGGAGTTGTCCGACAGCCGTTGCTGCTGTTGATCGTGCTGCTTTCGACAGCAGCCGCCCAGTCGCTTTATGAGCAGGAGCGGGTTGTGCCCCGTCCGGACTACCAGAACGGGGTGGTGTATCTGGAGCGCTGGCGCGGCGAACGGTACCTGGGTCTGGAGCAGGTGCTGCCGCTGACAGAGTATCTCTCTTGGGAGGTCGGCAGTACGCTGCGTTCCGGCTGGCAGGAGCGGGTCCGGCGCGAGGGCGACAAACGACGACTGATGACCGATGTTTCAGGCTTGATCCCCGATATCGAGCTGCCCCGTCTGCCGATATTTGGCGAAGGCAGCCGAATCGATATATCGGGGAGGGATCGGATTACTGTAGGGGGGAGACAGACTTTTCAACGCGGCACTTTCGGTGGCGCCTCACGGGGATTGTTGCCGGAGCTGAAACTGGAGCAGCAGCTGGCGGTGACCTTGAACGGTACGATCGGTGACCGGACGAAGGTCAACATTGATCATGACTCGGAGCGTGACCAGGCCAAGAACAAGGTCAAGCTGACATACACCGGTACTGAAGATGAAATCGTCCAGTCGGTCGAACTGGGCGATACCAGACTGTCGATACCCGGCACCGGTTATACCGGCGACCTGCCGGCACTGCAGGGCCTTTTCGGGGCAACGGCAAAAGGAAAGCTGGCGGGAGTTGACGTCTATGCTGTCGCCTCGCGTGAGGAATCCCAGGGGCAGAGTCAGAGTTTCTCCGGTCGCCGGCGGGTTTTTGTCGACACGATCCGCTGCGACCGTTACCTGGTACGTCGGTTCTACCGATTGCCGGTCGAGGGGACGATTCGTACTCTGCGGGTGTACGTCGACGACAAAAACCCGCTCAACAATCAGGCCGCCCAACCGGCCATCGCGACGACACTGCTTTCTCACCCTGAGTCGGTGCCGGCAAACTGGAATTATGACCGGGCAGCCGGTGATTTTGACCTGAAGACGCTCGGACGCGACTATTTTGTTCATCCCAACAATGTTATCGAGTTTGCCACCGCTCTCGGTTCGAACCACGTTGCCGGATTTGTCGCCTATACGGCGACTGAGTCGCTGGGCGGACGCTACCGGGGTGACACGCTGATTATCGCGATGTTGAAGCCCGAGCTGGTGGATTCGCTGTCCGGAGTCTGGGATTGCGAGATGCGCAACGTCTATGGTTTGTCTCAGACCGGGGTGACTTTGAAATCGTTGCGGATTTACCTCGACCTGCCTTCCGGGCAGGATCCTGAAACCGATACCGCTGGTCTCAATGCCGGCCGTCGATTTACCCAGATTCTCGGGCTGGATCCGGATGGCGACGGTCGAATTCAGTATCCAGAGTTTGAGGCCAGCACCGGGCTGATCCGTTTCCCTGGACGGCGTCCGTTTGACACTTCGGCGCTGTCGGTACGCGACCGAGTCATCTACCGGAAAGATCCGCAGACCTTGTTACCCGGTGAGGGACGGTTCTACTACATGGTCGCCGAGTACTCGAGTGCAGTCAGTTCGTACTACCTTGGACAGCCGGACATAACCGAAGGTTCGGAAAAGGTTTTCGTCGACGGCCGACAGCTGACCCGCGGCAGCGACTACACAATTGATTACAAGTCAGGTGTGGTGACGTTCGTCGGCGATCTGCCGGCCGATGCGGACATCCGGGTCACTTATGAGTACCGACCACTGTTTTCAATCGCCCAGAAGGCAGTAATTGGAACCCGGGCTGAAACCAAGCTTGGGGAGCGGGGCAAGGCTGGGGCGAGTCTGTTCTATCGCAGTGAGGGGACCGGTGAGGAGAAGCCAAGTCTGGGCAGTGAACCGTTCACCCGGACGATTGCCGAAGCAGATGCCAGCTGGTCGTTCGTTTCCGAGCAGGCAGCCGCCTTTCTGGACGGGTTGCCGCTGCTGCGGGCGCAGACACCGGTGAGTGTTTCGGCTTCCACCGAGGCGGCCGTGTCGCTGCCGAATCCGAACACGCGTGGTTCGGCCTGGCTGGACGATTTTCAAGGCACCAATGTCCGCCGCAGCGTTGTGCTCAGCTCCATACTCTGGTCCTTTGCTTCAGTTCCGGCCGGCCGTGACACTGCAGGTTTTGCCAGTGTGCCGCTGCGTTGGTATAACCCGCCGTTCCGGGCCGATACCTTTGCCGGCCCTTATTCCGGTGGAGGCAGAGAGCTGGAGGACGAAGTCCCGAGTTTGATGCGGGTAGTTTTCGATCCCACGGCCCGCCCCGATGTCTGGGCCGGGATTATGACCAACGTTTCGCAGATTGGCATGAACCTGCGTGATGTTGAGAATCTGCAGCTGGTGTTGCGTTCGCGGCGGGGTCGAGGACGGATTCATGTCTCGATCGGCATGAGCATTGACGAAGATGCTCCCCGGCGTTCGCGGCGCGGCCGGATTGTCGGCTACAACGGTGTGCTTGATTCCGAAGACCGGGATGGCAACGGGCAGATCGATATCTCGGAGGATACCGGATTGGACGGTGTCCCGGGGCCGGATTCGCTGTACGAGCAGAACCCGGACGATGACGGCAACGATGACTACCATGTTACGGAGAATCCGAACGGAACTGAGGGCAACAACCGACTGGATTCCGAGGACCTGGACCGCAATGGTTTCTCGCGCTACAACCACTACTTTGAGTTCACCGTTGAGCTTGGCGACGAGCGTTACTTCTCTTCGTTGCGCAACGGCTGGCAGCTCTGTCGAATCAGCCTGCGGGACAGCCTGCTTTTTACCGTTGTCGGACAGCCCAAGTGGGAAGACATCAGGACCGTGCGCTTCTGGCTTGATGGCTTCGATGGCCCCGACACTATTGATCTCTACTCGATGGAGTTTACGGGTACGAGCTGGCTCAGCCCGACTGTGCGGCCATTGCGCCCGACCAATCTGATACCGGTTGACACCAGCGAAAAAGTCTGGGTTGCCGAAATCTCACGCAAGACCGACACCAGCTATGTCCCGCCCGTCGAGCCACGCCGTGACCTGCAAGGCCAGTACCAGATCGATCCCGGACTCCTGTTCGGTTACCGTAATCTCTACGGCAACCGGCGGGCGCTTGTCAGCAAGGCAACGACGGAACGCGAAGACTATCGCGATTACACTGACCTGCGGGTTTACGTTCACGACGATGGCAACAATCTAGGCTGGCTGCTGCGACTTGGCAGTGATACCGCTAACTTCTACGAGTTCGCGGCCCCGATTACCAGCGGGATGCCGGTACCGGGCAGAGACGGACGCTGGTATGAGTTTGTGGTTCGGCTCGATTCCTTTCCGCCCTTGAAACCGAGGCGTGATTCTGCTCAAGCCACCGGTATCTGGGGCGACGGCCGCTACCGGGTACTCGGTTTTCCGTCGTTGTCAGATATCCGCTATACCGCCATCGGCATTGACAACCCGGGCGAGCGCAAGCTTTCCGGTGGCGTGTGGTTCGATGAATTGCGGCTGGCTGGCGCGCGTCGCGAGCCGGGGTACGGATTCCAGGCCCGGACAGCATTGACGCTGTCTGATTTCGGCAGCGCGGCCGTCAGCTACAGCTACTCGGACCCGAATTTCCGCCGTTTCAGCGAAGGCCGGGGAGTGCGAGCCGGCGGTTTCGGCGATAATCTGTCATTCAGCGCTCAGGCGAATATCGACCGGTTCCTGCCTCAGGATTGGGGTTTGTCACTGCCGTTCAGCTATACGATGGCGCGGCTCGGCAGTGAACCCAAATACTCGCCGGTGTACCCTGATCTGCGACTGGCTGAGATCGGTGCCGCTGCCGATACTTTGCGTTCGGTCGGGTGGTCGGAAGAACTTGCGTTAAGCAACGTACGCAAGAGTCGTTCCAAGAGCAAAGTTCTGAACTATACGCTCGAAGCAATGGGGCTTTCGTGGCGGCGGCGCCGGGCGGCCAGTCAAAGCCCGCTGGCCCGGGATTCCACTTTCAGCCGGTCGCTGCAATGGAGCTGGGCAGTCAATCCTGACTGGAAGGTTGAGCTGGGCGAAACCGAACTGGCGCTTTTCCCCCAGAGTGTTCAGCTCGGTCTGGCTAACGGTTATCAGCTTGGAGTACGCGGGACCCGGTTGCGGGCTGACAGTCTGTTCCGCTTCGATACTCTGCTTGGCAACGTCGTCACCGCCAACTTTTCGACCGAGTATTCGCCGTTGGAGGACCTGACGTTCGAGTATTCGGATGAGGCTGAACGCGACCTGATTGTGCCCAATCCGGACAGCTTGCTGTTTGTCAAACTCGGCAGCGAAGCGGGGCGGGAGCAGAGTTTCGGCGCATCGTGGAACGTGGAGATTGCCGACTGGCTGAACCCGAGTTTCGATTACAATGCCGAGTATGATGACGAGCGGCCGAAGACTGGTCAGCGTTACGCTGACTATCGTAATATCGGCAACAGCGGTGATCTTGATGTTTCGCTCGGCCTTGACCTGCCGGAGTTGCTGGGCCGGGTGAAGCCGCCATCACCGAAACCGAAAGCTGCTCCGTCGCCTGAGGGCGACTCGGCCGCCGGCGGCGACAAGACGGTCAAAGTGTCCGCAACTCCGCTTGACGGACTCCGGCGGGCTGCCAACTTCCTGTCGCGTTCGCTGGAAACGGTTGATGCCAGCTGGAGTCTGAGCCGGAACAGCGATATTCTCGGCATTGCAACCAGCGCCCCGTGGCATTACCGGCTTGGGTTCTCGGATCGATTTGACTATGACAGCCTCCGTCCGCCAACCGCTGCGACCCGGGAATTGCGTCAGACTGCCCGGGTTTCTTCCGGGGCGCGGCTGGGCGATTTCAGCGCTCGGCTGGGGTGGGACTGGTCAGTGGGGCGTAACTCCAATGCCATGCTCAACCAAACAATCATTGACCGCAGCGCGACCTTCCCGGACGCTCAGTTGACGCTGGGACGACTGCAGCGATTGTTCGCCCGGCACGCTTCCGATTCGAAGCTGACGACCTCGTGGCGCCGGCGTCAGGATTTGGGTGGAACTGCAATCAGTTTCGAGGGAGGAGAGAGTCTGGCGATGGTGGGTCGGACCGATCGAAGCAGCGACGATTTCAATCCGCTGTTGTCCTGGCAGACGACCTGGAAGAAGCGGGTCGGCACGACGGTTGCGCTTAACTACAGTCACACATCCGCCACCAACTATCTGGCGGAGAACGGTCTGCGGCGCAACGTGACCGACACCCGCACTCGGGGCGGCAATCTCTCGCTGTCTTATAGTTTCTCGGCACCGCAGGGGATAAAGCTGCCGTTACTGAGCAGGGTGAAATTCACTTCCGACCTCTCGTTGAGTGCAACGATGCGCTATTCCAATTCCACCGGCCGACTGTATCAGTACAATGAACTTGGGACACTGGCTGACACAACCGCACTTTCCAACGACAATTCCTTCGGGACGACACTGGCGGCATCGTACCGGTTCTCCCGCAGCATTGAGGCCGGGCTCAATTCTGGCTACAGCTACAGCAAGGGTCTGACACCAATAGTCACTGAGACATTCGATCTCAACCTCTGGGTTCTCTTCCGCTTCTGATGAATCAGCGCGAGCGCACCGCTCTGATCTTCATCGTGGCGTGTCTCGCTCTTGGAACGGGTGCGACCGTGCTGCGTAGTGTACGACAGGCCCGTGCCCGGAACAGCATTGTCTTCGCGGACAGCGCAGCATTGGTTGACCAGGTGATCAGGCCCGGTCCCATCAATCTCAATTCGGCAACCGCGGCCGAATTACAACTGCTGCCCGGTATTGGTCCGGTGCTGGCACAGCGGATTGTGGAATATCGGGGACGCTGCGGTCCGTTCCGGCGCGTTGCCGATCTGCAGTCGGTGACGGGTATCGGCCCGAAACGACTGGCGTTGCTGGCGGAGCTAGTTACGGTCGGCTCGGACTCGGTTCAGCCCCGGGCGTGCGGCGCAGGGCGTTGAGAACAGCATAGTGAAAAAGGTCAGCCGGAACATTCAGCCGGCTGTCCTCGAGTCGCCCAAGCAAATGATGAATGGCCCGGCGGAGATACGCGGGTTGGAGCGTCGGTGCCAGTTCGGCAAGTCCCGGCACGGCAGCAGCCAGTGCCGATGCTTGCCCCAGCCGGATACGGAGCGCCGCACGCAACAGCATGATGAAGGCCCTGGCTGTCGCGGCAGGCGAGATGTCGCGCAGCTGATCGATGGCGCTGAGCAGGGCCCGTGAGCCGCCGGACGCTGCGTTGAGGAAGTAGTCGACCACCGCCGGGGGCAGGACACTGTCCGGCGATTCAAGGTATCGCCAGGCATTTCCCAACGAACCTTCGGCGAGAGCGGCAGCCAGGGATGCCGCCTTGGGGTCGGCACCGGCAGCGACAAGCTGTCCGGTGATAGCTTCTTCAGTCAGTTCGGCGAAGCGTACTGTTTGACAACGCGAACGGATTGTCGGCGGCAGACTGCCGGGATGCGATGTCGTGAGTATGAAGCTCGTGGCTGACTGCGGCTCTTCAAGAGTCTTCAGCAAAGCATTGGCGGCCTGTTCGCGGAGGGAGTCGGCGCGCAGAATTATGATGAAGCGACGTCGGGCTGATTGCGGAGCACTGCTGTTTTGTCGGCAGAGCCAGCGGACTGTCCCGATCGGGATGTGGTAGCTGGGTTCAGATTCGGGCGCACGGCAGGACAGATTCCATTCCGCCGGTTCCGGCGGCGGTTCCTGATTGTCGCCGTCGTCGCTTCGGCGGCGTTGCGGGACTGGAAAAGCGATCAGCACATCGGGATGATTGAGTCGGGCGATGAGCCGGCATGACTGGCATTCCCCACAGGGTTTCAACTGCTGCGATTCGCAGTTGACCGCTTGGGCAAAGCGCAGCGCGGCGGTGCGTTTGCCGACACCGTCCCGGCCGACGAAAAGCAGTGACGAAACACGGCCAGCGATGAAAGTCCGGTGGAGCAGGGTCTCGGCGTGTTCCTGGCCAATCAGGCCGAGCTGAAACGGCCGGCGGTCAGTTTCACGGCGCATTTTTCAACCAGGGAGCCGGATCAAGCGGGCGTCCTTCTTTGCGCAGTTCAAAGTGCAGGTAGTCGGCGGCGCGGCCCAGAATCGTCGAGGGGGTGACCGACTGATCGACCGAAACAGCAATTTCAGCCAGATTGCCATACAGTGTGTAACAGGCGTCGCCGTGATCGATGATGACGAGATTGCCATAGCCCAGAAAGCGGTCAGCGTAAGCGACCCGACCCGGGGCAACGGCAAAAACCGGGCTGCTGGAGTCTGTTTTTATGTCAATGCCAAGGTTGTTGGTGCGGGTTTTGTAGCGAGGGTGTACCTGAGACCCGAAGCCGGCGATCACCGAGCCCTTGACTGGCCAGGGTAGCTTGCCCTTGAGCGCTTCGAGCCCGCCCGTCCCGGATTCTCTTGCCCGCCGGGCCATCAATTCGGCTATCAGGGCTTGAATCCGCTGGCTCGCAGCCGTCAGTTCTTCGGACAGGGCTCTCTTGGCGGCCTTCTGGGAGCGGATCGATTTTATCGCCGTTGTCTCCGCAGCGCGGGCGGTGAGCAGATTCCTCTCCTGGGTCAATTGCTCGTTCTGCAGCCGGTCGAGTTCCTCGTAAGCTGCCAGCAGGCGCGCCCGTTGCGTGATGAGTTCGCCGTTGAGCGTCCGCAGGCGTTCGATGCTGGCGGCGTCAGCACGCGATATCCAGCGGAGATAAAGTGACCGGCGGTAGACTTCGGGTAGCGACCGGGTTGCGAGTATTGCTTCAAGCGGGAAGAGCCGGCCGTACTTGTAGAGGCGAACCAGTCGCCGGGCAACTGTCTGGCGCAGGCGGGAGACCTCTTCTTCGGTGCTGCGAATCCTGGCCGCGGTCTGGGCAATGTCAGTGGTCCTCGCCGCAATCTGGGCACGCAGTTCGTTGAGGTAGCGCCGGGTAAGCGTGATGCGGCGGTCCAAGGCATCAAGTCGGGCGAGCCCGGCCTGTTCGCGCAGAGCAAGCAGCGAATCGTCGCGGCGGGCCTCGTCCAATCGTTGCTGAATGTCACGCAACTGCCGTTGCTGGTTTTCGATTTCAGCGTCAACGGTCTGGGCATAGGCAACTGTCAAGCCGAGAAGAACAAAAAGAAGCCAGTGTGCGGATCGAGGGACAGCCCGAAGAGACGAATCGACACCGGTGGCCGAACAGATCATCGCTGGACGCGGCGTGGACTCTGCTGGGGCATGACCGAGCCGAGCGCGGTGGCGGCGCCGGTGAACCCGAGCAGCAGCCCAAGCAGAAGATTGACCGCCAACACTGTGAGCGTCGGGAAGATAGGGGCAGCGATGGCGGTACTGATGATTCTGTGCAGACCAAAGGTAAGCAGGAACGATGCCAGCCCGCCGGTGAGGCCCTGCAGGGCTCCTTCAATCATGAAAGGCAGGCGAACCGCAACACGCGGGGCGCCGACCAGTTCCATTATCTCAATTTCCCGGCGGCGGGCGGTGACAGCGGCCTCGACGGTGCCAAAAACGATGAAGGCGACTGAAAGGGATACGATGGCCAGTACCAGCGCATCAAGGATCAGGATTGTCCGCATGATCCGGTCAAGGCGTGCCAGCGTTTCGCGCCCGGACCAGACTTCGGTGACGCCCGGGATCAAGCTGGCCTTGCGTTCGATCTCGGCGACAAGCTGAGAAGGAGCGAAACCGCCGGAAAGGGCGATGCGAATCGAGGCCGGCAGAGGGTTATCAGTCAAAGCCGAGATGAGTGTGGAGTCGGGGCCGAGGTCTGCGCGCAGCTCGTCCAGGGCAGCCTGTTTTGAAACATAGCGGGCGGAGGCGACGCCGGCCAGCGTTTCGATTCGAGCACGCACCAGTTCCGGGTCGGCATCGTCGGCCAGAAAGGCGTAAACCTCAACCCGACGCCCAGCCCACCGGGCCAGCGTGATGACATTGGCAGTGACAGCTATGAAGATCGACAACAGTGTCAGGCAGATCGCCAGCACCGCAGTGGAAAGAAAGAATCCGCCCCGACGACGGCTGATGCCTCGCCAGGTTTCGGCGATAATGTGCTCAGCTCTCATCGCTGACAATCCTCCCGGCATCGAGAGTTACCCGTCGCCGTCTGGTACTGGCGGCAAGGTCGGCGTCGTGGGTGGCCATGATTACGGTTGCCCCGGCGTAGTTGATGTCCTTGAGGATGTTGAGGATGTCGGCAGAAGCGCGGGGGTCGATGTTACCGGTCGGCTCGTCGGCCAGAACCAGCTCTGGTTCCTTCACGAGCGCACGGGCGATGGAAGTTTTCTGCTGTTCACCACCCGAGAGCTGGGCCGGGAAAGAGTCTTTCTTGTGAATGAGCCCAAGCCGGTTCAGAGTGTCGTTGATTCGGGACGGAATGACATCCGGACTGGTGCCGATGACCCGGAGAACAAATTCAAGGTTTTCATATACCGTTCGGTCCGGCAGCAGTTTGAAGTCCTGAAAGATGATGCCGATCCGACGGCGCAGTTCCGGCAGCAGCCGATCCGGCATTGTCCCGAGATTGTAACCCAAAACCCGGATTGTGCCGTCGTCGGCAAGGTCCTGGCGGTAGAGCAGGCGGAGCAGAGTGGTCTTGCCGGCTCCGGTCGCCCCGAGTACGAAGACAAAATCACCCTTGTCGATCCGGAGGTCGATTTCTGTCAGTGCCGGCCAGCCGTTGTAAAGTCGCGAGACTCGTTCCAGCTCAACCGCAAAGGGCGATTCGGGGTTGCCGTAAGCACGCTGGCGGTCATCGATTGGTGCCATATCAAGACAGGTAAAGTTTGAGAATCTGGTGACAGGCTTTGACGGCGTCGAGCGGGCCGATTTTCTTGCCCGTGCGACGCGCCCGGTAGCTGATCGGCACTTCGACGATGCGGCGCCGATGCCGCAGCAGTTTGGCGGCTATTTCCGGCTCGATTTCAAAACCATTTGCGGTCAGGTTCAGCCGGGCAAACAAGGGCAGGCGGACTGCCTTGTAACAAGTTTCCATGTCGGTGAGACAGCCTCCAAAAAGAAGGTCGGTGATGAAGGTCAGAAAGTAGTTGGCAAGCCGGCTGGCAAAGAGGAAGCTGCCGTGACCGCGGACGCGGGAGCCAAACACTGCGTCGACGCCGCTTTGGGCGAATGGCCGCAACAGCTTCTCCCAATCGGCTGGGTCGTATTCCAGATCCGCGTCCTGGATGATGGCAACGTCGCCGCAGGCGGCGGCAAGGGCAGTTCTGATGGCGGCACCCTTGCCCCGGTTGGTTTCGTGACAGATCAGACGGATACCGTCGGTCCGGCGCAGGATGTCGCGGGTGCCGTCACTTGAACAGTCATCGACCACGATAATCTCTTTTTCGACCGGCACCGACTTGACACGCCCCAGGACCGTAGCGATCGATTGTGCCTCGTTGTAGGCAGGAATCAGTACACTGAGTTTCATCTGAACGCAGCTGGAGCGGGTTCAGGGGTGTCACAGGGTGAGCAGCTCAGCGCCGCCAGACAACGCGTCACGGCAATACCCAGTTCGATGTCGGCGATGGGAATGTGATGATGATGGCAGGCAAGGGCGAAGTCACGGCAGAGCGCTGTCAGTGGCGGCACGCCGGAAACAGCCGTTTCGTCAAAGACCTGGCGGGTCAGGCGGGAGGCGATTTCGACTCGGCGCTGGACCGGGGTTTCCGACCAGGCAAGCTGTCCAGAACAGACTGAACCGTCTGCGAAACGAGCCTGCCAGTTGAAAGCAGTCCGGGCTTGAGGGTCGCAGTCGATTTTGCCCGACAGTTCGAGCGGTTCGCCAAAGAGTGCGATCATCAGCGCAAGGTCGTGGGAGCCGAGGTCAAAGAGGAGGTCGTCCAGGGTGGTCAGTTCCGGCCGGCCACGCGATGTGCGTCTGAATCGGGCTTGAAAAGGACCGGATCCGGCGGCAAGAAACTTCCGCATCAGAACAAAATTAGAGTGGTACAACGGCGTATAGGCAACTGCGATTGTCTTTCGTTGTCTTCTTGCGGTGGTGGCGACGAGTTCGGCGTCACTGCAACTGCGAGCGAGTGGTTTTTCAATCAAGACGTGGCGGTGAGCATTGAGGACTTGCAGGGCAAGCGGTACGTGGAGCTCGTCGGGCACTGCCAGAATCACTGCCTCGATCATCGGATTGTCGAGCATTTCGTCGACTGAAGCGTAGCGAACCGTGTCAGGCGGCACAGCCGCGGGGCGGGGATCGGTTACCGCAACCAGCCGGCAGTCGGTCAGCGAAGCGAGGGTGTCAAGATAGTTGCGTCCCCAGCGGCCGGCGCCGACAAGACCAATGCCGACGGGTTGGTCGTTCATAGCTGCTGGTGGCGAAACCAGTCGATGGTGTGGCGCAGGCCCGTCTCCAAATCGACACGGGGTTGCCAGCCAAGGAGCGTCCGGGCGCGCCTGATATCCGGCCGTCGTCGTCTGGGATCGTCTTCGGGGAGCGGTTTGAACTCCAGCGGGCTCTTGGAATCAGTGAGTTTTTTGACCAATCGGGCGAACTGAAGGATTGTGAACTCACGCGGATTGCCGAGATTTATCGGCGCGGCGTCGCCCGATGCGGCCAGGCGCAGAAGACCATCGACCAAGTCCGAACAATAGCAGAAACTTCGGGTCTGGCGGCCGGTACCGTAGATTGTCAGCGGCTGTCCGCTCAGCGCCTGGTGAATGAGGTTGGGAACGACACGGCCGTCATCCAGCTTCATCCTGGGGCCATAGGTGTTGAAGATACGGGCGATTCGTACCGACAGCCCCCACCGGCGGTGCCAGGCTGCAGTCTGGGCCTCAGCGAACCGTTTGGCTTCGTCGTAGGCTGAGCGCACGCCGACAGGATTGACATTACCCCAGTAGTCCTCAGTCTGAGGGTGGCGGTCCGGGTCGCCGTAAATCTCGGAAGTCGAAGCGAGCACAAAAACCGCCCGACGACGAAGGCTGAGCTCCAGCAGGTTGCGAGTTCCGATGCCCCCGGCATCGAGTGTTTCGATCGGCATGCTGAGGTAGTCGCGGGGAGAAGCCGGAGAAGCGAGATGAAACACCACGTCAATACGTCCCTTTACCTGCAGCGGTTCGGTGATGTCAGCATGTTGAAAAGCGAAGCCGCGTTGCGACAGCAGGTGAGCGATGTTGCGGCGCGAGCCGGTGATCAGACTGTCAACACAGATGACCTCAAAGCCGTGTTTGAGCAGCAGGTCACAGAGGTGCGATCCGATAAAGCCGGCGCCCCCTGCGACCAGTGCTCTCACCGACCGACCCCGATGTAAGTGAAGCCGTGTTTCTCGGCTTCACTTCGTTCAAAGAGGTTGCGGCCGTCGCAGATGATTGGCAGGCGCATTCGCGCCTTGATCCGGGCCAGGTCGAGCTGGCGAAACTCCGGCCACTCGGTCAGGACGGCCAGCAGGTCAGCCTCGTCAGCGACTTCTTCGGCAGTCGAACAGAACTCGATGCCGGGAATTATGCGCCGGGCGCGGTCCATCGCCTGCGGGTCGTAGGCACGGACACAGGCGCCTTCAGCTACCAGTGCCCCAATGATGTCGATTGATGGGGCGAAACGCATGTCATCGGTGTTGGGCTTGAACGCAAGACCCAGCACGCCGATTCTCTTGCCGCGGAGATTCCAGAGGACGTTCTGGATCTTGCGGACGAACCGGCGTTTGGCGTCTTCGTTGATGGCTTCAACCTCACGGAGCAGGCGGAAGTCATAGCCAAGTTCTTCAGCAATGCGGATGAAGGCACGGAGGTCTTTGGGGAAACAGAAGCCACCATAGCCGACTCCGGCCTCAAGAAATGCCGGCCCGATGCGTCGGTCCATCCCCATGCCCGCAGTCACCTGGCGGATGTCGGCCCCCGACGCCTCGCAGATTACGGAAAGGGCGTTGGCGAAAGATATCTTCATCGCCAGAAAGGCATTCGATGCGTGCTTGATGAGTTCGGCCGAGGCAAGGTCAGTGACCACCTTGGGGGCGTCAATCGGCGCATAGATTTCGAGCATCAACTCACGGGCACGGTCAGATTCCACCCCGATGACGATCCGGTCGGGCCGGAGGAAATCATCCACTGCCGATCCCTCGCGCAGGAATTCAGGATTCGAGGCAACGTCGAACGGTGTCCGGCCGCGGTTGTAGCGTTCCAGCGTACGGCGTACCCATTTGCCGGTCTGGACCGGGACGGTTGACTTTTCTACCACCAGATGGTAGGCACCTGCGTTTTCAGCTATGTCGCGGGCCACTTTTTCGACCGCGGTAAGATCCGGTTCACCGGTGTCGCGAGGCGGTGTGCCGACGGCAATGAAACAGGCGAGGGTGTCACGAACTGCTGAGCCGATGTCAGTTGTGAAACGCAGTCTGCCCGCAGCGACAGTCTCGCGGATAATTTCCTGCAAGCCCGGCTCGTAAATTGGTATTCCGCCGGACTGAAGGACAGAAATCTTTTCGGAATCGCTGTCAACGCAGGTGACATCGTGGCCGATTTTGGCCAGACAGGCGCCGGAGGTAAGTCCGACATAGCCGGTACCGATCATCGTGATTTTCATCGGGGCAACTATATTTGCGCCCTGAGCCGAGTCAAGGAATTGGGGTGATGATGATGTCCTCAGCGGCGATTGGAATCGGGCTGCTGAACTTCAGCCTGCAGTTTGGCGAGCAGGTTGAGGGCTTCAAGCGGCGTAAATTCTTCGAGCCGTAGCTCCCGCAATCGATCGACAACCGGGTGTGTGGATGGTCGGTCAGCGGCAAGCGGCAGTGGCAGCTCCGATTGTGGGTCTGGCGGCACGGCGGGAGCGCGGCGGTCGGTGCCGAGTGTTGCCAGTACAGCCCGGGCACGCTCGACGACCGGTCTGGGCAGCCCGGCAAGCCGGGCGACGGTGATGCCGTAGCTTTTGTCGGCAATGCCCGGCCGCAGCCGGCGCAGGAAAACCACCCGGTCACCGTGTTCGTGGACGGTGAAACAGTAGTTGGCAATGCGCGGCAGTTCGGTGGCAATGGTGCAAAGTTCGTGGTAGTGGGTGGCGAAAAGAGTCTTGGGACGGGGTGTGCGGCCACCGGTGATTGCGCCGTGGAGATACTCGACGACGGCCCAGGCGATTGCCAGCCCGTCGGCGGCAGCGGTGCCGCGGCCGACTTCGTCGAGAATAACCAGGCTGCGGTCGGTTGCGTTGTTGAGGATGTTGGCGGTTTCCGTCATTTCGGCGAGAAACGTGGAGACGCCGCGGGCCAGGTCGTCAGAAGCGCCAATGCGGGTGAAGACTTTGTCGATGATGCCGATCCGTGCCTGTCGGGCCGGGACAAAAGACCCTGCCTGGGCCATGATTGCGATAAGGGCAACCTGACGCAGGTAGGTCGATTTGCCGGCCATGTTGGGTCCGGTGATCAGGACTATCTGGGTTTGATCGGGGTCGAGGTCAGTGTCGTTGGCAATGAAGTCATCCGTGAGCATGGTTTCGACGACCGGGTGGCGGCCACCGATTATTTCGAGCCGGCAGGAGTCATCCAGCCGGGGGCGGACGTAGCCGCGTTCCCGCGCCACCTCGGCCAGTGCCGTCAGGACATCCAGTTCGGCAAGCAGCCGGGCGAGAGCAGCGATACTGCCGGCTGCTTTGGCACAGCGCCGGCGCAAAGCCGAAAACAGTTCCAGTTCCAGGGCGCGGGCGCGTTCTTCGGCGCCGAGGACGCGGGTCTCGTATTCTTTCAACTCGGGGGTCACAAACCGTTCAGCGCCGGCAACCGTTTGACGGCGGACATAGTCGGCCGGGATGCGGGCGAGAAAGGATTTGGTGACTTCGATGTAATAGCCGAAGACCGAGTTGTAACGGACACGCAGATTCGGTATGCCGGTGCGCTGGCGTTCAGATTCCTGCAGGCGGGCAATCCACTCGCGGCCACCGGAGGCCAGCGAACGCAGTTCGTCGAGCTCGGCGCTGGCACCGGGACGGATTACACCTCCATCACTGGCTGAAGCCGGCGGGTCATCGGCGATCGTGCTGGAAATGTCGGCGATAAGTTCGGGGAAGTCGACAATTCCAGCGCGAATGTCAGCCAGCAGTGCAGCCCGAGCTTCCTGCAGCGCTTCACGGATTGCCGGTGTCATCCGGAGGGCACTCGCGGCCGCAACCAGCTCGCGGGGCGACGCGCGCTCCAGAGCAATGCGGGATGCAAGTCGTTCGAGGTCGCCGGTGCGGCTCAGGTTGTCGCGCAGCCGCTGGGTTGAGCCGGATAGCAGTTCCTCGACCGCGTCGTGCCTTCGGGTGATTGCTTCAAGTGTTGTCAGCGGCGCGGTCAGCCAGCGTCGGAGCAGCCGGGCGCCCGCGGGTGTGACAGTCCGGTCGAGTACGCCCAGTAGGGTGGCTTCCGGGCCGGACTTGCGCTCGTCGGTGTGTATCCGTTCGACCAGTTCCAGATTCCGACGGGTGGCACGGTCAATCATCATCAAGCCGGACGGCAGCCACGGTGCCAGACGGCTGATATGTTCAAGACCGGCGCGCTGAGTCTCCTCCAGGTAGTGAAAGACAGCTCCGGCAGCGCAGATTCCTTCGACGAGTTCGCCGACCCCGAAGCCGTCCAGTGAGGCGGTTCCGAAGTGCCGGGCGAGAGCCTCGAAAGCGTAGTCCTGGGTGAAGTAGTAGGGATCGAGGTGAGTGACGGCGACCGGGTCCAGCCCCGGCGGCGGAGTGGTTTCCTGCGGCAGCAGCAGCTCGCGGGGGCCGATGCGGCCCAGTTCGTCAGCCAGTTCGGTGCCGGCGAATTCGGCGACAAAAAACTCGCCGGTCGAGACGTCGGCAAAAGCACAGCCCCAGCGGTCACCCGCCGGTGAAAGTGCACACAGAAAGTTGTTGCACCGGGCATCGAGCAGGTCGGAAGCAGTCAGGGTGCCGGGGGTGATGACCTCAACCACGTCCCGGTTGACCACCGGTTTACCCGGGGTCGGGGATTCAAGCTGGTCGCACACCGCAACCCGGAAACCCTGTTCGACCAGCCGGGCAACATAACTGTCAACCGCACGAGCTGGGATGCCGGCCAGTGGCACCCGGTTGTGAGGACCGTGGGGTCGTGATGTCAGGGTCAGTCCGAGAGCTTTGGCGCCGATGGCGGCATCTTCATAGAACATTTCGTAGAAGTCGCCGACCCGAAAGAGTAACAGCGTGTCGCGGTACCGTTCCTTGATGCGACGGTACTGAGCCAGCAGTGGCGTCAGAGTTCCGGGCAAATCAGCTCAGTCTGTCGGCGCGGACTGGAGTTGAGCAATTGCCGCTTCGAGCAGATTGCGGGCGCGCGGGTCATTCTGCTCGGTGCGTACCAGCGCCAGCATCAGTATCGGCAGCGGGTCGCGGCTGCCGGCCAGTGGTTCGAGCAGCCGGGCGGCGGTTGCCAGCTCGCCCTTCTTGCGATAGATGCCGGCAAGTGTCACCGCAATGTCGGTGTTGTTGGGCAGTCGCCGCAGCAGTTGTTCATACAGGGTGATGATATCTTCGTAGCGTCCGCTGTCGAAGTAGGCACGTTCCAGCCGGCTGCGAACCGCGGCGTTACGCTCCGGTGCGGCTTCGATGACTTTGGTCCAGGTTCGGATTGCCGCTTCGGTGTTGCCCGATTCGAGTTCCAGATCGCCCAGTGCGATCCGGGCTTCGATCAACGACGGGTCGAGCCGCAGGGCTTCTTCAAGGGCAGCCCGGGCAGCCGACGGTTCGCCGGCCCGGGCCCGGCCGATTTTCAGCAGCAGCCGTGCCGCGCGAGCGTGATGTTGCGGGTGGCGGCGGAACTCGCGCAGAATTGCCTCGCATTTGTCCCAGGAAGCGGTTTCGACATAGAGTTCAGCGAGCTGTTCGCGACACTCCCAGTCGTTGCGGTCAACCCGCGCCAGTTCCTCGAGCATGGCCAGTGCTTTGACCCGGCGGCCGATTCGGAGGTAGTCACGGGCCAGAGCCGAGAAGACACGGCGTTCGTCTTCCGGTTTGAGATTGCGGCGCAGGGCGAGACTCTCATGCAGGCGCAGTCCTCGTTCGGTATCGCCGCGGGCGAAGTAGATGTCACCGAGGCGGATATAGGCGTCGACGTTGTCGGTGTCGGCTTCGACCGCTTCCTTCAAGGCTTTCAAGGCTGCGTCCGGTCGGCCGTCGAGCAGCAGCTGCAGGCCTTCGACGTATGCCGGCTGGCTGTGCCGGCGCTGGCGCAGAAAGTCGCGAATAATCGGGTAGAGGGCAACCGCCAGTACTGCCAAAACGACCAAAACCAGCCAGGTCACACTTCACCTCCGTTAGCCTGGGCCGGAGTGTCCGGCTTTTCGGAGTCATCGAGCGGAGCGTTGCGCAACGCACGCAGCTCTTCCAGCAGGGCTTCCATTTCGAGGCGCTGTCGGCGGAGGCGGGTGCGCAACTGGATTTCCGAAACCAGCGACAGGATTCCGATGCAGAGCGCGCCGAAGGCAAATGAGTACAGCATCACCAGCGCAACCGGGACGCCGTAGTAGATGCGGCCGAGCAGATTGACGTCAGCGTGGGCGCTGGTGTTGGACCAGCCAATCACCGACAGGACGATGAATACCGCCAGGACCAGGATTATGCGAATGGTCAACATGCTTGCCTCCTCATTGAAAAACGGCCGGCGCCGAGAGCGGCTCGGCTCTGGCTGTAGCGCCTTTGACGCTGGTGATCCGGCAGCTCAGAATGGTTCCAGGCGCGTGCCTGCCGGCGACGATCACGACCCGATTGCTGGTAGTGCGACCGAGCGAATCATCGCCGCGCGGACTCGGACCTTCAATCAGAATCTCGGCAGTCTTGCCGATCAGCTCGCGGGCGGTTTCGGCGGTGATGCGATTCTGGACTTCGATCAGCCGGGCGAGCCGCCGGCCGGCGTCGGCCTCGGAAACCCGCGGTGTCATCGCGGCGGCAGCAGTACCGGGGCGGGCCGAAAACCGGTACATGTATGCCGAGTCAAACCGGACCGCGCGAACAACGGCGAGGGTTTCGAGAAAATCGTCTTCTGTTTCCGAGGGGAAGCCAACGATGATATCGGTTGACAGCCCCAGTCCGGGAAGAAGCTGCCGGGCCCGGGTGATGATGTCAAGGTAGCTGCGGCGGGTATAGCCGCGATTCATCAACGACAGAATCCGGTCAGAGCCGGACTGGAGCGGCAGGTGCAGAAAAGGACAGACGTTGGGCAGCGCAGCCATCGTGCCAAGAATTCGTTCATTGACATCGCGCGGGTGGGATGTCAGAAAACGGATTCGGGCCGTGGGTGCCGTCGTGGCAACGGCAGTGAGCAGGTCGGCAAAGTCGCGCTCGGCCTCCTGCCAGGCCAGGACATTCTGGCCGAGGAGGGTGATGTCACGGACGCCGCGGGCGGTCAGCGTGCGCACTTCGGCGATAATCGAATCGGACGACCGCGAGCGGCCGCGCCCTTTGACCAGCGGAACGATGCAGTAACTGCATCGGTTGTCGCAGCCGCGGATAACGGTCACGAACGCGGCCACCCCGTTGCCCGGTGGCGGCAGCAGGTCTTCGTAACATTCGCCGGTTGTCTCCAGGGCCAGAGCGTGACCGGCGCGGCGGGTCTGGGCGATGAGTTCGGGCAGGCGTCGGTAATTGTCGGGACCGACGACCAGGTCGACGCGGTGATTGCGAACGAGGTCAGCCCCAAGGCGCTGGGCCATGCAGCCGAGGACGCCGATGATTTTTCCGGGCCGGGCCGAACGCAGACTGCGCAGACCGGCGATGCGGTTGAGTGCCCGTTGTTCGGCATGACTGCGGACCGAACAGGTCATTACCAGCATGACGTCGGCTTCGGCTTCGGATGAAGTCTCGGTCCAGCCGTTGTCAAGCATGATCCGACGGACGGTGTCCGATTCCTGCTGGTTCATCTGACAGCCGTACGTCTGAATGAAGAACTGAGCCACTGATGACAAGATTCTAACCGGCGGGCGGCATTGTCAAGGCTGCCCTGAAACCGCTGCCGGTGTTTGACTTGACGCCGGCGGACAATATCATTCGCCATCCACCGATGAATGCCGTTGAACTGATCCGACGCAAACGCGACCGCGGCCGCTACTCGGCCGGAGAACTGGAATGGCTGATGGCTGAGTTTGCGGCCGGGAATATCCCCGATTACCAGATGGCGGCGTGGCTGATGGCAGTATGCCTCAGGGGTATGACGGTTGAGGAAACCGTGGCGCTGACGGCAGCAATGATGAAATCAGGGGAGGTGCTGGACCTTTCGGCGCTGCCCGGTCCGAAGGTAGACAAACACTCCACCGGTGGCGTCGGAGACAAGGTGTCGCTGGTGCTGGCGCCGATGGTGGCTGCCTGCGATGTGCTGGTGCCGATGATATCGGGCCGGGCGCTGGGACATACCGGTGGCACGCTGGATAAACTGGCAGCGATTCCCGGCTTCCGAACCGACCTCAGCCCGACTGCCTTCCGCCGGTGTCTGGAGATGGCCGGGCTGGCGATCGTCGGCCAGTCGGAACGGATCTGCCCGGTTGACCGGCGGCTGTATGCGCTGCGGGATGTCACCGCCACCGTCGAATCGGCACCGTTGATTGCGGCCAGCATCATGAGCAAGAAACTGGCAGAGGGTATCGATGGGCTGGTGCTGGATGTCAAGGCCGGTTCGGGTGCCTTCTGTGCCAAAGTCAGTCAGGCGCGGCGGCTGGGACGGTTGATGATGGCGATTGGTGCCCGACTGGGGAAACCGGTGCGGGCGCTGGTCACGGCGATGTGGCAGCCGCTCGGGCGCAGCGTCGGCAATGCGGTTGAGGTGATTGAGGCGATTGATGCCCTGAAGGGCAAGTGGGCGGATGACCTGGCCGAGGTCAGTCTGGCACTGGGAGAGCAGATGCTGGTGCTTTCCGGCCGGGCGCGCAGCGAAGTTCAGGCTCGCCGTCAGCTGCTGCGGGCACTTTCGTCCGGGCGGGCACTGGAGCGTTTCCGGGCGATGGTCAGGGCGCAGGGCGGTGACCCCGCCGTGGTTGACAACCCCGGGGTGTTGATCGAACGGGCCCACCGGGTCGAGGTCTGTGCGGCGAGTCCGGGCTGGGTGCGGTCGATCGACGCGCTGCGTGTCGGTCTGATTGGCGTCGAACTGGGAATCGGCCGGCTGAAAGTCGATGCGACGGTCGATGCCGCCGCCGGTTTTATCTTTCACCGCAAGGCCGGCGACCGGGTGGCGAAGGGTGAGTTGCTGGTCGAGGTGCTTGGTTCGGATTGCGACCGGGTTGCAGCGGCAGCGGCGGCGGTCGCCCGGGCGATAGTCATCGGGCCGGTGGCACCCAGGCCGGTCGGGGCAGTCTGTGCGCGGCTGAGTGGCAATGGCGGCGCGGGGGTTGGTCAGCGGCGGAATACTGGACGGTGAGGAAAGGAGCGAAGTGGGCCGCAACGAAGGTAAGCTTGACACACTGATTGGTCCGGAGACAATCGTCAAGGGTGACCTGCGGGTCGGGGGCAGTCTGCGACTGGAAGGACAGATCGAAGGTCGGGTTGATGTTGCCGAGACACTGCAAACCGGTTCGCGGTCACTGCTGAAGGGTGAAGTCCATGCCCGGGAGTGTATCATCGCCGGCAGGGTCGAGGGCGACATTCATTCGTCGGAAAACACCGAGCTGCAGAGCGGAGCGAATGTCCGCGGCAACATCTACTGTAAAGGGCTGGTGATTCAGCGTGACTGCATTTTCCAGGGCAGTTGCTCGATGGCAGTGGCGGCCGATGACGCTGCCGGCAGTCGGCAGCAGGGTTAGTCGTGGCGCTGGTGATTGCTGGCGAAGGGAGTGATGAATGGTACCAATTGATCTTTCCGGCCGGAAGGCGATAGTGACCGGTGCCGGGGCCGGGATAGGTCGGGAGATCGCCACCGCGTTTGCCCGGGCCGGAGCCGCGGTGTGGGTGTGTGACATTGCCGAGGCGGCGGCCCGGCAGTGTGCTGAAGAGATTACCGCCGCCGGCGGAGTTGCCCGTTGGGGTACAGTGGATGTGGCCGATTCGGCAGCGGTTGAGCAGGTGGTTGCTGCCGCGCTGGCCGAGTTTGGCAGTGTCGACATCCTCGTTAACAATGCCGGCATCACCCGTGACAATCTGATGCTGCGGATGAGCGATGAGGACTTCGACCGCGTTCTGAGCGTGAATCTGCGCGGGGCGTTCTATTTCACCCGGGCCGTCGCACGGCCGATGATGAAGAACCGCTGGGGCAGGATTGTCAATATCAGTTCGGTGATCGGGCAGATGGGCAACGCCGGACAGGCCAACTACGCTGCGGCCAAGGCCGGTTTGATCGGTCTGACCAAGTCGGCGGCGCGGGAACTGGCGCCGCGCGGGATCAATGTCAATGCCGTCGCCCCCGGATTCATTGCTACGGCGATGACCGAGAAGCTCGACCCGAAAGTCCGCGAGGCGTATGTCAGCGCGCTGCCGTTGAAAAGGGCCGGCGTTCCGGCTGATGTCGCCGGGGCGTGTCTGTTCCTGGTTTCACCGCTGGCCGACTACATTACCGGGCAGGTTATCCGGGTTGATGGCGGCATGCTGATGTAGCGGCAGAACACCGACGGCAGGGGGAAGGAGTGGATTCGAACCGGCAGGTGCAAGCGGCGGCGACCAGCTCCGGTATCATTGAACGATTCGAAGAGATACTCGCGGCCGACGCGCAGAAGCTGGTCGATGAGGAAAGCCGGCTGACGGCGCTCGAGGAGGCGCTGAATCTGGCCCGGCAGATCGATGACCCGGAGCGGGTCTGTCGGGCGGCAATCCGCATGTGCAACTGCTACTGGGCGCGCTGCGACTACGCGGCGTTCGAACGGATGCTGCAGCTGCTCGGCGCGACGGTCGGCCGCACCGACAACCCTCGTCTCCACGGCAGTTACTGCTACCTGCGGGTTGGCTGGTTGAATGCCGCCGACCGCTATCAGGAGGCAGAGCAGGCCGCGCGGGAGTGCATCCGGCACTGGACCGCGGTCGGCTACCAGGAAGGGCTGGCGGTGCTCTATGACGCAATGGGTTCGACGGCGCTGATGCGTGGTCAGGCCGCCGAAGCGCTGCGCTACTATCAGCTGTCGTTCGAGAACACTCCCCCCGAGGATATTCGCAGTCTGGCTCTCAGCCACGATAACATTTGTCTGGCGCTGACACAGCTCGGGCGGTGGGAAGATGCCGTCGAGTCGGCCTATCACGGACTGGCACTGGCCGAGCAGGCCGACATTCCCTACGTCCTGGTCGTCTCCCAGCAGCTGCTGGGAGACCTGTTTCTGCGCCGTGACCGGCCGGCGAAAGCGATTGAAGTTTACCGAACGGTGATCGATACCGCTCAGCGGCACAATGTCGGGGCCGACTATGCCCGCGAGGCAGTGCTGGGGATGACTGATGCCTATCTGCGGCAGGGTGACTGGGCCAAGGCGGAGCAGTTGTTGAACGAGCACGAACGGCTGCTGCTTGATGTCGGGCGACCGTACTGGCGGGTGCGGGTGCTGACGAGACGGGCGTTGACCGCTCTGGCCGGCGGGCGGATTGATGAGGCGCAGTCTTCCGCCCGGGAAGCGGTTGAACTGGCCGCCAGTCACAGTCTTGTCACCGAAGAGGCCGAGGCCCGGCGGGTGCTCGCTTCGGTACATGCCACTGCCGGTCAGGAGCGAGTGGCGCTGGCGTGTCTCGACGATGCCGCACGGTTGCTGGCGACACGCGAAGACAGCTATGAGCTTGCCCGGGTCCGGATGGAGAAGGGGATGCTGCTGCTCAGGCTGGGCAATGAGGCAGAGGGGCGCGAATTGCTGCAGACAGCCGGGCGGGTATTCCGGCGACTGGCGGTGACCGCTGAGTACAGCGAGGTGAGCAAGGCACTGCTGCGGCTGGAGCTGGAATCAGACCACGACCTTGCGCTGCTGAAGGGTGTTTCCGGGCTGGTTTCACTCGGACTCGACCCGGCGGTTTTTGTCACCCGGGTGATCGAACTGATGATGGAGGCGCTGGATTTTTCTGCCGGAGTGCTGCTGGTTGGAGGACGGCCGACGGCAGTTGTCGGCAGTCCGGACCTTGCCGCGGCGAGACTGGGTGCGGAATCGGTCGAGGCGGTCTGGGATGCGCGGTCGCTGACGTTGCCGGTGAACTTTCAGGGTCGGCGGCTCGGCTGTTTCTATCTTGATCGGCCGCAACCCGGAGGCAGAGAGCCACGGTCGATTGTGCTGGATACACTGGCAAGTCTGCTGGGACCGATGGTGCAGCGTCTGGCCGAGATCAACGCCAGCGTTACTGACGTTGTCGGTGAAAATCAGGAACTCGCCAGCCTGCGTTTTGGCGGTGTTGTCGGCCGCAGCCCGGCAATGCGCAGGGTGCTGGCGGTTGTTGCCCGGGTTGCCAGTACTCAGGTGCCGGTCTTGATCCGGGGTGAAAGCGGCACCGGCAAGGAGCTGGTGGCGCGGGCGCTGCATGATTCGGGCCCGAGAGCCGGTCGTCCGTTTGTCGCGGTGAACTGTGCCGCGCTGCCGGAATCACTGATGGAGGCAGAGCTGTTTGGGGTTGAATCCGGTACTGCAACCGGTGTTGATGCCCGCCGGGGCCGCTTCGAGCAGGCAGAGGGGGGGACGGTGTTTCTGGATGAGATCGCCGAAATGAGCCCCCGCCTGCAGGCAAAACTGCTGCGGGTGATTCAGCAGCGGGAACTGGAAAGGGTCGGGGGACGGACGCCGCGGCGGCTTGATATCCGGCTGGTTGCGGCCACCAATGCCGACATCGGCAGTCTGCTGGCGGCGGGTCGGTTCCGGGCCGACCTTTACTACCGGCTGAACACGGTTGAGCTGACGCTGCCCGCACTGCGCGAACGCAAAGAGGATATTCCCGAACTGGTAGGGTTTTTCATCCGCCGGGCCGACGAAGAGTACGGTCGGAGTGTCGCCGGTTGCGAGGCGGCGGCGATGGCCGCGCTGTGCAACTATGACTGGCCGGGGAATATCCGGGAACTGCAGCATGTTGTCGAGCGGGCGGTGATTCTCGCCCGGGGCAGCGCGATAACTCTTGATACCCTGCCGCCAGCAATCCGAGAGGGAGGTCACCCGCGGACGGGAGATTCGGACTCGGCGGCTGATGAGGCTGACGCCGCGCTTATCCGACAGTGTCTTGAGCAGTCGGGCTGGAACGTTCCCGAAGCGGCCCGGCTTGCCGGTTACAGCCGGGCGCAGTTCTACCGGTTGATGCGGCGTTACGGAATCAGCCGGCCGGAAGGCCAGCGGCGGCGTCGCGACCGCAGGGTCTGAACGGCGCTGCCGGCACGGCCGGTGGGCGGACGGCGACGGTTATCGTGCCAGCCGCGCAGTGAGCAGTCTTGTCCAGTTCGGCCCGGCCAACCGGACAAAGTAAGTGCCAGCGGGCAGGCGGTCGGGCTGCCAGTAAACAACTTCACCGGCCGGCGCGCCCGAGCGGCCCGGTTCCGCAATCAGCCGGCCGGTGGCGTCGAAGACCTGGACTGTCAATGGGCGGTCGACCCCGGTCGGCAGCCGGATGGCAAGGACCCGGCGGAAGGGGTTGGGCCACAGGACTGCTTCGGTCGGTCGCGGCTGTGCCGGACGGGTTTCTTCCAGTCCGACATTGGCGTCGTACCAGTTCTGGGCCCGATTGCAGGCATCGCGCAGCTGGAGCGAGTCGGCGGCACCGAGCAGGGCGAAAGCCACCCGGCGGCGGCCGCCGGGCGGCAGGGTTATCGGGCCGGCGGAAACGACAACCGACCAGTCGTAGGGCCGGTCGGCGGCAGCGCTGCCAAGCGCGCCGGTCAGCAACCGGTACTTCATGTCTTCGCTCAAAGCCGAGTCAGGATTGACATAGCGGGCGTGGTCAACGCAGACCGTTGACGCGGTGCCGTCAGCGGCGAGCAGTTTGATTCCAACCCAGCGGTTCGGTGACTGGATATTGCGCATCCAGGCCGCCTGCAGCTCAGGCAGCGTGCCGGCGATGTCGTGCAGACGGTCGGTGGCGACGACATCGAAGTCAGCCATGATTCCGCCGTAGCCGGTGATTGATTCGCTGGCAGAGTTGAAGATGTCGTAGATCAGCACCACCCAGTTCCGTGCGTCGGCGACGGCAGCGGCAAGCGCGTGCTGGCTGACGGTGATGCCGACCGGTGTCGGATGGCCGTTGTCGGAGAAGGCGGCCGAGTAGCGGATGTCGCCCCCCCAGGTTGGCTGTCGCACAAAGAGACTTTCGACAAGCTGCCAGTCGGTATCAGGGTTACGACGCCGGCCGTAGAAGCGGTCGATTACCTGTTGTGGACCGGCGGCGAATACAAACGAGGCAGTGCGCAGGGTTGAGGTGTCAGTCTTGGGGTAGCGAAAACCGCGTCCGGGCCGTTCCGATTCCCGGTCCCAGCCAAGAGTGCCGCGGGCAGTCAGGGTGAGTGCGACATCGCCGGTGTCGAGTTCGGCGGTAGTCCGGCCGGGCCAGCCGATTGGCAGTTCAAAACCGGTTTCCCAGCGGCCGTCCCGGGCCTGGATTATCAGCTCGAACTCGGCGGTAGAGCCGGGCAGGATGCCGGACAGCGCGGTCACTTCGGCAATCCGAACCGAGCTGGATTCGCCAGCGGCGATGGTGCCGACAGCGGCGGTGGTGTCGGAGAGCCGGATGCCGGTCGTTATCGGCCGGAACGAGAGCCGGCAGTCGGTTGCACCGGCATTGCCGGAATTGACCAGCGTCAGCCAGAGCGCCGCGATTTCACCCGGTTCCAGAATCGAATTGGGGTTGCGTTGGCCGGCGTCGTCGATTGCGACACGCGACAAGACAATATGCGGGAGCGGTTCGCCGGCCTGAACCGTAATTGTCCGGTAAGCCGGTCGGCAGTCGTGAGCGGTGACGGTGACGCTGAGCGGGCCGGCGGTGGCCGGTCGGACCGTCAGCACTGCCCGGCCGGTGCTGTCGGTCCGGGCCCGGGCGTAGGTTTCGTCGGTCTTCCAGGCGCAGACCAGTGCTCCGCGCAGGGGCTGTCCGGAAGCGGTGACCGAGATTTCCAGCAGGCGGGAACCGGTCGCAATCGAGTCGGGGCAGCTGAGCACCGGCAGCGGCGGCGGTTTGGTCCAGATGTCAATCGCCGGGTCACCGAAAAGGTTGAACTCGGTCAGACACCAGCGCCAGAGCGCGTCGTAGCGGGCGGCGGCAGCATATTCCTCCCGCGAGCGGCTGTGGCAATCACCGAGTACGGTTGCGCGGCGTGCGAGCAGATAGTCGTAGAAGCGGGCACAGAGTTTTTCCGATGGCCCGAAGTAGGGCGGGGTTCCCCAGCCGTAGCGCGAGTTCATCATCACCGCGATGCAGCCGCCGTCCGGACGGTTGTGGGCCAGTTCGGCAAGGCAGTCTTCGTATTCGAAGTTGCCCGGCGTGCAGGCAAGCGATGTCATGATGCTGTAGCGGCGGCGGTTGCGTTGATTGCGGGCCTGACTGGCAGTGTAGATCGGGGTGCCGTCTTCGTCGTAGACGCCCTGCTCGTTGCCGTGGCCGGCCGGGTCGAACAGTGCAAAGCCGTTGTCGAGCGATTCGGCGACCACCTGAGCCCCGGGCGGGTTGACCAGTGCGACGTCGATCCAGCCGGAGGGGGTGAAGCCGGCGATGGTATCGTTGAGGAACCGGCCGTGGTAGTTCAGCGAACGCCACAGCCAGCCTGATGGCAGCAGCGCCTTCTGGATGAACACCGAATCGGGGTCGTCTTCATAGCTGGAGACCTTGTTCAGGAAGGTTTCGATTTCGTCCAGTCGGTCGACCGAGACCCGGCCGAGAAGGACGTCGCTGTAGAGGTCGACCGAGTCGCCCATCTCGCCATAGCGGCCGTTGCGGTTGGAGTCCCAGGACCAGTCGAGGTCAGCGTAGTACAGGTCGGTCGGAATCTCGCCCTGTTCACTGCCGACCGTGACATGAATCCGGCGGCAGGGAATGACCGAATTGTCGCCGGCAAGAATGACATAAACCAGACCGCGGTGTTCGTGCCAGTCGCGGATGAAGTTGCGAATTCGTTCCTGAAGGTCAGCGCCGGGATAGTTGCGTTCGATCCACTCGACCGACCTGATTTCGGTCGGAATGCCGCGCCGGGTGCGGCGGACACGATGGGGTTCGAGTGCGGAGGCGAAGCGGGCAGCGGTAATGATGACGCAGTTGACTTCAGCGGCGTCGGTGACGGCGGTGGCGGGGGCAAAGCGGACAATGTCAGCCGGGTTGACAACAAGGCTCTTCAGCCCCTGGCCGATGAGTGCCGCCTGCTGAGTTGTCCGGGCAGTGGTGGCGGGTCCGGGTTCGTAGTTGAAATCGACAACCATCTGCGAGCAGAGTTCCAGTGTGCCCGCGGCCGGCCGATAGCGCAGCGGTGCGACCAGCACACCGGCAACCGTGTAGCCGCCGGCACTGCCCTGGCTGGGCGGGCGATGCAGAGCCGCCGGCCAGACCGCTGCTGAATAGGCTGTCGGGTCCGGCTCGACGAATGCCAACGGTGCGGCCGAGATTGGCCGGGGGAGCTGAGCCGGGCAGATGCGATAGCTGCCGGGCAGCCGGGTCCAGACGAGCGGCGTTATGCTGACTCCGGTCAGACGGGCACCGGCCGGCAGCAGGCAGGTGACCGGCAGCTCGGGCAGGGCCGGCTCGCCCGGTCGGGCGAGGGTAATGCCGCGTTCCAGCTCGACGACATCGTATCCGGCGGCACGACGGTGCTGCAATTCTGACGGGTCAACGGTGATTTTTGCCGTGATGGTGCCGGCGGTGGCCAGCGCGGACAGCACGGTCAGTGTGGCGATCAGCACGATTTTCAGTTGTCGATACATCGGGAGAGTTTACCGGCCGGTGCCCGGTTGGCAAGGAGAAGCCGGCCAGGTTTGACAGCGGTGATGAGCCGCTTAGATTTTCTGTGTGGAGATTTCGGGGACGCCGTCGCCAACCGTTGCCGAGCTGCGACAACTGCTTGCTGATGCCACTGATGACAATGACCGTGAAGTGCTGCTGGACAAGCTGGCGAAAGCCCTGGCCAAGTCAGAACCTGATTCGGCGGTCGAGTATCTGAAAGCCGCTGCCGTCCTGGCACGCCGGGCCGGTGCGGCGCGCCGGCTGGCCCGTCATGCGATCGATGCCGCCGAGCTGCTGGAACAATTCGGCCGTTCGGACGAGGCAGAGACATTCCTGCCTGCGATCGTCGAAGCAGCGGGACTGGCGCAGAACGAGACCGACCGGCAGGTGATTCTGGGGCAGCGTGATTATGTCGAAGCGACGATTGCCTACAACCGGGGTGACTTCGGGCTGGCCCGGGAGCTTTTTCGGCTGGCGGATGGACACTGGGAGTCGGCCGGACTGGCTGAAGGGCGGCAGGCAGTTCAAGTGATGCTGGGCAATATTGCGATTCTGACCGGCAACCTCGGCGAGGCGCTGGCGCGGGAGCGGGCGGCGGCAGAAGTGGCGGCAGAACTGCAGGACTGGACTTCCTGGGCGAATGCGATGAACAACGTCGCCCTGACTTTGCTGCGGCTGGGACGCTGGGATGATGCGGTTGTTGCCCTGCAGCAGCTGGTCGATTCGATGCCGATCGAGGACCGCGTCTGTTCGGCTCACGCCTGTTCGTCGCTGGCAGAGGTGCTGATCTATCGCGACCGGATTGACGAGGCTGTGGCAGTTCTGAACCGGGGGCTTGAACTCTGCAGCGGGGTTTCACTGTTTGAGTTTGATCCGATCCGACAGGACATCGAGGCCAGTCTGGGCAGGGCATTGCATCGCCAGGGCCGGTTCGGCGAGGCAAAGGCAGTCTATCGGCGGATTGTGAACAGTTACGGCAAAGAGCCGGCAACGCGTGTAGTGGTGCTGGGTCAACTGGCCGAAGTGCTTGCCGATGCCGGAGAAATCGACGAGGCGCTGGAATGCTGTCGGCAGTCGCTTGAACTGGCACGCAATCATGACCTGCGGCTGGCCGAGGCGGCAGGGCTGAGGGTTGAAGCCAATCTGCTGGTCGCAACCGGGCGCCGGGTTGAGGCAGAGCAGGACTTTGCGCGAGCGGTCGAACTGCTGGCCGACATCGATGATTCCTACGACCGGGGGCTGATTCTGGCTGATTTCGCCCGGCTGCTGATTGAACTGGGACAGAACGACCGGGCGCAGGGTATGCTCAACGAAGCCGACCGCGTCTTCCGCCGGCTGGGCGCGTTGCGGGAAACAGTCAACGTCAATCGCCTGTCGTTTCAGCTGCAATGCAGCCATGACCCGGACGGGGCGGTATTGAAAACGGTGGCCGGGCTGTTGTCGATTGGACTGGCGCCGGAGGTGCTGTGTCGCGAGGCGCTGGAGCGGGTCTGCAGTGCCTACGGATTTGAGCACGGCGCGATAGTCGCCGGCGACAGGGTCGTCGCGAAGCGTGGCGAGCCGGACATGGCACGGGCGGCAGGAGTCAGTGACAGTGTGGGCGCGACGTCCGAAGACGGCAACTGCATGGTCTGGCCGGTGACCAGAGCCGGTGTGACTGTCGGTGCGATATGCCTGCAAAGAACAACGGCGGCACCGGCGGCGCTTTATCCGCTGGCGCTGGGTGCGGTGGCCAGCCTGCTCGGGGCTGTCATTGGTGTTGCCGGAAGCCGGCAGGAAACTGCCGCTCCAACCGGCTAGGTTGGGCCGGAATCGGCGTTCAAAAACAGTCTCAGCTGGGCAGCGGCAATCGTGACAAGCAGCCGGAGGTTCAGTCCGCGGGCAGCCCAGCGGCTGACAAGCCGGGCAGTTTCGGCCGGCAGCGCTGGCCGTTTCGCCCGGCGTCCGAGCAGGGCCCAAACCGAGCGGCCGAAGGTCAAATAGGCCGGCCGCAGGGCGACTGCAACGCCGTGACGGTCGGTTACGGCAGTGGTGGCAAGGTCAACGGCCGCCTGTTCAAGCTGGGCGGCGTGAAGATGCCGGACAGACTCTCCGTCAGCGGCAGGACAGTTGTGGCGATACCGCCGCGCCGCCCGATCGGCCCGGTGGTCGAAGTTGTCGTTCGCAGGCGGCGTGATGGTCATCACCGGTTAGAGCCGGTTGCAGGTAAATCGGCGACAATGGGATTCCACCGGTGTTGCGCCGTCCGGTTGCAAACTGTGCCGGGTCGGGCGGTTGCCGGGTTATGTTGTTTTTGAAAACCGGATTCTGCCCGTTCCGCCTCCGGGTCGGTCACGGCCGCAACAATGTCTGCTCTCGAACATGCCCTGGGCAGGTATTTCGGCCGGAAAGTCAGCGACGAACACGGACTGATGCACCGGCTGGCGGACTGGTTCCGGCCGGGTGTCAGTGGCAGTATCCGGGTGGCGGCAGGGTCTGGTTGGTTTGCAGTCTGTCTGGTTGAGTCCTGATGCTTGACGGGCGGGCAGATTCGGCTATCTTGTGCGTCCTGTCCATTCGGTTCATGACTAACGAGCTTTCCTTTTGCAGTGTCTGTCAGCATTTGACTGTTTTGTGTTGCACCAGGAGGTCGTGTTGGAGATAGCAGTCTGCCTCAAACGCGTGCCGGATACTTCCGAAGCGGATGTGAAAGTCGATGTTTCGGGCCGGGACATTGTGACCGAGCGTCTGGCGTTCACCATCAATGAATCAGACAACTATGCCCTGGAAGAAGCGCTACTGGCCAAGGAGAAGCTGGGGGCCAATGTGACGCTGGTTTCGGTCGGTCCGAAACCGGCGGAAGAAGTGCTGCGGATGGGGCTGGCCAAGGGCGCGACAGCGGCGGTGCGGATTGACGACACCGGGCTGACCGGTGCCGGGCCGGTTGCGGTTGCCCGGGCGCTCGCCGGCTTTTTCGCTACCCGGCAGTTTGACATCATTTTTACCGGTTGCATTGCGGCTGATGACGGCAGCTCCACTGTCGGGCCGGCGCTGGCCGAACTGCTGGGCATGCCGCACGCGGCCTATGTGACCCGGCTGGAATACGCCGACGGGTCGGTGACGGTCAAACGGGAGCTGGAAGGGGGAATGCTCGAAGTCAAACAGCTCAGCCTGCCCTGTGTGATTACAATTCAGACCGGCGGCAATACGCCGCGCTATGCTTCAATCATGGGCATCAAGCGTGCCGGGGCACGGCCGATTGAGACGGTGACGCCGGCGGCAGTGACGGCGGACATCGAGCTGGTCCGGTTGTTTGTGCCCGAGCTGGCCGGGGCAGCCGAGATGATAGAAGGCACGATAGATGAAAAGGCGGCACGGCTTGCCCGGTTGATCAAGGAGAAGGGAGTACTGTGATGGGCGACATCGCAGTTCTGGTTGAACACCGCGGCGGGGCGCTGCGCGACGTGACGCTGGAAATGCTGGCCGCGGCGCGTGGTCTGGCGGAACAGAGCGGCGCCAGTGTCGAAGCGCTGCTGCTGGCCGACCGGGCCGAACCGTTGATTGAGCCGCTGCGCGGGCTGGCGCATCGAGTAGTCTGGGCGGCGAGACCGGAATTCGCCAGTTTTAATTATGAATCCTACCAGCGGGCGGCAGTTAAGTATCTGGCCGAGCGGCGGCCAAAGGTGCTGCTGGTTGCCCACTCGGCTTTTGGTGTTGACCTTGGACCGAGCCTGGCAGTTGCTGCCGGCTGTCCGGTGATTTCGGATGCAGTGACGCTGCAGCCTGAAGGGGAGGGGCTGAGGGTTGTACGCGGGATGTATTCGGGCAAGCTCAACGCCGAATGGCGGTTGCGGGGTGAACCGCTGGTGGTGATGGTTCGCCAGTCAAGCTACAAGCCGGAACCGGCGGCGCTGGCGACGGAGATGCTGAACTGGGACCCGGCCGACTGCACTGCTCAGAAGACGAAATTCATCACGATTGAAGAGGTGCCGGTTGCCGGGGTTGATATCACCAAGGCGACGGTGATTGTTGCGGTCGGGCGTGGTATCAAGGAGGAAAAGAATCTGGCGCCGATTCGGGAACTGGCGGCGGCGATGGGCGCAGTGCTGGCCGCATCACGGCCGGTGGTCGATGCCGGCTGGCTGCCGAAAGAGGTGCAGGTCGGTTCCTCGGGCAAGACGGTGAAGCCCAAACTTTATCTGGCGCTGGGTATTTCCGGTGCGTTCCAGCATGTTGCCGGCATGAAGGGGGCCGAAACCATCATTGCCGTCAACAAGGACCCGAAAGCACCGATTTTCGCCACCGCTCACTACGGCATTGTCGATGACCTGCACAAGGTGGTGCCGGTTCTGAAAGAGCGGATAAAGGAGCTGGTCGCGTGAACGACAAGACTCAGGCGCGGATTGGAGTTTATGTCTGCCACTGCGGTGTCAACATCGCCCAGACCGTTGATGTTGCGGCGGTAGCTGAATACGCCGCCCGCCTGCCCGGAGTGGTGGTTGCCCGCGACTATCTGTACATGTGTTCCGACCCGGGGCAGGCATTGATCAAGAAGGACATCAGGGAACACAATCTGACCCGGGTTGTTGTTGCGGCGTGTTCACCGCGGATGCACGAGCCGACTTTCCGCGGCGCGGTGTTTGGTGCCGGCATGAATCCCTATATGTTCGAGATGTGCAACATCCGGGAGCAGTGTTCCTGGGTTCATCCGGACCGGACTGAAGCTACCATCAAGGCCAAGGACCTTTTGCGCAGTGCCGTTGCCCGGGCCCGGCTGCTGGAAGAGTTGTCCGAGCGTTTTGCCGGCGTGAGCAAGGCAGTGCTGGTAGTGGGCGGCGGCATCGCCGGTATTCAGGCAGCGCTGGATGTTGCCGAGGCCGGCTACAAAGTCTATCTGGTCGAGAAGTCGCCATCGATCGGCGGGCACATGGCGCAGCTGGACAAGACTTTCCCGACACTGGACTGCTCGGCCTGCATCCTGACCCCGAAGATGGTTGACGCCGCCCGGCATCCGAACATCGAGCTGATTACGCTTGCCGAAGTCACTTCGGTCAGCGGTTTTGTCGGCAACTTCAAGGCCCGGGTGCGGCAGCAGCCGCGGTTTGTCAATCTGGCCGAGTGTACCGCCTGCGGCGATTGTGCCAAAGTCTGTCCGCAGCGGTTTCCGGACGAGTTCAATCTCGGACTCTCGACCCGGGGCGCAATCTATCAGCCGTTTCCGCAGGCGGTGCCGGCGGCTTTTGTCCGTAACGAGCAGCAGTGTCTGGGCAGTCTGCCGCTGGCCTGCGGCAAGTGCATCCAGGCCTGTGAGAAGAAGTGCATTGACTTCGACCAGTCAATCATCGAGCGGGAGCTGGAAGTCGGGGCAATCATCATTGCCACCGGCATGGAGGTTTTTGACCCGACGGTACTGCCGGAGTTCGGCTACGGCAAGTACGACGACGTGCTGACCGCACTGGAGTTCGAACGGCTGAGTTCGGCGGGCGGGCCAACCGGCGGCAAGATTGTCCGGATCAGCGACTGCGAGCCGCCCCGAGATGTCGTGTTCATTCACTGCGTTGGTTCGCGCGACAAGGCCATTGGTAATGAGTACTGCTCACGCGTCTGCTGCATGTTCATCATCAAGCAGGCGCATTTGCTGCATGACAAGCTGCCCGAGTGCCGGATTACTTCCTACTACATGGACATTCGAGCATTTGGCAAGGGCTTCGAGGAGTTCTACGACCGGGTGCGCGACGAAGGTGTAATCTTCCGTCGCGGCAAGCCCTCGGAGATTTTCCGGCGGGGCGAACGACTGGTGGTGCGGGTAGATGATACCCTGCTCGGGCGGGTGATTGAGCACGAGACCGACATGGTCGTACTCGGAGTTGGACTGGTGCCCAGTGAAGGTGCCCGGGAACTGGCCCAGATGCTGAAGCTGTCCTGCTCGGCTGACCGGTTTTTCCTCGAGGCCCATCCGAAGCTGCGGCCGGTTGATTCGACGATCGACGGCGTTTATCTGGCCGGCTGCTGCCAGGGGCCGAAAGACATTCCGGATACGGTGGCACAGGCCAAGGGTGCGGCAGCCGCCGCGATCGCCCTGCTCAACCGGGGCAAGGTGCGGATTGAGCCGGTGGTGGCCGAGATTAACGCTGAGCTCTGTTCCGCCTGTCACATCTGCGAGGCGCTCTGCCCCTATTCGGCGCTGGCGTTTGACCCTGCCCGCGGAGTGATGACTGTCAATGACGTGCTGTGCAAGGGTTGCGGTGTCTGTCCGTCAGCCTGCCCTTCGGGCGCAATAACGATGCGGCACTTCACCAATGCTCAGATTGTCGCCCAGGTCGATGCGCTGATGGTCGGCGAAGCGGCGGAGGCATAGATGGCTGAGTTTGAACCCCGAATACTCGGTTTTGCCTGCAACTGGTGCTGCTATGCCGGTGCCGACCTTGCGGGTACGACGCGGATGACCTATCCGGCCAATCTGCGGATTATCCGGGTGATGTGTTCCGGGCGGATCGACCCGCAGTTTGTTCTGCGGGCTTTCGCCGAGGGCGCCGATGGCGTTTTCATCGGCGGCTGTCATCCCGGCGACTGCCACTATGTTTCGGGCAATTACAAGACTCAGCGTCGGGTGGCACTGCTGCGGCAGCTGCTGGCCGGTTTGAATATCGAGCCGGAGCGGTTGGAGCTGCAATGGGTGTCGGCTTCTGAGGGGCAGCGTTTTGCCGAAGCGGTAACGGCTTTCACCGAGAAGGTTCGCCGGCTGGGGCCGCTGGGTTATGTTCCGCTCGGACATGCCCGGCCGGTTTCGCATTAGCCGGCGGGACGCGCGACGGGCGGTCACGCGGGTTGACACCATAACCAACAGCGTCGTATAATCTGGCGTCAGATGGCTGAAGCCGGAGGCGGGCCGGCGACAGCGCTGGCCGTCGTCGGGACCCCTCCGCACTGAAGCCCCGGCCCGGTTGCTCGGGTGCGGGTTACCACCTGAGACAAGTTCTGTAGTTTGGCCTGTTGGACAGAAGAGGAGGCGCAGATGGAGCATCGCTATGGTCGGTCCGGGATTGCGGTCGTCATGGCCGCACTGGCGGTAGTTACGGCTACCGCCTTCGCCGAAATCGAGGTGTGGCGTTCCGGCTACAACGGGACGGCAAATGACTGGGACAGTTATCTGGCGCTGGCATTGACACCGGACAGTGCCGTGGCCGCTGCCGGTTATGTCGTCAATGCCGCGACCGGTCGCGATGTCGTTGTTGCCAAACTGCGCCGCAGTACCGGTGAAACGCTCTGGGTGCGGACATGGAACCGGAGCGGTACCAGCTTTGACATGGGGCTGGCAGTCGCGGTGGATGCTGCCGGCAACATTTTTGTCGCCGGCAAAACCTATACTGCGGCCACGGACAGTGACTACGTGACGCTGAAGTATGAGCCAGACGGGACCCTGGCCTGGGCGCAGACTTACCACAACGCCGGTGGTGATGTCGCCCGGGCGGTTGTCCCGGACGGCCGGGGTGGCGTATTCGTGACCGGACGTTCCAACGCGGTTGCCGGCAATGCCGCAGCCGACTATCTGACAATCCACTACGACGCCAGTGGCAGCGCGCGCTGGACCGCGCGCTACAACGGACCGGGCAATGCCGGAGATTTTCCCACTGCTGCTGTCCTTGACCGGGCCGGCAATCTGTATGTTACCGGCTACTCGTGGACCGGCAGCGTGCCGCAGTATGACTACTGCACGGTTCGCTACGATACCACCAGCGGTGACACGGTCTGGGTGCGTCGCTACGACGGTACCGCTTCTTCGCCGAAGGCTGACTTCGCCTACGGTATCACGACCGATGATTCCGGTTACATCTATGTCACCGGCCGGGCCGGCGAGGTCGGTTCCTGGTATGATGCCACGACTGTCAAGTATCACCCCAACGGTGGTCAGGTCTGGGTGAACCGTTTCGATGCCGGTGACCTCGGGCTTGACGGCGGTTCGCACATCGCGGTTGATGCCGGCTATCGGGTTTTTGTCGCCGGCTTCAGCGAAAGCGAGAGCACGGCCTATGACGGGCTGGTGTTCCGGATCAATCAGCAGGATAACTCGGTGGTCTGGTATCGCCGGTTCAACCACGTCAACGATGATGACAGTACTGTGGCGATGGCGGTGGATGCCGCCGGCAACTGTTATCTGCTCGTGAGTGTCACTACTTTTGAGGGTGATTACGACTGGGCGACCGTGAAATACACCGCGGCGGGCACGCGGGCCTGGACCGCGTATCTTCAGACCTATGACGAAGACGATGAACCGTTCGCAGCGGCCGTCGATGAACGGGGCGACGTTTACTGTGCCGGTTACTACTATCCGGTTTCGAGCGAAAACTGTGTGGTGGTCAAGTACACCGAAACGGACGTCGGCGCGCTGCGGGTCGTTTTCCCGGCTGATACGTTCCGCACACGGGCGCAGGTGGTGCCGCGTGCCTGGGTGCGTAACTATTCGGGAGTGGCGCAGAGTTTTTCGGTGCGGATGGAGATTTCCGGCGGGATTTACTATGATTCACGGGTGGTCAGCGGGCTGGCCCCGTACGACTCGGCACTGGTGGAGTTCGAGGCCTGGCCGGTGCGTGATGTCGGTACCTTTGCGGTGTCGTGTTTCACGGTGTTGAGCACCGACAAGGAACCTGGTAACGATACTGCCCGTGGTTCTGTGACCGGGGTGGAGGTCTGGGAGTTTCTGGCCGGAATGCCGGCCGGTCCGAAGAACCGGGGCGTGAAGGACGGCGGCGCGCTGACGGCAGTGGACAGTTTTGTCTTTGCCCTCAAGGGCAACAACTCGGTTGAGTTCTACCGTTACAACATCAATCAGCAGACCTGGGTTGAGGTTGATTCGATGCCGCCGCTGGGCAGTACCGGTTCGAAAAAGCGGGTCAAGGCCGGTGGCAGCCTGACCGCGGACAGCAGCGGCTACGTCTATGCGCTGAAGGGTAACAACACTGCCGAGTTTTTCCGCTACAGCGTCAGCGGTGATACCTGGCGGTCGCTGGCCGAGTTCCCCACCGGCAGCGGGCGGCGGGTCAAGGGCGGCGGCGGACTGGCTTACGTGCCGGCGCTGCACCGGATCTACGCCGTCAAAGGTAACAATACGCTTGAGTTTGCCTGGTATGACATTGCCGCCGGCACCTGGCACATGGCGGCTCCGATACCGGCCGGCGACCGCAACAAGAAGGCCAAAGACGGCACCGTGCTGGCAAGCGATGGCGTCAACACCTGTTACCTGCTGAAGGGCGGTACCAACGAGTTCTTTGCCTACGACATTGCAGCCAACCAGTGGCGGCCTTTGAAGCCGATTCCGAACTCCTACATCTATGCCAAGAAACGCAAGATGAAGAAGGGCGGGGCCGGCGCATTCGATTACCGTTACAATCGCTTCTATGCGATGAAGGGTGGCAAGACCTGCGAGTTCTGGTACTACGACCCCGGGCAGGATTCCTGGGTGAGTGTTGACGACAGTTTCCCGCGTCCGCTGGGCACAAAGCCGCCCTACAATGGTGCCAGTCTCTGCTACGGTTCCGGCAAGATTTACGCCCTGCGCGGCAACAAGACGCTGGATTTTCTGCGCTACAACGCCGACCTGCCATTGGAGCCGGGCGGCGGAGTTCAGGCCGGTCCGGCCGCGCTCAGGCGGCTGGACTTTACGGTCTGGCCGAATCCGGTTTTCAACCAGGCCGCGCTTCAGGTGGAGCTGCCGGTGCCGGCCCGGGTGAAGCTGGCATTGTACGATGTGAGTGGCCGTCAGGCGGCGGTTGTTTTTGATGGTGCTGCAGCGCCCGGAAGGCACAGCTTTCAACTCGATGCCCGGGGACTGGCAGGCGGAGTGTATCTGCTGCGGCTTTCCGCCGAAACCGGTACGGCCAGCATAGAGACGGGCCGCAAGCTGATGGTCGTCCGGTAAACCGGGGCGGCCATATGAGCAACCAGATGCGGATTCTGGCGTTTGGTGCCGTGATTCTGTCGGGGGTGGCTGCGGCTGCCCCCGACACCCTGTGGCTGCGCCATTTTGTCGGTGACAGCGCCAAGCGGCTCAACCGGGCTGCCGATATCGTTGTCGACCGGCAGCGGGCAGCGGTCTATGTCGGCGGGTCGGTGGAGAATCTTGTACTGAGTGGCGGCTTCTGGCGACCGGTCAGCGACATGGGAGTTGTCCGCTACAGCCTGTCCGGCCAGCTGCAGTGGCGGCAGGCCTACGGTGGAAACGCCTCGGCCGGTTCTGAGGGAGATATGGCGCACGCGCTGGCGCTGGACTCGGCGGGCAATATCTACGTTGCCGGCGTGACCGAGAATAACGCACCACGGCTGCGTGACTACTCCTACTGCAAGTACAGCCCAGCCGGTACGGCACTGTGGACACGGAAGAGCCTTGACGCCAACGGTGATGACGCTTTCTTCGACATTGCAGTCGGGCGCGGCGGTCAGTTGTATGCCTGCGGTACGCGGCTCGATCCGGCCAGCGGTCTAAACGGCTATCTCGTCGTGCGGCTGGATCCGTCGACCGGCGATACGGTCTGGACCCGTTCCTATGTGCTTGATACGACGGCGAAGCTGCGCCAGCGTCGCCGCAAGCTGCATCCCGATTTTTTGACTCTCGACTACGATGAGTGGGATAATTGCGCAACGGCCATCGCCGTTGACCCGCGTGACGGTGGCGTTGTCACCACTGGTTTCGGTTACGACAACCTGAACGATCTCTACTATGAGTGGTGGACGATGAAGCACGACACCACCGGCGCGGTTGTCTGGCAGACGGTCAGTCACACGCAGAACACCGGGCTGATTGACGATGATGACGTGGCGTTCGACGTGGCCGTCGATGATTCGGGTTACGTCTATGCCTGCGGTTTTACCTACTGGAATGCGGCGCGGGATTATGAGTTTGCGGTGATGAAGTTCAGCCGAAATGGCCAGCGCCTCTACGCTCGTGAGTACGGCTTCAACACTGAGGGTGATGCCGATGCGGCTTACAGTCTGTGTCTAGACAACGCAGTGCCGCAAAATCTGTATGTCACCGGCTATATCGGCTACTCCAGCCCGCTGGCGTGGCAGGTCGTGACGCACAAGTTTGTCACGACAACGATGAGCCGACTGTGGGGAACCGCCGGCGCGGTCTACGACGGCGGCCGGGCCAACGGTGATGATGCTGGTTACAAGGTGTTCTGGCAGGACCAGCGGGTGTATGTCGCCGGGGTCAGGGGAGCCGGCGGCGGGTTCAGCGATGACCTGCTGCTGCTCTGTTACTCGGATGCTGACGCTGCGTTGAAAGATACGCTGTGGACATTCACGTATGACTCACCGGACAGCGCGAATGTCTATGAGGATTATGCCGCAGCGGTGTGGGTTGCCGATTCCGACAACGTTTACGTCGCCGGTCAGAGCCAGCGTGACAGTCTTGGCCGCAACTGGGTCTCGATGGTCACCGCCCGGCTGTTTGTACCCCGGCCGGATGCGGCGGTGGGTGCGGTTCTTGCTCCGACCGACACGGTGGCGCTCGGTGACAGTATCCGGCCGCGGGCGCTGGTGCAGAATCGTGGCAACACCCAGGCCAGCTTCCGTTCCTATTTCCGCATCAGCGATGGTTATGCCGACAGCATCGGACATCTTGCGTTTGCGCCGGGTGATTCGGTGGTTGATACCTTTGCGCTGTGGGTTCCGGTCACCGCCGGCCCGGTCGTCGTACGCTGCAGCGTCGGACTCGCCGGCGACATCGTGCCGGCCAACGACCTGGTCGTCGAGTCGGTTTTTGTTGCGGTGCGCGATGTTGGCTGCGCGCGGATTGTCACGCCGGTTGGCATCGTTGACTCGGGTACCGTTGTTACGCCCCGGGCCTGGCTGGTGAACCGGGGTAACGTTGCCGAGCAGTTCAGGGTGTTGTTTCGGATCGGCGACTTCTGGGCCGACACGGTAACGGTCAATCTGCCGCCGGGCGACAGCGCCCTGGCGGGATTTGCCGATGTGACACTCCGGCAGCGTGGCTTGTGGGCAGCGGTTTGCTCGACGATGCTGGCGGGAGATCGTAATCGACCCAACGACCGGGCTGAAGCAGCGGTGCGGGTGCGGGTAACCGATGCCGGGTTGGCCGCGGTTGAGGCGATTCCCGATACGGTTGATTCAGGCAGTGTGCTTGTGCCGGCCCTACGGGTGGTCAATCTTGGCACCGACAGTGCGGTTGTGCGCGGCGCATTGCGACTGGCGCGGGGCGGGGTTGTCGGTTACGCCGATTCAGTCGACGTCACGCTCGCCCCTGGTGTGGAATCGCTTGTCGGCCTGGCGCCGACTTTGCCGTTGGTGTTGCTGGGCAGCTGGCAGTACGGCGCGTTTGTGCGACTGACGGGCGATCAGGTGCCGACCAATGACTCAATTGGCGGCGATTTTGTAGTCGTGCCGACCGGTGGAGCAGTCTGGCCGGCGGGCTGGTTCGAAGTTGCATCGGTGCCGCTGGGGGGCGGCCGGCCGGTGAAGGACGGCGGTTCTCTGGCGGCAGTTGAGCTGCGGGATACGGCGTGGGTGTATGCTTTGAAGGGTAACAAAACCGGGGAGTTCTACCGTTATCGCATTCTTGGGGACAGCTGGCAGGTACGGGCAGTGATGCCGATGGGACGTGAGGGCAAACCGCCGGGTCGCGGCGCGGCTCTGACCGAGCATTCGAGTGGCAGCGTCTACGCCGTCAAGGGCAATAACACGCTGGGTTTCTGGGAGTACCGGCCGGCCGCCGACAGCTGGTTACAGCTTGCCGATGTGCCGCTGGGAATCAATGGCAAGAAGGTAAAGGGCGGTAGCGACCTGGTGGCGGTTCATGATGGTGGCGAGGACTGGATTTACCTGATGAAGGGGTATCGCAACGAGTTCTACCGCTACCGCATCAGTTCGGGAACCTGGCAGACGCTGCCTGAGATGCCGGTCGGCAGCAATATCAAATGGTACAAGGGTTCGTTTCTGGTGGCTGACCGTGGTCGTCACATCTATGCCCAGAAGGGCAAGTACAATGAGCTGTGGCGCTATACGGTTGGCACCGATTCCTGGGTCCAGCGCGCGGCGTTGCCACTGTACAACTCGGCCGGGCGGCGCAAGAAATCGGGCGATGGTGCGTCCGGTGCGATGTGGGGCGGGTCGATCTATGCGCTGAAGGGCGGTAACACCAATGAGTTCTGGCGCTACGACACCGCCGCTGACCGCTGGACCGAGCTGGTGGCGGACAGCCTGCCATCGTTCGGGTCTTCCATGCGGAAGAAACGGGTCAAGGGCGGGTCCGATCTGGTGGCCAGTTCCTGGGCGCTCTGGGCGCTCAAGGGTAACAAGACGCTGGAGTTCTGGCGCTGGGGGATACCGTTTGCTGGAACAGGCGCATTTCCGCAGCGGCAGACTCAGTCCGGGGTTGTGCTGTCGGGCAGTCCGGCCCGGAGGTTTGAGCTTACACCCAATCCGGCCCGCGGCCGGGTGTATCTCTGCTATTCGGTTCCAATACCGGTTCGGGTTTCGGTTCATTGCTTTGATGCCTCGGGTCGACTGGTCGCGGTTGCGGCGGAGCGCCGGCTGGCACGGGGAAGAGGGGCGATTGAACTGTCAGTGCAGTCGTTGCCTGCCGGTGTCTATCTCGTGCGGCTGGTGACGGATGATGGCACGACAATGCCGGGATACAAGCTGGTGTTGCGTTAGTTGACAGGGCAGTATCGATCGGCGGGGGCAGCTGCCGGCCCCCGCCGATTTGTTTTGCCGGGACAGGACCGGTGGCAGCTACCGGTCGTGGTCTGCGGTTGATGGCGTGGGTGGGTTGGTGTGTCGACCGGGACGCCACGCGGGCGAAATGACACGCGGAGCGGGGATACGTTGCCGCAGGCGGGCACGGCTGACGGTGAATTCGCCATAGCGGTCGTTGATCTGGTCGACCGCTTCGAACAGCGATTCAGCCCGGTGGTTGTCAAATATTGAGAGCTGGCGCAGGTCACGGACCAGTCCGGAAACACTGACACCAAGTAATCGTATCAGCCGCGGTGGTTGATAGATTTCGTCAAACAACTGCAGGGCAATGCGGTAGATGAGTTTGCCGTCATCGATCCAGCTGCCGAGTGTCCGCTGACGCCCGGTGGTTTTGAAGTCGGCATACCGGAGTATGAGCGAGACAGTGCGGCCGGCGTAATGGTCCTGGCGCAGGCGGCGGCCGACCTGTTCCGATAGTTGCAGCAGGTGACGCCGGATGATGTCGCGGTTGCCGGTGTCACGGTCAAGCGTGAATGTGTGCCCCATCGATTTGGCTTCGGCTTCGTGATAGTAGGGAGCAACCGGGCTGGGGTCGATGCCCTGTCCCATCTGGTGCAGGTGGTGACCGAGGATACCGAAGGTGCGTACCAGTACTGCTTCGGGAAAACGGCCGAGCTGCCCGCAGGTGCGGATACCGAGACGGCCGAGTCGAGCCGTGGTTTTCGCCCCGATGCCGCAGAGTTCTTCAACCGGCAGGTTTTCCAGCAGGGCTGGTACTTCAGCGGCGGTGATGATGGTCAGGCCGTCGGGTTTGTGCATGTCACCAGCCAGTTTGGCGATAAGTTTGTTGGGGGCAATCCCGATCGAGCAGGTTAACCCGAAGGTGTGACGGAGCCAGTCCTTGATGTGGTGGGCAACTGCTTCGGGACCACCGAAGAGATGGGCAGTGTGGGAGATGTCGAGAAAGGCCTCGTCAATCGAGAAAACCTCGACTTTGTCGGTGAACCTGGTGTAGCAGGCAATGATACGGGTAGAGGTGTCGATGTACTTTGCCGGATTGCCGGGGACCAGGATTATGTCGGGGCAGAAGCGCCGGGCGTCGGGCAGTGTCATCGCGGTTTTGACGCCCCGGCGTTTTGCTTCGTAGGATGCGGCCGCGATGACGGTGCGGCCATCCGGATCGCCACAGACACCGACCGGTCGGCCGCGCAGAAAAGGAAAGGTTTGCTGTTCGACCGCGGCGAAGAAAGCATCCATGTCCACGTGCATTATCCAGCGTTCGCCCGGGGCCGGAGTGGGGGGCTTTGGCAGTGGTGGCAGGACAGCGCTGAACACTATTCCGTATAGCTGCTGGCGAGTGTCCAGTCGAGATTGCGGGCGTTGTAGCAGAGTTCGAAAATACTGGCGCCGTCGGAGACGGTAAAATGGTAGATTTCGCTTTCGCCGTTATTTTCCCGCCAGATATAGGTAATTTCTTCGATCCGGTATTCTCGATTGCGCCAGATGAAAAGCACCGGACGGAGCCGGTCGTGAGGGAAGTGGCGGTCGCTGCTTTCCTTGTAGAGCGCATAGACTTTGACTTTTTCGTTGATGCGACTTTGGGTCATACAACTCTCCTGGCCGGATATTGCGGCGGTTAATGCGCTGGCCGGTGGTGCCGGCCAGAATGAAATCCGACAGAGACCGGGTTCTGTTCGTCGCAATGCAGTGCCGTTCATTTTTTCTCCTTGTTCAGCGATAGTCACGGAGCAGACCGACGACCACGCCAATAATGGAAAAATCGGTCCGGCCGGGCTGAATGGTTATCGGTTGGAACCGGGGGTTTTCCGGGCGCAGTATAATGGTATCGCCGTTGCGTTCGAACCGTTTGACAGTCGCTTCGTTGTCAAGCAGGGCAGCGACGATCGCTCCGTGCTCGGCGGTGGCCTGGGGACGTACGATAACCATGTCACCGTCAAGGATGCCGGCATCGGTCATGCTTTCACCCTGTACCCGCAACAGGAAGCAGTCGCGGAAACGTTCAAGCGTTACTCTTGATTCGATATTCTCAACCGCCAGCAGGGGAGCCCCGGCGGCGATACGGCCAACCAGCGGCAGTGAGTCAGGCTGGTGAGCAGTACGCAGAGTGCGGGCGCGACGATCACAACGTTCCAGCATGCCGTTGGTTATCAGTATGTTCAGGTGATATTGGACAGCGCGGGTACTGCGGATGCCGAGCGCCTTGCCGATTTCACGAACGCTGGGCGCAAAATTGTGCTCAGCGGTGTAGTTGCGAATGAATTCGAGTATTTTTTGACGGCGGTTTTTGTCTCTTGTAAACATCTGTTTACATTGTAGGAATGATATTTTTGCTGTCAAGCCCGAGTATTGCTTGGTCAGGTGGGGTCAGCTGCGGGGTCGGATACGGACGCGAAAATCCCAGCCGAATTCCCGATAACCGACTGTACGGGCGGTGGCAATCGAAGCGACATTGCGGTCAGAGGTTTGGTGGATTGGGGTCCGGTTCTGGGCAAGTACTGCGGCGGTGGTGGCGGAAAGTACCGAGCTGCCATAGCCCAGACGACGGTGGGAGTCGATGGTGCCGGGCAGACCGATGTCGGCGACACGGTCGGCTAGGTGGGGCACTTCGTAAGTGCCGCAGAGTGCGACCGGACGATCGCCGTCAAACGCCGCATAACAGGTACCGTCGCGGACACTTTGGTCGAGCCAGTGCTCGTAAAGACCGATCTGACGGAGAATCGGCAGATCGGTCTCGGTTACCACCCGGCAGCGATGGGTAAGGCGGGGACGGAAGCTTTCGGGCGCACAGAAGTGAATCGGCCCGCCGGCGGTGGACAGCTCACCCAGCAGACTGCGGTGGCGTTCAACCAGCCGTGTCAGTTCCTCAAGACAACGGGGATCGCGGATGCGGCCGATTCCGTAGTGACTGAGGACTCGTCGTACCGGTTTGTAGAGCTGGGTCTGGACCGAGATGGCAGCGCGATTCTCGAAAACGATCATCCACAGGGCGAATACCTCGGCATAGTGGGATTCCGGGTGTTCCCGTCGATCGGATACTACGACCTTCAATTCACGGGGTGCGATCGCGGTCAGGTCGCAATCAAGATAGCCGGACAGGAAAGCGGCGGTGTTGGTAAATGCGTCGGGCATGCTGGTTCGTTTGCGCCGCCTTGAGGGTAATCGGCCGGCGGCCGAAGGTCAAGTGCTGGTCAGGGCAGGCCGCGTACCTTCTCGCCCGGCTTGATACCACGGGCGGCAAACCAGCCCCGGTTCATTTCCAGTGCCCAGAGGATCGGGCGGGATGAAACGTACGGCGTTGTGGTGTCGTGGGGCACCATTTCGAAAATATCAGTTATGATGCCGGCCGAGTCGATGAAGGCTATGCTCAGCGGGATAAGGGTGTTTTTCATCCAGAAACGCTGAACCTCGGCGGAGTCAAACCGGAAAAGCATGCCCGAGTCCGGGGCCAGGGCAGTACGCCACATCAGCCCCTGAGTGCGGGCCGGAGGAGTGTCTGCGACTTCGGCCAGAGCTGTTTCGCCGGCAATCTCCAGAACTACGGTTGACAGCTGGTAGCGAGAGGATTCGATCGGCGGTGTCGGACGCGGCGTTCGTGACCGGCAGCAGATAACGACACACGCGGCGGTCAACAGAATCCGGCCAGTCATCGCTCGGGGTTGTCGTTGATCACGATCCGCGAGAGGTCGGCGACACGGCTGAACAGTGAACGGACCAGATTCAGCAGACGGAGTCGATTCAGACGCAGCGGCTGGTCCTCGGTCATGACCAGCACCTCGGTGAAGAACCGGTCGATGCTGGTTCGAAGACTGAGCAGCAGCTCAAACGCTGTGTCAAAGTCACCGGCGGCGATGGCCGTGTCAATCCGCGGAGCAAGGGCTTCAGTTATCCGCCACAGCTCCTGTTCGGCCGGCTCACCGAGCAGAGCCGGTTCAATTTCTCCGGTAACCGATTGTCCCTTCAGGATGTTGGCGACACGCTTCTGGCCGATTACCAGTTGTTCGAATTCAGGGCGGCCGCGGAATCGTATCAGAGCTCGGGCTGCCGACAGCGCCGTGACCGGGCGGCTGGCGAATGCAACGAGAACGGCGTTGGTGATGTCGTAAGGTACTCCGCGGTCGGTCAGTGCTTGGGCGGTGCGTTCCCGGAAGAAGTTGCTCACCAGTTCGGCCTGGCCGGCGTCGGGTCCGGCGAATGGTTTCAAGGCGGTGTTGATGAGTCCGGTCAGGTCGAGCGGCAGGCCGTGTTCAAAGGCTATCGCCAGTATGCCAGCGGCCTGCCGTCTGAGGGCAAACGGGTCTTCGGAGCCGGTGGGTGCCGCACCGGCAATGAATCCGGCGATTATGTTGTCGGCTTTGTCGGCAATTGAAAGCAGCGCTCCGGCCGGGGTTGCGGGCAGCTGATCGCCGGCAAAATTCGGCAGATAGTGTTCAGCGATGGCCTGACAGACTGTCGCCGGTTCACCACCCAGCCGGGCATAAATGCCGCCGATGATTCCCTGCAGCGAAGTGAACTCTTTTTCCCGGATCATGTCCGTGAGCAGGTCGGCCTTGCAGAGCAGGGCGGCCCGGTCGAGCTGCTCTGGGGCGACGGCGGGACCGAGATTGCTCAGGAAGCGGCACAGCGCCCGCAGCCGCTCAGTTTTGTCAAAAAGGCTTCCCAGCCCTTCCATCCAGACGACCTGTCGTTCTGCTTCCACCAGCGGCTGCAGGCCGCGGGCAACGTCGGCTTCATAGAAGAAGCGCGCGTCGCGCAGGCGGGACTCGATTGCTTTTTCATACCAGGCGGCCACGGCGGTCCGGTCGCACTGCGGGCTGTTGGCAACAGCGACAAAAGCGGGCAGGAGTTTGCCATCCGCAGAGCGCAAGGAAAAACAGCGCTGGTGTTTCTTCAGCGCGGTGATGAGTACTACGTCGGGCAGGACCAGGTGCTCGGCACGGAAGCTGCCGCGCAGCAGTACCGGGTATTCGGTTACGTCGGCGGTCTCTTCGAGCAGTTCGTCATCGCTCACCGGTTGTCCGCCGATTTCGGCTGCCAGTCGGGCAAGTTCGGCGGCAATCAGCGCCCGTCGTTTTGCGTGTGAAGCGATAACGAAACCGGCCAGCAGTTCCGATTCATATTCAGCTGGTGAAGGAAGGCGTCGTGTCCGTGGCTGGGCGTTGCGATGAACGACGGTAATCGCATCGGCTTCAGTCGCGCCGAATCGGAAACGCACCGGTTCGTTACCAAGAATGCAGACCAGCCAGCGGATTGGACGGGCAAATCCAGTGCCACTTGCGTCCCAGCGCATGAGTTTTGGCGACGGCAGCGACCGGATTACGGCCGGCAGCTTCGCTGCAAGCAGTTCTGCGACCGGTACCGCCGGGGTACGGCGGCGGACATAGACGTATTCGCCGCGCGGTGTTGTCTTGAAGAAGAAGTCTTCGACATTTACCCCCTGTGCTGCACTGAACCCCAAGGCAACCCGAGTCGGGCGACCGGCCGAATCGAAAGCAGCACTGCGGGGAGGGCCCTGAATCTCAATCTCCGCCGCCGGTTTTGCCGCGGGAACATGATCGAACCGCACGGCGATCCGGCGGGGAGTCCAGAACTCATCGGTGGGTCCGATGGTGAGACCTTGCTCGGCAAAGACGCCGGCAACGCGTCGAGCCAGCTCGCGGGTTATTGGCCCGAGCAGTGACGGTGGTAGTTCTTCGGTCCCAATCTCGAGTAGCAACTGCATCGGGGCCATCATAGGAAGTGATGACCGACAGTCAAGCCGATTGGCCAGGCTATTGACAAGATACGATGGGAGCACTACATTCAGACGGGAGGACTGATGAAGAGACCCTACAAGCGCTGGTCGGCAGAAGAGGTCATCCGGATAGTCCAGGATCTGCACAAGCGGGGTGTCCCGCTGAATTCGGGCAACATTGCCAAACAGATGCCGGCACTGGGCTATGCCGGCCGTAAGTACTTTGGCAGCTGGGAAGCGGCACTGACGGCGGCCGGACTTGACTACAGCCGGATAAGACGCAAGAGCTTCTGGAACCGGACTCGTGTCATTGAGAAGATCCGCGAACTGCATGCTGCCGGCAAGCCGTTGCACGTTAGTGCAGCAGAGCGCGAACAAGGGGGACTGGTTGGCGCTGCTTCGGTGTATCTAGGTTCGTGGCGCCAGGCGATTCGCGCCGCCGGGCTCGATTATTCGAAAATCAAACGTCAGAAGGACTGGTCGAAGTCGTACATTGTGTCGGAGATGCGACGTATGCACGCTCAGGGTTTACCGATGCGAACCACGATTGCGGTCAGACGGGAGTATCGGACACTCCATGCCGCAGCGGTGCGCTATTTCGGATCCTGGGCCGCAGCGCTGAAGGCAGCCCGGCTTGACAAGGTGGTCGGCAAGTGAAGGTTCTGGTCGTCGGTTCTGGTGGTCGAGAACACGCGATTGTCTGGCATCTGTCGCGGCACAACCATCGGGTTTTCGCTGCGCCGGGCAACGCCGGTATCGCCCGTGTCGCGACGTGCTTTGATATTCCAGTTCATGATATTGCGAATCTGGCACGGTTGGCGGAGTCGGAGCGCGTTGACCTGACGATTGTCGGACCTGAGGCGCCGCTGGTAGCCGGATTGGCTGACGAGTTTCGCCGACGCGGGCTGCTGGTTTTCGGACCAGACGCGGCGGGAGCACGGATCGAGGGCGACAAGGCCTATGCCAAACGGCTGATGCACGAGCTGTCGATTCCGACGCCCCGCTTCGCTGTGTTTCGTGATTTTCATGCTGCCTATCTGAATCTCGTTGATCGTCGATTTCCAGTCGTGGTGAAGGCCGCCGGGCTCGCGGCCGGCAAGGGTGTGTTTGTCTGTCATGATGAAGCCGAGGCCGCAGCGGTGTTGCAGGGAATGTTGTCGGGGGAGAGGTTCGGAACGGCCGGACAGACAGTTGTCATTGAAGATTATCTTGAGGGTGAGGAGCTTTCGCTGGTCGCGTTGTGCGACGGACGCGACTGGCGATTGTTGCCGCCGGCGCAGGACCACAAACGACTGCGGGACGGCGATGCCGGGCCAAATACCGGTGGTATGGGTGCTTATGCTCCGGCACCGGCGGCAACGGTTGAGGTCTGTCAGCAGGTCGCCGATCGGGTGTTCGATCCGCTCGTTGCCGGATTGCGGCAGCGGGGGGTGAAGTACACCGGTGCAATCTATGCCGGACTGATGCTGACGGCCGACGGGCCGTATGTTTTGGAGTTCAACTGCCGTTTCGGAGACCCGGAAACTCAGGCGGTAATGCCTTTGCTGCAAGACGACCTGGCCGAGCTGGCACTGGCCTGCATCGATGGGGCACTGGGGTCGTGCGATCCGTTGCCCGCTCGACGGCACGCGGTCTGTGTTGTTGCTGCGGCACCGGGGTATCCCGATCGTCCCGAAACAGGAGTAGTGATTGATAGTGAGCCACCGACCGACGACAATCTGCTTGTTTTTCATGCCGGAACGAAGATCCGTGACGGGCAGCTGGTTACTGCCGGCGGTCGCGTGTTCGGCATAACCGGGCTGGGTGACAGTTTTTCTGAAGCCCGGATGCGTGCCTATAGCGGGATGAGCAAAGTGAGTTTCCCTGGTGTTCAGTACCGTCGTGATATCGGCTACCGGCTGTTGCAATCTGGTCACAATTGACAGCGCGTCGAGCTCGGTAATACTTGACGCGGTAGCGTTGCGTCGGTTCTGGGCGTGACGCGTTTGTCGCCATCAAAATTAGCAGTCACGGAGGAGCATCTTGGAGTATTTTCTGACCGAGACACAGAAGGAAATCAGAGACCTTGCTCGTCGTTTTGCCCAGGAGAAAATGAAACCGGTGCGGCAGGAACTCGATCAAAAGGGAGAGTTTCCTTTCGAAATAATGAGAGGTCTCGCCGAGTTGGGATTGATGGGAGTTTACATCCCCGAGGAATACGGCGGCCTTGGCGGCGGCATCATGGAGATGTGTCTTGTTGTCGAGGAATTGTGTCGTGTTGATGGGGCTGCCGGCTTGTGTTATGCCGCCTGTGGCCTGGGGACTTTCCCAATAATGCTGGGCGGTACTGAGGAACAGAAGAAGAAGTGGCTGCCAAGGCTGGCGGCTGGCGAGATCGCCGCTTTTGCAATTACTGAGGCAAGTGCCGGTTCTGATGCCTCCAATGTCAAAACGCGCGCAGTTCGCGATGGCGATTACTATGTCCTGAATGGCACCAAACAGTTCATAACGAATGGCTCGGTGGCGAAGATCTACTCGGTAGTCGCCGCGACCAATCCGGCAAAGGGCGCGCGGGGTTTGTCTGCATTCATCATTGAAGACGGCACGCCCGGTTTCACCTATGGCAAAATCGAAGACAAAATGGGCATCCGGTGCTCCAAGACTTCCGAACTGGTCTTTCAGGATTGCCGGGTGCCGGCGGAGAACCTGATTGGGGGCAAGGAAGGCTTCGGGTTCATTCATACGATGAAGACATTTGACCGCACTCGGCCGGGAGTTGCTGCCCAGGCGTTGGGTATTGCGGCCGGCGCACTGGATGAGGCACTGGAGTACGCCAAGACCCGGGTCCAGTTCGATCAGCCGATCTCCAGCTTTCAGGCAGTACAGTTGATGCTTGCCGATATGGCAATTGCAGTTGAGTCTTCTCGAGCGCTGGTGTATCAGGCTGCCCGTGCGGCCGACTCCGGCATGAAAAACATCTCGGCGATCGCCTCAATGGCCAAGGTTCTTGCTTCTGACACGGCGATGAAGGTGACCACCGACGCCGTGCAGATTTTTGGTGGCTATGGATACATGCGAGACTACCCGGTTGAAAAGATGATGCGCGATGCGAAGATTACGCAGATTTACGAGGGGACAAACCAGATTCAGCGCCTCGTTATTGCCTCTGAAATGATCAAGGGCACTGCCTGGTAATCGGGCCGCAGATACGGGGGTAGCATTGGAGTCATCGGTCGCCACCGCCAACGCCAAGACAGGAACCGGTCGGTCGCAGGATCGGTATGATGTAACGGTCATCGGTGCTGGTCCCGGCGGTTATGTCTGTGCGATCCGGCTGGCACAGCTTGGTCGGCAGGTGCTGCTGGTTGAACGGGAGCGGCCGGGCGGCGTCTGTCTGAACTGGGGTTGCATTCCTGTCAAAGCCCTGCTGCACGCCGCCTCGACAGTGCGTCACGCGGTTGAAATGAGGGCAGCCGGGATTGTCTACCAACCGCCAGCGATCGATCTCCTTACTCTTTACTCCTGGAAAGGTCGCATCGTTGACCGGCTGGTACGAGGGATTGAGTTTCTGCTGCGCAATAACGGTGTCGAATACGTCAAGGGCAGTGCTTTCCTGTCCGGACACCAGCAGGTTGGCATCCGACTGGACGATGGTGGCACAAGAACCGTTGAGTCGGGGGTGGTTGTAATTGCAACTGGGTCAAAACCGGTTGTCATCCCGGGGTTGGAGCCGGATGGGCAGCGGATAATCGATTCGAACGGCGCCCTGAATTTGTTTGAGCTTCCGGCACGACTGGCGATAGTCGGAGCCGGGGTTGTCGGGCTCGAATTTGCAACGATATTCAGCCGGTTGGGTGTGAACGTGACCGTCCTTGACCTGATGCCACAGGTCTTGCCGGGTACCGATTCTGAGATTGCAGCGCAGATTCAGAAACTGATGCAGCGGGAAGGGATTGAGTTCAGACTTGGTGTCCGGCTGCTTGGTACCGAGGCTGACGGAGTCATAAGACTGCGCTATACTGGCCCGGCTGGCGAGCAGGTACTGGAGGCCGACAAGGTTCTGGTGGCAGCCGGGCGGGTTCCACTTTCGGCCGAGCTTGGGCTTGGAACGACCGGAGTCAAGACCGACGCTCGCGGGTACATCGTGACAAACTCACGCCTGCAGGCGTATGGCCGTTCGGTCTATGCTATCGGGGACGTCCGGGGTGGGCAGTTGCTGGCACATAAGGCCATGGCAGAGGGCATTGCGGCAGCCGAGATTATCGCTGGCCGCCGGTCGATGAGAAGATTCAGGGCGGTTCCGGCGGTTGTTTACACTGACCCGGAAATCGCCACAGTCGGAATTACCGAGGCTGAAGCTCGGGCGCAGAATCTGGACGTCCGCGTCGGTCGGATACCGTTGACAGCGGTCGGCCGGTCACTGACGCTATCCAGAAGCGAAGGGTTGATGAAGCTGATTGTGGATTCCGCGACCGACCGTTTGCTGGGCATGCAGGTAATCGGGCCGCAATCGGACATGCTGGTGGCCGAGGCAACGCTGGCCATCGAGCTTGGGCTCAAGGCAGCCGACATCGGCCGGGTCATGCATCCTCATCCGACGATGAGTGAACTCTTGTTTGAAGCGGCCGAGGCCATACACGGCAGAGCAGTACATGTGGTAAATCGATGAGCATCGAGCTACGGTCAGTCGTGCCTGGTTTGTTGGTCGTCGGCAAGTGAGCAAGCTTGCGCTATGCATTGATCTTGGGCAGGCAGCCTACCAAGAGGTACTGGAACTGCAGCGGATTCTTGTCCGGCAGCGCCAGAATCAAGAGATTCCGGATTGTCTCATACTGGTTGAGCATCCGCCGACAATTACCTTCGGACGTTCGGCGCGGACTACAAATCTGCTGGCAAGTGAAGATGAGCTGAACCGATTGGGTGTGGAGATGCTTCATGTTGAACGGGGCGGGGATGTTACATTTCATGGCCCAGGACAACTAGTTGGATATCCGATCTTCCAGCTTGCAGAGGAGTTCGTCGGTGTCAGGCGGTTTGTGAACGGTCTTGAAGGCGCCCTGGTGACGGCGCTGGGGCGGCTGCGCATCAGTGCCGGGACTGTACCGGGGGCAGTTGGAGTGTGGGTCGGGCAGCGCAAGATAGCCTCAATCGGCATTGCCGTTGCCCGGCGCGTGGTTTTTCACGGCTTCGCGCTCAATGTGACTGTTGATCTGTCCTGGTTTCGACTCATCAAGCCGTGTGGATTTGAGGCCGCGGTCATGACTTCCATTGAGAGAGAAGGCGGCGAGACTGACCCCGGTCTGGTCAGGTCGGCCGTGAAGCAGGCGCTGACCGAACGTTTTGGGCTGAGTTTTCAGTCAAATTTGCCGCGGAGTCTGACCTGCCTGACCAGCGGCCTGATCCGCTCGGCCATCGATTCGGCCTGAGCCCGGGTATAGGGTTTCAGGTTTCTGTAGTGCACGGACCGCGCATGCTCGGGCACATATGGCTGCAGGTACACCGCCGGTGCGCCGGCGATGGAGTGTCCGATCTCGATCATGTCGGCTTCTTCAATAATACCGGGAACCAGTGTTGTTCGAAATTCGTGCGGAATTCTTGACTCCAGCAGCGTTCGGATTGCCCGCCGGATCACAGCAAGATCGACCGGTACGCCGCAGGCGACCGAGTACTTGTCATTCAGCGGCGCCTTGATATCCATGGCGACGTAGTCAACGAGCTGGTTCGCCAGCAGCTGTTCAAGACGGTACGGAAATGTGCCATTGGTGTCGAGCTTCAACTTGAAGCCGAGAGACTTAAGCTGCTGGCAGAGTTGTGGCAATTCAGGGTGCATCAGTGGTTCACCGCCGGTGATCACGATTCCGGACAGCCAGTGGTGGAGCTTCTCGATTCTTTGGATTAGCGTGTGGATGTCCAGCGTGGGGAGGCCTGGGTCGTCGTCGGCTACGCGATGATTGTGACAGAAAGGGCACAGCAGGTTGCAGCCAGCGACAAATACGACCGCGCTGACGCGGTCGTCCCAATCAACCAGCGAAAACTCTTCAATCCCGACCAGTCGCATTGGCCAGAATGTTAAGCCAGAGAAAGACAACAGGGGTCGGTAGTGTTCGGTTCAATCGAACGCATGATAGGACAATCGGCCGATGGGTCAAGTCGCATGGTGCTGGTTGATTTCGTGATTGCGGCATGACCGATTCAATACTTGACAAGGCGTGCAAAATGTCTATAAGTTACCACTTAGGCAAACTGGCAGTAAGGACAAAATTATATTGCTAAAGGCCGTAACCAGGAGGATTAGTGGCTCGTATCGCGGGTGTTGACCTGCCCGACAATAAGAAAGTTCTCTATGCACTGCCGCATATATACGGCATTGGAGCGCATTCTGCTCGCAGGATTCTTACGGCCGTGAAAATCGATCCTTCGCGCCGAGTGAAGGACTTGAGCGACGATGAAATTGCTGCGATTCGTAAAGAAATTGAAGAGAACTACAAGGTTGAGGGTGAGTTGCGCGCCGAGGTGGCGAGTAATATCAAACACTACATCGAGATAAACTCGTACCGCGGCATGCGTCACCGATCGCGCTTGCCGGTCCGAGGGCAGCGGACACGGACCAACGCCCGAACCCGCAAGGGGCCGCGTAAGACGTCGGGCGTGTTGAAGGTAAAAGCCAGTGCTGCACCGACAACAGGAGCGTCGAAGTAATGTTACGAAAATCCACGCGCAAGAAAGCACCAGCGCAGTGCATCGCCCACATTGTAACCTCCTTCAACAACACTATCGTGACGATTACCGATCCCGGTGGCGCCGTTATAGCGTGGTCATCGGCCGGCCGAGTTGGTTTCAAAGGATCAAAGAAAGGCACGCCCTTTGCAGCTGGCCAGGCGGCCGAGGCGGCAGCAAAGGAAGCAAGCGCCCTTGGCGCGCGTAAGCTGGAAGTTCTGGTCAGCGGTCCCGGCCCAGGTCGGGAGGCGGCGATCAGATCTCTGCAGAATGCCGGGCTTGATATCATTTCGCTGCGGGATGTCACGCCAATACCACACAATGGCTGCCGTCCGCCGAAGCAGCGGCGAGTCTAGTGATGATGGCAATGGTTCACAACAGGATATCAGATGGCAAGAGCAATTGAACCCAAGTGCAAGCGTTGCCGCAAGGCAAAGGAGAAGTTGTTTCTCCGCGGTGATAAGTGTCTGTCGGACAAATGCGTGTTGATGAGACGGGGCGAGGATACCGAAAAAACGGTCCGTCGTCGCCGCAGTCCGTCCCCGTATGCGGTCCAATTGCGGGAAAAGCAGATGTTGAAGCGGGTTTACGGAGTGCTGGAGACGCAGTTCCACAACTATTTCGAAAAGGCGGCGAAGACCCGCAATACCGCTGCCAGCCTGATAATTGCGCTGGAACGGCGGCTTGACAATGTTGTGTTTCGGCTCGGACTGGCAACATCGCGTTCCCAGGCGAGGCAGTTTGTGCGTCATGGGCACATTACCGTCGATGGCCGGAGGATTACGATTCCGTCCTATCCTGTTAAGGCCGGGCAGGTGATCAGTGTCAGGGGGGAAAGCGCCAAGATGATCACGCCGTTGACAACTGGGCGCGAGCCGGCCATCAAGAGCTGGTTGAGCATGAACACGCAGACACTCACCGGGACAGTAGTCCGTCTGCCTGGCGTAGAGGATGTGAAAGACATTCCCTGTAACACGCAGTTGATCGTGGAGCTGTATTCGAAATGAAGCTCAAGCCATTTGTCATTCCCGAGCGATTCGAGGTTGATGCCGATACGGCGTCTGACACCTACAGCCGGTTTGCGGTCGCCCCGCTTGAGAAGGGATGGGGCCAGACCATTGGCAATTCTCTGCGCCGGGCGCTGCTCTCTTCGGTGCAGGGGGCGGCTGTTACCGAACTGCGGATTGAGGGTGTCGCGCATGAATTTACGACAATCGATGACGTCGTCGAGGATGTGTCAGAGATTGTCCTCAACCTCAAGAAGCTGCGATTGCGTCTTTGGTCGGAGACGCCCAAGCTTTGCCATCTGCATGCGAGCGGTAAACGTGAGTTCGCTGGTCGCGACCTGACCGTGCCACCGGAGGTTGTAATCGCCAATCCCGATCAGCCGATACTGACAATCTCTGACAGCCGGCGCTCGGTGAATCTCGAGATGCTGGTCGAGAACGGTCGTGGTTATGTCAGAGCCGAACGGCTGAAGAAGAATCGAAATGCCCCCGAAGGCACCATCTTCCTTGACGCATTCTTCTCGCCGGTCAAGCGTGTCAACTACTGGGTGGAGAGCATGCGTGTGCTCGATCGGACGGATTTCGAGCGACTGGTACTGGAAGTCTGGACGGACGGGACGGTGCGTCCAGATGAGGCGTTGATCCAGTCGGCGACAATCCTCAAGAACCACATGGCCGTACTGATTCCTTCGGACAAGGAGCCGGAGTTCATCGAAGAGGAAAAACTCTATCGTGATCGTGACAAGCTGGTTGAACTGCTGAAGATGGACATTGAAGAACTTGAGCTTTCCAATCGGGCATTGAACTGCTTGAAGAAGGGGCGTTCGAAGCGGACAGGCGAGAGGATAACGATAACAAACATCGCCGATCTCGTGCAGCGTTCAGAAAAGGACATGCTCGACATCGAGAATTTCGGCCGCAAATCACTTGAGGAGCTGAAGAAGGTACTGGAGGACGTTGGCTTGTCATTGGGTATGGATATCAGTGGCCTGCCGATAGCCGACAGGGAGTTGGAACCAAAGGAGTAGCATTTGCGCCACGGAGACAAGGTCAAGAAGCTTGGACGACGCGTTGGGCATCGGACGTCATTGCTGAAGAATCTGGTAGCAGCGCTGTTTGTTCATGAAAGAATCAGGACGACCTTGCCCAAGGCGAAAGAGGCCCGGCGTCTCGCTGACCGGCTGATTTCTTTTGCGCTCTCGAACACTGTTGCAGCGCGGCGCGAGGCAGCCAAGACAATTACAGACAAGGCGTTGCTGAAAAAGCTTTTCAACGAAATCGGCCCGCGTTTCGTCGATCGCCCGGGTGGCTGGACAAGGGTATTGCGGCTTGGCCCCAGACTGGGCGATGCGGCTGAAATGGCGATTCTTGAGCTGGTGGTGAGGAAGGAAAGCTATAAGGAGCTGGCGGCCAAGGAGAGGGCTGCTAAGGAACGCGGTTCCAAGGGTCGCGGGGGCAAGACCGGGAAAACTGACAAGGGTGCAGCGCCGTCAGAGGGCAGGCGCAAGAAGGGTGAGGCGTGAGCTTCTCCGGGGCGCCAATGCCGAATGATGTCTGCTGTTCCGTCTGAACATCAGTCAGGACCCTTTTGCGGCGGCGTGTGGTTGGCGCCGCCGCCCTCTTTTGGGACGAGATGACCGCAATCGTGCTTGCCGCTGGCAGGAGTCGCAGAATGAACGCCGACCGGCCGAAAGTCTTGCTGTCGGCCCTCGGGCGTCCACTGGTTGATTATGTCATCGCAGCTGCTCGTTCGGGAGGAGCACGAAGGGTCATTGTGGTCGTTGGATTCGGTCGGGAACAGGTTGTTGAAGCTCTCAGACAGTGCCGCGTTGAGTTTGCTGTTCAGGATGAGCCCAGGGGAACCGCCGATGCCGTCCTCGCCTGCCAAGGGATGATTGCACCGGAGGAAGATGTAGTTGTGCTTTGCGGTGATGCACCGTTGATTAGTCCTAACTCCATACGTCAGCTGGCTGAGGCCAGAAGAACTGCCGCAGCAACCATTGCGATTTTGACGGCGGTTCTCAGTGACCCGGCCGGCTACGGGCGGATCATCAGAAATGAGAATGGCGATGTCGCGCGGATAGTTGAGTGTCGTGATGCCAAGTCAGAAGAGCTGGAAGTGCGTGAGGTGAATTCCGGCGTCTATTCGTTTAATTGGGGCGAGGTCCTGCCGGTATTGAAAGGCATCAGGCCAAGCCCAAACACCGGCGAGTATTATCTGACCGACATAGTGGCAGAGGTCGTGCGTACCGGCAGACGGGTCATCGGAGTGCAGGCGGTAGACCCGGAGGAGATGCTGGGCGCAAATACACCGCAGGAACTGGAACAGGTTGTTCGAATTCTCGCCGGCCGGCGCGAGAGTTTGTCTGGGTGAGAAACCTGTTGCCGTGGTCCGTGCTTGCCATTGTTGTCCTTGGGTCGGCTTTTTCCGTGTTGTGGCGTTTTCGCCCCCGGATAGTCAGGCCGCAGTTTGACCCTGACGTGATACGGATTGAGGTCCTGAACGGGTGCTGTGAGCCACGGCTGGCGCGGACGGTTGCCGACGAACTGCAAAAACGTGGCTACAATGTCTATTCAACTGGCGACGCACCGTCACGGTGCGCAAGGACTGCGATTGTCGACCTGCGAGACACGGCTGCCAGTTCCGCGCGATTGATTGCGCAGTGTCTGGTCGCCGACTATCGACCACGGATTCTGGACGTTCCAATCGGTAGGGCCGTCCAACCAGTTGTGCGAGTTGAGCTGGATTCGGCACGTTATCTGGAAGTCAGGATATTGCTGGGCGAAGACTGGCGTAAGCTCTTTCCCGGAATCATGTTGTTGAGGTAACGTGGATAGTCAAGAAGTTGCCAGAGTGGCAGCCGACATCTGCAGCGCCAAACAGGCGGATGACGTGCTGATGCTTGACCTGCGCGAGCATTCCGGACTGGCGGACTGGTTTGTACTGGCAACGGCTTCCTCGACGGTGCATGCCCAGGCAGTAGCGCGCGCTGTTATGGAAGGTCTGTTGACTCGTGGCGTCAAGCTGCATCACGCCGAGGGTGAGACGGCGGCTGAGTGGATACTCCTTGACTATCTGACAGTGGTGGTGCATATTTTCTTGAGTGACATTCGTCAGTTCTATGGCTTGGAGCGTCTCTGGGGTGATGTTCCAGCGCAGTCTGTCCGCAGCAGTCCCTGAATTTATCCCGGTGAATCGTCTGTCACAACTGGGTGTCTTGCCGAGGAGGTGTTTTTGAACCTTACGTCTCTGTTGAGGCCGGACCGGATCAATCTTGACCTTAAGGCCCGACGTAAACCTGAGGTGCTTCGCGAGCTGGTTGCGATGGTTTCGAAAGACAACGCGGAGCTTTTGCTGCAAACGCTGATGAAGCGAGAAGAACTGGGTTCGACCGGTATTGGCAAAGGAATCGCGATTCCCCACGGGCGTTCGTTACTGATTGACAAGCTAGAGATGGCCGTCGGCCGTTCGACCAAGGGTGTTGATTACGAAGCGATCGACAAGAAGCCGGCGCATCTGTTTTTTCTGATTATGGCACCGCCGCAGGACCCGGGCAATCAGTATCTGATTACGCTGGGACGGGTCGCGATGGTGTGCCAGGAGCTGACAAAGAAAAAGCGTATATTCGATCCCCAGACCCCTGAGGAGTTTATTGAACTTGTGCGGGCACTGGAGGACAAGATCCGATGAACCCGAAGGTCGAGACATTGCGTTCGTTGGAGGAATTCGATCACGTTTTGCGTGACATCGAAACCGAGGACTACCAATCGGTCGGTTTTGAGGGAGTGAAGGCCTCCGATGAATTCGTCAGACTGGCTGAGCGGGAGCGCGCAAAGTTGACCAAGAAGATCGACCCGCGCATATTGGCACAATATGAGAGAATAATGAAGCGTTACGGCGGGCGCGTGGTTGTGCAGGTTATCAAAGAGTTCTGCGGCGGCTGCTATGTTAAACTGCCTTCTGAGCTTGCTGCGCGTTGTCGGACTGAGCTGGTCAGTTGTCCCAACTGCGGCCGTTTTCTGTACTATGTAAAGTAGTGTTGTCGATTCCGGCAAGACACGTACCCTGGTCGAATCCCATCAGGCACGCCAGGGTCGTGCTTTTACTGGCACTGTGTACTTGTCACCGGCCGAGCTGGGAATCGACTCTCGCCGTGCCGATTATATCCCGACGTTTCACGATAAGCGATTTGGGATTCATTCCTTACGTTGGTCAACTTGAGCCCGGCCCGAATGGTGTTCTTCACTTCAATATCCGGTATCACACCGATACGCTGAGGGCGTCGGACGTGGTCACTGTCTTTTCCGGTCGGAGTGAGCTGCGTTCTGCGCTGCCCGATTTCGTACTTTCGCCGATTGGTATGGCGAGAGTTTCTCTTGCGACCAGCAGTCTGGCCGGGATTAGGGTAATCGACTCGCTGCTGGTTGTTGTTCCGCCGTTTGTGGCGGAGACATCTTTGATTGCCCGGATAGACGGTCTCGACTCGATTCTGGCTGCAGAAGCCGTGATGCATGTCACAATCGACAATCGCAGCGACCTGCGGCTTGACTCGGTTTTCGTCAGGCTGCCGCACGCCGGCGGGACCGTTTTTGCCGGCGAGCTTCAGTCAAGGGCGAGCATGTCGCAGCGCACGGTAATTGGTCAGGTAGTGCTGCGTGATCCGTTGACCGCAGTTATTGCCGTCAACTGCCGGGGCAGTGACGGTGAGTCACTCTGGCTTCGGGCGAGTGACTCGCTGATTGTTTCAATACTGCTGGATTCGTTACGTGTCTTGGGGGGCAGGCTTGAGTTGGGACAAACGACAAGAGCGGGCACGGCGCGGACGGATTCGCTCTTCCTGAACGGACGTCACCGAGTCAGAGTCGACTCAGCAGTCATCAGCTCGGGGTCTGTCGGTGTTCAGCTGACCAACCGGTTGCCATTCGGAGTGTGTTGTTCGCTCTTTCTGGTCGAGGTTGGTCGAGGGCAGATTCTCGAGCTCGGCCCTGGGGATTCGCTGTCTTGGGTAGCGGATCTGGCGGGATTGACATACAGCAATTCCAACCCCGATTCAAGTCAGCTGACGCTGGACTGCCGGATCGCTGGTCAATTGCCAGGCGGCGTGGTCGAATTGGCACAGGACGATGCGGTCAACATTGTAACGCAGGTTGAAAGCGTGTCGGTTTGCTACCTGTACGCTCTGGTTTTGGACACGATCTGGGGTCCAGTTGTGGCCGAGACACTGAGCTGGCAGTTGCCGGACAGTCTGAGGGCATTACCAATTCGATTGAGCTCGGTGATGCTGACCGGTGAGATGTACAGCGCATTCAACGTGGGTGGTGTGTGCGACCTTTGGTTCGAAGCCCGCGAGCCGGGTGGCAGTGTTGCCAGGGAGTCAGTTCGTTGTGCTGTCCCGCCGGGTACGCCGCAGGCCCCAAGTAGCGGACGTTTTGAGATTGACGTTTCGCGCCTGGTCAACATCATTCCCGACAGGCTCTGCGTCAGTGGCCGTTTCGGACTGGCCGGGCCGGCGGAGGTCTGGACCGGTTCGTTCGTTACCGGTCAGGGTTCGGCGGCGGTGCCGATGCGGGTCAAGCTGCTGCCGTTCGTATATCGGCTCGGTCCCTGGCTGGTACCACTGGACTCGGTTTTGCGCAAGTTCACCAATGCTTATGTTCGTGGCGCTGAAATCAGGGCGGATCTATCTAACCATTTGCCCCTTTCCTTGGGTGCCGAGCTGTTGTTATGGAGTTCTGAGCTTGACACTGTGCGGGTAGCGACGGCGATTCCACAACCGTCGATTGACCCGGTCAATGGCTGGGTGATCGCTCCAGCCGACACATCGGTTGTCGTTGGGCTTGACAGTACCGGAGTGGCAACTCTCGGGCGGGAACCCTGCTTTGCCCGTTTGTTGCTGTTTTTCCCTGAAACCGACACGATCGCTCTGCGCTCGGAAGACTACTTTCAGATTGATTCCGCTGTGCTGCGCCTGAGACTTGATTTCAAGTGATGGTGACGGCGCTGGTACTGGTTCTGGCAGTATGGGATCCAGTAATGCTGGGCTCCGGACCCGACCCGGTTTTGAGTGTTGGCTGTGATGCTGTCGGGCGAAATCCGGCACTGCTGACAGCGAGACAGGGCCCGCCGGGTTCACTGTGCTTCGTTGGCGTTCGTTCCTATCTCAGCAGTGACTGGTTGCCATTCAACATGGTGATGGCTTCGTTGACTCGGAGTTTGCGTCTTGACAGCATGACCAAGCGTAGTGTGTTGGATGGGATGCGGGGCGACCTGGGCGGCCTTGGGGCGCAGACCACGGTAGAGTTGTTGGGCTTTCATTTCTGGCGGTTGGGGGGCAGGGTATTGTTCCGCGAAGAACTCAATCTGATGATTCCCGAGGACATTGCCGAGATTGTGTTAATCGGCAATGAACTGGGTCGTGTCTATCGTTTGAGCGGGTTTAGTTCAGATACTTTCAAATACTCGGCTGTCTGCCTGGGGACGGGATTTGTACCTTACCAATCGCGCGCATTGACCGTCAGTGCCGGGCTGACAGCATCCTGGCTGCATGGCATCAGATACCGGCGTACGCTTGTGTCGGACGGGCAGCTGATTGCAGGACAGAGATACGTATCTGCCAGCTATCAGAGTGAAGTTCAGCTTTCCTCGGGGGGCGACGGTTTTGCTTTGGACTATGGTCTGGCATTGGACCTGGGCAAGAGTTGGCGCGCAGGAATTCACGCTTCCAATCTGCCGGGTATCATTCTCTGGAATCGAAATTGCTCCATTCGCAGTACTTCGGCGACACTCGATTCTGCTGACCTCTGGGCTTTGCTGCAGGCCGGCGCGCTGGAGTCGCTCTATCATGCTTCTACGAGTGTCGAACCTGTTGCCGGATTTAACTCACAGTTGCCGGCAGAGTTGGCGGTCGGGCTGGGTTTCGTTGGCAGCGCATCTTTCGGTGCTTCGCTGGTCGGCGGTTGGACCGCGGGAGGGTTCGCAAGCGCGACGCGGTCATTTGTCGGTACTCGTCTGGCCGTACGGATACTGCGGGCAGTGGCTTTGGGCGCCGATCTGACATGGCTGGCAGAAGTTGGGTCAGTTGCAGGGTTACACTTGGGTTGGCGGACGAGGGGTCTGACAACAGCTGTCTCATTCCAGGTGCCAGTTGAGCAGTGCCGTCGGACCACTGATGCGGCCGCAGAATTCCGCCTCGGTTACGTCTACTGAGAATGCATGATCATGGGGCTGGTTTTGTTGTTCGCGGCGTTTGAGTATTCTCTCGGCAGCATGCCGGTGACGGCTGTTCTGAGCGGAATCAGGCAGGCAGACTGGTGTTGCTACTCGCTAAGCCCCACCAGTGCTGCTGGTGTGCCTCGCCTTGGGGCTATGGCGGCCTGCACGGAGCCGTACGGCATTGACAGACTGCTGGCGGGTCAACTCGCAGTGGCCGGAAGACTGGGAACATTAGGGCTCGTCGGATCGGTTCATTCACTGCACTTTTCCGGTTATGGTGAAACCGACCTGCAGCTTTCCTCAGGAATTGCGGCGGACAGGCTCGTTTTCGGAGCCAGTGCCCATCTGCTGATGAGTTCTGACATGGGGCGCGCACAGGAATTTGTTCCGGCTTTCGATGCCGGCGTTGCATGGCGCAACAGCAGTTTCATTCTGGGGCTCGACGCCCGGCGGTTCAACACACCGATCGTCGGGGACGGCATCGTGCCGGCGAGGCTTGTTTTTTCCGGCAGCTGGTTCCCGGCTGCCGATTTTGCCGCCCGGGCTGAATTGTCCGCTGCGCAGCAGGAACAGGCGGCGGCGTTAGCTGCCGAATTTCGTCTGGCAGGTATCGCTGCCGTCCGTGCCGGCATTGGGACAACACCGCTGAGATACGCGTTTGGTTTGGGGGTCGAGCGATCGGGCTGCAGTTTCGGTTACTGCTACGAACTCAATCCGGTTTTGGGCGGTTCGCACATCGTCCAAATTGCCGCAAGTTGGCGTCGGTAATTCTGATTGTCTTCTGTGTGACCCCGGTCGTGGCCGGTGACGAGCCGCCGCTCTCTGAGTCAGACCAGGCGTGGCTGGAAGAAGCCGAGGCGGTGCTGAGACAGCCCGTCGACGTAAATGCTGCCAGTTACGACGAGTTGCTCCAGATACCCTGGTTGAGTCCACGAGTCGCAAAAGCAATCATCAGTTTCCGAGATTCGCTTGGCGGCAGTTTCAGCAGTCGTGCCCAGCTCGCACAGGTCAAAGGCATTGATGATGCAACTCTGGCTGCTTTGCTCGTGAAGACACCGGACAGTGTAGTCAGGCGTTGGGCAGCTGGTTTTCGCACCGGGACAAGACTGGATTCTGTGGCCGGTGGTGTGAGACAGGCTGCCGGACTGGCGCGGTTCGATTGGCGAAGTCCGGTCCTGCGGTCGGTGTTCCAGATCGAAAAGGACGCCGGTGAACCTGAACTGACCGACTTCATTGGTTGTGGGCTGGAATATCGTTTGACGAAAGCAACTGTTGTGGTGGGGGACTACACTATGACAGGCGGAACCGGACTGGTGCTGGCATCGCCACGAGCGCGTAGTCGCTATGCTGTGCGCAGCGGTGATTTCCCTGCTGGCCCGAGGATGGCCAGTAGTGTTCAGGAGACGCGGCTTTTGCGCGGGGCCGGGGTCAGGTTCAGATGGGGTCGGGCTGGCGCGGGAGTAGCCGTTTCGGCGGCACAGCGGGACGCCCGGCTTGATGAGCATGGGGCAGTTCGACGATTCTCGTCCGGTGGTGTTCATGTTGACTCAGCAGCACGGGCCGAGAAGGGGCAGGTCGTCGAATGGCATGGCGCGTTGGCGGCAGAGTGTCAGTTTGCGGCATGGCAACTGGGCGGAACGGCCACGGTCCTCCGTTTCTCGCGGCCGGTACAGCCAGTTGATACCCAACGCGATTTTGCCGGCAGTTCGCTGGCAGTGGGCAGTTTTTGGGCCGGTTCAGCGACCGGGAACTACAGACTGGCGACCGAGCTGGCCGCGGCGTCAACGGGCGGTCTTGCCCTGGCGGCGACACTGGACCGTGACTTTGCCGACCGCTTTGACGTTACGGCGAAGTTTCGCTGGCGCAGTCAGCAGTACTTTGCCCCGCACGGCTGCTGGACTACTCTCGCCGCGGTCGAAAGGCAGACGACTGTGTCAGGAAGGTTTCGTTTCCGACTCAAGCCGGTTCAGATTGTCGTCAATGCCAACACCCGGCGGACAGGTGAGGACGATTCCTTGCCCGGCAGGATTGAGCTCGTACTGGAACAGAGAGGTGGGAATGGTCAGGTTGAGCTGCGTCTTGGTCGGTCATACGAGGGCGAGCAGGAACGATTGACAACGGCAGGGTTCGGTTTTACCTGGCAGGCCTGGCGGGTGTTGTCGGGGAGATTGAGAGTCGGCTACAAGTCCGATGTCCTGCGTAAGCTGGACGGCGGAGTCCTGGCAGGGATTGTCCGTGCCGACCTGGGGCCGGTTCGTGTTTCTCTGGCGGCAACTCGTTTTCATATTCCCCGTGGCGGTGTAACGTTGAGCTGGTCAGAGCCGGCGGCATTCCGGGACGGGACGGTGTTTTCCAGTCGGCAGAGCTGTTGGCGAACAGCGGCCACGGTTGCCTTCAGGATTGGTGTGATTCAGGCGACGTTTGGCGGCGTTGTCGAGCCTGGGAACAGTCGCAGCCGCGGGGTCAGTTTTCAGCTAGAGGCGAGAGAACATGGTCATTGACAGTCACGTTCATCCTGGGTTCTCTGCCGATGCCACCGGTGAGATGATTGAATTCTGTTCAGAGGCGAAGAAGAAGGGAATCGACGGAATTTGCTTTACGACCCATTTTGAACCGGACCCGGTCCGGGGTCACAGAGAGATTGTCCGTTGCCGTTGCGGCCCTGTCAGGATGACCGACGAGTGGGTTACTGAGTATCGGGCAGCGATTGACGAATGTCGCCGACGGGCTGGTGATCTGGTGGTGCTCGCCGGGATCGAGGTGGGCTATGACCCGGACTGCGAGAGGGCCATCGGTGATTTTCTCCGGCAGCACGAGTTCGATTTTGTACTTGGGGCGTTGCATTCTCTGGCGCACGTCGCTCTGACGTCGAGTGCCGAGCTGGATGAGTTGAGAGGATTGTTTGGTAGCTGGGAGGCCGCTGCTGTTGTCCGGTTGTACTTTGACCAGCTGGAGCTGCTCGTTGCCAGCCGCTTGTTTGATTCCGTTGCCCATGTTGATGCTTACCGCAAGTATCTGAGGCCGTTGTTTGGGCCGGAATTTGATGCTGCGGTTGCCAGCCGCCTGCCAGGATTTCTGCACAAACTGGCAGTAACCGGTACAGTCATGGAAGTCAATACCTCGGCGTTAAGGCGCGAGATGTCCGAGCCCTATCCGGCCGATTTCATTCGTCGAATGGCTCACGATTTTGGAGTCAGGATGTGCACGGTTGGCAGTGATGCTCATCGGCCTGCCGATACCGGCGCTGACGTTCGCAAGATGGTCGAGCAGCTGAAGCGGGAAGGATTCGGCGTCGTGCACTTCGCCGGTCGGCGACCGCTGGCCGATTGACTTCACGGCACTAGAAACTAGAATTCGGCAGATGCGAGTCGGATTGCCGCGGGCATTGCTTTACTATCGCTACGGTAGATTCTGGCAGGACTACCTCAGTGCCCTCGGGCTGGAGGTGGTTGTCAGCCGTTTGACCGACCGCCGACTGGTGGAAACCGGTGTTGGACTGGTGCCCAGTGAGGTGTGTCTGCCGATCAAGATTGCGATCGGACATGTTGTCGACCTGATTGACCGGGTCGACGCGGTTTTTCTGCCGCGGCTGGTTTGGCTGCAGGACAAGCTGTACGCCTGTCCAAAGATGATCGGCATCGCTGATCTGGCGCGGATGGTGCTGGGCGACCGAGTACGGTTGATTGCGCCAACTATTGCCGGTGACTTCGCGGCGGCCCATATTGCGGCCGGAACAGCATTGACGAGAGCACCAATCCGGGCAGTACGGGCGTTTTATCGTGCCCGTGCCGTGCTTGCCAGAGAGCAGACATTTCCGGACCTACCAGCCGGTGAGCGTCGGGTTGCTCTGATCGGGCATTTTTACAACACTGGCGATGACTATGTGGCGCGGCCGGTAGTTGATACGCTGCGGCGGCTCGGGAACCGGGTGATCACCAAGGACGAGCTGCCGGCCGGGATAGTTGCCAATGCAGCTGGCTTTGCCGGTTGTATCCGTTGGGTCTACGAACGCGAGCTGTACAATGCATTTCGCTTTCTGGTCGGCCGGGTCGATGGCATCTGTGTGATGGTTTCGATGGGATGCGGACCTGATTCGCTGATTGCCGAGTTCATGCGGGAAGAGGCCGTAAGCGCCGGAGTGCCGTTCATGCAGCTGGTTCTGGACGAGCACACCGGTACCGCTGGCATCGTAACCCGGATTGAGGCTTTCGCTGAACTGGCGCGACGTCACGCCGCCTGAGACCGCAAGTTGAGAGTCAGTTTTCCCTGGTTCGGCTACGACACTTTTGCCATCAAGACTTTTTTCGAGACCTTGGGTGCGGAAGTGATTCTCCCGCCGGCCAGTTCGAAACGGACGCTGGAACTGGGAGTGCTGCATTCGCCGGAACTCATCTGCATGCCGTTCAAGACGACGCTGGGCAATTTCATCGAGGCGCTCGAGCAGGGTGCAGACACGCTCTTCATGGCCGCCGGTGCGCGTAAGTGCCGGTTCGGTTACTACCATTACCTGCAGGAGAAGGCACTTGCTCGACTCGGCTACCGCTTTCGCCTGGTGCCGGTGACTCAGTATTCCCCGTTGGAGTTTGTTTTCCGACTAATGCCGGCGGAACTGGGAGTATCGCCACTGCGGGTGATACACGCCTTGAGGCTGATGACCGAGAAGAGCAGGCTTACCCAGGACTTCCGGACAATGCTCAACCGGTACAGGGCGGTGGACTATGCTGCTGCCGAGCAGCTGAAGCCGGTGGCACTGCGGCTGATTGAGGCTGCCGCGACATTCCGTCAGCTTCGGCAGGCCCGGGTCGAGCTGACCCGGATGTTTGCGGTAAACGGCCGTCGTCCTGCCGCAAAGGTTGCGTTGGTGGGTGAAATCTACTTCATGATTGAGCAGTTTGCCAACAGTGATGTTGAGAAGGAGCTCGGCCGGCTCGGCGTCGAAGTCTGCTTTGAGCGCAGTCTCTACCGGCACATTCGCCATCTGCTGGGAGTGGATCCTCAATTCTATCGTTCAGAGCGGCTGGCCCGGCGCTATCTGCAGGTCTCGCCGGGGGGTGAGGCGATGAGGACTGTGGGTGAGGCAGTGTGGTATGCCAGTCAGGGTGTTGATGGAATTGTCCACGTTTTCCCGTTCACCTGTATGCCCGAGAACATCGCACTGGAGGCGCTGCAGCGGCTGAGCGATGAAACGGGAGTGCCGGTGTTGTCGCTTTCTTTTGATGAGCATACCTCGCGCACCGGACTCGTTACTCGACTGGAGGCGTTTGCTGAATTGCTGAAGCGGAGGAAGATGCGTGGTTGAAGGCTATGTCGGCATCGATGTCGGCTCGATATCCACCAAGGGAGTTGTCATTGACCGGGATGGTCAGGTCCTCGCCAGCCGCTATCTGCGGACTCAGGGAAATCCGATTGCGGCAATTCAACTGCTGGTCAGTGAACTCGGCCGCATGCTGGGATTGGATGTGCGGATACTGGGTGCCGGCACTACCGGATCAGCACGGCGGCTGGCTGGTGTCATGGTGAAGGCGGACATTGTCAAAAATGAAATCATTGCGCATGCAATTGCCGCCGGACGCTTCTATCCTGATGCGCAGACGGTGATTGAAATCGGCGGACAGGATTCCAAGATCATAATCCTGCGCAGCGGTATTCCGGTCGATTTCGCGATGAACACCGTCTGTGCAGCCGGAACCGGCAGTTTTCTCGATCACCAGGCTACCCGGCTTTCAATTCCGATCGAGGAGTTTGGCCAGCGGGCACTCAACGCCAAGACCCGGGTAAACATCGCCGGTCGTTGCACGGTCTTTGCCGAGAGCGACATGATCCACAAGGCACAGCTCGGCATTGCCACTGAGGACATCATCGCCGGGCTCTGCGATGCGATAGTCCGTAACTATCTTAACACCGTGGCGAAGGGCAAGGAGATCAAACCGCGGGTGCTTTTTCAGGGCGGTGTTGCTGCCAATGTTGGCGTTCGACGGGCCTTCGAAACCGCGCTGGGTCAGCAGGTTACGATTCCTGAACACTTCCTGGTGATGGGAGCGATTGGCGCGGCGCTGATTGCGGCTGAGGAAACGAGAGACCGAAAGACGAGCTTTGCCGGCTTCAGCGTTGCCGAGGTCGAGTTCAGTACCAGAGCTTTTGAATGCGACCAGTGCCCGAATCGTTGTGAGGTCGTCGAGACCTTTCGTCAGGGTGAAGTGATTGACCGCTATGGCGATCGTTGTGGCCGGTGGTCGCGGCTGTGAGAAACGGCGAACGAGCGAGAATCGTGGTACTGCTGATGCTCTTTGCCGGTTGGGGCTGTTCCGCCCCGAGGGAGGCAAGAATGACAAGAGAGCCGTGTGTTGCTGGTCAATTCTATCCGGCTGATTCAGCGCTGCTGGCCGCAAAGATTGACGCGATGCTCGAGGCGGCAACGGTGGCGCCGGTGTCGGGAAAGGTGATTGCGCTGCAGGTGCCTCATGCCGGTTATGATTACTCGGGCCCGACCGCGGCACGGGGTTACGTCCTCTGGCGCGGGCTTGCCGGGGTTACCGTAGTGATGGTCGGCACGAGTCATCGGGCGCTAATCGACCGGGCGGCGGTGTTTGCCCGGGGGAGCTGGCGAAGTCCTCTGGGTCGGACAGCGGTCGATGAAGCTTTTGCCCGTCGGCTGATTGCCGCCGATTCTTTCTGCGTCGAGTTGCCACAGGCGCATGGGCTGGAGCATTCAATCGAAGTGCAGTTGCCATTTCTCCAGCGGGTTCTGGGCGATTTCCAGATTGTGCCGGTCATGGTTTTGAAGCCGTCCTGGGACGAATGCCTTCGACTGGGCAGGGCGATTGCCGCTGCGGTCGGTGAGCGACCGGTGGTGCTGCTGGCTTCAACTGACCTGTATCACGGCTACTCCTACACCGAGGCCAAAACCACGGACAGTGCGACCATGGCGGCAGTCGGAAAGTTCGACCCCCAGCGGCTGTATGCAATGCTGGAAAAGGGCGAGGCCCAGGCCTGTGGCGGTTACGGGCTCGTGGCAGTGATGATTGCCGCCCGGCTGCTGGGCGCCGATCGGGCAGTGGTCATTGATTACACCAACTCCAATGACGTTACGGGCGAGCGCGGCGGTTATTGCGTCGGTTACAGTGCAGTCGCTTTTGTCGCCGGCGATTCGTCCGGGTCATTTGAACTCAATGATGATGAACAGAACCTGCTGCTGACACTGGCGCGGCAGACGATTGCCGATCAGCTGCAGGGACGCCCGACCGCAGTGCCACGGTTCGATTCGCCCCGGCTCAACGAGCCGCGCGGGGTTTTTGTTACTCTGCACCGCCAGGGTGAACTGCGGGGATGCATTGGCTATCCGGAAGCGGTCAAACCACTGGGCGTGGCGGTGGCCGAGATGGCGGTAGCCGCCGCGTTCGAAGACCCGCGCTTTCCGCCGGTGACGGCAAACGAACTGGACGCGATTGACATCGAGATAACCGTCCTCTCGCCTCTGGCGCCGATTACTCCCGAGCAGGTCGTGGTCGGCAAACATGGCCTGGTAATCAGGCGAGGTGGTCGTTCGGGGCTCCTCCTGCCGCAGGTGCCGGTTGAGCAGAACTGGAATCGCGAGCAGTATCTGGACGGTCTGTGCCGCAAGGCCGGGCTGCCAGCTGGTGCCTGGCGTGATCCGGCGACCCGGCTTTTTGCCTTCACCGGTCAGGTGTTCGGCGAAAAAGACAGTCGCCGGTCGGGTAAGCGTCATTGACGGCGCTGGCGGCAGTTTTATGATGGACGCGATGAATGTCCAGGATCCCAAGTATCCGCAGTTGGCCGGCATTGACCGCGAGGGTCTGATTGCGCTGCTCGAAGATGCCGCCAAGAACTGGCTTGCGCACGATGGCCTTTGGTTTCAGGCAGTTGAACGGGCGCATGGGATGGCGGCGGCGATTGCAGCCGATGCCGAAGCCTGGCAGCATTTCAGCGAGGTTGAGGCGAAACGGATAATGCAGCGACACGGCATTGCCGCCGGCGGTGGAATTCCGGCGCTGGTCAAGGCGCTGTCATACCGGCTATACTCGTTTATCAACCAGCAGCTGGTGGTAGAGCAGGATCAGCACCGGGCGGTTTTCAGGATGGTTGACTGCCGGGTGCAGTCAGCAAGAAAGCGCAAGGGATTGCCGGACTTTCCCTGCAAGCCGGTCGGGCTGGTCGAGTACGAGGTATTTGCCCGGACCATCGATCCACGGATCCAGACGCGATGTCGGCACTGCCCGCCGGACCCGCATCCGGCCGACTCGTGGTGTGAATGGGAGTTCAGGCTGGAATGAACAGCTTCAGTCGGCCGACGATGCGCGACATGCCGGCGGCGGAACGGCCACGGGAACGCTTAATCCGGCACGGCGCCGAGCGGCTTTCGAATGAGGAACTGCTGGCAGTGCTCATCAGCCGTGGCACTGCCGGCGCGCCGGTGCGGGAAATTGCCGAACAGCTCATCCGCGACTTTGGCAGCATTGCGGCGATTGGCGACGCATCGCTGAATGAACTGGCCCGCGTGCGGGGGATTGGTCCGGCAAAAGCGTGCCAGCTGGTCGCGGCATTTGAGCTGGGACGCCGGGCCCGGGACGCACGGAATGAGAAACGAAGCCGGGAGACGGCGACGCCGGAGGCGGTAGTCCATATGGTGAGGCCAATGATCGACAGCCGGCGCAAGGAATGCTTCATCACCGTGCTGCTTGACGCTCGAGACCGGATTGTCGGAGTTGACCGTGTTTCAATCGGCAGTCTCGATACAACGCTCGCCCATCCACGGGAGGTTTTCAACCGGCCGGTGCGTGATGGGGCGGCGGCGGTGATAGTGGTGCATAATCACCCTTCCGGGGACCCGACGCCGTCGGATGACGATATCCGCCTGACCAGAAGACTGAGCGAGGCGGGACGGGTGCTGGGTATCGGACTCAGGGACCACATTATCCTGACCGAAAGTTCCTACTACAGTTTTCGGCGCCACGCGCTGTTGTAGTCCAACCAATGCCAAAAAGCCGGGCTGGGTCTGATCTGCGGCGGCAGCCGGCGCCGGAAGCAGTGGCAATTGACAAAGTTGGTGTCAGCGGGCTCTGCTATCCGGTGGTTCTGCTGGACAAGGCGCACCGGCGACAGCATACGGTCGCCCGGATAAACATGTACGTCGATCTGCCACAGCAGTATCGCGGAACGTATATGGGACGCTTTGTCGAAATCCTCAATCGTTACCACCGGGAGATTGACCTGCACAAGATTGGTACCATCCTGCGCGACATCCGTTCCGCTCTGGAGGCGCGCTCGTCGCATCTGGAGATGACCTTCCCTTATTTTATCGAGAAGAAGGCGCCGGTCACCGGTGCAGTCGGGCTGATGGACTACAACTGTTCGGTTGTCGCGAGTCTGACCGACCGTTTTCGGCTGCGGCTGGGGGTAACGGTGCCGGTGGCAACTTTCTGCCCGTGTTCCAAAGACATGGTTCAGGTCTCGGCGCACAGCCAGCGGGCCGAGATCATGGTATCGGTTGAGTTCACCGGGTTCCTCTGGCTGGAGGACCTGATTGACTTGATTGAAGACTGCGGCTCGAGCGAGGTGTACTCGCTGTTGCGTCGGGAGGACGAGAAGCATCTGACCAGTTGCGCGTTCGACAACCCGGTGTTTGTTGAAGACGTGGCGAGGAAAGTGGCAGCCCGACTGACCAGCCATCAGCTGGTAACCGGGTTTGAAGTGGCAGTCAAAAGTCACGAGTCAATTCACAATCACGATGTCTATGCCTACATTGCCCGCTGGGAACGGACGGCGAAATGAGAACGCTGCTTGTTGACTGCTACCGCCGTGATGCCGGACGACGACTGTACTGGTATCGAGCGGCAATCCGTCCTTTTTCCGACTGCCAGACGGTCAATGCCGGTGCTGTCAGCAGCCACTTTGACCCCAGCGGTTTTCAGGCGGTTGTTCTCAGCGGTTCGCAGATGATGCTGAGCGAGGAGGAGCCGCCAGCCGGTCTGGTCAGCTTCGTTCGCTCGCTGCGCATACCGGTGCTGGGCATCTGCTTCGGCCACCAGCTGCTGGCTCGGTCGACCGGCGTGCCGGTGCGGGCGGGCAGGCTGATCGAGCGTGTTGAGGCGATTGAACTTGTCCAGCGCAGTCCGTTGCTCGAACGGCTGGGAGACAGGTTTGAAATGCTGGAAAGCCACCGTGAGTTTGTCGCAGCGGAGAGTCTGGCCGCTGCCGGTTGGCAGTTGCTCGCCCGGTCAGAATCCTGCCCGGTAGAGGCAATGTGCTGCCGCGAGCGGCCAGTTTTTGGCGTTCAGTTCCATCCCGAGCGGTCAGGTGAGCCCGGCCGGCAGGTTTTCGCCGGTTTCTACGAGAATGTTGTGCTGTCGTTCTGGGGTGGGCAATTCGGCCGGCAACCTCAGTCCGACAGTTTCGGGCGGTGAGAGCGGTCTAGAAGGTGCGGCCGAGCTGGAAGTGCGGTTCCCACTTGCCGCCGCCTTCCCGGTCGAAGCCGTAGCCAAAGTCAAAGCCAATCAGGCCAAGCATCGGGATTTCCAGCCGGACACCGACACCGGCACCGCGTTTGAGGTCGGAAAGG
>CBFGJX010000006.1:0-108128 GCA_965649225.1 Caldifarciminota bacterium
AACACCGCCACCAGCCGGTTAACCAGATAGCCGCCGGCTGCTTCCGACCGAACCGCACCCCGGGCAATCGGCTCCGATACCAGCCGCAAGACCCGCTGGTGACCAAAAGGATTGAACGCCCGGTCGGCAAGTAGCCGCCGCAGCGAACCGTAGGTGTACTCAACCCGGTGCGGCCAGTACCCCGAATGGGGTCGTGGAAATGCACTCCGGTCCAATGTTGAAAACACCAGCCGCCCGCCCGCTGGCAGAATCCCGTGCACCCATCGCAGCAGCCGTTCGGCTTCGGCCCGGTCGAGGTGCTCAAAAAGCTCCAGCATCATCACCGCGTCAAACCGACCGGCGCTGACAGTGGCCGGTGCAGTGACATCAAGCCGGGCAAACTCAAGCCGTGGCACAGCCGCCAGCTCACGCCATTCGCCCGAGCGGTCAGTCGCAACCAGTTCCCAGTCCGGCGGCATCGTCCGGGCAAAAGCCCGCGACAACAGTCCCGAACCACACCCCAGCTCCAGCAGCCGGGACGGCCCCGGCCGCTCCGCCAGCAGCACCAGTGCCGCGGCATAGTTTGCGACATGATGTGCGAGCAGCCGCGGGCTCTGGCTCTGCTCAACACCGCCGCCCTCGACATTACTGAACCGCCGCCCCGGCCTCGCTGCCGCAACATCCTGCCACAGCCGCTCAAAGACTTCGGCAAAGCCTGCGTTCACCACAACACCTGCGCCGTCAGCCGGAAGCTGCCCGTCCGCTGTCAAGCCAACCATCCGGCTCGAAGATACATTCGTCTCCAGCCACCGGCTTGACCCTGTGTCTCAAACCGGCAGACCGGGTTTCACTCCTTTGTGGGCGGTGCATCGTTTCCGGCTTTGCCAGCCCGCGCTCCGACAAGCTGCAGAGTCATGACCCCGGCGCAGAATCCTCCGCCGGCAACCGGTACGCAGCAGAAATGCCGGCCAGATTCTTCACTGTCATTTCTGCATCTCCCGCAGCTGACCCTGGCAGAACGGCCGGCGACACGTTCCGGCAATCATAGGACTCACCGGAATCGAGTCAAGCAGCATGCGTCAGACCGAAACACCGCAGCAGCAACGAAACCGACACTGCTGCGCCATCAGCCGGAAATCTGCTATAACCAGATTACAAACTGTGCCACTTTGCGCCAGGCCGGACTGATTCGCGTTATCTCTAAACAGAAATTAATGTTACAGCAAAAAGCTTGATACCACATTAGCATCTCCCTCCCCCGCCCCGGAGGCGGCAACTACGGCGCCGGTCTGACGACTGACGAACCGGCTACCATCACCGCCGCCCGCTGGTGCTTCCGGCCGCTCCCGACGCCGGTCGACAACGACTCAGACTCCGGCGTTGCAGTCCTGTGTCACCGCCGTTCCAGCCGCTTGACTTGACCCGAGTCCGTCATAGCATTTCTGCCTGTGTCTGACCAGACGATGAATCTGTTCCGCAATATCGGCATTGCCGCGCACATCGATGCCGGCAAGACCACCACGACCGAACGGATTCTTTACTACACCGGCCGCATCCACCGGATGGGTGAAATCGATGAAGGCAACACCCAGATGGACTGGATGATTCAGGAGCGGGAGCGCGGCATCACCATCACCGCTGCGGCGACAACGGTCCAGTGGCGCGGCCACCGTATCAACATCATCGACACGCCCGGCCACGTCGACTTCACGATGGAGGTCGAGCGTTCACTGAAAGTGCTGGACGGTGCGGTGATTGTCTTCTGCGGTGTCGGCGGCGTCGAACCGCAGTCGGAAACAGTCTGGCGGCAGGCCGACCGCTACCGCGTGCCGCGGATTGCCTTCGTCAACAAGCTGGACCGGATCGGCTCGGATTACTTCCGGGTAGTACGGATGATGGCCGAGCGGTTTGAGCAGACCCCGGCTGCAATTCAACTGCCGATCGGCAGCGAAGCCGACTTTCGCGGTGTGGTCGATGTCATCGAACAGCGCGCCTTTGTCTGGCGCGACGAAGACCTCGGTGCCGAACCGGTCGAGATTCCCATTCCTGCCGAGTTGACGGAACCGGCCGCCCGTGCCCGCAGTGAACTCATTGACCTCTTGACGACTTTCGACGAGCCACTGCTCGAACGGTATCTCGCCGGTGAACCACTGGATTCGGCTGCAATCAAGGCGGCAGTCCGGCGCGGCACAATCAGCCTGCGCATCGTGCCGGTAGTCTGCGGCAGTGCGTTCCGCCACAAAGGGGTGCAGCGGCTGCTCGATGCTGTCTGCGACTTTCTCCCCTCGCCGCTGGACCTGCCCCCGATTGTCGGCACAAACCCAAAAACCGGCCAGCCGGCAGAACGCGCCCCGGACCCGGCTGGACCGTTTTCGGCGCTGGTTTTCAAGCTCGCCGCTGACCCCCATCACGGCATGCTTTCCTATGTCCGGGTCTATTCGGGCCGGGTTGAACCAGGTGAAGTAGTGATGGCAGTCCCACAGATGAAGCGGGTCCGGCTGCCAAAGCTGCTCATCATGCATGCCAACCGCCGTCAGGAAGTGCCGTCGCTGTCAGCGGGCGAAATTGGCTGTGTTGCCGGTCTGAAAGAAAGCCGCACCGGCCAGACCCTCGCCGACCTTGCTCATCCGATTGCGTTTGAGTCGATGGAGTTCCCCGATCCGGTGGTGTTTCTGGCCATCGAACCCAAGACCAAAGCCGACGACGCCAAACTCGCCGATGGCATTGCTACACTGGCGCTCGAAGACCCGACCTTCCGGACCCGCACCGATCCCGAAACCGGCCAGCTGATTCTCTCGGGCATGGGTGAGCTGCATCTGGAAATCCTCATTGACCGCCTGCAACGTGAGTTCGGTGTCGCCGTGCATTCCGGCAAACCCCAGGTCTCCTATCGTGAGACAATCACCGCTCCGGCTGAAGCCGAGGGACGGTTTATCCGTCAGACCGGCGGCAAGGGCCACTTCGCCGTTGTGCGCCTGCGACTGGAACCATCCGAGTCCGGCAACCGGGTGGACAACGAACTGCCTCCCGGCACCCTGCCCCGGCAGTTTATCTCCCCGATCGAAGAAGCGGTCCGCGAGGGAATGGAATCAGGCGTGCTCGCCGGCTATCCGGCAATCAATGTCCGGGCGCGAATCCTCGACGGCCAGTGGCATCAGGAGGATTCCAGCGATGTTGATTTCAAGGTCGCCGCTGCCAGCGCATTCCGCGATGCCTTTCTGGCCGGCGCACCGACATTCCTTGAGCCAATCATGGAACTGGAGGTAGTAACACCCGAAGCATTTGTCGGTGCGGTACTGGGTGACATCACCGCCCGCGGCGGCCGTGTCACCAGGATGGAGCCGGTCAAGGGCCACCAGATTATCACCGCCGAAGTGCCGCTGGCGCGCACCTTTGGCTACACCACTGCCCTGCGTTCGCTCACGCAGGGTCGTGCCACCAATTCACTGCAGTTCAAGCGCTACAGTCCGGTTGACGAAGAAACCCGGGTAAGACTGTACCCGCTTTTCGGCGCCCACCCTCCCGCCGCCGGATTCTGAGCCGGCAGTCCTGCTGTCGTCTGATTCCTTCGGGCTAAGCTGTTCTTTGTAAGGCTAGCGGGCAGCACGGGGCGCAAGCACCGTCACCGTGCCCGCGTCCAGATTGGCCGAGTAGAGTTTGTTGCTCACGCTGTTGTAGCAGAGCGCTACCGGTTTCGCCCCGACATTGATGAACCGCAGGACCCGTTCCTCAACGCAGTCAATCAGGGCCAGCGAACCGGCACCCTGATTGGCAACATAGAGTTTGCCCGTCTGCCGGACCAGCAGTGCCGTTCGCGGCTGTGCCGCTACCGGTATCCCCAGCGCCACCCGTCGGGTGCTGGCATCCAGCACCGCAATGTTGTTGTCGGCCGAGTTGAGCACATAGACTCGCTCGCGGGCACCGTTCCACACCGGACACCACGGTTCCCGCCCCACCACCACCGGCGCGAGCGCCTGGTTGCTGGCACCATCAACCGGCATGACCATGTTGGCACCGCGGCCAGCAGCCCAGATAATGTTGTTTGCCTCATCGACCGTCAGTTCGAATGGCACCGGGGTCAGGGGCACGGCGGCAACGACGACATTCAGGTCCGGATTGACTACGTTCAGCCGGCCGGGTACCGAATCGGTCGCGCAGATCCGGTCGGCGCTGCGGTTGTAGACCAGAAAGCGCGGCAACCGGCCGACAATCACCGTCGCCAGCACCGAGTCGCCGGCACAGTCGATCACGGTCAGGCTACTGTCGCCACCGTTGGCAACCCAGAGCCGGTTGCGCACGGGGTCAAGACACAGCGCTGCCGGCCGCCGACCGACAGTCAACACGCGCTGAATCGCACCCGACGACCCGCCGATTACCGCCAGCCGCCCCGAATCGGTGGCACAATAGACCTTGTTGCCCGCCGGATTCCAGAGCAGCAGTGCCGGTGCCCGCCCGACCGTAATCCGCTGAATAATGGCATTGCTCGAACCGCTGATCACGACAACCGTCGATTCACCGCGTAACGCGCAGAACACCCGGTTGTCCAGCGAATCGAAGCACAGCGCCGCCGGCTGACTGCCGACCGCAATCTGGCCGATGACCGAATCGGGATAAGGAGGTTCGATGAGGTTAAAGACAACACTCGTACCCTGAGCGCTGTCGTTGCGACACCACGCGACCACTCTTACCCGTGCCTTGTTTGAACCCGGTCCGGCCGGCGTCCACTGGTACTGATTGACCTGCTTGGTACTGCCCTGCCGACGCCAGGTCTGGCCCGAGTCTGCCGAATAGAATACGACCGCCGAATCCATGCCATCAGTACCGCCGGTCCAGCGCACAGTGTAGGTCTGGCCAACGTTCCAGCGGCTGAGCGCATTGGGCACGGTAACTGTAATCGCCGACGGCCGCAGCGTGTCGTAGATGGTAACATTGGTCGCTGTACCGACAACGGTATCGCCGGGCAGAAAAGCCCGCACCTGGACACCGGCAGTCGCGGTTGTCTGGCCCGGCACCGACCATTGATACTGACCATTGACCAGCGGCTGGCCAAGCCGAATCCAGTTTGTCCCGTTCAGGGTGTAGTAAACCACCGTCGAGTCCCGTCGACTGACTGCCGGGCCGCCGCTGTAACGAATCAGATAGTCGGCCAGCATCCGAATCCGCTCACCCGACTGCGGCGCATCGATCACCAGCGCCGGCATCGTTGCAAACCGCCAGACCGGCCCCCGCGTCTCGGCACCGCGGTTGTCCCGGACAACAACCTGCCAGAGATAGACCCGGCCGTAAGCCAGTCCCGACGGAGCAAACTGCGGCTGCCGCAGACCGGTCGCCACCACCGGCAGCGGCGTGGTAGTACCGAGCAGGACATCAAACTGAAGACTGTCAAGTGAATCAGGGTCCTCCGCCGTCCAGCCGAGGACCAGCCGCACCCCGAGTTCACTTGCCCCGCTTTCCGGTGTCGGCGAGTGCGGAACCAGCGGCGCATGGTTCTCGGCCGCCATCGTAAATGTCCACAGCGGTCCGTCGGTACGCCCTTGCCAGTTATCCACTGCCGTGACCCGCCACCAGTACTGTTGACGCCACGCCAGTCCCGAGGGTCGCCAGACCGGTTGACTCAGCCCGCTTTCCGCCAGCGGCGGTTCGGGCCGGTTGCCGAAGTAAAGAATATAACTCAGGGTATCGGTCGAGTCCGGGTCGGTACAGGTCCAGCTGAGGACAAATCCGCTGTCCAGCCCCACCGCCCCGCTGTCAGGTGTGGGCGTTGACGGCGGCAGCGGCGGCCGGTTCTTTTCGTAGGGATTGTCCCACTTGCGGCATGCCAACACCGCAACCACCACCAGCAGTATCGCCGCCAGCAGTGCCCGGGGCATCAACCTACCACCTCACCAGCACCCAGCTCACGCACAGTGCGGCACCGGCACCGAGTGCGATGTTACGGCCCCAGTCCCAGCGCTCGGTTACCGCCCGCCAGTGCCGGGCCGAATCCGCGCTGCGCGCCGCCTGATAGCGATCATAGGACTGTTCACCCCGCCAGGCCGAAAGGCCTCCCGCCGCGAGCCCGACCAGTCCGGCAATCAGAAAAACCGGTTTGCGCGTCCGCAGCCGCTCCAGTGCAACCCGCACCTCGACTGTCTCAGCTTGATAGACTTCGGCATAACCTAGCCAGTCGACATAGCCCCGGCGTGACAGTGCCAGCGGATAACGTTCGGGAGCGAATTCGCCGAAATAAGGCGTGAACCCGACCGGCTGGCCCTTGATTGAAAGTCGGGCACTTTCCGGGACCGAAGTCACGCGCAGAAAACCCTTGCCCCAGCCCAGCCGCAATGTCACACCGTACGGACCGGTGGTCTGCAGGTCAACCGTCTTGGTAACGTCGTTGTAGCCCTCATAGCGGGCCCGGATCGAATGGCGGCCGAAGCTTACCCCACTCAGCGCCAGCCCCCCCTCGCCGGCCCGTCCCATCAGCTTGCCGTCAAGATAGATCTGAGCGCCGACCGGCTCGGTCGTTACGACGATGGTGCCGGTTCGAACCGTAATGACAAAAGAACCTGTCTGGCTGCGATAGCCGGCGAGACTGACCCGCCAGTCGTGCCGACCCGGGCCAAGGTCGTCAACAACCAGTGGCGTCTTGCCGCGCAGCACGCCGTCAATTTCGACATCGGCACCGGCCGGCCGGGAAGTGATGCTCACCGATGAACCGCTGACAACCGCGTCCGCGGACAGCCGCGCCGGACCCGACTCCCGCTCCCGACCCGCCTCCAGCCGGGCACCACAGTTCTTGCAGAACTGGGCTGAATCGCTGTTGCTGGTGCCGCAGGCCGGGCAGCGCTGCTCGGCCAGAACCGGCAGTGCAATCAACAGCAGTGCCAGCACAATCCGCAGTACCGACCCGGCAGAGTGCTTCATCGCTTCAATACATTATGCCGCTAAAACCGGTATCCGCAACGGATGCAGAACCGGGCCTGCGGCTCGCGTTTCGCCCGACACTTCGGACAAGTCGCCCGGCCGCCGGACACCGTCAACAGCACCCGGGTTTGCGGAGTGATAGTCTGACCGGCGTCCGGGCGCGTTTGAGCCACTGTCCCGAATTCAGCCTGATCCGAATACGCCGTCTCCACAATCACCTTTGTCCCGTAACGAGCCAGCACTGCTGTCGCCTCATCAACTGTCTGACCGAGCAGATCCGGCATTGTAACCCGGCCCCGGCTGACCAGTAGTTTCACCGCGGTCGCCCGGCCCAGCCGCGTGCCGCTGGGCGGCACCTGTCCGACCACAGTACCGGCGGGCAGTGTGTCATCGACCTCCTCGGATTCCAGTGCCTTCACCTTCAACCGAGCCAGAACTTCACGGGCACTGTCCAGCGACCGACCCCGCAGGTCCGGCATCCGTTCGCCACCCAGAAAGAGGAATGCTGCCACCGCTACCGCCAGTGCCAGCGGCACAATCAGGACCAATCCGCGGGCGCTGCGACGCGGCCGCGTGGCTTCAATCGCTGCCTCGACATCGGTACCGGCAGCAACCCGCGGCTCCGCCGGCAGCCCCACTGCCGCAACCAGTGCCCGACGTAGCTCAGCCACGTTCTGGTACCGGCCGGCCGGATTCTTGACCAGTGCCCGCAGAATCACCCGTTCCAGCTCGGGAGTAATTGCCGGGTTCACCAGTCGGGGCGGGTCGGGCGGACGGTTGAGATGAGCTTCCATGCATTCATGGCGCAGGTCAATGTCGAATGGCACGCGACCGGTAGCCGCCTCGTACAGCACCACCCCAAGCGAATAGATGTCTGATCTGGCATCGACCACACCCTTGCTGCAGCGCTCGGGCGACATATAGCGAACCGTGCCCAGTTTGCCCGCACCGAAACCGGTCAGCCGAAACCGACCATCCTGCCGGACAATCCGCGCGCTGGTAATGTCGAGATGCAGCTGACCGCCGGCGTGCGCCGACTCGAGGTCATCGAGTACACCCTCAAAAACTTCCAGTAGTTCGGCAGGACTGAGACTGCCCTTTTCCCGAATCAGTTCGGCAAGTGTCTCAGTGGAAACCTTCTGGACTGTCGCGTCGGGATTCTGCACTTCGCTGCCGCTCACAGATTGCCTTGACAGAATATTGTAACCACCCCGTCCAGCCCTGCAAGACTGGCACTAGCGAACCTTTTCATCGGTTTCGATTTCCGCCAGCTTGCTGCGAGCAACCGCGGCCCAGGGCGAACCGCCAAAATCAATCACCAGCCGGCGCAACGCTGCAGCCGCCGCTGCCCGCTCGTTCAGTCGGTCAGCCAGCAGTCGTGCCTGCTCGAAAATCACTTTCGGCCGCAGGCTGCTGCCGGGATAGCGCACCTCCCACTCGGCCAGAACCCCCAGCGCCTGACGGTACTGCCCCGTTGCCGCCAGCGCCTCGGCACCGACAATCCCGGCCATCTCACCAGCCCGCCCGCGTACCCCGCTCAACCGTCGCGTGCGTTGCAGTGCCGCTTCGGCCTCACCCACTTCAAGCAGCCGCATGGCATCGGCCAGCTCGCGCATCGGCGCGCTCGTGTCGGCCAGCAGTGCCAGTTCCAGCGCATCGTTTACCAGTGGGCTGGTCGGATGGCGCGCTGCCAGCCGGTTGGCCGCTAGCTTCACCGATTCCGGCAGCAGACGGTAGAAATAAAGCCTTGTTGCCAGATACAGCATCCGGTCGGTTGAATCTCTTGTCTGTGCCAGCTGCGCTGCCGCCTCGGCCAGTCGCCCCCGACCGATTTCCGCCCTGACCAGACCAAGCCGTGCCGCCTCATTGGCCGGCTCTGCAGCCAGCACCTCGGCAAAAACCTGCGCTGCCCGGCTAAAATTGCGTCGGTTCACCAGCTCCAGCGTTGCCAGCTCCATTCGCGCCTTTGGCCCGCTGACACCAGCCAGTATCGCTGCCGCTTCGTCGGTGCGACCAAGCCTCGCCAGCACCCGCGCCCGGTCCGGCGCCGTGCCATACACACTGAACACTGCCAGTGCTGCCTCCAGCCGACCGGCCGCTTCGCACTCCTGTCCGAAACTGTAAAGCCTTTGTCGGTCCACCGCTGCCACCATCACCCGCAGCGCTGCATCAGTCCGACCTTGCACCAGGTGAACCTCAGCCTCGGCCCGGGCTCGCTCCGGCGCCGACCTCACTCGTGCCAGCTCGGCAATCAACCCGTTGCCAGTCCGCTCTTTTGCTGCTAGTGCCCCAAGTCGCGCCAGCAGCGCCGGCAGTCTCTGTGGCTCACGGTCAATCAGGCGGGCCAGCTCGGCACCAGCCCGTCTGACCTCACCCAGCCGCTCGTACAGCGTCAGCAGCTGTTCGGCAAATGCCAGGCTGTCGCCGGCATGGCGCCGTGCCCGCAGGTAATAGTTCACAGCCTCGGCAACCGCTCCCCCACCGGCAAGTACGGCGCCCAACTGTGCCTCGCTGTTTTTCACCGCCGCTGCGGCGCTTCGCGCCTCGGCCAGAGCTTCATTGCGCCGGCCGGTCGCCAGCAGTGCTTCAATCAGACCCAGCCGGTAAGCCAGGACGGAAGGACGCTGTGTCACCAGCAACCGGCTGACCCGGGCCAAAGTATCATAGCGACCGATGACCCCGGCGGTTCGCCGCAGCCCGTCATAGGCCGCAAGGTTCTCCGGTTCCCGCTGCAGAAGCGTACGGTACTCTGTCAAGGCCTCCTCAACCAGACCCGCCTGCTCAAGCATGCGCGCACTGTTGATACTCTGGGCAATGCCGACAGCGAACAGCCCGGCCACCAGCAGCGCGAAACCCGTGTTTGTCAGAACCGACCCGGTCGCTTTCATTGACACAACAGCCGCTCGAAATAGGCCCGAATCAGGTCCTCGTAGTCCTGCGGATAGCCCTGACGCAGAGAACGCAACAGTTCTTCCCGCAACAGACGGTTGCGCTCACCACGGTCTTCCGGCAACTTTGGTCGTACACCAGGCGTGTAGGGCCGGGCGGTTTCCGCCTCACGCTGCTCCTTCAGACCGCGCTGCCTCAGGCTGCGCTGCGCATCAAGCAGGTGAGAGAGAATCTGCTGCTGACGCTCGACCAGCTGGCGCGAGACGTTCAGATCGGCCAGATCCCGCTCGACGGCTTTCATTTCTTCAACCACCTGCTCCAGACTGGCCATCAGTCCCGGCTGTGAAGCACCGAGTGTCTGCATCATCTGTTCCAGCCGCTGGCGCAGCGCACTCTGCCGGGACAATGCTCGTGCAATCGCCTCAAGCTGGCTGGCACTCATCCCCCCCGGCATTGGTATCGGAATCCCGCCGGTTTCAGAGTTGATCCCCAGCTGTTCACCCGCCATCTGTGACAACTGCTCCATCAATCCCTGCATCTCGCCCGAGGCACCACCGCCGCGCATCGCTGCGCCCAAGGCATCCAGCAGGGCCCGGGCGACGTTGTTCAGCGCCGTCCGAGCACGGACCATTTGCGTCCGCGCCGCGGCGGTGTTGCCCTCATTCAGACTCCGCCCGGCGGCATCCATCGCATTGACCGCGCTGGCGAGTTCTTGTGCCATTCCCGGAGTCACTGTCAACGACCGGGTAGCCAGCGCTGCCAGCGACTCAGCCAGTACCCGTCCGCCATCCCGCAGCCCGGCCTGAAGTCGGGCCAGCCGTTCGGCCGATTCCCCGCTCGTCTCCAGTTGTTCCTGCTCCTGCGACAACATCAAAGCTTCCCGCGTCTGGGCCGCAAGCCGCTCAGCGACGTCGGCTGACCGCCGGCGCTTCAACTGCTCGGCCAGCGACTTGAGCCGATCCGCCGCACTGCGCATGTCAGCCGCAAGCGACTTGCCCTTGTCGGCGGCATTGCCGGACTGACCGGTCTGCATTTGCCGGGCCAGTTCACGCACTGCCTCAGCCAGTTCGGCCGCCGTCAGCTCATCAAGCAGTTGGCCGAGTGAATCGGCAATGACGCTGTCAGACAGCACGCTGGCCAATTCCCCCAGCCTGGCCTGCAGTGAATCAAACCCGGTCGCGATATCGTTTTGTCGTTCGGCGAGCGCCGGGCTGGTCTGTTTTTCCGACTGCCGGGCAACATCCTCCTGTGCCCGGGCCAGCTCATCAGCCCTGCGGGCAAGCTCATCCAACCGCTGCTCTTCGACAATTCGCTGCAGCAGCTCAATCGCCCGTTCGATATTTGCCCGCAGGCGCTCCTGTTCGAACTGAAATTTCTCCAGCGCCTGCCACAACTCAGGTGCACTGGCCTCCAACCGTTCCCGCAACTGTTCCAGTGTGCGCTGCAGCTCGCGGGGCAATACCTGACTCAAAAGCTGCTGAAGCTGCCCCAGCCGCTCCATCGTTTGGCTGTCAAATACCAGACTGCCACTCAGTTCCTCGGCCAGGTTCGCCACCTCCTGCTGGAGCTCGGCGACCTGCTGCATCAGACCTTCCTGTTGCGCCAGCGCACCGGACAACGCCTGTCGCTCATCCCACGACAACTCCCGGTTGCGGGCCAGTGCTTCCGCCGCGCGCTGAAACTCGGCGCTGACCTGCTCCTGTTCCTGCTGCAACGGAGCCAGCATCTCTCCAGTCCGTTCCGCCTGTCGCACCGAGGCCGAGTAGATCTCGGCCATGGTCGGAAAGCGTACGGAGTACACATTGCTCATTCCGGTCTTGGTTCCGGAAACTTCATCGTTGTCGCTCGCTTCCGCGCGGTAACGCACAACTGAACCGGGCACCAGACCAACCCCTGACAGATCCCAGAAGTAGGCGAGTGTATCTTCCTGACCGGTTCGGCTCCGACCGAGTCGAACGACTTGATCGAGGCTGTCGATTCCCCAGCGCAGCCTGATGTCCCGGACTCCGAAATCGTCCAGAACGTTTATCACCAGACCGACTTTCATGCTCGCCGGCATCTCGATATCACGGCCCGGCACCAGCACTCGCACCAGTGGCGCTTCGTCGGGAATGGCCCTGACCCGCAACTCGGTCGCCATCACCTCGACACTGCGCTCGGCGAGAAGGATCGTGCCGACGCCGTCAGCCATTACGCGAAAACTGCCCTGCAGCGAAACGCTGTCACTGTCCAGTGCAATAGCGGTCGTTTCTGCACCCAGCACCAATCGCGCTCCGGCAATTTTTCGATTGGCCAGGCCCCGGAATCTAATCGTCGTCCCCTTCAATGCCCGGATTTCTGGCGAACTGGCACTGTAACCGGCAAGCTTTGAATACGACGGGAACTGGTACTCGAACTCGATTCCGCGCAGTGCCAGTGGTTCGATGATGCCAACGTACCGCTCCTCTGACTTCACCCCGAGCACTTCGAACCGATACCGGAACTCTTCCTGCACCGGCAAGGTGATGACGCAACTGTCGCCGGTCAGACCGTAGACCCTTGTCACCTCACGCGGTTGGTTTTTGGCGGCTGAGCGCTCTCCGGCAGCGTGCCAGCGCCGCCCGGCGACCATTTTCAACCTGACCCGGCGAAATATCCCGCGAGGTTCGACCCGACAGACCAGCCGAACCGGTTCGCCCCGCGTTACCGCGGTATCACTGGCGAGTGCCTTCACCATCACAACCGACTCTGGCCGGCCAAGCAGATTGGCCACCCCGACCTGCATTCGGGTTGGCGCAATCAGCCACAACGCTGCCCCGGCCAGAACAACAGCCAGCACAAACCCCAACCCGCTGAACAGTCGCCGCCAGCTGACCAACGGCCAGAGTCTGATCCCGGCGATTGCGGCATCAGCATCGTGCAATGCGGCGGCCACAAGTTCGGCCGAATACCCCTCCCGTCCCGTCAGGTTCAACCGGGCAAGTTCCAGCGCTGGCATGACCCGACCGCGCAACTGCGGCCGGCAAGCTTCCAGTCCAGCTGCAACAGCCCGAACCCTGCAATCGGCAAACCAGCGCCAAGCCAGCCACACTATGACCGGTACAACAACTGCGGCCACGGCCCGGTGCAGTAACAGCACTGCTGCAAAGACTGCGGCAAGACCGGCCGTTCCCAGTGACCAGAACAGAAGGGCAGAAACGACTGTCAGTCGGCGCTGCCACACCAGCCGGCCGACCGTCAGCTCCAGCAAGGTCTTCTGCCGTTTCATCGCCGATTTTATTCTCAGACCCGACCGGGACACAACGGTCGGTTAACTGTCAACCAAACGGTCCTCTCTCCGGCTCCAGAAGCCGTGTTTCTCTCTGTCCAATCGGGACTTCAACGGTCGCCACCAATCCGAGTTGGCAACGTACCATTGAACCGTCCGGGCCAGTCCGTCACTGATAGCGACCTGTGGGGTCCAGCCCAGTTCCCTAGCTACCCGGTCCGAAGCTAGTGCATAGCGGAAATCATGGCCCGGCCGGTCAGGGACAAACTCTATCTCGCTATCGCCCTTTCCCATCAGGCTAACTACTCTTCGCGCCAGGTCGATGTTGCTCAACTCGTTGCCACCGCCAATGTTGTAAACAGCTCCAGCAACGCCAGCCTCCAGAACAAGCTGCACTGCCCGACAGCAGTCCTCGACGTAGAGCCAGTCACGGACATTCGCCCCCCGCCCGTAGACCGGTACCTTCAATCCTTCAATCAGATTGGTAATCATCAGCGGGATAAACTTCTCCGGATACTGATAGGGTCCATAGTTGTTTGACGGCCGTACAATACAGACCGGCAGCGAATGGGTGGCAAAGTACGCCTGCGCCAGCAGGTCGCCGGCAGCCTTCGACGCCGCATATGGTGAACGCGGATTGAGCGGCGTCGACTCGGTAAACCGCCCTTCCGAACCGAGCGAGCCGTAAACTTCATCGGTCGAGACGTACACAAAGCGGCCAATACCGTGACGCAGTGCTGCTGCCAGCAGTACCTGCGTGCCGAGAACATTGGTCCGTACGAATTCCTGGCTGCTGATAATCGACCGGTCGACATGACTCTCGGCGGCGAAGTGAACGATGGCATCCGTCCCGCTGGCAACCTGGTTGACGACATCAGCATCGCAGATATCTCCCTGAACGAAACGGTAGTGTGGACTAGACGCGAGATCGGCTAGATTCGCCGGATTTCCGGCATAAGTGAGCTTATCCAGATTGACAAGCTGCCAGTCGGGTCTGGTCGTCAGCAGCAGCCGGATGAAATTCGATCCGATGAAGCCACAGCCGCCGGTTACCAGCACAGTCTGTGGTCGAGCAGCGTTTGGTGGTGTCACAATGCCATCTGCAGTTGCAGCAGCAGTTGATGCCGGGTTGACCGTGAAGCGGATTGTGGCGTAAGAATCCGCCGCAGATCGTAGTTCGCCATCAATCGCACTGCGTTGCCGTACAGTCCAACATTAGCTCCGGCAGTAAGACCGAAGACAACTGTCCGCCCGATATCGTAGCTCGCCTGGAGCCGACCGACCGGCTCTAACCAGTCCAGCGCCCGGCAAGCAGACTGGAGATAACCGGCCGTAATCCGGTATTTGCCAATAATCGCCTGCTGCAGTTCGCCGGTTAGATTCAGTCTTGGTCGCACCGCACCAAGCTCCAAGGCATAGTTGAGTTGCAACCCACCGTCCTGCCCGACCCGGGCGTAATAACTCCGACCTGCGACGAAAAACCCGGGTAGCAACGCCGGTCGGTAAACGACCCGGGCTCCAAGGTCTTTCCACTTATTGTCATCCTGCAGCCAGGTGGAACGGCCGGCGCCATTTACCACCGCGAAACTGAACGCCATCGCCCCGCGGTCACGCATCAGCATGATACCGACGTCACGCGGGTCATAAGGTTTCCACGCCCCTTTGAGAATCGAGTATTCAATCAATTTCAGCCTGCCGGGCTCAGTTAATGCCTCACTGCCCAGTGGCGGGACAAACTGACCTGCACGCAGCACAAATTCGGCAGGCAAATCGACATCAGCATAGATATCCAACGCCCGTTCGTTCCAACCGGCGTCAAAACTCAACCGAAAACTGGCGCCAGGTACCGGCCGGATGGTAAGACCCACCGGTGCCCAGAAGCGGTAGAATGCGAAATCCATCCGCGTCAGCCCACGCTCCGTCACCCGTTCGCCCCTTGCATTGACCCAGATCAGCGCATCAAGACTGAGCTTGTCGCCAACCACCGCAACTTCCGCCGCAGCCGACCCGGCCAGCAAAACAACCAGCAACAGAATCCCGCGGCACCATCGATTCACCACAACGCCTCCCGTCTGCGGCTGACAGCACCACCGCTGCATTTGACTGGATGCACCAGACCGCTAGACTGCCAGGGCCGTCCGATACCATCTGACGGACCTACTCGCATCATCATGGAAGTCTACCACTTGACATGTCAAGAGCAAGACCTGAACTGCTGATTGCTGTCAAAGGCTACTGGCCCCATATTGGTGGCGTTGAAGAAGCCGCCCGTCGGCTTGCCGATGGTGTCGCAGCGTCCGGCGCCCTGACAGTCACAGTCCTCGCGGTCAGTGACGACCGTCAGGGCTGTGACCTGGTCAATAACGGTGTCAGAGTCATCAAACTGCCTTTGCTGATGCGGCCGCTTTCGACCCCGTTCGCGGCCGGTTACTCCCGCACACTGCGTCGTCTTGCCGAATCGGCGGACGTCATTCATCTCCATTCACCCTGGCCGCCCGGTGAGTTGGCGGTGCTGGACCGCCGAATCAGGAAACCGTTGGTAGTTACCTGGCACTTTGACATCGTGAGACAACGCTTCGTTGCACCGCTTTACCGCCCACTCGCTGATGGCTTGTTTGAACGCAGCCACCGAATAGTCTGCTCCAATCCCAATCTGCCGGCAACCTCCCCGTGGCTTGCCCACTACAACGACCGGGTAACGGTAATTCCGTTCGGGGTCGACGCAGCCCGTTGGGACTTGAAACCCGGCGAGGACGAACAGATCCGACTGATTCGCCAATCTCATCGTCGTCCGCTGGTGCTTTTTGTCGGTCGGCTGGTTTATTACAAAGGAATCGATATCCTGCTGCATGCGGCAAGCAAAATTGACATCGACCTCGCCATCGTCGGCAGCGGTCCCCTGCGCGAAAAACTACAGAAACTTACCCACACTCTGTCGATATCTGATCGGGTGAGTTTTCTTGGCTCACTTCCGGATACCGAGCTCCGCTGTCACTACCATGCCTGCGACCTTTTCGTTTTGCCCTCCGTCGCCCGGTCCGAGGCCTTTGGCTTGGTGCTCCTTGAGGCAATGTGCGCCGGCAAGCCGCTGGTCACCACTGAGCTCGGTACCGGAACCTCATGGATCAACCAACACGACCAGACCGGACTGGTTGTCCCGGCTGGTGACCCGTCGGCACTCGCCAATGCTATTGAACGGATTGTCGGCGATGAAAACCTTGCCCGGCGCTACGGTTCGGCGGCGCGGGAACGGGTCCTGTCAGTCTTCAATGAACAGCAGTACACTGATAGCCACCTGACGCTGTATCGTTCGTTGATAGCCGGCTGAGCCGGCCGGCAGCACAGCTAGCTCCTGCGCACGGTCAAGGCTTGGTAAAGATCAACGTGCTGGCCGGCGATGCTGTCCCAGTCAAAAAGCACCCCCAGCGCTCGGGCACCACGAGCGAGGGCTGCCCGCAGTTCCGGTTTCGCGTACAGATTCAACAGCTGCTGGGCAATGTCGTCCGGCTCACCGGCAAACAGAATGTTCTCTTGGTGACGCAACTCGGCCGGTGTATCCGGACCGGCCAAAGTCACGACTGGCAGTCCCAGCCGCAGGGCTGCAATCAGCGTGCCGCGCCGAAAGGTCGCACCATCCCGAAACGGCAGCACCACCCCGCAGGCCCGGCTGAGCAGTTCAACAACGTCGTCACCGGCAAGGTCAAAACAGAAACTCACTCGGTCAGCGATACCAAGTTCCTGCGCCATTCTTTTCAGCCCTGCGATGTAGCCTTTATCCTTCTCCCGTCGTGCTCCAACCAGTTGCAGCCTGAGTTCCCGTTCCTGCTCCAACGCTGTGGCGAAGCCGGCGAGCAGCAATTCGATACCCTTACCGGCATGAAACATCCCCCAATAGCAAAACAGTTTAGGATCGTAACCATAGTCTGTACGGGCTGGCAACAGGTCAGGGAGATTGGAACCAATCGGGATCGCGACTGTCCGGCGCAACGAAGGAAACAACCAGCCTAGTCGCTGCCTGACATGACGACTTTCCTCAGTCGTCGTGAAAACTACTGCATCGGCACTGGCAAGCAGCAGCCATTCACTCATCCGCCGCAGTCGATGAGCCTGTTTGTACTCATGCAGCGTGAGCACCAGCGGAGCATTGAATCGGGCAACCTGATGAAAGAACACATGGGGCCCCAGCGAGTAGCCGTAACCAAGTCCAGGATACTGAAGATGTATTATGTCGGGCCGAAACTCTGCCACCGCAGCACACAGCCTGTCTGTCTCTCTTACTCCCCAGCTGTCAGTGACGGCGATAACCGAAACTCCCTCCGGACGGCTGATTGGCCACCGTCTGGTCAGAACCGCTGTTTCAACCCCGCGTCGGGACAATGCCTCCATCAGTCTGGCGGTATAGTCACCGATCCCACATGGCTCCTGGGGAAAAGAACCGGCGACCTGCAATACTCTCAAACCAGACCCCTTATTATTCTGGCGATTTCTCTTCCGGCATTTTCCCAGGAGAATTCGCGCGCGCGCAGCCGACCAAGCTCGACGAGATGCCGGGCATGTACTCTGTCGTCAAGAATCCTGACCACTGCCCGACGCAATGCATCGGCATCATTGATTGGCACGATCTCGGCTGCATCGCCGGCAACCTCCGGCAGACAGCTGACGTCGAAGGTTACAACCGGTGTTCCCAGCGCCATCGCCTCGAGGATCGGCAAACCGAATCCCTCATAGAGGCTTGAGTAGACAAGCATCTCGGCGCTGCGATATAACCCACTGAGTGTCTTGTCGTCAACATAGCCGACAAACCTTACCTGACTGTCGATTTTCTCGTTGGAACACGTCGTCTGCAGTCCAGGCAGGTAACGTCGGTCATGCTTGCCCACTATTACCAGACTGAGTTCCCGGCGTTCACGCAGAACCGGTGCCAGCTCGGTCAGAAGATACTGCAGGTTCTTGCGCGGGGACAGCTCGCTGGCGACACACAACAGGAACTTTTCGATACCGAACTTTTCCCTGACCGCCTCCGGGGCAAGCTGATCACAGTTGTCGAGAAACGTGCTCTCGTAGACAACGTGAACATGCTGCGGATTGACGCCGTAAATCCGGACGACCTCCGCCTTCGTGAAATCCGAAACGCAGATTACCGCTGCCGCAGTATCCAGCAACCGAGGAACGGCGACCCGAAAGTACCATGCAAGCCGCGGGTAGAAACTGGGAAAAACGATCGGACTCAGGTCATGCACTACCAGCACCTGACGCGGACCGCGGCCGATGAAACCCTCCGGCACGGTTGAAAACACCAGATTGATCCGATTTCGGCGAGCAATGGCAGGAAGACGAAACTGCAGCCAGCCCCAACGACTCAGATGGCCGGACCGCCCGCGCGAAGGTCTGACTCGGTCGCTGATGACTCTCACACGGGATGAATCGATTCTCAACCCGTCCGGGCAGGACGTAAAAATGATGCTGTCGTCAAAGTGTCGGCCAACCTCATTGGCAATTCGGATCGTGTAGCGTCCAAGACCGCTGGGCTGCGGGTCCAGAATCGTAGCGTTGATGCCGAGTCGCAGCTGGCTCATCTGAGGTGCCGCCGAAGTACTTGAGTGGCCGGCTTCATCGAATAGTCGGCCCTGATAACGCCAAAGGTCCGCTCTCGCGCTGGCACTGCAGCTTCAGTGAAATCCATCAGGGTCCAGAAACGAAAACCGAGTTTCATTTCTCTCAAAACACTCAACGTCGAATCAAAAACCGCGGCTTGCCTCTCCTCGCCGCCTTCATCACTGGTAGGAAACCCGAACTCACTTACGACCAAGACCGGTCCGGCGTCAGACTTCAGCCCGTCGATCAGACTCGGCAGACTCTCGGGCGGACCGTAATAGGACAGCGCGAACACATCGACCTTGTTGCGAAGCGTCCTGACAAATCGCGACGCCTCAAGCCCGCGCCGGCCACCGGCAGTCAGTTCCACCTCAATTGGGTGAATAGTGTCGACCCGGCGTATTCGTGCTATGACGCTTTCAGCCCAGACCACTGTGGCTGATTCTTCACCGGTGAACACATTGATCTCATTTCTTATGCCCCAGAGACATACCCTTCGGTCGGCTTTGAACCGTCCGATGACCGAATCGAGATACTCGGCATGCTCGGGCCAATGTTCGAACGAATGATCGGGGACAAGATCAAAAAGGGTGAAAACAACTCCGAGACCGGCACCATCAGCAAGCGCAACAAAGTCAGCCATCCGATCAAGTGTTTGAGAGTTCACCCCACCGCCCCGGGTCGGCATCACTGCTGGAAAATGAACATACGTCTCAACCGCATTCAGACCCAGATCCCGCGCAAGAGCAAGCTCTTTGCCTATCACCGCACTGTCCCACACCAGCCACATCCGTTCCCAGGCATGACGGGATGGGTAGTAGTTCACGCCGTGCATATCATTGACGACCGCAGTGAAACCAAACACCAATACTGCCAGCATCTAGGTCATTATGACGTTCAGTGCAGTCAGTCAAGCTCAACCTGACAACACAGGTTGTTCCTCCAAATTGACAACCCATCTAGCGAAAGCACAATTGGCGCAATGCGGGTAGTTCTGAACGCTGCATTCATCGGCGATGCCGCTGTTGGCATAGCCCGTTACATCGGATGCCTGACGACCGAACTCTGCAAGACCTGCGAAGTTACCGTACTCACCTCCCGCCCCGAGTTCTTTTCTGGCCTGCATTGTAGCATCATCCCGCTTCCCCGCTGGACCAGTGACCAGCGCAAGCGGCCGCTGTGGACTCTGTTTCGACTGTCGTCGTTACTCAAAAACTGCCAAGCACCGTTGATCTGCCCTACGCCCGAAGTGCCGCCCCGGATATCGCAGCCGGTCATCGCCGTTGTCCACGATCTGATCCCACTGACCCTGCCCAAGCTTCATTCACCCGGGGTCAAGGCGCTCTGCTGGACAGGATTGCAGACCTTGCGGTGGGCAGACCTGATTGTAACCGACTCCGAATGTACCCGCCGCGATCTGATCAAATTCAAAATCGCCGCATCAGGCCGAACATTGGTAATCCCTGCCGGCCCCGGCATACTACCGACAGACCCGCGTCCCGAAAGGTCGCCCGGCGTCCTTGGGAACTTCATTCTGTATGTCGGCGGTCATTCTGTTCACAAGAATGTACCGCGCTTGATCGCTGCTTTTGCCCGTCTCAATATCCCAAGAAAAGTCAAGCTGGTCATTGTCGGCTGGGGAACGGAAAAGGACGTGGCCAGAACACGCCGAGCCGTTGAATCCTGCCAACTGACCGATCGGGTAGAACTGCTGCCACGCGTCAGCGACAGCGAACTCTCTGACCTCTATCGGAATTGTCTTCTTTTCGTGTTCCCATCGCTCTACGAAGGATTCGGTCTGCCTGTCCTTGAAGCACTCAAGCATGGTGCCCCGGTTGTCTGCAGCAAAGCTGCCAGTCTGCCTGAAGTCGCTGGCAGCGCTGCAGTCTACTTCAATCCGTTTTCGGTTGATGATATCGCCCAGTCCATTGCGTCAGTTCTCTCCCAACCTACCAAACTGGCCATGCTCCGAGCAGACGGCCCTGTCAGAGCTGAAAAGTTCTCCTGGGGAAAAACAGCCGCTCTGCTCATTGACGCGATTGCATCCATCCGAAGAAGCCGACGCAACGAACGGTCGTCCTGAGACCGGTCGGCACGGAGCCTCGCTAAGCCTTTTGGAGTTTTTCTCCAGCGGTCGCATCCTGGGCGGCTGTTACGGACTTGCCGGCTGTTACGACTGCCAGTGCCAGCCCCAGTAGAACCGCCAAAGCCATCAGGTACGGAACGCTCCACAAGATGTAGTCGAAGAAAGAATGCACCATGAAGGCAACGATGAGCGTTGCCGAGCCGAGTGCAACACCTCGCAACCGAATGTCCGGCGACCGGTAGAAAATAGCCCTCAAGCCAGCGAGTAACTTTCCGAAGAAAGTCAGCAAAGCGATCAAACCCACCAACCCGAGGTCCATCAGAATTTCAAGGTAGAGATTATGAGTATGTCCGTACAGGGCCGATTTGATTCGATACCCGAAGGAAGCGCTCACCGGGTCAAGCATGCGCGGAAAGCCATAGTCAAACTTCACGATTCCGAAATTGTGCAGGCCGATACCAGTAATCAGGTTGCGCGGTATGATATCAACGGCGGTCCGCCACATGAAAAGCCGTGCCAGCCAGGAAGGATCCCCCGCCTCCGTCTGCGCCATCCTGAGAGAGACAACTTCTCGAACCGGCTGCAGAGTTGCCGCCAAGAGAGCAAAGGCCAACAGTGCCGGAAGGATCGGCCACAATCGTTTCGTACTGTAAAGCAGGAAAAGTAGACCCGCAGCGGCACCGACCCAGGCTCCTCTCGACTTGCTAAGCAACAAACCGACCACGAGAAAGCACAGCGTCACTCCCATGAGCAAACGCGGGAGAAAACGCCGCTCAACGACTATCATTCCCATGGTCAGAGCGAGCAACAGACACATGACCCCACCTACGTCATTCAGCCCCACGGGGACACTTTGAAATGGCAGAAGCATACGTTTGCCGACAGCGGTCAACATTCCATAAAGCCACAGTGGGCTCGACAGAACGACGGCAGTTAGGATAACCTTCACGACCTGGCCAATCATCTTCTCGCTGACCAGCAGCTCGGCCAGAACCCACATCGTGACGCCACCCAGGAGATAGGCAAAAGTACCCTGAAGCAATCCAATGTTGACACGTGAACGCAGCAGAGCAGCAACACCAGAGACAAAAAGGGCGATGGCGAAAAGAATCAGCGGTCGCCCGCACGCACCGCAATCGCTTTCCGGTGAAGCAGTGGCGCTGGTAAGCCGGCCAGCCCAACGCGACGCCAGCAACAGCAAGCCGAGGCCGGCAACATAGAAGGCGTTGACACCGGCACTTCCGGGGACGAACCCAATACCTGCCAGAACAGCCAAAGTCGACACCACCAGGCCAAGCAGTCTGTCACTGGCAAAGCCGAGCAGCACGACCAGCAGTACCATCGGGGTTGCCACGAGAACCATCAAAGCATCTCCGCCCCGGGTCGTGCCATGTAACAAGATCATGACCATGACCACAAAGAGAATCTCCGCCGCCAGCATTGCCAGGAAAATCAGGGGCATTCTGCTATCGTCCTGACTACCATTGCGCCAGTCAAAAGTGGAGACGGGACCGCGAAAACTGCCAACGAAGCCCGGTCTGTTCATCCGCCCCCACCAAACACACGGCGCATCCGGTTCAAGTCAGAACCATCCAACCCTTTCACCATAAGGAGAAGCAGGACATAAGCAGCTACTCCAGCGGAAAGAGACAGCAAAACATGGCTGTAACGAGCAAGCAACCAGGCAAGAGCAGCGGCCAGAACAGCTGCACCAGTGAACTTTGCACCCCTTTGAACGAGACGCGGGATTTCCAGTCTCGCCGCAAGCCGTCGCTGCGACAGATAAAGCAAAGCGGTTCCAATCATCTCGGCAGCGGTTATTGAGATTGCTGCACCAATACTGCCATATTTACCCGTCAGCAGCAGACCCAGGCAGACACATACTAGCAGACTGACAGCAGCCTGTGCCACAACATCTCTGGCGCGTCCAACGGCATAGAGGTAGTTACTGAGAATCGAATTGAGCGATGCAAATCCGCCCCACAAAGACAGAACCGCCAAAGCATCTGCGGATTTGCCATAACCACCTCCGTAAACGAAACTGACGACCGGCCCGGCAACAGCCAAGCCAAATGCAGCAACCGGCGCCGAAAACATCAGTACGTACTCGACTGAGGTGGTCATTTTCGAACCGAGATCCGCCGCATCACCGGCGTGCAGTCGCGCAAGCGCTGGATACATGGCTCCGGCGAGCGCAAAAGGTAGCAGACTTACTCCGAGCACCAGCCGGAATGCCGCACTGTACAATCCGACCTCAGCTTCTCCGGCAGTTTTGGACAGAATCGCCGTACCGTTCCAGTAGTAAACGACTACAAACAACGCTGAAATCCCGAATGGCAGAGCCTGCTTCACCAACCTGGCCCAATGGCTCAGGCCTTCTGTTACCCCAAAACCGACCGACAGAACAAAACGCAACACAGCGACCGCAATCAGCATCGCCGCAAAGGCCGCCACAACGTATAGCCAGGCATACCCGACAGCCGAAGCTCGACTCTGCCTGATGAGCAAGCACCCGCCGACCAGCAGTCCCGACTGGGCCATCTTGCTCAAAGCAGTAAACTCCATTCGCTCGAATCCTTGGAAGACCGAACCAAGATAAAGAACAAGTGAAACCGGCAGCACCGCGAGGCTTGCAACAACGATGACACGCAACTGACTGTGCGAGTAACCAAGTTGGCTGACAACCATCAGCATCCCCGCCACGAGTACTGCCACTGCCAGGAGTTTTATCAGCATGACAGTCCCAACCTGGCGACCGGCGAATGCCCGGTCCCGCGCAATCTCACGAGCAGAAAAAGCTCCGAGTCCAAGGTCGGCGATCACCGACAGGACAGTCACTAGCGCTATTGCAAGCGACAGTTCGCCGAACTGCACGGCACCCAAATGGCGGGCGGTAAGCGCGAAAAACAGAAAGGCGAGAAGTTTGTTGGCTACATCGGCGATGACCAGATACCCGGCATTCCTGGCAACTCTCGCAACAAGAATGCGGTCATCAGCGCCGACCTTCGCCTCACTATTCGTCCTGGTCAGACGAAACAAGACAATCTACCCTGAGCTCCTGCGGCCAAGGCCGCCGCGCACCTGCTCAAGCAGCGCCTGCCACGCTTGATACTCATCAGGCCTGGAGTCACGGGTGCCTTGAACATAATCGGCAATCAATGCTGTACTGAGACCAACGATCAGGCTGAATAGAAATGCGGCCGCCGCGATCAGCAAGCGTCTGGGATAACTCTTCCGTTCAGGCGGAATGGCGTAGTCCAAAACTGTCAGTGCCGGCGTATCGCGCGCCTCCATAACCCGGGCGTACTCGTACTGCTGATAGAGCATCGCGTAAGTTTCCTCTTGAATGCGCACATCACGGAATCGCCGGGCGTACTCAGCCCCGACCGACGGTAGTTTTTCGAATGACACCCCGAAGCCGACGCCAAAACCTGAGTCTGATTCCCCCCACTCCAGTTTGCTCAAGCGACTCGCAAAAGCCTCAACGTCACCCCGAATACGTGAGACCAGAGGATTGTCGGCGCCGCTGACATATTCTGCGGCTGCAAGTTCAGCCTGTTTGGCCAGCAACTGCGAGCGAAGGCGGGCATATACCTCAATCGCCGCCTTGGTTTCCTCGTCGACAGTTGCCAATCGGTGAACCTGTTGAAACACCCGCAGGCTCTCCTGGGCTTCAGCCAGTACTGCGGCAACTTCTCCCAGCCGCCGTTCCAGGAATATCCTCATATTCCGCCCCTGACTGACATTAGACCGACGGAGGAAGTCATCCAGTTCCTCAATATAGGTGTTAGCGATCAGCGCTGCCAGACGGGGGTTCTTAGCCTCAACCTTGATCGTCACAATTCCGTCGTCTTCCACGACCAGGCGTGTCAGTCGGCGCAGCACTTTGATTGCTGATTCCATGCTGTTGCGTCTGACTCGATAGTGCTGAATGATGCTGCAGCGAACAACAACGTTGCCCATGACACTGCGACTGGCGAGTATCCCGACGAGCAGATCTGAAGCAGAAGCAGACCCCATCATACCGCTGATTCGCAGCCGACCGAACCGCCCACCCCCAAGACCGCCACCCAACACCGAGGACATGCCCAGCGGGTCGACTTCACTCGGCGGCAGAATCCGAGCGACCGCCAAGTAGCGCTTCGGCAGTACGAAGCTCACACCAACGGCTATCGCCGTCACGACAAAGGTATTCCAGAACAAGAACTTGCGCCACTTGACAACAATGCTGAGATATTTGACCAGTCGATTCACGCCCGAAGTCTAGGCCACCAATTCACCAAGTCAACCCGCATGATCACCAAGTCGCGCGAGCACACGGCTGATCCGTTTTGAAGCCCGTCCGTCACCGAATGGATTCTCGGCATGAGCCATGCGACGATAGGCGGTGCCGGAACGCAGCAGCCGCTCGGTAGCTGCAACTATTCGTTGGACATCAGTCCCGACCAGTTTTGCGGTCCCGGCTTCAATTGCCTCGGGCCGCTCCGTCTTGTCGCGCAAGACCAGAACCGGCTTGCCCAAAGCAGGAGCTTCTTCTTGAATCCCCCCCGAATCACTCAGTATCAGATAACTGTGTTTCATCAGATGGGCAAAGGGGAGGTATTCAAGCGGCTCAATGAGGTGAATGCGCGGCTCATTGCCCAGCATTGCCATTACGGGTTTGCGCACACTCGGATTGAGATGCACCGGATAGACTATCTCGACGTCCTCGTTGCGTCGGGCAATTGTTGCCAGAGCCTGACAGATACGTCTGAAACCAGGCCCGAAGCTCTCCCGCCGATGAGCCGTCACCAGAAGCACCCGCCGCGCAGGATCAAGTCGGTCCAGAACTGGCAGCCGCCATGGCTTCTTAACGCTCAACACCTGAAACAGAGCATCAATGACCGTATTGCCTGTAATGTAGATGGCGTTTGCCCGTACACCCTCACGCCGCAGATTGTCCTTTGCGCGTTGCGTCGGCGCAAAATGAAGATCTGCCAGACACCCGATCAGCCGACGATTCATCTCTTCAGGATAAGGAGCAAACTTGTCTTTCGTGCGCAAACCGGCCTCGACATGCCCGACTTTAACCTTTTGATAGTAGGCGGCCAGCGCCCCGGCAAAAGCGGTGGTTGTATCACCCTGGACAAGGACGATATCGGGCCGCCACTCTGAGATTACCTTTTCAATTCCATTCAGAGCACGGATTGAAACATCAGTCAGAGTCTGTCCCGGCCTCATGATATCGAGGTCAACATCTGGCCTGACGTCGAAAACCCGCAAGACCTGATCCAGCATGCTACGGTGCTGAGCGGTAACAACCACCCGTACGTCAAAGACATTGCGCTCACGACGAAGCTCAGTTATGACCGGTACCAGTTTGATGGCCTCTGGCCTGGTACCAAACAAGGGCATCACCCTGATTTTTGCCATCTAATGCGCCTCTCCCCAGTTCTTGCCACTGCCAAGGCTGACGACAAGTGGCACTTCAAGCTGACAGGCATGCTCCATACAATCACGCACCAGCTGGCTGGCTTTCGCAACCATCGACTCCGGCACTTCAAGGACCAGCTCATCGTGCACCTGCAACAACAATCCGGGATTGATGCCGGCCTGGTTTAACGCTTCTTCAACTTTGAGCATCGCCCGTTTGATGATATCGGCTGCCGATCCCTGTATCGGCGCATTCAACGCTGCCCGGCGCGCGGCCTCACTCACATTGCGGTTGCGGTCGACAACACCAGCAACCGCTCGCAGACGTCCGGTTATCGTCCGCACAACGCCCTCGGAACGTGCCTGCTCAACGACCTTGTCCATCCAGCGCGCAACTGCGACAAACCGTCCCATATACCTGTCCAGAAAAACACGCGCCTCCTCGCGTGATATCTCGGTCCTCGCAGCAAGGCCGAAGTCACCCATTCCGTATATCAGTCCGTAATTGACAACCTTGGCCAGACGCCGCTGGTCCGGTCCGACCATTTCGGGATCAACACCCAGGATTGCGGCCGCAGTCCAAGTGTGAATGTCTTCACCGCGGCGAAAGGCTTCGATCAACTGTTCGTCGCCGCTGATGTGAGCCAACACCCTTAGCTCTATCTGCGAGTAGTCAGCCGAGATTAGCCGATTGGCCGGGGCAGCACAGAAGCAATAACGAATTCGCCGGCCCGCTTCGGAACGAATCGGCACGTTCTGTAGATTGGGATTTGCGCACGACAGCCGACCGGTAGCCGTACCGGTTTGATTGAAGGTCGGGTGCACTCGACGCGTTGCGGGATCGGCGTACGTCCGCAGAGGAACGAGATAAGTATTACAAAGCTTGGTCAACTCCCGCCAGCGCAGAACAGCGGCAACTATCGGATGTGATCCGAGTAAATCGCGCAACACCGGGCTGGCGGTCGAGCGACCACTGCGCATCCGCCTGCCGCGGATCAGATCGAGCTCATCAAACAGAACCGCCGCCAGCTGCCGCGGCGAAGCGATATTGAACTCATGGCCGGCCAAACGGTAGATCTCGGCTTCAACCGCCTTCACCTCAACTGCCAGCTCATGTTCGACCGCAGTCAGTTGGTCGGTATCCAGCCCAATACCGCGGTCTTCCATCCGCTGCAGTACTGGTACTAGCGGCATCTCGATCTCGTCACAGACCATCCGCAAACCCAATCCGGCAATGCGGTGGTCGAGTTCAAACCAAGCTGCTCGGGCCAGGGCAGCCTTGTCGCTCGGCACAACCGGCGGTACTGCACCGGGAAGCAACAATGCGACTGCCTCCGGACCGTAGTTGCGCCGCTCAGGATCCACCAACCAAGCAGCAACGCCAACATCAAACAAAGGCAGACAGCAATCAATGTCAACGGACTTCAGGCCGCGCAATTGCTGCTTGAGGTCGAAGCCGACCTTCAACACCGAACCGTCGCTGATTAGTTTCCTGGCTGTCGAAATGTCCCGGATAAGCTGGACACCACCATCATCAGCAATCCACAGGCCTTCACCAGGGACAAATTCAACCCCAAAGGCCCGACCGGTTGGCTTCTCGGTCATCACTACAGCCGGTTGCTGAACAACGTCTTGTTCAGAACCAAGCTCTTTCAAAAGGGTTCGGAATTCCAGCTCTCTCAACAACCGAGCAAGCTCAGCGCGATCCGGTTGCCCAACCCTCAGATCATCCAGCGTCACCGCAAGCGGAACATCAGTTCTGACACGGGCAAGTTCATAACTCAGCAGAGCAAGTTCCCGGTGCGCCCTTACCCGCTCATCGAATTCAAGCGCAGCGGTCAGCGATCCGAACCGTTTTAGAATCTCGACCGCCCGCTTCGGGCCGATCCCAGGCACCCCAGGCAGGTTGTCACTGGCATCGCCGGCGAGAGCCAGATAGTCCACAACCTGCTCCGGTGGCACTCCCAGTCTTACCACAACATCTTCGGGCGTGTAAAACTGACCGCGCCACGGATCATAAACCCGGACAGCATCGCCGCTGACCAGCTGAAGCAGGTCCTTATCCGAGCTTGCCAGTACTACATTGATTTGAGTGGCAAAACGCGTTGCCAGTGTTGCCAGCACATCGTCGGCCTCAACCCTGTCCGCTTCAAATACCCGGATACCCCAAGCAGTTGCCAAACGCTTTATCCACGGCAGCTGGGGCGGCAATTCGGCTGGCACCGGTGGCCGTTGAATCTTGTATTCGGAAAAACGCTGATTACGGAATGTCGGGCCTGGCCCGTCGAAAACCACTGCCGCATGATCGGGGTCCAACTCGGCCAGGAGTTTGCGCAGGGTATTGGCAAAACCAAAGACAGCAGAGGTGTTCATTCCCGCTGCATTGCGCAGCGGTCGGCGGATAAAAGCAAAAAAACTGCGATAAACCAGTGAGTGACCATCAATCAGAAGCAACCGGTTCACTGTCTGTGCCCGAGCCGCAGGCGCCGCGCCAACTCGCCGGCCCGGGCGTAGGCCTCAAATGACGAACCGGCATCCTGCCACCAGCCTTTAAGCAGGTCGAACCGAAGCTGTCCGGCTTTCAGGTAGGCATTGTTGACATCGGTGATTTCAAGCTCTCCGCGTGCTGACGGCTTCAGTGTACGGATAATGTCAAACACACGAGCGTCATACATGTAGCATCCAGTCACCGCCAGCCGACTGCGAGGACGTTTGGGCTTTTCAACGATCGAAGTCACCTGGCCGTTTTGGACGGTCGCAACACCAAAGCGATGAGGATCCTTCACCGCCTTCAACAGAACCCTTGCACCACTGGCTTGGCGTTCGAAACGGTGAACATAGGGGACAATCGGCCGCTCAAACAGGTTGTCGCCCAGTATGACTACCAGCTTATCGCCATCAGCAAAATCCTCGGCGAGTGCTAACGCCGCCGCGATCCCGCCCGAACCCTCCTGATAAGTGTAGTGAATTCGCCTGAGCCCGAACTCTCTGCCATTTTCCAGCAGACGCAGAAAGTCACCAGCACTGTTTCCGCCGGTAACAAGCATGACATCGGTAATGCCAGCCTCAACTAGCCTCTCGATCGGATAATAGACCATCGGCCGGTCATATACCGGCAAAAGATGCTTGTTGGTTATCTTGGTGAGCGGCAGAAGCCTTGAACCTAGTCCGCCAGCAAGGACCACGCCTTTCACTTGGGCCAGTATAGACCACTGAAGCCGTGGGTCAAGGCGGCCGGAAAAACAAAGGGGAGGGCACACCGCCCTCCCCCTCAAAACAGGCAAAGTACTAATCTGCTGTTCTTATTCTGTACGGCAACAACCAGCCATGAAAGTCGTAAGGACCGTCGGGAGAGTAAATCGTCCGGTAACTCAGAAGATCAAAAATGGCGAACCGGACCGACGGCACCGCCGGTGCATGCCAGTTGCCGACAAACACTCCATTGCCCTGACTGGCAAAGGGCACCCGAATGTAAAAAGGCCACAACAGTACGAAGGTGTGAAGAAAGGCCCTGCCGTTCATGGCATTGGTGTAGAGTGTCACCGTCATCTGCTCGCCTGGCGTAAAAGTGACCATTGTGTCGGCGTTGAAAAATGTGGCGAAAGGATCACGGACAATGATGTCGCGCAGCGAGCTGCGTATTCGCAGGCTGTCGATCGTTACGGTACGAGTTGACTCTGACTTACCATTGACAAGGGATAACGCCGAAAGACGCCAGCCCCGCGTTGAGTCCGTACTTTCGCCGGTGCGGAAAAACACCGCCCGCAGGCTTACCCGCTCTACCAATCGCTTCGTCCAGAGCTGAAGCGTGGTCTCCGGCGGAGCGGCAAGCACATGCAGAAATCCGTAGTTGTGCTGCGACCACTGCACAAAGCCGGAATCACCACTGACCCAGACCTCAATTGCGGGCGCACTGTCATGCGTCTGAGCACTGCGCCACCACCAGACCAGTGTATCGCCATCGGCGAAGAAACCGCCCGTCGAATCATGGCTGGTTGCAGCGGCAAAATGAACCGTGTCCCGTTCAACAAGCGCCCGAATCGCCGCCTTGTCAGCCTCAACATCCTGCTTTCTTCGGCACGAAGGCAACAGCAACCACGCACAAACCAACAGCCCGACCAAGAGCAGCATTCTCTTCATCGCAACTCCCTTCATTCAGGTTACATCCCAGACCGGAAAGCGCTGTCTCTCAATGCTGAATCACAAGACGAAAAGTCCTGCCGGCGCCCTGAACCCGGACCATGTAAACTCCATCGGCTAACCCAACCACACCCAATCCGTCCTCCGCCCTTGCCAGCTTGCCCGAGCGAACCACTCGACCGGCTGCATCCAGTAATAAATACTGCACCGGACCGGTCAACCCCGCAAGAGAAGCCCGATATCGAGCGGGATTTGGTGATAACGAAACCGTGCCCGGCAACAGCTGCTGAAAGACTTCCTTCAAAACAGTTACGGTATCCCCGATCACAAATGCCCCGGGCGTAACGGCTTGAACTGACTCGGGCAGACCGTACACGGTGTACCGAAGATGGCATTCTGAGCTGCGAACATCGCTGGGAACAACCCACTGATAGCGCCCATCGTTGCGAAGACTGTCAGCAATAACAACCCAAGGGCCATTTGGGCCCCGACTTGACAACTCGATTCGCACGCGGGTCGATTCAGCTCGCGGCACCGAGCTCCACCAGTCAACAAACTGCGCTGACCCTGCGGCAAAGCGCTCACCCCCGCGCGGGAAGACAGGAAAAATCGAAAGGCTGTCACGTAGGATCGACTCACGGAATGCATGAGCCACATTGATATCATTCGGCCAACTGCCTTCCCGTGCCCACAACACAATGTCCGGACGGCCGTTGTGATCAAAGTCGGCACCGGTGCGCAACGCGGCGTAGGTGCCAGGCGAAGGCGTTGTAAACGCGGCAGCTTCAGCCCAGTTTCCCATCCCATCGCCACACCAGATCCGAAGCTGCCCGCGCCCGAAAGCCAGCAGGTCGGCAAATCCGTCGGCGTCCATATCGCAGAGTGCCGTGGCCTGATAGGGACCAGTGACAGGAAGGCTACCGGTAAACGACCGCCAGAGCTGGATACCATCGTCCCAGACATAAACTGCAACTCCGCCGTTGGAATTCGCGAAAGCGACGTCACAACCGCCATCCCCATCGACGTCTCCTGCCGATAGCCCGGCCAGCCCGAAGGGTGAAGATGGCAGCCCCTGACCCGCCGGCAAGAAACTACCTGTGCCATCACCGAACCATACGCTGCCCGTACCGTGGGCGGCAATGATATCGGCATTACCATCGCGATTGACGTCACGGAAATAGAATTCCATCTGCGAATTACCGCCCAGGAAACCGAAGGAGCGACGCCAGACTCCATTGCCGAGATTGAGATAGACGTGCAGACCATCGTCGGCACCGAATGATATCGACCCGATGTCGAGGTCGCCATCATTATCAACGTCGGCCATATCGGTTGCAAACATCCCCCAGTCCTGGCCTTCAATTGCCAGGCTGTCGTCGAACGGCAACCAGACACGTCCGGTCCCGTCCCCCAAGGCAGTTTCGACCAGTTGATCGCCAAGGTCATCGGTCGAGTAGTTATGATGCATTCCGTACGCAACATCTGCGAAGCCGTCGTTGTTGACATCCCCGACTGCAACACCGCCATAGCCAAAGTTACCGTACTGCTGCAAAAACCAGCTGCCATCACCGTTACCAAACCAGACCATCACACCGTGTTCCTGTGTATTGATATAGGGACTGCCGTGGTCACCGATCGAGATTATGTCAATGTTACCGTCGTCATTGACATCAGCCAGCTCCAGCTCACTCCGTCCACCATCCAGACGCGGGTTGTCTCGAAACCCGTTCGAACTCTCAAGATAGCCGAGTCGGGCGAAAACCAAGCCCGGCAGCAGACAAAACCAGACGGCTGTCCAAGCGTCGAACTTCACGTTCGCCGCAAAACCGAAGGCAGACGGAAATCGGCCCAGACTGGAGCGTGGTCGGAACGGGGATAGCCCTGACCGGGCTCCCAACGGGTCCGTACCGCCGCCTCGATCAGCTGGTTTTCGGCGCCAGCGGCAATCATGCAGAGCGAAAGCCGCTGACTGACGAGGATGTGGTCGATCAACTCACGCCGACCGCGCCGGACGTAAGAGAAAGCTCGCTCAACCGGTAGTTTCCACGATGCTGGTAGCAGCCGTCGCCGTTCGCCGACAACACCCTCGCCATCCTCTTCGCCCAGACCGGTCACAAAGCTGACAGTAAGCGACTCCGGACCGGCATTGTAGTCACCGGCAACCGCGAAGTGATCGGCGAAACCTGAGTCCATCAGTTCATCCAGCAGCAACCGCAACCCGGCAGCCTCCATCAATCGGATCGCAGCCGAAACCGCCCGACCGAGAACATGCTGCTGGCGCGCGGACACGTCCGGCAGAAAGCAACCGGATTCTGCCCGACGTGACTTCAGATGAACTCCAAGGACGAACAGGGTTTCGTCATTGGGCAGCCGCAATTTCGCCCAGGGCATCGGGCGGCGGAACGGCGTCCGCATCAGCTTCCCAGGCTCGGCGACACTGGTGGTGGTGTACTCAAGCCACTGTCCGGCACAAAGCACCGGCAGTCTTGTCAATATTCCAACCTGTATACGGCGCTGTTCAGCCGGAGGATCCGCAAGGTGGTAAGTCGGATAGCCGAGTCGCTCAACAAGTTCGCGGAAACTCTCGGGCTCGCGGACCTCATTTACAACAACTACATCGCCGTCAAGACGCTCAAGGACATCTGCCAAGTAGTCCAGCTTTGACTCGTAGACACCGGCGTTGGGATTGTCTTCGCGGCCAAAATTATGCAGGTTGAATGAAACGATCCGGAAGGGGTGGCTCGACAACGTCCTGCTCTCCAGCTAACTCTATCGTCAGATTCGCTGCCCTGTCAAGAAGCGCTGCCGGCGCGACCGCGTCGCACCAGAACCAGCTCCTTTCGACTCTTGTCCGGTTGATAGAATCTCACTACCGGCAGCAGACGATCCGCAAAAAGCAGGAGAATACCAAGACCGAGCACCACCCGTCTGAGCCACAGGAAACCAACGCTTTCCCAGGCCGCTATGCGGAACGGATTGGCCCAGAGCAATACTGCGCCTGCCAGAATCAGATAGACGGCAATGTTCGCCCCGGTACGCAACCGGTCAAACAGTCTGACCCGTGATTCAACACCCGGGTCGGCGACGACAATCTCATCAGCACCAGCCTTGACCGCAGCCTGCAGCTCCTGCATCGAGTGAACCGTTGTGGTCATTTTTTCGCTCCGGAGGTACTGTCTGATGATGTCGTTCGCCGCGTTGCCCTGATTGACCGCGGGCCGGGCAACTTCAGCTCCACTACCGCCGGCGGGTGCCCGTACAACTCGGTATACAGCCTCGGGTACTCATCCTTCCCCCCAGCCAGCAACAATGCCAGCGGCATAACGTGACGGGCCTGTTCGACCATCCGCCCGACAACATCGCGGATGTCCCACTGGGCAGAGCGGTCTTCACGCAGCCGTGACAGATGATACATCTCACGGGCGTTCAATGTTACCACTAACCGCCGCTGGTGTGAATTGGTCAGCACGTACTGCGCCGCAGCACCACTGATTGTCGCCAGCTTGTCATAGACTTCCTCAGTACGCAACAGCAGGTCCTTGAACGTTTTATGCTCCTTGATGTCGGCAATGGAATTGGGAATCGTCCAGCCCTGATCGGGATTGTAAGACTGCGCTGTGATCGTCAACAGCCGGTGCCGTTTGAGCTGAGCAAAACACGACGCCGAAACGACGAGTTCGAATGTCAACGACAGATGTTCGAACTCCCGCAGTACCGCATCATAAGCCTGCAGGTCCTGACAGATCAGCTTGAAAATCTCCTTCTTGCGGGCAAGCGTCTGACGTTCGACCCGGGCAAGGCATTCAGCATAAGAAGCACGCGAGACAGTATGCATTACCGCTGCCAGCAGTTTATTGTCGGCATTCTGGGTATAATCAACCAGCTGGACGTCCGACGCCGACAGGGCAATGAAATTACGCGGACGCCGGGTGAAAGCCGGCATCATGAAGGAAGCAGCGTATTCCCGCACCCGCGGGTAGGTCTTGCGTTCGTAGTCTGTCGGCCCCAGAAACACCAGCAGTGACGGTGCGACGGCGGCAACCTCGCGATAAAGCTCATCGCCCAGAGCCCGGGCCTCCCGCAGGTCTGACGCCGCCAGCCGGCGCAGCAACAGCTCGAGATTGCGCGCGTTGATTGTCATGCCAAGCTGGGTCGCCGCCGACAATCCGACAATATAGCGCGCGTCCTCCTTCGCCATGTTCCTTATCCGCGTCTCATCGGCAGACAATTCCGGATGGCGCGAACGGAAATAGGGCAGCAGCTTCTCGTACAGCTCGTGGTAATAACTGATCTGTGCCTTCGCCACCGACAGGAACTCATCACGGTAGTCGGATTCGGCAATCTCCGGCGGCACGACGACGTTACCGTCGCAATCAACATAACGCTGGGACCGCTCGGTGTAGGAATTCAGCCGGTGGTGCTCCAGAGCCTCAGCGACGAGCCGCGAAATGCCGACTACGTCAAAGTTGAACACGGCATGCTCGGCAATCGAGTGGTGTCCCATGCCAAACACGATCGTCAAGTTCGAACGACGTGCCTGCTCGAGCTCGCGGCGCGCTTCACGTCTGAGGTCCTCGGTGCTCAGCTCCGACCGGCTGATGCGGGCGTAAGCCGCAGCGATAGTCTCAGGTGTCGGCACTACCCGCTTGTTTTTCGTCATTGTCCGGAGCAGATCGTGCTCGACGTTGAATCCGGCCAGCGTTACCTTCATGTTGGCAAGCATATTGTGCACCCCGAGCAAGTCAAGCGACCGGGAACGCTGCGTCAACCACGGCCTGCTGAACTGGCGACAGTTGCTCAACCAGCCCAAGCATCCGCTTGATCATGAGCGCATTGCGGGCGGCGGCTCCGGCATGACAATTGTTGAAGAAAACGAAACCGCCGGCAGCTTTGCTGAGTTCTTTTATCGCCGGAACAAAACCGGCCAGTTCATCGTGGCGATAGAGGTAATTGTAGCGTTCCGCCCGCCCTGCCGTGAACCAGTTCGGATTGCGCCCGTGCAATCGGAAGTAGGCTGGTCCGACAGTGCGTCGCGGTTCGAAAGGGACAAGCCGGGGCAAGGGTGGTTCATCAACCACACAATAGCCCAGCCCGGCATGGGACAGCAACTCGAAAGTCTGAGGCTTCAGCCAGGCCCGATTCCTAAACTCAACTACCAACTGCACATCGGGCAATAGTTCCGCGAGCCGACGAACGTACTCGTAATTGGCAGGTGTCGGCCAGAAAAAAGACGGCAGCTGCACGAGCACAGCGCCCAGCCGCTTGGCGTCAACTAAGGGAGCAATCCCCTGCCGGAAAGTCCCGAACTCCAGACTGGTGTCTTTCAGTACCCGGCGTTGGCTGTCCGCCCAGATGTCGTGCGTCATTGATCTGTGAGAGCGTACAACAAACCTGAAGCCGGGGCTCGTACGATTAACCATCGCGGCAAGCGTCCGGGCAACGGGCATGGTATAGTAGGTGAAGTTCAACTCGACCGCATTGAACCCCAGGACCGACTCGTAGTACTCAAGCATGCGACCCCGAGGAAGTCCAACCGGATACACCCGGCCGTACCAGTCTTGAAACGAGAAACCGCTCGTGCCGACCAGAATACTGGCCGGACTGTCCGATGCCACGTCCGAGCATAAACCACAGGACGTCAGCGTCAAACAAATAATACTGTTAATGGAAGTGCCTTGTGACAAAATGGCGGGGCGGGACTTTGTCACGCCGTAGGTGAGCGTGGCGAAAGCCCCGACCCCTAGTCAACACTCTCGAACACAAAAATTATAGCAGAAAATCGCCGCAAGGTCAAAAGAGACGGTCCGCTTGTACGACGGAAGGAGAACAGTTTCTGCGGCGATGAAAAAGGTAACGACAAAGCCGCACCAAACCGAACGGATTCTTATGGAGCCCCGGTCAGGAACTAACGCTGGCAGGCCGGACCGTCCTGAGGCACCTCGTAGTTTGGAGCTTCCTTGATTATGGTCACATCGTGAGGATGGCTTTCCCGCAACCCTGCGCCAGTCACACGAACAAACCGGGCGCGGCGCCGGAACTCAGCCATCGTCCGCGCCCCACAGAAGCCCATTGCAGCTCGTATTCCACCTTCGAGCTGGAACAAAACGTCACGGACACTGCCGCGATAAGGAACTCTGCCGACAATTCCCTCGGGCACCAGTTTGCCCTGTTCTTCCTGAAAATAACGGTCAGCCGAACCCCGTTTCATCGCATCCAGCGAACCCATCCCGCGATAGACCTTGTACCGCCGGCCTTCAAGCAAAACATCTTCACCGGGGCTTTCGTCGGTGCCGGCCAGCAGGTTGCCCATCATTACCGACCCGGCACCGCCTGCCAGTGCCTTGGCCGCATCACCCGAGTAGCGAATGCCGCCGTCGGCAATCACTGGAATGCCTTGACGCCGAAGTGCTGCAGCACACTCCCTGATGGCTGAGAACTGTGGCACCCCAACTCCGGCTACAACCCGTGTCGTACAGATCGAACCCGGTCCGACGCCAACCTTCACGGCCGAGGCACCCGCTGCCGCGGCAGCCAGCGCCCCCTCCCCGGTCGCAACATTGCCGACGACCAGTTCCATCTGCGGAAACAGCCGTCGCAGAGCCCGCGCTGTCTCCAGAACCTTTCGGGCATGACCGTGAGCGGTATCAATGACCAAGGCATCAACTTCGGCCGCTACCAAAGCACGCGCCCGTTCCAGCGCGTCGGCTCCAACGCCAACCGCCGCGGCAACCATCAACCGCCGCAGGCGGTCGACCGTTGCATTCGGATACTCGATTTGCCGGATGATGTCCTTGGTTGTCATCAAACCACGCAGCACCCCCCGGCGATCGACTATCGGCAGCTTCTCAATCCGATGCTGACGGAGTATCTCGCGGGCCTGACGCAAACTGGTTCCGACCGGGGCAGTGACAACTTCGGTCGTCATTACCTCACGCACCTGCCGGCGCGGATCATCCTCAAAAAGCAGGTCGCGTTTGGTCACTATCCCGATAACCCGACCGGCCTCATCGGTAACAGGCAGCCCGGATACGCCATGACGCTCCATCAGCGACCTCACCTCGCCAACAGTCACATCGGCATGGGTTGACACCGGATCGACCACAAGACTACTCTCGGTTCGCTTGACCTTGGCTACTTCTGCGGCCTGGGCTTCAACCGGCAGATTCTTGTGTATCACTCCGATGCCGCCGGCCCGGGCCATCGCAATTGCCATCCGCGCTTCGGTTACGGTATCCATCGCCGCGCTGACCAACGGTAACGCCAGCCGGATATGGCGGGTGAACTGCGACCGCAGATCGGCCTCGTGAGGCAACACCTGTGACGACCGGGGCACGAGGAGAACATCGTCAAAAGTCAGCGACTCACGCATCACCCGTTTCCTCCTTGCCTGGGGCCAGTGCTCGGCTTCGGAAATGACTAGAACTTGTTCTTCTGAGCTGAGATAGCAGCAAGCTGTGTTTTCACCAGTTCGGCATTCTCGCCGACGGGTTTGTCGTCAAGCAGGCGTCGATAAATAGCTTCGGCCTTGTCCAGCGCCCCGGCCGCTCGATAGGCGCGCGCCGCCGCCATTTCCGCCTCGAAAACCAGCGGCGACTTGGGCCAACGCTGGCGGACGCGGCCATAAGCCGCGGCCGCGGCGGTCAGATTGTTCAGCTGGACTTCACAGTCACCGATACCCATCTGGGCCGCAGGCGAAAGCAGCGGATCATTCTTCACTTTCGCCAGAAACCGCCCGAACTCGGCTTTCGCTTCGGCATAACGCTGAGTGTGGAAGTAGATGTTGCCGAGATAGTAGTGTGCCTTCTTGCCGACATGTTCACGGCCGTAGCGGGCTGCAAGCTCCGAAAAAACCGGCTCGGCCTGCTGCAGATTGCCGACCGAATAGATCCCAACCGCCTCAGTGAATCTCAGTTCAGCCTCAGGATTCACGCCTTTGCGCTCACCCTGAAGCAAGAGGATCAGCGCCACCGCCGCTGCCAGTATGACTGCTGCCCCGATCCAGAACCGGCGTGGTTCCCGGTAGTAGGCAGCGATCGCTTTCTCAACAAACTCCTGGAAGCGGTCTTCTTTCAGGTCTTCTTTCGATACTCGGTGCTTACCGTAAGATTTCATCAGTTGCTCTTCTCTGTTCTACCCCTGAGGCGATTCGAACGCCTGACCTGCGGTTTAGGAAACCGCCGCTCTATCCTGCTGAGCTACAGGGGCCTTGTCGGTCATTGTAAACCCTGTCCCGACCGAGTCAAGCCGGCCGGTTTGCCTGGCGCCGACCGGCCAGCCGGCGACCGAGCTTCGCCAATTCAGTCGCCCAGAAAACGACCGTACTGGCCGCCAGGCAAATGCCTAGCTCGACCGGCGAGAGTGGCTTCGTATAGAAAACTCGCTGCAGGAAAGGAACATAGGTAACCAGCAGCTGCAGTACGAGTGTCAGCAGAACCGCCACGGCCAGCAGCCGGTTGTTCTTTCTTCCACGCGCGAAAAAGGAATCGTGTTCCGAGCGCATCGCCAGAACGTTACCCATCTGGCTCAGCGTCAAAGTCGTAAACACCATCGTCTGCCACGGCCCATCCGGATTGGCCAGCCAGGCGGTAAACCCTATCGCCAGCGAAACTAGCCCCATCAATAGGCCAACCCAGACAACATCCACCGCCAGACCCCGGCCAAAGATGTTCTCGGCCGGATGGCGCGGCGGCCGCCGCATCGTATCCCGCTCGGCCGGTTCCACCGTCAACGCCAGTCCGGGCAGGCCGTCGGTAACAAGATTTACCCAGAGAATCTGCACCGGCAGCAATGCCATCGGCATACCGAGAAAAGGTGACAACAGCATGACCCAGATTTCACCGGCATTGGACGTCAGAGTGTACTTGAGAAACTTGCGGATATTGTCGTAGATGACACGTCCTTCCTCGACCGCCGCAACAATCGTGGCGAAGTTATCGTCAAGCAGAACCATGTCAGCAGCCTCCTTGGAAACGTCGGTGCCGGTTATGCCCATCGCGACACCAATATCGGCCCGCCGCAGCGCCGGAGCATCGTTAACACCATCACCGGTCATTGCTACAACATGGCCGCGTTGCTGTAGTGCTTCAACAATCGCCAGTTTCTGCTCCGGTGCCACGCGGGCGTACACCGATGCTTCCTCAACGAGCTCGGTCAGTTGCTCCCGCTCTCGTGCTGCCAGATCACTGCCGGTCAGCACCCTGTCCTCGACTCCGGCAATTCCCAGCTTCACCGCAATCGCACGGGCTGTCAAAGGATGGTCGCCGGTGATCATCAACGGCCTGACGCCGGCCGCGCGGCAGGTCTCGACAGCCGCTCTTGCCTCCGGTCGTGCCGGGTCAATCATCGCCACCAGACCGACAAATACCAGCCCCCCGGAGCGATCTGCCTCGGTGACATCAGAATCAGGGCTCAACGGCTGGATACCGATACCCAGAACCCGCATACCACTGCGGGCGAGCTCATCCTGCGCCGCCTCAATCCGCCGACGCATCGCATCGGTCATTGGCACGATGCATCGTCCGTCCAGCGCCTGTGTCGAGTGCTCCAGCAGAGCATCAACCGCACCTTTGGTAATTGCCGCGACCGGCGGGTTCAGCCCGACTGCTGCCAGCGCAGCACCGAGCCGGCCGCCAACCATGTGCATCGTTGTCATCCGCCGTCGCTCCGGGCTGAAAGGCACCTCCGCCAGTCGGGGCGACTGCTTTTCAAGCTCAGGCTTAGGCAGCCCGAAGCGTGCTGCCGCCACCACCAATGCACCTTCAGTCGGATCGCCAATTGCCCGATGTCGACCATCCGACCCGACTTCCAGCTGCGCATCGTTACACAATGCCCCACCGGCCAGCACAATCTGCAACCCGGGCAAATCTACAGTTGCAGCCGCCAGCTCGTCAGCCGTCGTCTCCGGCGTAACCTCTACCCGGTGTCCCGCTACATCAAGCACGGTGACGGTCATCCGGTTCTCGGTCAACGTGCCGGTCTTGTCCGAGCAAATCACGTCAACCGACCCTAGCGTCTCGACTGCCGGTAGTTTTCGCATCAGTGCCCGACGCCCAAGCATCCGTTGTGCACCAAGTGCCAGGGCAATGGTAATGACGGCCGGCAGCGCCTCCGGCACTGCCGCGACCGCCATACTGATCGCCGTGAGCACGAGCGTGCGGACACCGGCCGCACGACTGAGCAAGCCAACGACAAAGACGACAGCAACGAGACCGACTACTGCCAGCAGCAGCCCCCGGCTGAGCTGAGCCATCCGGCGCTGCAACGGGGTCGGTTCCCGGTCAACCGACTGCAGCAGATCGGCAATACGCCCGAGTTCGGTTCTCATCCCGGTTTCTGTCACTACCAGCAGCCCGCGACCGGCAACGACCGCTGTCCCCATGTACGCCATGTTACGGCGATCACCCAGCGCAGTATCGCCTTCGGTCATCGCCTCCACGGTCTTGTCCACCGGCTCCGATTCGCCGGTCAATGCCGCTTCCTGTATCCGCAGATTCACTGCTTCAAGCAACCGACCGTCGGCCGGCACAAGACAACCGGCCTCAAGCAGCACGATGTCGCCGGGTACGAGTTCGTGTGCCGGCAGCTCGGTAATCCGGCCGGATCGCAACACCCGCACCAGAGGAACGGCGAGCCGTCTCAGCGCCTGCAATGCCCGCTCAGCCCGGAATTCCTGAAAAAAACCCAGCACCGCGTTCAGGACGACGATGGCAAATATCACTCCCGCATCGGTGTACTCACCGAGCAGCAACGAGACGATTCCAGCACCCACGAGCAGCAGTACCATCGCCGACAACAACTGGTCACGGATGATCGCCCAGGCAGTACGGCCACCCCGGTCAATCAGCGCATTCGGGCCGAACTGCCGCAGACGTTCACGAACTTCTTCCGGTTCAAGTCCACCTGCCCGACTGGCCAGTTCAGCCAGCGTCGCTTCGCCCGAAAGCAGATGCCAGCGGGCCGCTGGCGTGGGCCGGTTTTCGATTTGTTTCACGCTGTCGGGACAGCGGGCAGGCTACTCTTTTGGCGCGGCAGAACCTGTTGACTGGTCGCGCAGCGCCTCAGCGACAACCGCCAGCGCGCCGACGATGCCCGAGGCCTCGTATGGGACAAAAAGCTTCGTCGCCTTGCCGTCGGCCATGCGAGTCAGAGCCTCCAGATACTTGATGGCGATCAGGTCCTTGGTCGGATTGCCATTGTGAATCGCGGCAAATACGCGCTCGATTGCCTGCGCCTCACCTTCGGCGACGGTCAGCAGCTTGAACTTTTCGGCCGTGGCGACCCGCTCGATCGCCTCCGCCTGTCCGGTCGCCTCCAGCACCCGCGCCTGTCGTTCGCCGTCAGCCTTGAGAATCTGGGCCTGCTTGATGCCCTCGGCCTCCAGGACGGCGGCACGACGGTCGCGCTCGGCCTTCATCTGCCGATGCATTGCCTGCGTGACATCATCGGGCGGCTCAATCCGCTGCAGTTCAACCCGCGTTACCTTTGCCCCCCATTTGTCAGTTGCCTCATCCAGCACATCACGCAGTCTCATGTTGATGCGCTCCCGTGATGTCAACGATTCATCGAGGCTGAGGTCACCAATCACATTACGAAGATTGGTCTGGGCGAGCTTGATCGTTGCCAGCCGGAACTGGGCAACGTTGTAAAGCACCTTGACCGGGTCGGTAACCTCGTAGTAGATAATCGCATCCACCGTCACCGTGGCGTTGTCCTTGGTAATAACTTCCTGGGGCGGCACATCGACGACCTGTTCCCGCATATCGACCTTGATCATGCGTTCGATAAACGGCAGGATGAAATTCAAACCCGGCTGAAGGGTCCGCTGGTATCGCCCCAGTCGTTCAACGCACGCGCGTTCATAGGGACGGACAATCTTGATCCCCAGCAGGGCAAGAAAAAACACGAAAACCAGTATCGCAATGACCATCACTGGCTCCTTTCCTCGAGCGGTTCGACTATCAACCGGGTACCGCTGACCGCCGTCACGATGACCTCGGTACCGGCGGCGATCGGTTTTTGGGACTCGGCACGCCATTCCTCGCCCAGCACTTTGACTCTGCCGGTTTCGGGCGGTCGGATATCAACTGTAACGATACCCCGGGCCTGCTGCATCCGGTTGGCGCCCACCGGTTCCGGTTCCGGCTTGGTTATCCGCCGGGCAATCTGCTGAGAAAGCACCACCAGCAGTCCGGACACAACGACAAAAACCCCGAGCTGAACCCAGGGATCGTGCAGGAACAACGCCGCCAGGCCGGCGGCGATTGCCCCGACTCCAAACCAGACGATAACGAATCCGGGAACCACCATTTCCAGCACCACCAGTGCCAGACCGATGATGAACCAGAGAGTTGGTGTCATTCGCTCCACGCTTACTCCTTAGCCCGACTCAGGCGGCTGATGATGACCCGACCACGGCTGAAGTCAAGCCCTGTCACCGGTCAAGGGAAAATTCCCCAGGGCGGTGTACTCCGGGCCTTCTGGCCGCAAGACACTCCGGAACAACGTCACTCGTTCAACCGTGAAGCTGCTGCTGGTAAACCGCTGCCCGACCAGGCTTCGGACATCGGCCGGCGACCGCAGCCGGCCCAAAGTCAGATGCGGACTGAATGGCCGCCGCTCGGGAACGTAACCGATTTTCTGCAGCGACTTGCTCAACAAACGCTGCAGGGCACTCAGCTCGGAACGGCCTTCATCGAGTCCGGTCCAGACTACTCTGGCCCGTTCCGGGCTTGGAAACGCCCCCAGTCCTTCCAGCCGGCAGGCAAAGGGCACAACTGCTGCCACTGTGGCTGCAGCGAGTTCGCCGGCACGACTAACCGTCATCTCCGGCAGCTCACCCAGAAAAACCAAAGTCAGATGCATGATTTCCGGTTTCACCCAGCGCACGACCGTACCGGACTGACGGCGCAGGTCAACCAGCAATCCTGCCAGTTCTTGCCGGACAACTGCCGGAATCTCCACCGCCACAAAAACCCGCCAGCAGTTCATCGCCGACAATCCGCAATCACCCGTCGAAGCAAATCCAGCGCGGCGGCGGCGCTGCGCTCTTTGACCATTCGCCGATTGCCGTTGTGCAGCCAGCGTTCCGTCCGCACCCGTCCTCGCCAGCAGACAGCCAGCCAGACCAGCCCGATGGGTTTGGTTTTCGAGCCACCGGTCGGACCGGCAATACCAGTGGTCGCCACTGCCACATCAGAGTTCAGCACTCGACACGCTCCCCGCGCCATCTGGGCAGCAACGGTCCGGCTGACGGCGCCGTAACGCCGCAGCGATTCAGCCCTCACCCCGAGCACCTGTTTCTTGACATCATTCGAATAGGCAATCAGTCCGCCCCGGAAGTAGCGGGAACTGCCGGCAACATCGGTCAACCGGTCAGCAACCAGCCCGCCGGTGCAGGATTCAGCCGTTCCGACCGTCAGCCCGAGACGACCGAGGTTGTCGCCGACGACCTCCTCGAGCCGACGTTCCCCGATTTCGTAGACACTGCTGGTCAGACGCCGTGCGATTGCGGCCGCACACCGCCGCACCCTCGCCTTGTCGGTGCCACTCAAGACGATGTCAACCCCGCTCGTCGCCGGATACCACCCGGCGACAACTCCGTGCTGTCGCCGGATGAGCGGAGCGAGCTGTTGTGCCAGCACTGACTCGGGCCGGCCGGTGGTTCGGACAACAATTCGGTGCTGCGGCCTGAGCCCGAGATGGAAAGAAATCCGCTGAATTGCTGTGGGCAGAATGCTCTCAAGCTCTTCCGGGACTCCGGGCAGCAACAGAACTGTCTTGCCACTCAGACCAAGCATCATCCCCGGTGCCATTCCGACCGGATTCACAAACACTTCTGCGCCCGCAACAATCCGGGCCTGCCGCGCCGCAATGGCCGGCATCCTGACACCCCGGCGCCGGAAGAGTTTTTGCACCCGGGCAAGGGTCGGCCGGTGGACAACAACCGGCCGTTCCAGTGCTGCCGCCACCGCATCAACCGTCCGGTCGTCATCGGTCGGCCCGAGCCCGCCGGAAACAATCACCACCTGCGAACGCCCCAGTGCCGCCTTCAACTCCGCCCCGATTGCCTTGTAGTCGTCGGGCAGATGTGTCGTCCGTCGCAGCCGTAGCCCTCGTTCGGCCAGAACTCGACCGACGAAAGCACTGTTGGTATCGGCGGTACGCCCATTCAGGAGCTCATCGCCGACTGCCAGCATTTCAACCGGCGGCGACTTCCGACTCTCAGGCATATCGCAACAACGGCACCAGCGCCAGCGCCAGGCGCAGAGTCAGATTGGCACAGACCCCGGCAAGCAGGTCATCGGTCATCACACCCCAGCCACCGGGCAGACGCTGTGACCGGTCAACAAACGGCAGCTTGACGACGTCAAAAAACCGCCAGATGAGGAAACCGGCACCGAGTCCCCAGAGCGATACCGGGTTAAAAAGGAAGGTCACCAGCGTGCCCACCACTTCGTCCAGCGTGACCGGGTGTGGGTCCCGGCCCCAGAAACCCTCAAGATAGCCGGCGATTGGCACGCCGGCAAAAAACAGCCCGACAATCAGGGCTGTCGCCAGCAGTGGTTGCCGGGCAAGAAAGTAGCCGGGCACGAGCATCAACAGACTGGTGAAACTTGCCGGAGCAAAAGGGAAGAAACCACTGCCCAGCGCAGTCCCGATGGCAGCGGCAAAGACAAAGCGCGCCCCCCGGGCGCGGGGGCGCGGCGCCTTGTCGATGGAATCGTTTAACGACGGCGTTTGCTCGGGAAGCGCTGCTCCCATTCGACAACAAAATTGGCCACGACAAAAACCGATGAATAGGTACCAATCAACAGCCCGACGGTAAGCACCAGGGCGAAATCCTTGATGCTCGCGGCACCAAAGACCAGCAGGGCAACCGAAACGAACAAGGTTGTTGCGGCGGTAATCACCGTTCGGCTGAGCGTCTGATTGATTGCCGCGTTGCAGACATCGGCAAACGATTCCTTGCGCATCTTGCGGACATCCTCGCGGATACGGTCGGAAACGACGATCGAGTCATTTACCGAGTAACCGATCACGGTCAACACTGCAGCAATCAAGGTCGTCGTCACCTCGCGCCCAAGCGCCGAGACAACCCCCAGGGTGATGGTCGTGTCGTGAATCAATGCCAGCACCGCGCCGAGCCCGAATCGGAAATCGAACCGGAAACTGACATATATCAGGATACCGACGATGCCCAGCAGAATCGCCAGCAGCACCTTGCCCTGCAGTTCCCGCGAAACCTGCGGGCCGACCGTATCTTCACTCAGAATCTCAAACCGATTGTCGGGAAACGACTCGGCAAGCTGACGGGAAAGGACTGTCGAGAATGACTCGTTACCGCTGAACTCCCGGGCGGCTACCCGGATAATAAAGTCACCCCGCTCATCGCGTTGCAGGCCGGCATTGGCCTCGCCAATGCGGGCCAGCGCTGCCCGCATTGCCTCGGTCGTTACCGGCTTCTCAAAACGCAGTTGAATGATTGAACCGCCGGTGAAGTCAACTCCATAATTGAATCCGCGCAGGATTATCAGCCCGAGACTGACCACAACCAGTGCCGCTGATAGTACGAAAAAGATCCGCCGCTTGCTGACGAAACGAATCTTGGTATCGCCAAACAGTCGCATCTTATATCCTCAGCTTCCTGACCTCAAAGCGAGCTAGCCACCAGTCGAACACCCAGCGGGTCATGAACACAGCGGTGATAACGTTGATCACCAGACCGGCAACGAGCGTGATTGCAAAGCCGCGAATCGGCCCTGAGCCGACAAAGTAGAGCGCAATCGCGGTAATCACGGTCGTCGCGTTCGCATCGATGATCGTTACCAGCGCCCGGTCATAGCCGGCGTCCACCGCCGCCATGACGGTCTTGCCCCAGCGTAGTTCTTCTCTTATCCGTTCAAACACCAGCACGTTGGCATCTACCGCCATGCCGACAGTCAAAGCGATGCCGGCCAGTCCGGGCAGGGTCAGCGTCGCCCGCAGCCCGGAGAGCACTGCCAGCAGGAAAAGCAGATTGAACACCAGGGCGGCATCTGCCAGGAGTCCGCCGGTTGAATAGTAGACGAGCATGAATAGCAGCACGGCAACCGCGCCGATAATGATTGCAATGATGCCGCGCCGGATTGAATCGCTGCCCAGCGTCGCGTCAACCGAACGTTCCTCGACGATCTTCACCGGCGCCGGCAGCGCCCCGGAGCGCAGAACGATCGCGAGGTCACGGGCCTCGTCCGGGTTCACTTCATTGGTTGTAATCATCGCGTTGCCGTCCGGAATGCGCGTCTGTATCACCGGGGCCGACTTCACGACGCCATCAAGCACGATCGCCAGCCGCCGGCCGATATTACGGCCGGTGACCTGGGCGAATGTTGCGGCATCCTTGCGGCCAAGCTTGAGGCTGACGATCCAGGTGTTTGACAACCCCGGTTCCGACCCCTGATACGGCGCCGGACGGGCGTCCTTGATTGCCGAACCAAGCATCTCCGGCTCTGCCTTCAACACGTAGAGCCGACGCACTGTTCGATTCTCATGCCGTTCCGCCGGCCCGAAAAGCAGCTCAAAACCCTCGGGCCAGAATTGACGCGACCGTTCATAAAGCCGCCGGAACTCCGGCAGATCAGCCTCTTCAACCCCGAAGTCTCCCCCGACCGTCTGAATGTAGGAGAGGAAACTGCCGGCTTCAGCCGAGTCACCGATCGCTGCCGGTCCGGTATCGCTGGTCACAGGCCTAGCCAGCGAATCGCCCGACGTAGCCGCCCCGTCGCCGGCACCACTCTTCAGCCGTTCATCGATAGTCTTGAAGACATCGTAGGCGACCCGCTCTTCAGCGACCAGTTGAAACTTCAGCTGCGCGGTCTGACCAATCAGCGCCTTTGCCCGCTCGCGATCAACCCCGGGCAGCTGAATCAATATCCGGTCCTGGCCGGTCTTCTGAATCACCGGCTCGAACACTCCGAACTCGTCAATACGGTTGCGGATAACTTCGAGAGCACGGTCACCGGCATCGCGGGCGTCATCACCACTGAGCCCGGTTTTGTCGACCTCCAGTACCAGATGCATGCCGCCGACAAGGTCAAGTCCGAGATGCAGCGCCCGTTTATGTACCGCCGCCTTCTGATTCTCAAGTCGTGCCATCTCGGCCAGAACCTCGGCACTGTCGCTGCGACTGGTGGCACGGCCGAGTTTGGCCACCAGTGCCTGCTCCTGTTTGGGAAGCTGGAAATAGAGTCGGTAAGTGGGAACGAGCGCCCAGACCGCCAGCACCAGCGCCACGGCAATCACCGCGAACTTTACTCGTGCGCCTCTCAAGAATAAACCTCCATTATCCGTTTCATTTCGGCTACCGCCGCCGTCAATCCGACATAGACCGACCGCGCGACGATCGCAAAACCGATACTGTAACCATCAGCAAAACCTGCCGCAAGAATCGGCACGACGTTACGATAGTTCAGGCCGTGGCCGACAAAAACCTCAAGTCCCTTTTCGCGGGCGACAGTTGCCGCCTCAACCAACCGATTGAGCTCGCCGGCAGAGTTACGTCCGGCCCGGCTGTAACGGTCGGTGTTGAGCTCGACACCGGTGGCACCGCAATCGGCCGCAGCAGCAACCTGCCGACCGACCGGATCGACAAAAACCGCCACCCTGCTGCCGCTCCGGCGCAGACGGCCAACCACTGTTCGCAGCCCGGCGCCGGCAGCAACAACATCCAGCCCGCCGGTAGTCGTTACCTCAGTACGTACCTCCGGTACCAGTGTTACGGCATCGGGCCGGATCCGGGCCATCAGGCGAACCATCGCTTCGGTTGCCGCCATCTCCACCGTCAGTTCCGTCGTTACCGTCCGGCGCAGCAGTTCGACATCCCGATCGTTGATGTGACGCCGGTCGGCACGAAGATGGACCGTTATGCCGTCAGCCCCGCCCAGTTCAACAAAAGCCGCCGCCTGCACCGGGTCGGGAAAAGCCTCCCGGCGCGCCTGGCGCAAGGTTGCAACATGGTCAATATTGACCGAAAGGTGGGGCACAATGAAGCGCATTCTAGAAGCGTTCAGCGTAAAAGTCAAGGCAGAGCGCCGGCGGAGTCGGGATTGCAGTCGCAGTTTCAGGCAGTTATAATTCCTTTTACCCGAAAGGAGCCTGCGATGCTGCGCACCAACTCCGACCGTGTCGTCAAGCTGTCAGTCCAGGGCCGGGTATCTTACCCCTCGGGTCGCCGCGGCTATGCGGTTGACGCCGAAGGCCGGCCGTTCATGCTGCCCGGCATCGGCGGCATCTGCTACAACGTCCGCGTCGGCGACCCGGCCTTCGGCTGGGCCGGTGACCACATCGAACCCGGAGTCTCCACCTGTGTTGACCCGGAAAAGCGAATGGACCCGGCCAACACCTCCTACCACTTCTATTCCTGCGTCGGCAACGAAGTGCGGGTCGTCTCCGGCGATGCCAAGGGCGCCCGCGGCGTCGTTACCGGCCACCACGGCGGGGCCGAACACGTACTGGTGGACTTTCCGCCCGCAGTCCTGAACAAGCTGACCCTCGACGACAAGTTTCTGGTGATGGCCTGGGGTCAGGGATTGAAACTGCTCGACTACCCCGATGTTCACGTCACCAATCTCGATCCGGACCTGCTCCAGAAAATGGGCATCCGGCCCCTCAAAGACGGCCGACTGCAGGTACCGGTTGCCGCAGTCATACCCGGTTATCTGATGGGGTCGGGCGTCGGCTCGACCTCCATGGGCACCGGTGATTACGATGTGATGACCACCGACCGCGCCGAGATTGCCCGGCTCGGCCTCGATCGCCTCCGTTTCGGCGATTTCGTCGCCATCACCGACCACGACAATATCTACGGCCGCAGCTGGCGCAAGGGGGCTGTAACCATCGGCATCGTCATTCACTCCGACTGTCTCGTCGCCGGTCACGGGCCGGGCATCACGACGCTGTTATCATCGTCCCGCCCCCTGCTGGTGCCGCAACTCGACCGTCGGGCCAACATTGCCGACATACTGCACATCGGCACCGGTCGGACAAAAAAGGCTGCTCGCCGGTGACCGCCTTGACCGCCGAAGCCGCCAAAGTATCATTATTGTTGTGATTCAAGGAGTTCGACTCAAGGCTCTCTGCCGCATCCCTGACGAACGCGGGATGGTAATGGAGATTCTCCGTGCTGACGACGAGCTGTTTGAAAAATTCGGCCAGGTTTACCTCTCGCTGGTCTATCCCGGAGTCGTCAAAGGCTGGCATGCCCACCGCATCCAGACCGACAATTTCGCTATCATCCGGGGTATGGCCAAGGTCGTCCTCTACGATGGCCGTGCCGACTCGCCCACCCGCGGCGAAGTAATGGAACTGTTTCTCGGCGAGCAGAATCCTCAGCTCGTCCAGATTCCCCCCGGTGTCATCCACGGCATGAAGGGTATCGGCACCAAGACCGCCTGGATGTTGAACATTCCGACCGAACCCTACAATCACCAGTCGCCGGATGAAGTCCGCCGGCCGCCTGACGACCCGGCGATCCCCTACGACTGGCGGCTCAAACAACGGTGAAAAAGACCTCCCCGACTGCCCGCCGTGCCGGCGGCTTTGCCACCGTCGATGCCGCCGTCGCCGACATTCGCGCCGGGCGACTGGTTATTGTCACCGACGACGAAGCGCGCGAAAACGAGGGCGACCTCGTCTGCGCGGCGGCGAAAATCACCCCCGACAAGGTCAACTTCATGACCCGCTACGGCCGCGGTCTGGTCTGCGTTGCGCTCACCCCGGAACGATGCGCTGCCCTGCGCCTGACGCCCCAGAGCGAAGGCAACACCGCTCTGCACGGCACCGCCTTCACCGTCTCGGTTGACGCCATCCGCGGCACGACAACCGGCATCTCCGCCCGCGACCGGGCAATCACCATCAAGGCGCTGGTCGATCCCCGCACCCGTCCCGACGACCTCGCCCGTCCCGGCCACGTCTTCCCGCTGGTTGCTGCCGACGGCGGGGTACTGGTACGCGCCGGCCACACCGAGGCCGCGGTTGACCTGGCCCGTCTGGCCGGCCTGGAGCCGGCCGGTGTGTTGTGTGAAATCATGGCTGACGACGGTTCAATGGCCCGCCTGCCCGAGCTGCGACGGCTGGCCCGCCGGTTCCAGCTCAAGATTGTCACCATCCGCGACCTGATTGCCGCCCGCCGCCGCAGTGAACTGCTGGTACGGCGCATCGTTGAAACCAACCTGCCGACCAAGTACGGTGAGTTCCGCTGTATCGTCTATGAAGAAGTCGCCGAACCCTATGCCCATCTCGCACTGGTGCGCGGCGAAGTCCGCGGCCGGGAACGGGTCCTGGTACGGGTTCATTCCCAGTGTCTTACCGGCGACGTGCTGCACTCCCTGCGCTGCGACTGCGGCGCCCAGCTCGACCAGGCGCTACGACTGATTGCCCGTGAAGGCCGGGGCGTACTGCTTTACATGCGTCAGGAAGGTCGCGGCATCGGCATCGCCAACAAACTGCGCGCCTACGCCCTGCAGGACCGCGGGCTCGACACTGTCCAGGCCAATCTGGCGCTGGGCTTCGCCCCCGACCTGCGCGACTACGGCATCGGTGCCCAGATTCTCGCCGACCTCGGGCTGACCAGCATCCGGCTGCTGACCAACAACCCGCGCAAGATTGTCGGGCTGCGCGGCTTCGGGCTTGAAGTCGTCGAGCGCGTACCGATCGTCGTCCGACCCGGGCGACGCAACATCCGCTATCTGGTGACCAAGCGCGACCGGCTCGGCCACCTGCTGGGCGATATTGAGAAAGGAGTCACCATTGGAGACAGCTGAATACAAAGGCAAACTCGACGCCACCGGCAAACGATTCGCACTGGTGGTGGCCCGCTTCAACGAACTGGTCAGCCGCCAGTTGCGCGACGGTGCGCTGGACTGTCTGGAACGTCACAATGCCCGCAGCGCCGCGGTCTGGTGGGTAGCCGGTGCCTGGGAGATTGCACCGGTTGCGCTTCGGCTCGCCCGTTCCGGCCGGTTCGATGCAATAATTGCGCTGGGCGCCGTCATTCGCGGTGACACTCCGCATGCCGAGTACATCTCCACCGAAGTCGCCAAAGGCCTGGCCCACGTCTGGCTGGAAACCGGCGTCCCGGCCGCCTTCGGCATCATCACCGCTGACACACTCGAGCAGGCGCTGGAACGAGCCGGCGCCAAGGCCGGCAACAAGGGCTGGACCGCCGCCCAGTCGGCGATCGAGATGGTCAGCCTGGCGGGAGAAATCGGCTAGCAGCATAACGATGACCAGTCGGCGCATAGCGCGCGAATGTGCGCTTGAAACCCTCTACCGGCATGAACTGGTCGGCGACGACCCCGATGCGGTCATGGACGAAATCCTCAGTCGCAAGAACCCCTCACGCGAAGCCGAAGATTACCTGCGCCGGATTGTCAACGCGGTCCTCGACAACCAGCCGGCGATCGATTCCCTGCTCCGGCGTCATCTGCGCCGCTGGCGGCTGGAGCGGCTGACCGCGCTCGACCGCGCCACGCTGCGAATTGCCGCGGCCGAGCTGTCGCTGTTTGACGACGTGCCGCCGCTGGTGATCATCAACGAGGCGGTTGAAATCGCCAAAAAGTTCGGCGATGACAATGCCGGTCGGTTTGTCAACGGCGTTCTCGACAGTGTCTATCGCGAAACCCGGCCCGATTCAAAACTGGAGACTAACCCCTGAGATTCGGCATCTTTTCTGACGTTCACGGCAACCTCGAAGCACTGCTGGTCGTGCTCGACTTTCTGCGCCAAAACGACTGCTCGCGACTGGTCTGCTGCGGCGACATTGTCGGCTACGGTCCCGACCCGGCGGCCTGCATCGAATCTCTGCGGGCCAGCCGCGTCAGTGTTGTCTGTGGCAATCACGACGCCGCCGCCGTCGGCCGGAAATCCACCGACGACTTCAGCACTGCCGCTGCCCAGGCGATAGTCTGGACGCGCGGCGTACTCCGTGACGACGATGTCCTGTTTCTGGAAAACCTGCCGCTGACTGAACGACTCAATCCGTTCCTGTTCGTCCACGGCGCACCCGGCGAGCCCGAGGCGTTCGACTACATCCTTTCGGTCCGGGACGCTCAGGATGCGCTCGAAGACTGCACCGACCGGCTCTGCATTGTCGGTCACACCCACCAGCCGCTGGTAGTCGAGCTTGTCAACGGCGAACCACTGCAGATTCTCCGTCCCGACCGCTTCATTGTTCGCGACAACGCCCGCTATCTGGTCAATGTCGGCAGCGTCGGTCAGCCGCGCGACGGCGACCCGCGGGCCTGCTGTGCAATCTACGACACCGCCAGCGGCGAGTTCTCGTTTCACCGGCTGCCCTACGACATCACGGCAGTACAAAGCCGCATCCGGTCCGCTGGCCTGCCGGAGTTTCTTGCTGCCCGCCTCGCTTCCGGCTGCTGACCAGAAAATCAGCCCAGACCTGCAACCCGGCTTACGGTCTGGCCTGCTTTTTCCGGCTGAACACTGCCGGCCAGTCCCGATGACCTAGAGCTGACCTGTCGCCCGCCACACAACCACAGGTCAGACTCTCCGGCCAGCATCGTCGTTGACGCCTTGCCGTCCAAAACTGAAAAAGAAGGGCGGAGCTGCCTCCGCCCTTCTCAAGCAGTTGAGCCGGTCTACTTCAGCACCAGCGTCTTGGCAGTCACGGCACCGGCAGGAGTGGCAACCTGAACAATCCAGGCACCGCTGCCCAGCCGGGCACCGTCCAGCTCAAACTCCACCACCGAACCCTGTCGGGCAGTCCGGGTTTCGCTGTAAAGCAGCTGTCCGGCCGCAGTGTAGACCCGCAGTTTCGCCGGCCCGTTTACCGGGGCAACAAAGCGGACGCGGGCGTTGCGACTGAACGGATTCGGACTGATTTCCAGCCGGCCCCGTTCCCGTGCCACCGGCAGTGTTGCTTCTTCGACAACACCGGGCGTCGCCTCGCCGAAGAAGTTGAAAATCCGTGCCATCAACGTCCAGCGCTGGAGATAACGGGTTGCCGAATGGTTGATTGCCTCGAAGGCCGCAGCGAAGAACACCAGCTTGTAGCTGCCGCTGTAAGAAATGAACGCCTGCACCGTCGTGTCGGGATGGTCGCGATAGTAGGCACCGCCAACCGCATCGCCCAGCGGCCGGATGCCGTTCGAATTGGCACCGTTGTTCGCCCCGCCGGCACCGGCAATCACCATCGTATCGCCATCGGCAATCGGATGGGACTCCAGGCCAACCAGGTACTGCCGGCCCATCGAATCGACCGCCAGTGCCGCGTGCAGATAGTCGCTGAGGAAGCTGGAACCGTTGATATCCTGAGCGATCTTCTTGCCGCACAGCAGCAGGTTGCGCCCGGCATCAAGATAGGCCGCTAGCGCGGTCTGCTCGGCAGTGGTCAGCGTCGTCGCGGTATCATTGCCGGTATTCCAGATGACAACATTGTAGCGCAAAAGGGTATCAGCCGAAGGTGCACCCGACGTCTGAACCGTATAGACGTGATAGAGAATACCGTTGGAGTCGCAGGCTGCCTTGTAGTACTTCTCGTAATCGAGCCCGAGATCGTCATCAACGATCAGCGTCCGCGGCTCACCCGAACGCACTGTCAAGCTGGTGTCCGGGTGCACTGCCGCCGGTTCCGCAAGCACTGAGACGAAAAACCGGATGTTCTGCGGCGCGGCATTGGCCGGCACCGAGATAACAAACGAGTCGGCCGAGCAGTTGCCGGAACTGCCGGCCGGAATATCCGGAAACCGGGCGGTGTCCTTGACAATCTGCACACCCCGGGCATTGGTGGTCAACACTGCCCGGACATTACGCGCGTCGCGGAATCCGGCGGTGTTGGCATAGGTGAGTATCAGACTGGCAACTTCGCCCGGATCGGGCCGGCCGTTGTTGTTGCCGCCGGCATCATTGAATCGCCAGTTGGTCAGGGTCAGGTCGCAGTAGTAAAGCGGCAGCACGGCATTGGCCATATTGACCCGGCCGGCACCGAGCTTGCCCTGGGCATAGAGCGGGTCCGGCATTGGGTCGCAGGCGTCGTACATTGTCCGCAGGACCTGAGCGTTGTTCAGTGCCGGATTGAAACACTTGATCCAGACCGCCACGCCGGCTGCTGACGGACAGGCCATCGAAGTGCCGTCGAAGAATGCGTAGCTGCCGGTTGCCCGGTTGACCGTTGAATAGATACCCTGGCCTGGTGCCGAAACATCAACCCAGGGTCCGTAGTTGGAAAAGCTCGCCTTGTAATCGGTCGAAGTCGAAGCAGCGGTGTTCACGACGCTGTCATTGCAGGCCGGATAGCGACGGTTTTCCAGGCCCTCATTGCCGGCCGAACCAAACAGCACCGCGCCCTGATTCCAGGCATCAAGTCCGGCGGTGTTGAGCTGGGGGCTCTGCGTCGATGAACCAAAGCTCATCGAGTAGGCAAACACACCCTTGAAAATGCCGTAGTAGATTGCCGAAACCGCCTGATAGATGTAGATGCCGCCACCGGAACCGCAGCGCATGTTCAGCGACCGGTTGTTCCAGGTTTCGCCGGCGATGCCGATGCCGTTATTGGTCACGGCGTTGACGATACCGTGACAGTGGGTACCGTGGTCATCGGACGGATTCGGCATCGGGTCGGCGTCGTAGGAAACGAAATCAAAACCGATGACGTCGTCGTTGTACCCGTTGGCATCCTGATCAATGTTATCAAGGTCGCCCGATGGGGGCGGGGAAGGATCGAACCGGCCGTTACCATTGATGTCTTCGGGACGGTTGATCCAGAAACTTGCCTCCAGGTCCGGATGGAGATAGTCGACACCCTGGTCAATGACCATGTTCAGCACCGCGGTGTCACCATGGCTGGCATTCCATGCCTCCGGCGCCTGAATCTTGGTGATGTGCCACTGACTGCCCAGCAGCGGGTCGTTGGGCGTTTCGTCAAACCGCAGGTAGTAATTCGGTGCGGCAGCCGCAACTTCAGCCAGCCGACCGTATTCCGCAACCGCAGCGGCGACGTCGGCACTGACGTCGAACTGGATGCAGTACATCAGGTCACCGCTAATGCCGGGCGCAATTTCCAGTGCCCGGGGGTGACGCACGACCGGGCTGATATCGTCGACCCGCCAGCGCCGGTTCAGCTCATCCAGCGCCGGCACGCCGAACAGCGCAATACCGTCTGAACTGGTAATGCTGACCTTGCCCCGCAAACTGCGGTCCAGCGTCAGCATCAACTGTCCCGCCGCGTACTCCGAACCATCGGCCCCGGTCACGACCGGCCGGATTGCCGGATATGCCGACGCTGTCGCAGCCAGCGCCAGACACAATACCAGAAGCCTCACTTTCATCGGTCTTTGCCTCCTGATTAGTTTGCTGTCTCTGCTGTCAGTCGGTCGACGGCACCGGCCGTCGCGTCAATGATAGAGCCGCACCGGGCAGGTGTCAATCTGACGCAGCCGTCGCTGGCCGGTCGGCGGCAACCACCAGCTGCTCAGGCAGACCGGTGAGATTGGGCAGTTCCCAGCGCTGGCGGACATCCCCCACTTCTTCCAGCGCCACTACCCGCAACCGGGCACTGTTCAAAGCACGAAAATGATCGGCGACAGTCCACTGATAATCACAACGGCAGAATCCGGCATTGACCATTGTCGGGTCTCCCGGCCATTCCTCATCAATACTGCGGACCCGGTCGAAATAGGAAAACCGCGCCCGGGGCGCCCCCGGCTCCTGCCGCCAGATCCGCCGCACCGGGTGATACTCGGTCACGACCAGCCGTCCCCCCGGTTCGAGCAAGCGTGCCACCGCCCGGTAGAACGCGGCAAGATCGGCAACCTGCGGCGCAACCCCGGCAGCGTAGACCAGCCCGCACGAGGCCTCGCCCAGTGCTTCCAGCCGCTCCAGTTCACACTGGCGGAACGCCAGCTCAACGCCAACCAGCTGGGCCCGGATCATCAACATATCCAGATAGCTGGCGCTCGGGTCGACCGCGGTCACCCGGCCGCCCAGTGCGGCAAGCGCCAGCGGCACCAGCCCCTGCCCGACACCAATCACCGCCACACTGCGGCCGGCAACCGGCTGCAGCAGTTCAAGCTCGACCCGATTCAGTGCCAGCGCCGGCATCGTTGGCACCCGGCGCCAGATATCAGCATCGTCCGGATCACGCTGCCAGGCCGGGGCCGTCGGAACCCAGTCGTGTCCTGCCGCCACCGCTGCTTCAGCGCGAACCGATCCGCCAGTCGGTCAGCACCCGTTCACTGCCGGCGCCGATTCGCCGCACAACACCGACCCCGGGCGCAAGCCATTCGGTGTACTGCTCGGCCACGGTGTCAATACCGGTGTACTCGTGGTAAAACTCGATCCGGTAACACTGGACAAAACTGCCGGCCGGCACGACAACATCTTCAATCGCGCTCACCCGGGCCGAAAACGAATCCCGCACCACGATTGAATCGCTGCCCAGCACGACAACGGTGTCGGCAAACGACTCCCCCCAGCCAGCACCGGTAACCAGCGGCAGCCGGTAAACCAGTGCCCAGCGCTCGAGCAGTACATACTCCTGACCGCCGATAACCGCCGCACGCCGGTCATAACGCCGCACCTCGAACTGGTCTGCCAGCCAGAGTTCCGGTGCGAAATCACGCAGCACCAGCCGCGCACTGCGTCCGAGCACAACACTGTCGCCGGCGACCGAGTCAAACGACGCAAACCCGCCCGACTCGTAGCGCCAGCTCGAACCGGTGGTCAGCGGAAAATAGTCGGCACCGGCCCGCCACAGAATCATATCACTGCAGGCAAGCACCATCAGACCAGCCAGCACCAGTCGTCTAAAGCACATGGCCCACTCCCGCCCGCAAACCGAAGAACCACGCCGGCCTGACCCCGCCTGCCCCGGACTCCAGATAGATTGAGCTGTCCAGGCCGAGTCCGACCCGACTGCGCTCCTGATGCTGCACCAGACCGGCAGCCAGCCGCACTGCCGGCGCACCACCGGCCTCGCTGGCGCTGCCGGACCGGCGCCGGGCGAACCCGTAGCCGGCGCCGACGCCGACTTCAATGCCCCAGGTTGACCGCTGCAACACTTCCAGACCGTACTCGACGCCGACACTGTGCAGCCGCAGGCTGTAATCGCTGCTGCGGGGACCGGCAAACTCGGCAAAACCGTAACTGAGCTCCAGCCGGCCCGGACCGACCCGGCTGGCGGCAAAGCCGCCAAATACGCCGGCAAACTCGTGCCGGCGTCCCAGACCACCCCCCGGGAAAGCGGCACCGATACGGCCACCGACCTCGATGCCGTTCAGCAGCATCAGTGCAATCAGCAGTGAGTTCACAACAGACAATCTAGGATACCGGCCGCAGGTGTCAAGGCAGGGTTCAGCCGATCGCGGCCATCCGCTCCAGTGCCTGCCGCGCCCGGGCGGCAACTTCCGGAGCGACAACAATTTCCTCCCCGCCGCCGGTCAGGGCAGCCTGCACCGCCGCCAGTCGCGTCAGCTTCATGTTCCGGCACAGCGCACTGCGTCGCAGTGGAAAACAGCGACACTGCGGATGCAGACGCCGAATCCGCTCACACATTCCGGCTTCGGTTGCCAGTACCACTTCCGGATACTTGCCGGCCAGTCGCGCCATTCCGGAAGTCGAAGCCACCTCGTCGGCGGCATCAATCACCTCCGGCGCACACTCCGGATGAGCAATCACCCGGGCTGTCGGATGCTCGCTGCGGGCCCGGGCAACGTCTGCCGCCGTGAAAACGGCATGGACATAACAGAACCCGGGCCACTCCAGCACCGTCCGCCCGGTCTTTCGGGAAACAAAAGCCGCCAGATTGCGGTCCGGCACCAGCAGCACCGGCCCGGGCGGCAACGAATTGACCACTGCCACCGCGTTCGCCGAAGTACAGCAGATATCGGCCTCGGCCTTGACCTCGACCGGGGTGTTGACATACGCCACGACCGTCACCGTTCCGAGCTCGCTGCGGCGCCGGCGCAACGCCTCGGCGCTGATCATGTCGGCCATCTGACAGCCGGCCCGCGGCTCGGCCAGCACAACCCGCGCCGCCGGATTCAGTATCGCTGCCGTCTCGGCCATGAACCGGACACCGCAGAAAACAATCAGCCGTGCCTGGCTCTTCTGTGCCGCCCGCGCCAGCTCAAGCGAGTCGCCGATGAAATCGGCGACATCATAGACCTCCGGCAACTGATAGTTGTGGGCCAGCACCAGCGCCCCTGTCGCCGCCTTCAACTGCCGAATATTCTCAATCTCAGCCGTCATTACCGGTTTCGGTGCCAGCGCCTCGGACCACCACTCCCCCGCTGTCCGTGCCGCCGGACGGGCGGTGTCTTGGCCGGTGCCTGCCAGACGGTTGTTTCGTCGAGCAGGTGGACGACCTCAATCCCGGCCTGGGCCAGGGCCGCGGCGATGTCCAGCCGGTGACACCGTTCCGGGCTGCGTTCGGCGCACAAGATACAACACACCCGCCGTGCCGCCTTGCTCTGAATGATGCCGGCACCGCGGACAAACTCGTCCGACCGCACCCAGCCGTTACGGTCACCGTCGCGCGGCCCGCCGAGTTCGTTGCCGAGAAACACATAATCCACGCCGTGGGCAGCGCACAACGCCTGCAACCCGTCGCGGCGGAAATGTTCCTCCTGTGCCGCCGGGGTCCGGCGCACGTCAAAAACGACCTCGATCCCGTGCTTGACCAGTATCCGGACAAAGTCGAGCTGATGGCGGTGGTCGGTTCCCAGCGTGTAAACTCTCATTCCGGCAGTCCATTCCCGGTCGCCACCGACGGCGCCCGCAGCTCCAGACGAATTGTACCGAAGCCGGCCTCCTGACGCACCCGCACCTCCCCCAGTCGCACCAGTTCCAGCACCGCAATGAATGTCACTATCACCTCGGCCAGTGTATCACCGGTGACCGCTTCCTCAAAATCAAGCCCGCCCCGTTCCCGCAGCAACCGGCGCAGCGCCGCAATCCGGTCACCGAGCCGGACGCTGGGCGGCGCAATCTCGGCCTTGCGCGGCGGCTCCAGCCGTGCCAGCACCCGCTTCAGCGCCGCGGTCAATACCAGCAAATCCTCGCTTTCGGCCGCCTGGGCTCGCGGCGACTCACCGGGCCGCGGCCACAACTGCCGCATTCCCGCTTCCTTGTCCGAAAGCAGCCGCGCTGCCTGACGGTACTGGCGAAACTCGTCCAGAATCTGTTCCAGTGTGACAACCGGCGTATCCAGTTCCTCGTCCTTCATTCGGGGCAGCAGTGCCCGAACCTTCAGCCGCATCAGCACTGCCGCCATCATGACGAAATCTGATGCCGCCTCCATGTTCAGTTCGGTCGCCCCGCGAATCCACGCCAGATAATCGTCAGTCAGCCGGCCAATCGGCACATCGCAGACATCCAGTTCAGCCTTGCGCACCAGATACAAAAGCAGTTCGACCGGGCCTTCGAACGCCTCGAGCCTGACCTCGTGCACACTCACAGTGTCACCAGCTCGTAGTCACGCCGGCCCAGTCCGCGCCGCTCGGCCGCCTCGATCACCAGCTCGCCGTGGACGTGCGGATATATCGGCTTCAGCACCGGTCCCAGCCGGTCCCACGCCGTCTGCTCACAGGCCACCGGGTCGCGCGAGACGAACACCCCGACATCATCAGTAACCGGCTTCTCGGTCTGACCGTAGCAGTCGCAGTTCGGGGTAACGCGCAGACAGAAGTTGAAGTGAATCGCCTGCCGGTCAATCAGCACCGCCCGGGCGTACTCAACCATCTTCAGTATCACGTTCTCACTGCCGGCATCCCAGTCAATCCGGATTGCATTCTGTTCGCACACCGTCAGGCAGCCACCGCAACCGGTGCACGACCGGCCAATCTGCGCGACATACTGGACGAAATTGATCGCATCGTTCGGGCAGTAATCGACACACTCGCCGCAGGAAACGCACTTGTCCGGATCAACCGCCGGCTTGGAATTGGAATGCATCTCCAGCTTGCCCGCCTTGCTCGCCAGTCCCATCGCCAGACTCTTGATTACGCCACCGAACCCGGCAACGAAATGTCCCTTGAAGTGGGCCATGTTGATGAGGTAGCGCAGACGTCGAAGACCCTGCGCCAGCCGGGCGGCCGGCACCAGCTCCGAATCCAGCGGCACGACGTAGGACTTCTCTCCCCGCCGGCCGTCCAGTATCTCGATCGGCGCCATCAGCGTCGCGGTCGAAAACCCGTGCTCGGCCGCCAGTTTCAGATGCTCGCCCGCCTCCTGCCGCCGACCCCGGTAAAGCGCGGTCGTCTCGACCACGACCGGCTGCAGGTTATGAAAGGCCGTTGCCAGTGCCGCCTCGCGGACAAACTCCGGCCGCAGATGATTGCTGTTGCCGTGTTCGCCGAAGTGGCACTTGATGGCGATGCGCTTCTTGGGCCGGCAGTCGGCCAGAAAACCCGAACGCTCCAGCACCTCACGGATTCCCGCTGCCGCGCGCTCCGGCGGCAGAAAGAAAACAACCGGCTTGCTCAATTCCACACCCCGCTGATTGACCGGCCGCAGAAGCGGCACCGGCCGTTATTGACATCACAATTCAGTACGCTGTAGCCGCGCCGACGGACCACAACCCGGCCACACCCCGGGCAAACCGTGTTCTCAAACTCATGCCCCGGCACATTGCCGATGTAAACAAACTGCAATCCTCTCGCCCGGGCGATACGAACCGCCTGTTCCAGCGTTGCCACTGGTGTTGCCGGCATGTTCTGCATCCGGTATGCCGGCACGAACCGGGTAAAGTGCAGCGGCACCGTGTCGCCGAGATTCGCCCCAATCCAGCGACACATTGCGCTGATCGTCGCACTGTCGTCGTTATATCCCGGAACAACCAGATTCACCAGCTCCAGGTGCGCCGGCCCGGCGGCGGCAATCCGGCAGGCCTCCAGCACCGGCGCCAGACTGGAACCACACACCGTGCGGTAAAACTCGTCACTGAAACCCTTCAGGTCAATCTTCACCGCATCAACCAGCCGGCACAGCTCACGCATCGGCGCCGGATTGATGTAACCGCCGGTCACCACCGCGGTCCGGACACCGCCCTGACGCGCCAGCCGCGCCGCGTCGACAACATACTCCCAGAACACTACCGGTTCGCTGTAAGTAAAACACAATATCGGCACTTTCTGGTTCAGAGCGAGCTCCACCAGCGCCGCCGGCGAAAGCTCACGATACGGCACATCCTCCGGACTTGCCTGAGAGATCTGCCAGTTCTGGCAGTACCGGCACGACTGATTGCAGCCGACTGTCGCAGCGGTAATCCGCTCCCGGCCGGGCAGAAAGTGAAAAAACGGCGCCTTCTCGATCGGCTCCCGGCCGACCGAACACGGCCGGCCATGCACCAGCGAATAAAGCGTACCGCCGCGATTCTCGCGCACCCGGCAAAATCCCCGCCGCCCCGGCTCAATCACACACCGGCGGGGACACAAATCACACTGCACCCGTCCCCGCTCGAGCCGGTGATACCAGTCGGCCTCGCGGTTGACCGGCCGCGAATCGGCCGCCAGCAGCAGACCGGCCGATACCACCAGCGCCGCCAGTCTGCCCATGCTAGAACGCCAGTGCGCCGATTACCAGACCAAGCACCGCCCCGAAAGTAAACAGCCCGCCGGTCACGCCCCAGGTAATCAGCTTCGCCTCGCGCCGGGCACTCGCGACCTGGCCGTAGTCAATCATCACCTCTGTCACCCGGCCCGCATTCACCCGGACCGGATAAGAACCGGCATTTATCGCCGCCAAGGTCCAGACCGTCGAGACCTTCCGCCCGAGGCGCGACTCGCGCAGCCGCCAGTACAGCCGCTCCAGACTGTCGTTGGAAACGATGCTGACCAGATACTGCTCACCCGGCTTCAGCGGCACCATCTCCACCGGTGTCTGCCCCAGCCAGTCGCCATCCAGATAAACCGTCATGCCCGGCACATTGGACCGCACGGTCAAATAACCCGAATCAGGCGCAAAACCTGTCAGTGCAAGAACCAGTATTCCAGTAATCATAGGCTAAAACTAGCCGTGCCTGTCCGCCAAGTCAACGGCGTCAGCCAGCCGGCCTCTGCCACCCGCACCCGGACCGCTGCTGTCTTGACTGCGCATTCTGCCCGACTAACTTTTCAGCCGTGGAACCCGCCAGCGTGCAACTGACCATTCGCCGCGCCCGGCCCGAAGACTTTGACGCCATCTGCGAACTCGCCGACATCATGGACGAACCCCAGCGCACGGCCCTGCCCGACCGGTTCCGCCGCGGCCCCGGCCCGGCCCGCAACCGCGAGCGCACCGAAGCCTTCATACGCGACGAAAACACCTTCCTCGCCATTGCCGAGGTCAACAGGACTGTCGTCGGCCTCGTCAATGCCGGTCTGGAAAAAATGCCCGACTATCCGCAGAAGCAACCGCTTACATGGGTGAAGATTCGCGGCATCGTGGTCCGGCCCGAACTGCGAAGGAAAGGCATCGCCACCGCCCTCGTCCGCGCGGTCGAGCAGTGGGCCGCCGCCCGCGGCGCGACCGAGATTCAGGCCAACGTCTACGACTTCAACAAACCCGCGTACGCCTTCTTTTCCCACCTCGGTCTGACCCCCTTGAGCCACCGCCTCGTGCGGCGGCTGGACTCGCCACCGGAGTAGACCTGCTCTTGCGCCATCGAAGCTGCTTGCCTCACAACAGAACGACGCAGACTCGTGCACGCTTCAGTTGTCGTTATATGCACTTACGCCGAAGCGTGCGTGCGCTCCCCCCAACTTGGATGAGGGCACTGTTGACAGGGCAAATGGGGACGCCAACCGTTTCGTACGTTCAAGTTCAGTCGATAGCCGACCAATCGACCACGGGTTGGCTTGGTTCGGCCCGGACGGACCTGACAAGGAGCAGAGTCGGCCGCAGCGTACCAAGCTGCTCAGTCTAGTCGCGGGCAGATTTGGACTGTAACCCACATGCTAAAAGCCGACCGTCGCGCGAAGCCGCCTTATCTGCCGCATCTGCTTGACTTGCCGGATTGCGGGCTTTTCCGACTCCCCCGTTCCCCCCACGGCTTCGCGTGGCACTATCAGCCGGGCTTTTCGGTCGACAACTCGAAATCCCGTGACCTTGTTCGACTCAATACGCGGTGCGACAGAGGTCGCGAGTCCGACCGCCGGCCCGGCTGTTCCGACTCATTCCCGCGCTCGGATGGTTTGCGATGACACGACGCCTTGTCGCTCTCGCAGCTTGACCCTCTCGCCCGGCCCGACGATAATCAGCCAATGAACCTGCCAGTACTTGTCACCTATGCCACCCGCGGCGGCTCGACTACCGGAATCGCCGAACGGATTGCCGCCGAGCTCAAGGCACGCGGCATCGCCACCGAGGTCAAGCCGGTGAAGGAAGCCGGCGACCCGACGGGGTACCGCGCCGTTGTGCTTGGCTCGCCGGTGCGCGCCGGCCGGCTGATGCCCGAGGCGCTGAAGTTTGTCCAGCGCCATCAGGTTGCGCTTGCCCAGCGCCCGTTTGCCGCGTTTGTAGTCTGCCTGGCGATGTCCGACCCGACCGAGGCCAACTGCAAAACCGCCCTCGCATATCTCGACCCGGTCCGCAGCCTCGTCAAGCCCGCGGCCGAGGCCGCTTTCGCCGGCGCCTATGACCCGGCCCGGGCCGGTTTCCTCGAACGGCAGATAATGAAGATGGTCAAGGCCCGGCCCGGCGACTTCCGCAACTGGGCGGAAATCGACGCCTGGGCCGCGAAACTGGCCGACCGGCTGGGAATCTGACCGGACCGAACCGGCCTAAAGCACGCCGGCCGGAATCTCGGCCAGATTGAAAACCGGGCCGTCTTTGCAGATGAGCTTGGCCCCGATGTTGCACCGGCCGCACTGGCCGATGCCGCACTGCATCTTGGCCTCGAGCGTGGTATAGACCTGCTCGTCGGCGAAGCCCAGCTCTTTCAGTACCGCCGCGGTGAACTTGATCATCACCGGCGGGCCGCAGACCACCGCGATGCGGTTGTCCGGTTTGAGCTTGAGGTCGCGCACGACATTGGGCAGCAGCCCGACGCAGCCGTCCCACCCGACGCACTCGGTGTCGATTGACCGGGTGAGCTTGATGCCCGGGTCCTTGCTCCACTGTGCGAGGTCGGCGCCGAAGAGCATGTCGCCGGGCGTGCGCGCGCCGAAGACTATCTCGATGCCGGCGTAGTCGCCGCGGTGCTCAAGCAGCCAGTCGACAACCGGCCGCAAGGGGGCCAGCCCGATACCGCCGCCGATGATGACCACGTCCCTGCCCTTCCAGCTCTCGACCGGAAACGGCTTGCCGTAAGGCCCGCGCACTCCGACCTTCTCGCCCGCGGTCGCGCGGTGCAGGGCTTTGGTCAGATGTCCCATCCGTTTGACCGAAACCTGGAAGGTCCTGCCCCCCGGCCCGAGCCGGCTGACCGCAAAGGTCGACTCACCGTGTCCCTGCAGCGAAACCTCGACAAACTGACCGGGCAGGCAGGCAAGCGCGGTACCGTCGTCAAACTCCAGCTCGAAGCTCTTGACGTCAACCGATTCTTCGATGACCCGCTTGATTGTCGCGGGTCGCGGCACCAGTTCGATGCGGCTCATTTCTTCACCTCCGCGCGGGCCGCGCGTTCCTTCGCCCGCCGGGCGAGCTTCGCCGCCTGCTGGGGGAAGCTGCGCTTGATCGGACAGATGATGGCGCAGCGGCCGCAGCCAGTGCACGACATCGCGCCGTAGCGGTGCACCGTGTAGCAGAACTTGTCCAGGGTCCGGTTGCGCAGGCGGCTGGCATTGGTCCGGCGCGGGTTGTGGCCGCTGGTCTCGCGCGAGTAGGACAAAAACTGGCACGAATCCCAGCAGGTCACGCGCTCGCCCTTGCCGCCGTGCTTCTCGTCGGCCACCAGAAAGCAGGTACAGCTCGGACAGGCCAGCGTGCAGGCGCCGCAGGTCAGGCAGATGTCGGCCTGCTCGGTCCAGAACTCGTCGCCGTACAGCGCCAGCAGTTCGTCCGCAGTCGGCACCGGGAACTTGCCCTTTGGCCAGTCGCGCTTTGCCGGCTGCTTGTCCGTCGATGCAAGCAGCTTCGAACCAAGAAGCTTGGCCCCGCGCTCGCTTGTTGCGCGCATCAGCCAGCCACCTTCGGTTTCGACCATCACCGCGTCCATGCCGGCTTCGGAGTCGGGCGCAAGCCCGCGGTCGGTGCAGTGACAGGTCGGTTTCATTTCTGAGCAGGCCAGCCCGATTATCAGCGTGCGGTCACGCTCGGCCGCATAGAGCCGGTCCGGATAAACCCCGCCCAGAAATACCCGGTCGTAATGCAAGAGCGCCGCCACGTCGCACGGGTGCATCCCGACGATGACGCGTGGTGCAGTCGGCGCTTCGACCGGTTCGAGATTCCACGTGCTGGTCGAATCGAACCGGGCAATCGGCCGCCGGCGCGGGAAAAACAGCTCCTTGGCCGAGGTGTCGATGATGCTTGAAGGCAGCCGCACATCGGTCCCGATCTGGTAAGCGCCCCAGCTCCACTTCGCGCCCTTTTTCTGCGGCACGACCACCTCGGCTGTTGCCGCAAGCTCGTCGAGGAACCGGCCGAGGTCTGCGGTCTTCAGAAGCTTCCAGCCGCTCACAGCGCCTCCCCCATCACCTCATCGGAATCGTCCTTGGCCAGCGTCACCAGCGGCGGCTTCTCGCCCCGCACGGTACCCGGTCGCGCGCCGAACTCGTCGCGGATAAGCTTCTCGATTGCGGCGTTGAGCAGCCGGATGGGAATGCCTTCGGGACAGGCCCGCTGGCACTCGCCGCAGTCGGCGCAGCGTCCGGCCAGATGCCATGCTCGCACCAGATGCCACATCGTGTTGGCCGAGAGCTTGCGCGACGGTTCAATCCAGCGCGGCTCGGTCGAGTCGGCGATGCAGGTTTCACAGTAGCACATCGGGCAGACCTGCCGGCAGGCGTAACACCGCTGGCACTTCTCGAACTGCTCGGCAAAAAACTGCCAGCGCTCCTCGGGCGTCATCTTCTCGATGCGCTCCAGCGCCTTGAACTCGGCATCGCGCGCGGCCTTCGGCGTGCCGATGACGTGATCGGCGCCCGGCGCAACACTGGTCGGGCAGTCATCACACTTCTGGGCCCGCGCGCCGTTGACCGTAACGCCCTCGCACGCCGGCGCCAGCACCACCAGCTTCGACCGGTCCACCTTCTTCTCGACCTCAAGCGTCGAAAGCGCCCGGCCGTCGCAGCCCTTGAGCACGACCGCGACCCGGGCATGACGTTCCAGTATCGGCCCGAGGAAATTGGCGAGATTGTGAACACAGCGCTCGTCGAACACCAGCTCGTCGAGGTTGTCGCCTTTGCGGAACAACGCCGGCCGCACCGCCTCGACCGACGGCTCGTAGCGCCAGCCCAGCACGGCATCAACCGTTCCGTTCGCCAGCAATTCCTTTGCCTGCTGTCTCAGCCCTGCCTGCAATTCGTCATTCGTCACGATGCCACTCCAGTCCGGGCGAGGGTCTTGGGTCTGCCCGCCAGTGCCTTCAGCCGTTTGGTGAACTCGGTGCAGACCCGGGCGAACCGCTTGCCCTCGGCCGCCGAAACCCAGGTGAAGTGCATCCGGTCGGGATGCACCCCGACTGTTTCAAGCAGGCGCCGGGTCACGGCAAGTTTGCGCCGGGCGTAGTAGTTACCGGTGCCGTAATGGCAGTCACCCGGGTGGCAGCCCGAAACCATCACGCCGTCGTAGCCCTCGACAAAAGCCTTGAAAATCATCGTCGGGTCAACCCGGCCCGAACACGGCACCTGCACGATTCTTACATTGGCCGGATACTGGAAACGGCTGGTCCCGGCCAGGTCGGCCCCGGCGTAGGAACACCAGCGGCACAGTATCGCCAGCACCTTTGGCTCTTCGGCCATCTTCGGCACGGCCTGGCTTTCCGCCGCTTGAGTTTCAGGGTTCGCGCTCACGCTGTTATCTCCTCAAAAACTTCGGCATCCGAGAACTGGGCCAGTGTCACCGCTTTGTTGCGGCAGGTCGCCACGCACGCACCACAGCCCTGGCACTTGCCCGCAACCACGCCGGCCACGGTTCGCGCCCCGGCCTTGCGCTCCTCAATCGCCGAGTAATAGCACACCGCCGCGCAGTTCAGGCAGCCGGTACAGGCATTGACATCAACCGCGGCGACCTGCGGCGCCTTGCGCAGCTTGTCTTTGGAAAACAGGCCGAGCACCTTGGCCGCGGCCGCGCTGCCCGACTGAACGCTGGCCGGAATGTCCTTGGGGCCCTGGCACGCGCCGGCAAGGAAGATGCCGGCACTGGCCGTCTCGACCGGTTTGAGCTTGGGATGGGACTCGGAGTAGAATCCGTCCGCGTCATAGGCGATGCCGAGAATCTGGGCCAGGTTCGGTGCTTCGTCCTGCGGCTCGACCGCACAGGCTAAAACAACCATGTCGGCGTCAATCTGCACCGGCCGGCCCACGAGCGAGTCCTCGGTGAACACCCGGTACTTGCCGTTTTTCAACGGCGCGATGCGACCGACCCGGCCGCGGATGTAGCGCACGTCGTCCTCCTCGACCGCGCGCTGGACAAATTGCTCGTAGTCCTTGCCCGGCGAGCGGATGTCGATGTAGGACACATAGGCCATGCCGTCCGGTACGTGGTGCTTGTAGAGCATCGCGTGCTTGGCGGTGTACATGCAGCAGATCCCCGAGCAGTAGGCGTGGCCCTTCGACGGGTCGCGCGAACCGACACACTGAGCGAAAACGACCGTCTTCGGCACCGCGCCATCCGACGGCCGCACCAGCCGGCCGCCGGTCGGCCCGGTCGAGCTGACCAGCCGTTCGAACTGCAACCCCGTTATGACATCGGGCAGCGTCCCGCCGCCGTACTCGGTGTACACTGCCGGATTCATCTCGCGGTAGCCGGTCGCGACAACCACCGCCCCGACCTCGACCGTCTCCTCCGAGCCCTTGTCCTCGAAATTCACCGCACCGGTCGGGCAAATCTTGGCACAGGCGCCGCACTTGCCCTTGGTCAGCTTGATGCAATGCTCGGCGTTGATAACCGGCACTGCCGGCACCGCCTGCGGAAACGGCGTCGCGATTGCCGGCCGCGTGCCGAGCCCGGCGTTGAACTCGTCCGGGGCAGTCTTCGCCGGACACTTCGACTGGCACAGACCGCAGGCAATACACTTTTTGGCATCGACATAGGTCGCGCGCCGGCTGATCGTCGCCAGGAAATTGCCGACGTAGCCGTCGAGTTTCGTCACCGTCGAGTTGACCCGGATTTCGATATTGGGATGCTGGGCCGCCTCGACCATCTTCGGGGTGAGAATGCACTGCGAGCAGTCCAGCGTCGGGAAGGTCTCGTCGAGCATCGCCATCTTGCCCCCGAGCGACGGGCTTTTCTCGACCAGAATGACCTTCCGGCCGCCGTCGGCGATGTCCAGCGCCGCCTGTATCCCGGCGATGCCGCCGCCGACCACGAGTGCGGTCCGCGTCAGCTCGACGTCGATGTCGGCCAGCGGATCGGCCTGCGCCACCCGCCTGACCTGGCGCGTCACGAGGTCAATCGCCTTGGCCGTGGCCGCTGCGCGGTCCTCGGTCACCCACGAACACTGTTCGCGGATGTTGGCCATCGAGACGAGGTAAGGGTTCAGGCCTTCCTGCATCACCGCCTTCTGGAAAGTCGGCAGGTGCATCTTGGGCGAGCAGGCCGCGACCACGACCCGGTTCAGGCCGTGCTCGCGGATGGCCTCGCGCACGAGGTTCTGCCCGGGCGAAGAGCACATGAACTTGTAGTCCTGCGCGAACGCGACCTCGGGCAGCTTTGCCACCTCCTCGGCGACCTTTGCCACATCGACCGTAGCCGCGATGTTCACGCCGCAATGGCAGATGAAGACCCCGACCTTAGCCAACCGCCACCTCCGCGCCCGCCTTGCAGGCATCAGGCTGCGCGCATCGGCTCTGGTCGATCGGCGGCAGCTTGGCGAGAAACTGCTTGAAGCCGATCGCATGCGCCTCCAGCGCCAGCGTGTTCAGCTCGGCTCCGAGCGCCAGCGCGACAAGCTGATTGACGTGCAGCACCGGCACGTGGTAACTGGCGACACCGCGCAGGTTGAGTTTGTGCTGCATCCGGTCGAGCTGGGCCAGACAGTAAGGACACTGGACCACAATCGCATCCGGGTTGGCTTCGTTCAGACTGTCGAACTTCAGCTTGGAGTGCGGCAGGGAAAGTTCTTCCTTATGCAGGATGACCTGGGTCAGGCCGGTACCGCAGCAGGCCCGCGCCTCGCCGTAGCTCGTCACCTCGCCGCCGCAGGCCTGGATTATCTCCTCCAGCACGGTCGGCATGAACGCATCGTCGATGGCGGTGTTCTTGAATCCGTTGAGATAATGACAGCCGTAGTGGGTGGCAAACTTCAGCCCGGCAAGCGGCCGCGTGACCCGCTCGCGGATGCGGTCCTTGAGCTTGTAGAACACCTCAATCGCGTGGTAGATTTCCTGTGAGCCCTTGTACTCCCGGCCGATCATCGAAAGTATCGTGTTGACGACGCCTTTCACCGGCGGCCGCTCGTTCATGAAGTGGGCGAACTCGGTCAGGAACGTGTAGCAGCCGTTGCACATCGTGATGGTGTCGAGATTCAGCTCCTCGGCGATGGCGAGGTTGCGCGCCACAGCCGGCATCGTGCTGGTCGGCTGGGCGACATTGGTAAAAGTCAGAAACCCGCCACAGCAGGTTTGTTCGTCCGAGGTTACCGGTTCGATTCCCAGTCGCGGCAAGGCCTGCAGGATTCCGGAGATGACGCCCGGGTACTTGTTGTTGCCGACACAGGGTTGAAATACAAACATCCGGTCGGAAATCCGGATTCGGTCAAGCTGTGATTTTCTGACCATGCCTACTCCTGTTCAGCCGGCGGCCTCAGCACCGGCCTTGGTGCTTTCATCTTCATTTTCCTCAGCGAGGCCGCAGAATTTCTGATTCGGTCCACGCTTGATTTTCACCAGGTCGGCCGGACTGCCGTAGTTCCACTTCTTCTCGACCGGCTTCATCTTCGGAATCTGCTCAAAGAGATCGGTCATGCCGGTGGCATCAGCGATGAAGCGGATTTCCGCCAGTGCCTTCTGACTGATGACGCGCTTCTCGGGCAGACCGGCCCGCCGGCGGATTGCCGTGATGCTGCCGTCAGTCCCGGAGTGAGCCGCAATCGCCCGGCGGATGGCGAGGTTGCGCTCGATGTGGCTGACCGACAGCCCGGTCCGGTAATAGTCCTGCGCATAAGGGTCCTTGATCTTCTTGACCTCTTCCCAGCCGTAACCCTTGGCCAGGGCGGCATAGCGCAGCATCGCCACCGCAAACGGGAAGTTGATGTCCTGCGGGCAGACCGCATAGCAGCCCGAGCAGAAAAAGCAGAGCCAGAGCTCCTGCGACGAAATCACCTTCTCAACGTTGCCCATCCGCAGGTCGCGGATAATCTGGCGCGGGTTGTAGGACGACAGCTTCGCCGCCGGGCACTGGGCCGTGCACTTGCCGCACTGAATGCACTTTTCGAGGTCCTTGACCATCCCGTGCGTCAGCTCGGCAAACTTCTTGTCGAACCCGGCCAGCCAGTCCTTGATTGTCTCAGCCATCAGATAGCCTTTCCCGACTGCCGCTAGAGCATCCGCGGCATCGCCTTCATCATTCCGGGTATGATGCGCGGATGGCGCAGGGTCATCGCCATCATCATCCCCATCACCTTGCCCATTATGTAGAGATTCATCTTCAGGCCGAAGGCCTTCATCATCGGCACCATCCGCTCGAATACCCTGCCGCCAAGCGCGGGTTCCCGGTCCACTGCCTTGACCACCGCCGGCATCATCTCGACGAGCAGGTCGTCGTTCACCTCGATGTTCATCTGCTTCATCATCGGCAGCATCTTGTCCAGCACTGGTGCGACCATCTCCGGCTCACGGGCAAGATAAAGCAGCAGCCCCGGCATCATCGCCATCATCTTGTCCTTGGTCAGTGACAGGTCGAACATCTTCGAAAAAGTGTCAACCGTCTGCTCTGCGACCTGCCGGCCACTCATACCGCCACCGCCTCAGGCAAAAGCGTTTCCACCAGATGTTTCAATATCTTCACCGCCAGTTCATCCTTGACCGAATAGAAAACACTGGCACCGCGCCGCTCCTGCTCGAGAATCCCGGTCATCAACAGATACTTCAACTGTCCGGAAACAGTTGACTGCTTTTGCCCGGTCGCGGCGACGATCTCAGTCACGTTCTTCGGCCCATCCTTCAAAAGACAAACTATCCTCAACCTCAAAGGGTGCGAAAAGTGAGCCAGGTATTCGGCGAGCCGACGACAGTCCTTCTCTTCAAGATGGAATGTTGCGTCAATCACAGTTACATCATATCCCGATATTCGGTTTTGTCAATAATCTTCTGTGGGGTTTTGACGTGCCGGCGGGGCGGGGTAAGATCCTTCTGCGAAGCGCGTTCCGATGAGGAAGTCAGACTTCTGGACATTCGTCAAGAACACGGTTCTTTTTGCCTATTCGCGGTTTCTGCGAATCCGGGTCATCTGTCTTGGGCCGGTGCATCCTCCCCTCTCTCGGCCGTTTGTGGTGGTCGCAAACCACGTCACCGGCGCCGATTCGCTGGTGATTCAGATTGCCCTGCGCACCCGCCTGTTCTTTCTCAGTTCGAGCCGCTGGTTTGTCAGTGCTGTCGGTGGCTTTGTGATGCGTCGGGCATGCGACTGTCTGGCGGTAGACCCGCAGACACCGGTGGCAAACATTCCGGGCATCCGCCAGGCTCTTCGTTTGCTCGTCGCCGGCACCAGTATCGGCGTTTATCCCTCGGGGCGACTTGAACCGCACGGCTGGAGTGGCACCGTACACAATGGCGCTGCCTGGCTTGCGCTCCACAGCGGAACTGAAATCCTGCCGGTGGTGATTCACAATCTTCGCCGCGGGCCGCTGCCCTACTCACTGCCCTGGCTGAACGAAGCCTGGGAAGGTTTGTTTTCGTTCTTTGCGAATCTCTTCAACGGACGGATTGCAGTCCTGGTGGGCAGCCCGATACGACCGGATGCGCCGGCCGCAGCGCCCGCCGACCGGCAGCGACAGCTGAGCCGGCTGAACGACTGTATCCGCCAGGAGTTTGCGCGTCTCTTCGAGCTCGCCTGTCGGCTTTGACCGATAACGCTTTCCGACTATCATTGCTGGCCTGATGATACTCTACAACACGCTCAGCCGTCGCAAAGAAGAGTTCAAGCCGGTTCAGACCGGCAAAGTCGGCATCTACACCTGTGGCCCGACCGTTTACTACTATGCTCACTTGGGCAACTTCCGCGCCTACATCTTCGCCGACACCCTGCGCCGGGCCTTCGAGTACCTCGGCTGGGATGTCCGGCACGTGATGAATATCACCGACGTCGGCCACCTCACCTCGGATGAAGATACCGGCGAGGACAAGCTAGAGAAAGGCGCCCGGCGCGAAGGTCGCACACCCGAGGAAATCGCCCGGTTCTATGAAAACGCCTTCTTCGTTGACGCCGAGCGGCTGAATATTCTCCGGCCGCATATCGTCTGCCGCGCCACCGAACACATTCCCGAGATGATTGAGCTCGTGCGTCGGATTGAGGCAAACGGCTTCGCCTACCGCACTTCGGTTGGGCTCATCTTCGACACCGGGCGCTTTCCTGGCTATGCCGACCTCAGCCGGCTGAACCTCAAGGAGCAGCGCGCCGGCGCCCGGGTTGAAGTCGATCCCGAACGCCGCAATCCTTCCGATTTCGCCCTCTGGATAACCAATCAACCCAATCATCTGATGCAATGGGACTCACCCTGGGGCCGGGGATTTCCGGGCTGGCACATCGAATGTTCGGCGATGTCGATCAAGTATCTGGGTGAGAACTTCGATATCCATACCGGCGGTATCGACCACATCCCGGTTCATCACACCAACGAACGGGCTCAGAACTTCGCCGCCACCGGCCGCGAGACCGTCAACGTCTGGATGCACAATGCCTTCCTCACCCTCGGCGACCGGCGCATTGGCAAATCCGAAGGAAACCTGATAACGGTCACTCAGTTGTGCGACCGTGGTTTCGACCCGGCCGATTTCCGTTATCTCTGCCATACCGCTCTCTATCGCACTCCGCTCAATTTCACCGAAGAGTCAATCCAGGGCGCACGCAACTCTCGGCGTGGCCTGGTTGACTTCGGCCGCAGCGCCCGCGACTGGCCGGTCAAAGACCCGGCCTGGACCGAGCCCTTCGCGGCTGAATTCCGTTCCGCCATCGCCGACGACCTCAACATTCCTCAGGCCCTCGCCGCGGTCTGGTCGCTGGTCACTGAAGGCAACCGGCGTCAGGACGGCGCTGCCTGGCAGACTCTGCTCGACTTCGACCGTGTGCTCGGTCTCGGTCTGGACCGGCTTGCCGCGCAGTCAAATGCCGTCCCGGCTGAAGTCGCCCAGCTCGTCGCCCAGCGGCAGACGGCACGCAAAGCCAAAGACTGGGCCGAGTCCGACCGCCTGCGCGACCAAATCGCTCAACTGGGCTGGCTGGTTGAAGACACGCCCCAGGGGCCCCGTCTGAAACCGCGCCCCTGACTTGACTCCGACTCCGGCTTGCATATCATCTGGCGTTGACGCCGGCCGGGCCGCAGGTTCGGCGGAAACAGACGGGCCCATAGCTCAGGTGGTAGAGCACTGTGCTGATAACGCAGGGGTCAGTAGTTCGAATCTACTTGGGCCCATCATCCCATGAAACGAACCTGGCTCGTTGTACTCATTGCGGTCCTTGCCGCTTTTGCCTCCAGTCTCCTCGGATTGATAATCTTCGCCTCGGCACTGGGCCGGCCCGAAAGCGGCATCGGCCTGACCAAAGGTCTTGGTTACGTTGAGATAACCGGGACGATTACTGAATCAGAGGAAACTGTCCGGCAGCTGAAGGCGCTCGAACGCAATTCCAGCGTCAAGGGCATTCTACTGCGCATCAACAGCCCGGGCGGCATGGTAACCCCGTCCCACGACATCTACACCGAAGTCAAACGCATCAGCGCGAGCGGCAAGCCTGTCATCGCCTCCTTCGGCAGTCTCGCCGCGTCGGGCGGCTACTACGTTGCCGCCGCCGCCGACCTGATTGTCGCCAGCCCGCAGACTCTCACCGGTTCCATCGGTGTCATCATGGAATTCCCGGTTGTCGAACGGGCAATGGATCGCCTCGGCCTCGGAGTAGAGGTGATAAAGTCGCGCGAACACAAGGACATCGGTTCACCGTTCCGCCGCATGAGCGAGCGGGATCGCAGCCTGCTGCAAAGTGTTGTAACCGACGCCTTCGACCAGTTTCTCGATGTCGTCGCTTCGGGCAGAAACCTGCCCCGCGACAGCGTCGAAAAGTTCGCCGATGGCCGGATTCTCACCGGCCGTCAGGCTTTGGCTCTCGGCCTCGTTGACAGTCTGGGATCGCTGGAGGAATCAAAACTCATCGCTGCGCGTTTCTGCGGCATCGAAGGCGAACCGCGTCTGATTCGTGCCCCACGCCGATTCGTCCGAATGTGGCGGCAACTGATGGAAGATGCCGGCGATGTCTTGTTTGGCCGTCTGCGCTTTCCGCGCCTGAGTTATTCCTGGCTGTAACCGGACGGGTCGCTACAGTGTCGGCACGCGATTGCCGGTTCGCAGTGCCGTTTCAGTCTCACGCCGCAGTGATCGCATCAACTGCCGGGCTGCACGCAACTTTTCTTCCGCCGTTTTGACATCACCGGCACTGCGCACGTCGGCGAGCAGCTGACGGGCCTCTGCCAGTTGGCGGTCGATCTGCCCCAGTTGCGCCTCGGCTTCGCCGGATTTGGCGTTCTTTCTTGCCTCAGCGACCCGTCGGCCTGTCCTTTCGACTGCCGGCTCCAGCCGGGCAGCTTCTGTCTGCAGCCGCTCCAGTGTCAGCTTGGGTGTCCGTGTCCGATTCGGCGTTGCAAAAATGAAAACCAGCCCGGCAATCACTGCCAGGCCGACAATTGTCCAGACGATCACGCGGCTCTTCATTTTACCTCCTGGCACGATATTATAACTCACCGGCATCACAGGGTCAAGCTGACCACCGCTTGACTAACCAGCGCCCCTGTCTAAGCTGACAGTCCGATGGAAGAACTCGTCCGGCAATACCGTGAGAAACTGCGTCAGAAAGACTACGAAGGGCTCGAAGATACCTGGCTCGAGCTGATTCAGAGCGGCATCGAACTCGACCGGCTGCTGGTCGAGGCCGAACTGGCCGAAAAACACGCTCCACGCCACAACGCCGCCATCCTGCTGTCAGTGCTGGCCGACCATTTGAAGGAACAGGGGCGCCATGACGCCGCGCTGCAGGTCCTGCGCCGCGCCGCCGATCTCAATCCTGACTCGGCCGAACTCGCCCACGAAATCGCCGGCTGTATCCGAAAGACCCATGCGACGGTTGCTGATCTTGAAGCAATCCTGCACAAGTCCGGTCTTGGCTACGGCCAGTCGCTGAAGGAAGTATTGCCTCGTCTTGACCGCTACCTCGCACTGACACCGGGCAGTTGTGTCTACGATGCCGACCGCGGGCCGGGCCGGGTAAAGAAACTGGACCTGCTCCTTGACCGCGTAACCATCGATTTCGACATCGGCGCCGAACTGTCGTGGGATGTTGCGGTCGCCGCCCGGCAGCTGCGTCCCTGTGCCGCCGGCGGCTACTTTGATACCCTCCGTTCCGACCGTACCCGCCTGCGTCGGCTGGCAGCTGAAGCACCGGGGACACTTGTCCGGTTACTGTTGCGGGATACCGGTCGCGCCATGACCGTCACCGACATCGCTGCCGGACTCGCCGAGGTCGTGCCGGCTGCCGAATGGGAAGGCTTCTGGAACCGGGCACGGCGCGAACTGGCCCAGGACCCTCATATCATCTCCCGCACTGTTCCCGCCCGCACCTATGCCTACAGCGAAACCCCGACAACTGTCAGCAAGACCACCACCCGGCCCCAGGCCTCCCGATTCCGGCTCGAACCGGACGAGATCAAATCGATGCCTGAGGAAAAACTGCTTGCCGCCTGGCGCGGGCTCAAAACCGCAGTTGACCGCAAGGGGTTTCTTGAAACTGTCGCCAGTGCCAGACCCGATGACTGGGACCGTATCTACAGCGCAATTTTCCGCAGTGGCACCGATGCCCGCAGTGCCGCAATCATTGAAAAGGCACTGTCGGCATCCCGTCCCGAAGCCTGGCAGTCGCTGCTGGAAGGCATCCTCACTGCCTACCGCCAGTATCCGGAAGCATTTCTCTGGCTGGTTGAAAATGCCGGTCGCATCGGTATCGCCGGTCCCAAGGGTCTGCTTGTCCGGCTACTCGACCTTCTGGAATTCTCGGCGCGCAAGAGCGGCTGGACGCGCCTGCGCAACGCAATCACCGCCGATGACTACGCGATTGTCCGGGGCGCATTGGAGACAATGGAACGGGATGAGGCCGAACGACTGCTCACCCGCACCCGTTCAATCGCCGCGCTCGAAGGCTACCGCGCCGACGAAATCGGGGCTCTGGTACTGGCCCGCTTCCCCGAACTGGAACAGTCTCAGGCCGACAATTTCATCTATTCCACTGCCGCTGGCATCGAACGTGCCCGCGGCGAACTCCGGCATCTGACCGACGTTGAACTGCCGCAGTCAGCCGAGGAAATCGCCCGCGCCCGGGCCCACGGCGACCTGAGCGAGAACTACGAATACAAGGCGGCCAAAGAAAAACAGGCGCGTCTCCTCGCCCGGATCAACCGTCTGCGTGACGAACTGGCGCTGGCTCGTCCAATCCGTCCCGACGACATCGACACGACTGAAGTCTCGATCGGCAGCCGGGTAGTGCTGCGGCTGCCTTCCGGCGAAACGACCAGCTACTCGATTCTCGGCCCATGGGACACTGACGCCGAACACGGCGTGATATCTTATCTTTCCCCCTTTGCCCGTCTGCTGATGGGCAAAAAACCGGGCGAAGCCGTCGAGCTCGACGGCCGCCCCTGCACAATCGAAGACATCAGCCCGGCACTCTAATGGCCCGAATCTTTGAATTCCCGCGCGGAACGATCATCCCGGAGCTGATTGAATCTGCCGCCGAGCTGCTCGCCGCCCGCGCAGTCGGAGTCTTCCCGACCGAAACCGTCTACGGCATTGGCGCGGCGATTGACCGGCCGGAAGCGGTCGCACGCGTTTACAGTCTCAAACGTCGCAGTGTCTCGCAGCCCTTGATGGCCCACTGTTCCAGCCCGACCCAGTTGAATGCTGTTGTCAGTGAAATTCCTGATTTTGCCCGCCGGCTGATGCAGTGCTTCTGGCCCGGCCCGCTGGCCCTGATTCTGCGCCGCTCCCCCGACGTGGCAGACATTGTCACCGGCGGTACTCCGACCATTGGCGTAAGGATGGTTGCCCATCCGGTTACCCAGAATCTCATCGCCCGCCTCGGCCGGCCGCTTGCTGGTACCAGCGCCAACTACCATTCCGAACCGGACACCGCCAGTTTTGCCCGGATTGACCCCGGCCTGATTCAGTCAGTTGACCTGGCCCTCGATGCCGGTGTCTGTGGCTCCGGCCGCGCCTCGACCGTGCTCGACTGCACCGGTGAAGAACCGCGACTGGTCCGCCCCGGCGCGGTGCCGGTCAGCGAGCTCGAATCCGTCATCGGCCACGCTCTGGCGCGCTAGCGTCAATCCACCCGAACAAACCGAGCCGGCCCGCAGGCCGGCTCGAAGTTTTGTGAATCTGTCTCTGGCTTCTAACCGCTTTCTAGTATCTGTACCGCAGTTTCAGGTCGAAGTCGACTCCCTGTCCGTTCTCCCCCGGCGTGCCGCTGTAATTCTCGGCCCGCCACAGAACAACTGCTGCCTTGATGAACAGATCCCTGCCGACCTGTACCTCGGCACCGGGCGCGATGCGCAGTGTTTTCTCGACGTCTTCGACGATATTACCAAGGCTGTCCAGCGCCACGGCCGGGAACGAACGTGGCAACGTGTCGCCGTAGTCATGGGTCCGGTTGCGGAAATCACCACGATTGAGCGCGCCGCGCCGGGTGTAGTCGGCCGCGAGCTCGGCGCGCAGCCAGTCCAGCGGCGTCCAGGTCGCCACGCCCAGCACCCGATCTGCATCCGGTCCGAGCGGGTGACCAAGCGGGGTCAGGTAGTTCTCGTACATCGTCGAGTGAACACGATGGTAGTAGGTGAAGGCGGTGACGCGGACGTACTCGACGCGCAGGTCCGCGCTCAGGCGCGGCGCAACATACAGCCCGGTCTGCAGTCCGACCGCGTTGGGCGCGCCCCGCCGGTCGTTGAACTCGTAGTTGTCGATGAAAAGCTGGCCGTAGGCCTTGACCGGCGGCAGGTAGCCCACCGCATCGAAACCCACGAGCAGGTTCTCGTCATGCCCGGAATTGGCCACGCTAAAGTAAATCGGAATCAGCGGATTGACCAGCCCACCGAGCTGAGCGGGCTGGAACGAATCCCACGAACAGACGCTCATCATCGCGCCGCCGAGCGTGATGCGCCTCAACAAGGATACCTCGAGCCGCTGCGCGGACAAAAACCGCGGCCGCATGCCCCAGCGGGACAGCAACGCGGTGAAGCCGGTGAACCGGAAATTGCGGTAGGCGGCAGAGAACTGGACGTGGTCCAGTGCCGGCGCCGCGTCCGACAGCGTCACCGAACTTGAGTATCCCGGCCCCCAGACAAATTCGTCGCGCCCGACCTCCAGCCGCAGCCAGGGCAGCCGGAACGCCAGGTAGGCGAGCTCGTTCTCCACCGTGAGCCGGCCCTGCCACGGCAGCACCCGCTTGCCCGGGATGTGCCAGCCGGCTGAGTCGCGCGGGACGCTGTCGCGTTCCAGGTTCGGGTTGAACACCGTGACCTCGAGCCGGTTGTAGAACGCGAAGTCATCGCCCGGCCGGTTGTTCATCACAATACCGAATCCTGCCGCCTGGCTGTCGACACAGGCCCGGGCCCGGGCGAAGCCGTCCAGCCGCGCGCGCGAGCCCGGCACGTCCGGTACCGGGATGCTGGCTAAGGGCCGGCGCCGGTTGGCCCACGGCTCGATCAGCTCGTCGGCCAGCTCACGCTCGAGCCGGCGCAGCGCCGCGCGCTCGGCCGTGCTCAGGCGCGCGAAGGGCACGAGTGACTCGACCTCGCTCACCCACTGCGCGGCCTGAGCCCGGGTCCACGGCCGGCTCGTGTAGGGCATCGAGCGTATGAGCCCGGCGGTCTTGAGCAGGTCGATGTCGTCGTAGACCCGCGAGTCGGTCGGGATGTGCTCGATGCTTGCGGCGGTGGCAATCGCCACCGCCGCAAGGAACAGCGCCAGGCCCCGCATCGCTACTTGATGATGCCGAGCCAGTCGCGGAGCAAAAACTGCAGCCGGCCGATGAGCAGCGACATCCGCGCCATCACCGTGTAGCCGAATGACGCGCCGAACCCGACCATCAGGTAGACGATGCCGGTCTCGGACGCGATGCGCAGCGCGCCCTTGTGCTCGCGCGAGAAGAAGAAGTAAAGCACCGTGCAGACCACGCCGACGAGCGATATCACCGCAAACAACAGCAAGTCCCAGCGCGCCAGTACCGAAGGCACCAGCAGCGTACCCTGCATCTGGCGCATGATATTGGTCTGAAACAATGCCGGTATCGCCGCACCGGCGGCCCAGCCCAGCACGAATGCCATCGGAAACCGGATCAGCCACGAAACCTTCGGGATGAACCGGGTGAAGTAGAGCAGTCCGAGCACGAACGGAATGATGTAGAGCAGCCGGCCCTGCCCGAAGAGCGGCTGGATAAGGTCGGGCCGCACCGTACTGTGCCAGGTGAGAGCGATCGTGTAACCGGCCGATACTCCGACAAACAGATGCTCGCAGAACTTGTAGAAAGGATTGTCCTTCCAGAGAAACGAGAAGATTCCCAGCGTCAGAATTGCGGCCAGCCAGGTCAACACACTGGTCGAGATATGCATCACGCCCTCCTCTTTCTGGTCGCAAAAAAGGCGATGTTGCCGACAATCACCAGCACCATGATTGCCACATGCGCCAGTGACTGCGAATCCATCGCCGCCACTGCCGGCATGTAGGCCTTGGAGTAGCCGGCTCGCTCCACCATCACCTCGTACTCCGCTCCACCCTTCATCCCGGCCAAGAGGCCGGTCAGCTGACCGGTCTGCAGAAACGGATAGGCGTCGGCGGCCGATACCGCAGTGACGCCGGCCCCGACCCGCAAACCGTAACGCGACTGGCCGTACAACAGCCAGTCATTGTAGCCCGGTACGCCGGCCGACAGGGCTACCGCCAGCGGAATATCGCGCAGCCGGGTAACCTCGTTCATCATTGGCAGCGAGTCCAGCGGGTGACCGTAGTGGTCGACCGGAAAAACCGCCTTGATGTTCTCGCCCATTCCCAGAATCACCGCGTCGACACCCGCCTTCCAGCCCAGATAGACAACGTCCTCTCCGTACTTCTTGTTGTATTCGGGCGTGACGGTCTGAACCGCCATGTCGGCCAGCCCGGCGCCGGTCACCCACAGTCCGCACAACAGCACCTTCACGTCCTTCGCGAACGCGTGGCGCATCAGCGCGGTGAGCATCGGGTACAGCTCGGGCATCGAGCTCGGGTCGAAATCCACGGAAATCAGCAAGGTCTTGCCCGGCGGCAGCGCATCCACCGCGTCAAACAGCGCGCGCGCCCGCGGGCCGGAAGTCACGCCCAGCCCGAACGGCCGCACCAGCGGCAGTATCACCAGCAGCGCCATCACCGCGTAGATTATCTTGCGGTCAATCCGCAGCAGATACTGAAAGAGCTTCATTGTTTGCCTCCGCCGAGCCAGCCGCGCTCGATTCCGAGTATCACCTTCAGCGAAGTGGCGATACCGCCCAGCGCCACGCCGAACAGTATCGCCCGTTTGGCCGCCATGTTCGGCACCGACAGCACCCATTCGGCGATGCCCGGCAGTTTGTTCCACAGCGCCGCTCCGATCGGCACCATCCCCAGCATTACGACGAACGAGGCCACCAGCAGCAGCGCTGCCTCCTTGGTGCGGGCGCGGAAGGCGCGATACGCCGCCGAAGCCATGTAGAAGGCAAGGATGGCAAACATCGACGCGTTCAGCGGCACCAGGATGTTCTCAAAGATGATACTCTGCAGTATCGAACCCTGCTTGACGCCACCGAACAGGCCGATGATTGCGGTGGCAACCAGCGCCACCAGCGCGACGATTGAATACAGCCAGCCCGGTCGCCGGCGTTTGATCTTGTCCGAGTGATAGACAATCAGACTGCCGGTTCCCAGCACCAGCGCAAAAGCCCCGACGATTCGAATCCACTTGGTGGTCGTTTCGAAATAGGCTACCGAGATCGGGTGCGGCACAAAGAACTGGACGATCATGCTGATGCCCATTACCAGACACAATGCCAGCGGTATTGTCCGTCTCATTTTCTTCTCCTAGCTCACCGCAAACAGCCGCAGCACCCGGCCCAGCTGCTCCAGTCCCGGTATCTTCGACAGCAACAGCAGTACCGATGCGCCCAGGATAACCGCAAGAATGATTGCCTTGCCGTAATCCTGGCCCTTGAGTGAACCAAGCAGCAACGGTTCGCGCGAAAGATAGGCCGATGCCGCATAAAGCTCTTCGCCGATCAGGGTATAGTCGCAGGCGGTGATGAAAAAAGGCAACTGAAACACCGAATCGGTACCGGCAATCTGAATTGCCCCGGTCTGGGCCCCGGTTTCGGCCAGAATCAGCGACTCGGCCCAGAACTCACCGAGAAAGAAATTGGTGGCCGGTTTCTCCCGCACCATCAACCCGTCCACCGCCGCGGCATAGGCGAACTGTTCTGAAGTAATGAAAAACACGTTGTCCGATTTGAAAGCGTCCGGCCGCCCGGCCTTGGTGTAGGCCTCCTTGACCACCTCGCGCACCAGCGTATAGACAATCGGGTCGCGGTTGGGCACCAGCAGAGCCGAATCGTACTGGGCGGTCTTCTTGGCCACCTCGCCGAGGATATTGATTGAGGCGATGGTCGCGATGCCTGACACCCCGCCCAGACCTGGAACATAAACTATCGGCCGGCCCATCTCGGTGGCACGGCCCACCGCCTCGTCAACCGCATCCAGTCCGGCGATGCGCCGCACGAACAGCGGCTTGCCCTTGCGGGCGGTCTCGATGAAGTACAGCACCAGCGCGAAAAAGACCACCATTGCCACAAGGATGTTTATCCGGCCGGTATTGAAGAACTGGGGTCGGGCAACCACTGGCGCCGATGGTTCGGACCAGCTGGTATCCGCTCCCGCCAGCGCCCCCACCCGGTAACGATAGCTGACCCCGTTCGCGACGGTTTCGTCGAGGTAGGACACCTCGCCGGCCTCGGTCGCACCAACGACTGTCACCTCACCATCCGGACCGGTCCGCTCGATCACAAAACCCTCGGCACCAGCCGGGGCCTGCCAGCTCAGGGTAATACTGCGGCCCTTGTCGTTAGGCGTATCCACTGCCCTGAGCGCTGTCGGTGGCAGCAAACCCGGCGGTGGGGTTGAATCAACTGGTGCTGGTGCCGGCTGGGCGGTCAGGACCAGCAGCCCGACAAGCAGAATCATCAAGCCTCCTTAATCTCTGGCGCAGCCGGCTCACAGCAGCTGCAGGGAACCTGCCGGCACTTCGGACAGCCCTGCCGGTACTTGTTCACTGCCGACTCCAGCTCAACACCGGTCAGCGACGCAAGACTGACCAGCCAGGCAAAAACGTCGGCAAACTCCTCCTGGAGATTGGCCGGCTCGCCCCGGCGCAGGGCACGAGCCAGCTCGCCGGTTTCCTCTACCAGCCACCGGAATGTGCCGTCAAGACCGCGCCGGCTGTCTTTGGTATAGTAGATGTCACGTATCAGCCGCTGGAACTCGGCTATGGTCACTGCGTCAGTATCAGAAAAAACTTTCCATAGTCAAGCCACCACCGTCTGCCTCCGGCCGCTGCTCGACTGATGGCAACAGCCGCTGTCAGTTCGCTGGTGATGCCTGACCATCAATCCCAACCGCCGGGATGCCGTCCGGGCCTAGACTCATCCCCCATCCCGCCTGACCCGAACCTGCGACGAGAACCGCGGCCGGAACCGTCCGGTAGCCAACCCTGTCCTGGCCGCCTGTCAGGCAAGTCTCTGCTGTTTTGAGAATTACCGCGCTGATTCCGGTTGCCCGGCGTTCGGGCCTGATTCGTGATGTCCCCGGCGGCTGCCGGCGAAGCTGTGCCGACGACGCTCAATCATCGTGACGAAAGCTTCCAGCCGGGTAAGTACTCCGGCTTCGGCAGTATGCTCGTCAAATGACAATGCCAGATAGGGCATTGCCAGCCGTTCACTCAGCCGTTCCAGTGTCGGCTGCGCAACCGTACCAGGCATGCAACCAAACGGCCCGACATGAATCACCCCGTCATAGCCGTCTTCGACCGCCAGCACAAACTGGCCGATCGAATTCTCATCCTCCCCGCCGACACAATGCTGCCACCACCGCCGCGCCGCGTGTCGGGCCCGAATGACTTCGGTCCGGTCAAGACGCAGTCCGTGGAAGCCGAGCCAGCGGTGAGCAGTCAGAAACGGCTGTGCCTCCACCCCCAGCTCGCCCAGCCGGCGGACGATGTCAAACGTGACATAGGGCTCAATCACGCAGTAACTCTCGCCGACAATCCGCACCCGCAACGGTGCCGCAGTACTGCCCCGGGGCAGTGATTGTAGCCGGTGACAGGCCTGCCGTACGATCCGCTTCAGCCCGTCCGGCCGGTCGCACCGGTCAATTCGCTCCAGCGCCGACGACCGCAGACGGTTGCACTCTCCCTGGTCCGCCACCCGGGGCAATTCACGGCGCCAGCAGGCATCAACCGTGTCCACTGCCAGCGACTTGTACCAGCCAAGCCGGGCCGCCCGGGCTGCCCGCAGCACTGCCCGGGGCAGTGAACCGCCAGCCAGTTGCAGCACTGTCGCTGCCAGAATCCCGAGCCGGTCCCGCCGCAGCAGCAGCAGCCGGGCATGATAGCCCGCCTCCCTGATAATCTCGTACTGCAGCAGACCATAGTAGCCATAGCGACACGACCAGGATCCACCGGTGTAGACCAGTGTATCGGCCCCGGTCTCAAGACAACGCACCATGTTACCCAGCGTTATCTTGAACGGAATACACATCAGCTCCGGGGCCAGCCTGACCCCGGTCTGCACTGCCTCACTGTCCGGCGGCGGCGGCACAACTGCCTCACCACCGAGGGCGCGGATTATCGCCGCAATCGGGATGTGAATCGAACCCATGTAGGGAAAAGCAGCCCGCATCAGCGCTGGCGCAGCCGGATAACATCAACAAACGACTCGAGCCTGGTCGCCAGTCCGGCCTCACCGGTGTGCTCGTCAAACAGCAACTGAAGAACCGGAATCCTCTCACCCGAATCCTGAACCATCAACCGGATGAGCTCGTTGGTCACCGCCGATGTGCCGCAGGCAAAACTAGTCACCAGCAACAGTCCATCCACCAGCCGGCGGCCAATCAGGCCCGCCGCTGCCGACAACAACTCCTGTTCGAAAACCCAGTTCGGCAGAAACCGCGGTTTGACTGTCGAGCCGGCGGCACCAGCAACCTGCTGCCCTGCCACCGGCACCGCCCCCAATCCTTCAAGTCGTTTCAGAACATCCAATGTCAGAAGCGCATCCCGCACCAGATAATCGTGCCCGACAACCCCCACCCGCACCGGCCGGCGGCCGGCACAAGCAATGTCGTCATCGACAGCCCTGACCGAGCAGGCGCCGCCGGGACCGGCAGCAGCCGCAGCGGCAGCATGATCCTGTTGTGCCCGGTTGTACGCCTGCCGCCACTGGCGCCCGCGGCCAAGCCGCTCTGCTATTCTGCGAAAACTCTCGGCCTCGCTCATCTGCCGTTCGTCAATCACCAGCTCCACCACCGACAGCCCCGGCAGCAACGCCCGAACCATGTCCGGCAGCGCCATCTCTTTCGGACAGCCAAAGAACAGCTCGCCCTTGACGCGCCGACAGTCAATCCTCGGAACAAAGATTACATCGACCCTGTCCCGCAGCCTGGTCAGATGCCCCAGAAAAACCTTGCAGGGCAGACAGAGTTCCGCCGGTGCGAGTCGGACACCATCAACGACCATCCGCCGGTCAGTCGGTTCCGATACCAGCACCTCCAGCCCCAGTCCAGCCAGAAATCCGCGCCAGAGTTCCAGGTATCGGTAGGTCTGCAATGCCCGCGGCAGGCCAATGCGCATCGGTATCGGCCAATATAAGCCGGCGTCAACCCCGGTCAAGACAATTGCCAAGACTGCAGCTGATGCTATGATTGACAATGCCGGAACGGGCGAAAAGTGAAACCCAGCTCATCCGCCTGATTGCCAGCACTGTCAAGACCCGCGGCCGGGTGCGTGTCGGCATCGGTGACGATGCCGCCGTCCTTGCCGGCGGAGTCGTGCTGACAACCGACGCCTACGCCGAAGGCGTCCACTTCAGTTCCCGCTATATGTCTGTCGTCACCATCGGTCAACGCTGTGCCTGTGCCGCACTGTCTGATGTCGTTGCGATGGCGGCTGAACCGGAAGCGCTGGTCGTGGCACTCTGTCTGCCGCAAACGCTGACCCCTGCTGCCGTCAAAAGACTCTACCGCGGCATCGAGGGGGTCTGCGCCCGACTCGGCGCCGAAGTTGCCGGTGGCGACATTATCGCCAGCGACCGACTGGTCATCAGCCTGACCGCCACCGGCCGAACCAGCCGGCCGATACTCCGTTCCACCGCCCGCCCCGGTGACACGGTCTATGTCACCGGCACCCTCGGCACGGCCGAAGCCGGCCGGCTCGCACTCGAAAACTCTCTGCCCGCTACCCTTTATCCGGTCCCTGTCCGGCGCCACTGTTACCCGCTGCCCCGCATCACCGTTATGCGTCGACTGCGCCGGCAAATGCATGCTTTGATTGACACCTCGGACGGACTGGCCACCGATGCCGCCCACATCGCCTACGCCAGCGGAGTCGCGATCGAAATCGACTGTGCCCGTATCCCGCTCCATCCGCAGACCCAGCGGCTCTGCCAACAGCTCAAACTCGACCCGGTGAAGTTCGCCCTGACCGCCGGTGAGGACTACGAACTGCTGTTCACAACCGACTCAAGCCTGCCCGGACAAATCGCCGGCATCCGACTGACCCCGATCGGTCGAGTATTGACCGGCAAGGGTGTAAAGTACCGACTTGACGGCCGTGCAAGGAAACTGAACCTGCGCGGCTACGACCACCTGGCCAGCCACCCTTGACAGACCGAAGCGTCAATGTCGATAGCCTGTGGATAACTCGGTCAATTCTGCGTAAAGACCGCCAAATCAATCGGTTAACACGGCGGCGCTCCAAAACCCGGGCAATCCGGCAATTAATTCAGCAAGTCATTTTTTGTCATACACTTGCTGAATTACACTAATATGATCATCAAGCTTGACTACTACATATAGCGCTGTACTATCCCCTGCGTCTATATGAAGTGTCCTTATTGCGCCTGTGACGACGACCGGGTATTTGATTCCCGCCCTGTCAATGACGGGGCGGCGGTACGCCGGCGCCGCGAGTGTGCCAAGTGTGGCGGTCGGTTTGTAACCTACGAATATGTTGAGCGGACGCCACTGATGGTGATAAAACGCGACGGGTCACGCCAACCCTACGACCGCAGCAAGCTGATTGCCGGCGTCATGCTCGCCTGCCGCAAGCGACCGGTCAGTCGCGACGCAATCGAGGCACTCGTTGACCGTATCGAAGCGCGAATCGGCGAGGAATACCGTCTAGAGATTCCGGCACCGGAACTGGGCGAGATGATACTGGAACAGCTGAAGGAACTCGACCCGGTGGCTTATGTCCGGTTCGCGTCCGTTTACCGCAAATTTGACAGCCCGGCGCAGTTTGTCGCCGAGCTGGAAAACCTGGAGAAGGGAGGCAGCAGTGCCCGATCCGCGTCCTGACCAACAACCCGCGGAAGCAGAGAAAGCTCAGCAGCCCGAGCGCAATCAACCGCTGTTCACCTCGGTGCGCAAACGTACCGGCGAAATAGTGCCGTTCGACATCACCAAGATCGCTGCCGCGATCTTCAAGGCGGCGCGCTCGGCCGGTGAAGAAGACCTGAAAGAACCGGAACGGCTGGCCCAGCAGGTAGTCGCCCGGCTGTTTGCCCAGCACGGCGAACACATTCCCGATATCGAAGAGATTCAGGACACCGTCGAGGAAGTCCTGATCAACAACGGCCTGGCCCGAACCGCCAAGGCCTACATCCTCTACCGGGAACAGCGGGCCCAGGCCCGCCGCCGCGCCGCTCAGGCCGGAATCCAGCGGGCACTTTCCGGCAAGACCGAAGCGACCGATTTTGCCCTGTTTGTCCGGACATCGGACGACATGATCCTGGACTGGGACCGCGCGCGCATCGCCCGGGCGCTGGTGCGCGAAACCAACCTCTCACAGGACATGGCCGACAAGATTGCCCTGGAAGTCGAGGATGTCATCTTCTCATCCAAGGTCAAGCACGTTACCTCCAGCCTGGTGCGTGAAATCGTCAACACCAAACTGATCGAACACGGCCTCGACCAGTACCGCAAACGTCACGAACGGCTGGGGGTGCCGATGTACGACGTCGAGCGCATCCTGCTTTTCCGCAACAAGGAAAACGCCAATATCCCCCACAATCCCGAGGCGACCAACATGACCCTCGCCGAGTGGATCAACAAGCAGTTTGCACTGTCGTCGGTATTTTCACCCGAGGTTGCCGACGCCCACTCTTCCGGCGACATCCACCTGCATGACCTCGGCTTCATCAACCGGCCCTACTGCTCGGGGCAGTCGCTGGAGTACGTCAAGAAGTTCGGGCTGTCATTACCCAACGCCCTGTCGATGGCCCGGCCCGCGCGGCACCCCGAAACCCTGCTCGCCCACATGGTCAAGTTCTCGGCCGCCCTGCAGGGCCATTTTGCCGGCGCCATCGGCTGGGACGCGGTCAACATCTTCTTTGCCCCGTTTCTGGTTGGCATGAGTGACCGTGATGTCCACCAGCTGGCCCAGATGCTCATCTACGAATATTCCCAGCAGAATGTTGCCCGCGGCGGCCAGGCAATTTTCTCCGACATCAACCTCTACTGGGAAACGCCGGCCCACTTTGCCGATGTCGACGCCATCGGGCCGGGTGGCAACTACACCGGCAGGAAGTACCACGAATACGAAAGCGAAGCCCAGCGCTTCGTCCGTGCCATCTTCGACGTGTACAAGGATGGCGATGCCTCGGGCCGACCGTTCTTCTTCCCGAAACCGCTGGTCCACATGACCGAACGGTTTTTCCAGACCCCGGGCTGGCAGAGCTTCCTGCACCAGATCTGTGACGTTGCTGCCGACAAGGGCAACACTTACTTTGTCTTTGACCGGGGCGAAACCGCCAAAATCAGCGAGTGCTGCCGGCTGAGCTTCCGGCTCGAGCGCTCCGATCTCTGTGATGCCGCAACCCCGTGGAAGATGCGCTACTCGGCGCTGCAGAACGTCACCCTCAACCTGCCCCGGGCCGCCTACCTCGCCAACCGCAACGACGAGCGGCTGTTCTCCAATCTGCGCCGGGCCCTCGACATCGCCGTCCGGGCCCACATTGAGAAACGCGCGTTCCTCATCAAGCTGCTGTCACTGAAGGCCGACGGCCCGCTGGCGCTGCTGACGATGGAACGTGACGGCGAACCCTATCTCCGCATGCACCGGGCAACCTATCTCATCGGCATCCTGGGGCTGAACGAACTGGTCCAGTATCATCTCGGCCGCGAACTGCACGAGGACGATGCGGCATTCCGTTTCGGCCTCAGAGTGCTGGCGTTTTTGAACATGGAGTGCCGTCGGCTTTCGGCCGAACACAAAATGCATCTGGTACTTGAACAGACCCCGGCCGAGTCCACTGCCTACCGGCTCGCCAAACTCGACCTGGAATACTACCCCGACCAGGCCCGCAGCACTGTCAAAGGGTCGATTCCGGACAATTCCGCCTACTACACCAACTCCACCTATCTGAATGTCGGCCATCCGATCAGCCCGATTGAACGGGTCTACAAGGAAGGCAAGTTTCATGACATGATTGACGCCGGTGCCCTGACCCACGTCTGGCTGGCCGATTCCCGGCCTGCGGCCGAAGCGGTCGCCGACTTCGTTGTCAAGACATTTCGCAACACCCGCAACGCCCAGATTGCCTTCTCGCCCGAATTCACCTCCTGCGGCAACTGCTTCCGGACCACCCGCGGCCTGCAGGAATCCTGTCCCCACTGCGGCTCGCCCGACGTCGACTACATCACCCGCGTCACCGGCTACTTCTCTCGGGTGTCGGGCTGGAATGCCGGCAAGCGCGCGGAGCTGCTCGACCGCTACAAGCCCGGGCTCGGCGACAGCTGAACACAAAATGCGCCTGGCCGTACTGGTCAAGCCTGGCGCGAAACAGGAGCGAGCGATCCGTCAGCCGGACGGGTCGCTCTGCATCTGGGTGCGGGAACGGGCTCAGGAAGGCCGCGCCAACACGGCGGTCTGCCGAGTCGTCGCCGAAATCTACGGCCTGCCGCGCTCAGCCGTCAGAATCACCGCCGGCCACCGCAGCCGGCACAAGATAATCGAGCTGCCGGACTAGCTGGGTTCGACCAGGAGCTTGAAATCGGTCGGCTGCATCAGATAGTCGGTCTTGACATCAATCGCCAGCTCATAACGCCGGGCGAACTCACTCAGGCGGTCGTACCACTCGGTGGTCAGAAAATCGGTAATCGCCGGTGCTGCCAGTATTCGCAACCGCCGCCCGCGCAGTTTTGCCAGTCGGGTCAGGATCTGGCGTTCGATTTTCATCGCCACCTCGGCTCGCGACCGTACCCGACCGGTACCCTTGCAACTCGGGCAGATTTCGTGCATCGCGTGCATCATCCCCGGCCGGGTCCGTTCCCGTGTCATCTCCAGCAGCCCGAAGCGGCTCATTTTGGAAAAGTCCGACTTGGCCCGGTCATTGGCGAGGTGAAGCTTCAGTTCGTTGATGACCTGCTCGGTATTCTTCGGGTCTTCCATGTCGATAAAGTCGATGATCAGCAGCCCGGCCAGGTCACGCAGCCGGATCTGGCGGGCGATTTCGGCCGCTGCCTCAAGATTGGTCTGCAGTATCAGCCGTTCCGGATCATCCTCGCGCGCGGAACGGCCGGTGTTGACGTCAATCGCCACCATCGCCTCGGTCTGGTCGATGGTGATGAACCCGCCCGATTTCAGCCAGATTCGCTTCTGAAAAACCCGTTCGAGTTCGGCCTCGACGCCGGTCTGCTCCAGCAACGGTACTTCGCCTTTGTACAGCTCAACCCGGCGCCGGATCGAAGGCGCCACCCGGCTCAGATACTCGGTGATCTCCCGATAGGCAGCTTCGTTGTCGACGATCATCTTCTCGACATCGGAGCCGAACTGGTCGCGGACCAGTTTCACTCCGATTGACGGCTCCTCATACACCACCGCCGGTGGTTTCGCCGCCTCGGCCCGGGCCCGGGTTTCTTCCCAGATTCGCTCGAGTCCCTCGTATTCGGCCCGCAGGTCCTCCGGTCGCGCCTCCTCGGCCAGCGTCCGGATGATCAGCCCGGCGTGGGGCGACTTCACTTTCCGCAATGCTTCCCGCAGCCGGCTGCGCACGCGCCGGTCGCGGATTCGTCGCGAAATTCCGATCCGCTGGCCATTGGGAAAATAAACCAGATAACGGCCCGGGATCGAAACGTAAGACGTCAGCCGTGCTCCCTTTTCGGCAAACGGGTCCTTGACGACCTGGACCAGTATCTCCTCGCCCTCTTCAATCGTTATGGTGCGGGGCTCGGACTTGCCTTTGCCGGACTTCTCTTCATCTTCGTCATCGAGTGCGTCGAATTCCGGTATCTCAACCAGCGGTAGAAAACCGTTCTTGCGCAGCCCGATATTGACAAAAGCACCGCGCAGACCCTTGACAACATTCTCCACCCGACCCTTGTAGATCCGGCCGACAAGATTCTGCGTCTCCTCCCGCTCGATGTAGAACTCAACCAGCCGGTCGTTCTCGATGATCGCGACCCGCGTCTCCCACTCGTTGGCGCTCAAGACGATCTTTGTCCTGACCTTCATCCGTCAATCCTCCAGCGGCGTGCACAGCCGTTCCGCTGTGGCCGCAAAACACTCAATTCGCCGGACCCGCAAACAGCGTGCCTCGGCCTCACTTATCGCAAACAGCTTTGCCAGTGTCGCAAACAGCTTCACGCCCGCCTCGACCGCAAGATCCAGCCGGATAAAACCGGCGGCAGTGGCACTGGCCTGCCGAACTCCCTCAAGCCGACCCGCCTGCTGACACAGTTCGTCAGCCGCCGCCGCACCCGCCGGCGGCACGACCTCATAGCGGGCAACATTGATGATACTGCCCAGCGAAGGGGCGTTGCGGGGCAGCAGCCGGGCGGCAACCACCCGCAGCCCGCGCGGCAGAAACGCTCCAAGGTCCCGGACAATGTTGCCGGTGTAGTGGTAGCCGAGAAACACATCGCAGTACTCACCGTCAGAGGTAGCACCAACCGGCAACGGCGGACCAAAGGAAAGCATCGGTTTCGGTGCGAAACCACGGGTATAGGCAACCGGCAGCTCGCTGCGGCGCAGCGAGCGGTAAAACGCCCGCACCCGGTCAAGATGCGCCGCAAACCGGAAACTCTCTTCGACCGTGTACTTCAGCCGGAAGCGGTTGCGCAGCTCCGCTGTCTCGGCACCAGCCCGTGCCCGGCGGGCGTAGACGCCGGTCGCGCCCCCGGGCTCGGTAACGGGTGCCGGTGGTGGCCGGCGGTCCGGGCAGACTCCACACCCGCTGCAGCCGGCATCCGGGCAGGCCGGTGTCGGCACACCGGCAAGGGCGCGCTCGTACTCTCTTTGCAGAAACTGACGACTGACGCCGATGTCAACGACGTCCCAGGGCAACGGTTGTCCCGGCAGCTTTTCGGCCAGAACCTCATCCGGGTCAATTCCCAGCTCGCTGCAGGCCCGTTGCCAGAGGTCAAACCGAAAGTACTCGGTCCACTCCTGAAACACGCCCCCGGCGCGGTAGACGTGCTCGATCACCGCGCCCACCCGCTCGTCACCACGCGCCAGCAGCGCCTGAACCCAGGAACTCTCGGGGTTCTCCCACTTCAGCCGAATGTTACGCCTTCTGATCCCGGTCCGCAGCCGCTCGAGCTTCGCCCGCGTCTGCTCAACAGCCGCAAAACCAGCCCACTGCAACGGCGTATGTGGCTTGGGCACGAACGGGCTCAGATTGAAGCGAACCGGCCGCCCCCGACAAAGCTGACCGACTTCGTTGACAAAACGTCCGATTTCATCAACGTCGGCTTCGGTCTCGCCGGGCAGACCGATCATGAAATAAAGCTTCACCCCATTCCAGCCCGCGTCCAGCGCGTTGCGCACCGATTCCAGGATTCGTAGCTCTGATATGTGCTTGTTGATTACTCCCCGCAGCCGGTCGCTGGCAGTCTCCGGGGCAAACGTCAGGCCGGCCTTCTTCACCTCTTGCAGATTGAAGGCGAGCTCGGGCGAGAAATCCTCGCCCCGGGTGGACGGCAGCGAAATCGAAACCCGCCGCTCGCGCAGCCGACCATTCAGCCGCTGCACCAGCTCCAGAATATCGGGATAGTCCAGTGCCGAAAGTGCCAGCAGCGACACCTCGTCCCAGCCGGTAGCTCGAATACCGCGCTCGGCGATACGGACGATCTGCTCAATGTCCCGGTAACGGGTCGGCCGATTCATCATCCCGGCCTGGCAGAAGCGGCAGCCGCGCAGGCAGCCGCGGGCAATCTCAACCGTCAGCCGGTCGTGCGTCACTTCGCAGACTGGAACCAGCGGCGGAAACGGAAAATCCTCTTCCCGGAGCACCGCCACCGTCCGGCGGCGAACACTGCCCGGCACGCGCGGGCTGACGCTCGGGACGTAGACTCCTTCCAGCCGCGCCAGCTGCCCCAGCAGGTCGGACCGCTGCCAGCGTCCCTTTTCGGCAAAGAGTGTACTGATTTCACGCACCGGCTCCTCGCCGTCACCAATGACGAACACGTCCACAAACTCCTGCCACGGCAGCGGATTGGCCGCCACTGGCCCGCCCGCCACCACCAGCGGGAACCGATCATCGCGTTCCGTTCGCCGCAGCGGAATCTGGGCCAAGTCAAGTAAATAGGGCAGATTGGCGGCGGAGAGTTCACTCTGCAGCGATACGCCGAGAATATCAAAGTCCCGGACCGGCCGCTTCGACTCCAGGGCATAAAGCGGCAGTCCGCGGGCGAGCATGATGCTGCCCAGGTCCGGCCACGGAGCGAAGACCCGGTCACAAACCGCGCCCTCGATCCGGTTAATCACACTGTAGAGCACCCGCAGCCCGTAGTTGGACATGCCGATCTCATAAACCTCGGGCATGCCGAGAACCCAGCTCACACGGGCATTGTCGGGGTCGCGGGACAGGGCGTTGTATTCGCCGCCGGTGTATCGGATCGGTCTGGTTACGAGGGGTAGAACCTCGCTGATTCTTTCATCCATCAGCCGCTTGGCCAATACTAGCTGCGACCGCAGACGAGTCAAGCCACCGGCATCGTCGTTCAATCAGTTTCACAGTCAGCGACTCTGCTGACCCTGCCGTGCGAATCATTACTGGTTTCAACCGGACCGGCCGTCTTCGGCCGACGGCGGATACCTTTTCCTGCACCAGTGGGCAGTCTCGCAATGTCGACTCAAACACCGCCCAGAAACCGGTCGAACTCATCCAGCCAGTCAGCAGTTGTCCTGCCGGCGGCAACTGCTTTTGTCAGTACGGCCCGGGCCGATTCGGCATCCAGTGGCGTCCAGCGCGTCCAGCGCGTCGGCCCGTAGTTCTGGTAGCCCTCGAGCGCTGCCGGTCGCTGCCCCAGCATCTCGGCCGCAGTCGCCAGCCGGACCTTGCCGCCGGCCGCCCGGTCAAAAACCAGCCGGTAGAACGCCGGGTAGCGATAGTCGCGAGCCAGGTGGTGATCAATCACCAGTTCCTTGAGTCCCGGCGCCGAGAGGATTCGGATGGTATTGATGATACTCTGCACCAGTTCGTGATCGGCGGCGAACTGCCCGAGCTGGTAGGTGGGATAGCCGTCCAGTACAACCGTTGACGGACGTGCCTGGCAGATCAGCTCCGCCGTCGCCCGGCTGACCGGGCCGCAGACATCGCTCGTCACGATTACCTTTTCCCTGCCGCGGCTGATCTCAGTCATGATCACCCGGCCCGGCTCGGCATCCTCGGCCCCGTGCGGTACCGCTGCCGAGAACGCCACCATCGTGCGGCCGAAACGAAACCGGCGGCCGTCGGCAATGATCAGTTCCTTCGGCAGCCCGTCAATTGTCTGAAACAACCGCCGCGCCGCTTCGGCCTGCCGCGCCGGCAGATCATCGGGGTCTTTGGCAAATACCACCCGGTCGCGATAAAGCGCAGGGTCACGACGCTCAAGAAAGTGGTCAAGATGATAATGGGACACTACCAGGACATCGGCATCGCGCCCGGCGGCGTAGATTGCCGCCTCGTACCGACCGGCCAGCTCCTCCCGCTGCGCGAGCGGCAGCGGGAAACTGTCCGGCTCTACCGAACACCCCGGGTCAATCAGCAGTTTGACATCGGGGGTGGCAATCCCGACACAGGCGGCCTTGACGCCGAGAGAATCGAACGCAAGGTACCCAACCCGGACCTGCGGACCTTGGCGAATGACCGGGTCGGTCAGCTTCATCGACCGACAAGCACCAGCAGATGGTAGAACGCCGGCAGGACGAACAGCAGGCTGTCGACACGGTCGAGGAATCCGCCGTGCTCACCCAGCAGCCGGGAACTGTCTTTCATGCCGACTGCCCGCTTGAAAGTCGACTCAAACAGGTCCCCGGCCTGACCCAGTGTCGCCAGCGCCATCCCGACCGCAACCAGCCACCACCAAGGGCCGGCACCGAACGGTCGCAGCCTGCCGAGCAGAAGCCCGGTGGCGATGCCCGAAGCCGCCAGTGCTGCGACATAACCCTCAACCGTCTTCTTCGGACTGACCTGCGGGGCAAGCGGACGACGTCCAATCAACGTGCCCACCAGCCAGGCAGCGCTGTCGGCGAGCCAGGTGATGCCCAGCGGGAAAAATGCCACCCAGCCGGACCAGCCGCGCTCTGCGACCAGATTGCGCAGCAGCACCAGATGCGCCGGCAGAAAACCGAGATAGAAAACGACAAATGCTCCATAGACAAACACCCGCGGTCGAGTCTCGCGTTCGGCGACCGAGAACAGCCACACTGCCCCGACAGCGGCAATCAGGCCAGCCGGCAACAGACCAAACCATGCCGCAATCACCAGCAGCAGATTGGCACCGACCAGCAGCCATCGGCTCAACACAATCTCGGCCTGTCGGAGAATTGTCAGAAACTCGATTGTCGCAACCGTTGACCACACTGCCACGACCATGGCCGTGACCGGCGGGGGCAGAAAAATCGCCGCCGAAACCACGGTCCCCAGCGCCAGCCCGACCACCAGCCGCTGCAATAGCCTAGTCTTCATCAATCCGTCCGAACCGCCGGCGCCGCTGGCGGTAGTCGGCGAGTGCCTCTTTGATACCGGCTGCTCGGAAATCAGGCCAGAGCACGTCGGTGAAATAGAACTCGGTATAGGCGCACTGCCAGAGCAGGAAGTTCGAAATCCGCCGCTCGCCGCCGGTCCGGATGAGCAGGTCGGGGTCAGGCAGCCCTGGTTCATACAACAGTCGGGCAAACCCGGCTTCGGTACGGGGTGCCCGACCCGATTCGACCGCCCGCCGACAGGCATCAAGTATCTCCGCCCTGCCGCCATAGGAAATTGCCAGCGTCAGCGTCAGGCCGGTATTGTTCCGGGTCAGTTCAATCAGCCGGTTGAGCGCATCCTGAAGCCGACGCGGCAGGTCCTCACTGCGCCCGATCGAACGAACCCGGATGTTGTTACGCATCAGCCCCGGCCCCTCGGCATCAATCGTCGCCGCCATCAGCTTCATCAGCAGGTCAACCTCGGTTTTCGGCCGCAGCCAGTTTTCCGTCGAAAAGCTGTAAGCGGTCAGAAATCGGACCGGGGTGTCCTTGAGATACTCAACGACATCGTGCAGCGCCCGCACCCCCTCACGGTGACCGACTCCCCTTGGCAGGCCCCGCCGGCGCGCCCAGCGGCCGTTACCGTCCATGATTACCGCAATGTGGTCGGGAACCGGGCTGAGCTTGGTCATGCTCTCCTCCCCGCCGGGCGGCACCCGGGCGCGGAACCGGCTACTGCTCCATTATCTCGGCTTCCTTGCGCCGGAGCAGTTCGTCGAGTTTCTTGATGAACTCGTCGGTCATCTCCTGGACCTTCTTGACGGCAAGCTTGGAGTCGTCCTCGGAGATCTTTTTATCCTTCTCCAGCCGCTTGATCGCCTCATTGGCTTCGCGACGGACGTTTCGGACTGCCACCCGGGCATCCTCGGTCAGCTTGCCGCAGAGCTTGGCCAGCTCGCGGCGGCGCTCCTCGGTCAGCGGCGGTATCGGGATTCGGATCAGGTTGGCCTCAACCTTTGGCACCAGTCCGAGCTCGGCCCGCAGTATCGCCTTCTCAATCTCGGGCAGCAGGCTACGGTCCCACGGCTGAACCGTCAGCTGACGCGGCTCCGGCGCCGACACCGATGCTACCTGCTTCAAGGGCGTCGGGGTATCGTAGTAGTTCACCCGAACCCCATCCAGAATCGCCGGATTGGCCCGCGAGGTCCGGATACGGGAAAACTCTCCCTCCAGCACCTCGATTGATTTGACCATCTTGGCGCGGTACTCGGCATAAAGTTTTTCTAGCATATCAGACTCCCCACTCTCTTTCCTTTGATGATGTCAGTAATCGCTCCGGGTCGGGCAACGTCAAAAACCACTATCGGTATCTGCCGCTCCAGACAAAACGCCAGTGCGGTGATGTCCATCACGTTCAACCGCTCGGCCAGCGCCTGCTGGTAGCTGAGCTGGCGGTAGAACTTTGCCGAACCGTCCCGCTCGGGGTCGGCAGAATAGACTCCAGCCACCCGGGTCGCCTTCAGAATACAGTCCAGATTGAGCTCGGCGGCGCGCAGCGCCGCTGCCGAATCGGTGGAAAAGAACGGATTACCCGTCCCGCCGGAAAGCACCAGCACCCGGCCGTTTTCGAGCTCATTCCGGGCCCGCCAGACATCGTAACCTTCGACCGTTCCCGGAATCGCCACTGCCGACAGGTGCCGGACCGGCACCTGTTGGCCGATCGTCTCGGCCAGCCGCATACCGTTGATCACCGTGGCCAGCATGCCGGCCTTGTCGGCAGTCACGCGGTCGAAGCGACCGGCGTCACGACCACGCAGGATATTGCCGCCGCCAACCACAAGGGCAAACCGCGCGCCAGTCCGGCGCGCGGCAACAATCTGCTTTACGACCGCCGAAAGCAGGGCGTCCTGCTCGAAGACATTGCCCGACAGTTTGAGCAGAACCCGGCTGTAGCGGCGGCTACTCACCCAGCTTGAAGCGGGAGAAACGCCGAATGACCATGTTTTCGCCGAACTTGGCGATGGTCTCCTTCAGGTAGTCGCCGACCGTCTTCTCCGGAGCCTTGACAAACGGCTGTTCCAGCAGACAAACGTCCGCATAGAACTTCTCCAGTTTGCCCTGCACTATCTTTTCAATGATGGCTGCCGGTTTGCCCGACTGGGCGACCTGCTCCTCGTAAATGCGCTTCTCGCGGTCAACGACATCCTGCGGGACACCGTCGCGATCTATCGCCAATGGATCGGAAGCGGCAATGTGCATCGCGATATCACGGACGAAACGACGGAACTCCTGGTTGCGGGCGACGAAATCGGTCTCGACGTCGACCTCAACCAGCACACCCAGCCGTTCACCCGGATGGATATAGGCATCGATCACTCCGGCAGCGGTCGGCCGTTCGGCCCGCTTGGCTGCCTTGGCAACCCCGCGCTTGCGCAGAATCTCGATTGCCTTGTCGATATCGCCATCGGCTTCCTGCAGGGCGGTCTTGCACTCCATCATTCCGGCACCCGTACGGCGCCGCAGGTCGGCGACTTTCTCGGCCGACAGGCTCACTGGGCCTCCTCCGATTCGGTCTCGAACTGCTTGCGACCTTCCATCACCGCATCTGCAATCATACTGGCGACCAGACGGATCGAACGCAGCGCATCGTCATTACCCGGAATCGGGAAATCAATTCCCTCCGGATCGCCGTTGGTGTCAATCAGTGCGATAATCGGTATCCGAACCCGCTTTGCCTCGGCAACCGCCGTAGCTTCGCGCACCGGGTCGACAACAAACAGCGCACCGGGCAGCCGGTCGAGACCACGCAGACCGCTAAAAACCCGTGCCAGCTTCTTCTGCTCGCGCTGCAACAACAGCGATTCCTTCTTGGTCGAACCAGCGAAATCACTGTCCCGCACCATCCGCTCCAGTTCTCCGAGACGGTTGATGCGGGTCGACACTACCTCAAAATTGGTCAACAGGCCGCCGATCCAGCGCTCGGTGACATAGGGTGCACCGCAACGCTCAGCTTCCTCGGTGATTATCGGGCGGGCCTGCTGTTTGGTTCCGACGAAGAGAATCTCCTTGCCGGCCTCGGTAATGTTGCGAGCGGCGTCGTACGCCAGCCGGATGCGTTCAAGACTTTTCTCGAGATCAATGATGAAGATGCCCTGTCGCTTGCCGTAGATGAACGGCTTCATCTTCGGGTTCCACCGCCGGGAGTGGTGGCCGAAGTGAACGCCGGCCTCGAGCAGGCTCTTGATCGTTAACGTTTGACCCACTGGAACCTCTTTCTCCTCTTCGCCAGCCCGTACTTCATTCGTTCTTTCTCGCGCGGGTCACGCTTGAGCAACTCGGCGCTCTTCAGGGTCTTGCGCAGCTCGGCGTTTTGAGCAACCAGTGCCCGCGCGATACCCAGCGAAACCGCCGCGGCCTGTGCCGAGAGCCCGCCCCCAGCCACCTCGCAGAGCAGACCGTACTGCCCGACGGTGGCGGTTGTTTTCAACGGCGCCAGCGCGACACTGATCAGATCGGTCCGGCCGAAATAGCTCTCAAGCGGCCGGCCATTGACAGTGTTTTCACTTCCGCCCGGAACCAGCCAGACCTTGGCAGTTGCGGTCTTGCGGCTTCCCGTGGCAAACAATCTGTTGTTCATAAATCTAGTTCTTTACCGGTTCCGGCGACTGCGCCTGATGCTCATGTTCGGCCCCAAGATAGATATGCAGCCGGCGCATGCGGCGGTCCTGCAACCGGTTCTTCGGCAGCATCCGCTTCACCGCCAACTCCAGCGGCCGGGTCGGAAACCTCTCAACAACCTGACGATAAGTCAGCGTCTTCAAGCCCCCGGGGTAGAAAGAGTGACGGCGGTAAAGTTTCTCTTCGTACTTCTTACCGGTCACCTTTATCTCGGCGGCATTGATGACGACAACGTGATCGCCGGCATCGATGTGAGGCGTGTAGTTGGGCCGGTGCTTGCCCATCAGCAGCACCGCAATGCGCGTTGCCAGCCGGCCCAGCACCTCGCCCTTGGCGTCAATCAGATACCAGTTGCCCGGCAGATCAGCTTTTTTTGCAACAGTCGTCCTCATCGTAGCTTTCCTTATACCATAACAATAACTACTGTCAAGATTGAGCGGGCCGGTCTGCCCGCCGGGAAAGACATAATAACACAACCGGCCGGCAAATCAATAGCAACTTGCACCCGCCTGTCAACTCCGGAGCAATAAAGCTAACAGACCTAGATTCAATCAGTTAGCGCCCGACTGTTCCGCCCCAGTGTCTTGTCGCCGCGCCGGGACAAACCAGATTCCCCTTGGCAGGGCACCACCGGTAGTTCGGCTTCTTCCCAGCGGGTCATATACCCTTTCGCCCGCGCCAACTGGTCGCTGGGCTTTTCCGACCACGACGAGCTTTGACGCTGCCCGCTGGCGGCCTAGTGAACAGACTGCCGGCTCCTCCACCGCGGTCAAAGTCGTGTCATCCAGCGTCACGCTGTCAACATAGGCCACTGCTCCGAGCACCGAAACGAAACTCACTGACAGCAGCGCGGCTGAATCCGGTGCCGTCACCCAGCGCGAGTACTGCCGGTAGGAACTCCCCGAATAGTAGGCCGGCAGCATCACCGGTGAACCCACGGCGCCGCCGGCGAGCGAGAGGAACTGGAGCACGAAGGAACCGCCGAGCACGCCCGGCACCCGGGCGAAACCGCTGAACCGGTAACTGAATCCGGCTCTGACAACCGTTGCAGTTGAAACGAATGCCGTCGTGTCGGCGCTGTTCAGTTTGACGCACCAGCGACCGGACAGTGCATTGGAATCCCGCGTCGCGCTACCCGGGTACAGCGGTTCCGAACTGAGCCAGCCCAGTGGCACCGACCCGAGCCAGGTCTCAAACGACGGGTTCAGAATAATGTTGGTACCGAACGCCGACACGACACCAAGGCTCAAACCAATCAGCAGTGCAGTCTTACTCATCATGACCTCCGCAGTTCGGACCGAGAGAACTGATAGTAACAGCTGCCGGCGCGTGGTCAATCGCGGCCATTGACAACCCGGGCAGTGGGGCGACAATACGCCTGTGAAACTCTGGCTTGCGCTGCTGCTGCCACTGTCACTGCCAGCGCTGCCCGGCGGTCTCCAGCTGCCCTACGGCGACCGTCCGGCTCGACCACGCTCGTCAGTCCTCGTGATTGAATCCGCCACGGCGCTGACCGGGGGCGTGATCCTTGGACTCGGTGCGGCCGCGCTGGCCCGCTCCCGGTTCGAGGGTGATCTCAACTTCATCGAACCCGAGGCGATCGGGCCGATGCTCATCATCACCGCCTCGGGCGTGGGCGGGTATTGCCTCGGCGCCGGGACCGGCGCCTGGACCGGCGGCACACTGCTGGCCGAACGCGGCCGGCTCGGCGGCGCGTTGCTCGGTTCGCTCGCCGGCACCGCCGTCGGACTCGGAGTGGGTGTGGCGACAGGGCAACTGGTCGACCCGCCGGCGTCGGTGTTCGTTTCGCTGGTCCCGGTCCTTGCCGCGCCGGTCGCGGGCGCGTTAATCGGCTACAATCTCAGCCGACCCTGCACCGGCTGCGGCCGTGCCAGCCGGCTGAGCCTGCCCGGGCTCGACATCGCGGTCACGCGGGGGCCGGCAGACCGGCCGCTGCCGGCGTTGCGCGCACAGCTGCTCGGAGTGGCAATCTAGGCCCGGAGCAGGACATCAGTCACTTCCCCGACAAACATCCGGTGGTAGTCCTTGTTCGGGTAGTTCTCGTCGATCTTCGGATCGAGGAATCGGCTCGGGTCGATGTCGGCGGTGTAGAGCTTGCGGCATTCCAGCACCAGCCGCGCCTGTTCGAAATAGACCGTACCATCACCGGCGACCGGCAGCAGGCCGGTCGCACGGGACTTGTCAATATCGCGGCCCGACTTCGTGCCGCAGACCATCAGTGCGTCGCGGTAACGCTCTTCGAAAAAGCTCAGGCTGAACCGCTCGGCCGAATCGATGAAGCCAAAGGTGTGACGGGTCGGACGCACAAAACAGAAAGCGACCGGCTTGTTCCATAATATCCCCAGTGCGCCCCAGCTGGCGGTCATGGTGTTCCACTTCTCAATCGTGCCGGCGGTCACCAGCATCCAGTCCTTGCCAATCAGCTTGAAGGGATTGTCGAGTATCGCCTCAGGCGGAATCCGATGAAAACCACTCATCACGGCTCCTTTTCTGTCTGCAAACAGCCTGTCTGCCCGACCGGGTCCCAAACAACGGCGGGCGGCGCTGAAGCCGCCCGCCGCCGAAGGCCGATCGTGCTAGCGCGTCAAAACCAGCTTGCCCCAGGCATCCTCATCGCCGTTGACAAACTGGCAGAAGTAGATACCGGGCGGGGCCGGACGACCATTGCCGTCACAGCCATCCCAGTTCGTCCGCCCGCCTTCAACCGCAAGCTCACGCACAACTCTTCCGGAGTTGTCGTAAATCCGACAGGCGGCAGGCCCGCTCACCGGCAACTGAGCAACCAGGCGGGTCGAACCGGCAAACGGGTTGGGATAAGCCTGTGCCCGGCGAACCACGAGATTGCCCGTCCGGGGTTCGTTTATGCCGGTCGAAGGCTCAACCGTCGTGAACTTCAGCGCCCGGCCCGCCTGCAGCCGGCCGGCACCGCGGTGATAGCTGTTGTCGAACAGATATTGTATCGCGATACTTGCCGTCGGGTCCTGGCTGCCGACCGTACTTGAACTGTAACCGTCGGCAGTCAGATACTGCAGCAGGAAGACGTTGTCGCCGGTTGGCGTATGCCGGGAGGTATCGTAGAGCACAAACTGAAACTTGTCGAAAACCGCCCGGTTGGCATAGTAGGCGACGCTGTCGTATTCGACAATGAACCGGCGGTTGGCTGCGTCATGCCAGTACCAGACGCCACCGCCGGTGGGCGGATAGAGGTCGTCCCAGTTGACGGCAACCATCCCGGGCATACTGGCGTTGGGCAGGGCGGTGTTGGTGTAGGTTGCCAGCGTTGTGTACCCGGGCGCAACCCAGCCGTTGCCGCAGATTGAAAGCTGGGTGTTGACGTTACCGTAGAAACGCCACACAAACCCTGGCGGCAGGTCAATCGTAACCGTCTGGTCGTCGGACAGCGTCAGCCGGGTACCAAGGTTGTTGATTTCAATCCAGGAGAATTCCGGCCGCTCCGGATAACCGGCGTCGCCATCGTCGTAGCACCAGTAGCGGGGCGGGTTCGAGTTATCCGGTATCGGGTCAATTGCCCGCAGCTCGCCGACCGTCAGATTAAACTGCATCGTATCGGCATAGCCGGTGCCCGAAACAATCAGCGTCATCGGCACCCGGGTTTCTATCGGCATGGCGGCATCCACCTCGAGTGCGAACGGATCGGAACGGTTCACTACGACAGAATCGGGCGGAACCGTACCATAGCGGGCGAGCGAATCGGTAATCCGCAGCAGCGGATGACCGGAACGCAGCCGGGCAACGACACTGTCAGTCGTGGCATTGCCGACGTTGCGCAAGCCGACCAGCAGCCGGCCGGACTCGCCGGGGTCAAAACGGCCGTTGGCGTTGCCGCCGGGAGGACTGTCGATGCAGGTCAGGGAACGGAGAACCAGATACGGGCCGTTGGCAGTGCTGACAAGTGAAATGTCATCGGCGAAGACCTTCGCCGTTGGGGCCCCTCAGCCCGAATAGGTATAACTGAGCAGTGCGACCTCGACTCGCGCTACCGCGCCCGGGTCGACACCAGGCAGATTGGTACTGACTTCGTCGGCGATGTTCAGGGTGTATTGCGACCAGGCCGGGTTGGTGATGCGGTAAAGGCTCAGCGTCGGCGATGGCGTCCAGTTCGCATAGGTCGAGTAGTAGTAGCGCGTCTCGCCGAGCAGATTCCCACCGGCATCACGGTAACAGACCTGAAAACACGCCGCCGGCCAGCAGGTCGAAGTGCCACCCGACTCGGCAAAGCTGGCTTGAAACGAAAGTTGCACCAGTACACCTGGCACGTCAACCGACTGGGCCAGACGCGCCCATCCCGGATTGTCGTACTGATAAGTCTGCGCCTCGAAATCGGGGTCCGGGTGGTGGTATGTCTGCCGGTCGGCAAAATGGGTACCGTAGCCGCTGTCGGCATAGGTCCAGCCAACGGTCAGCTCCTGCTCAAAATTACCATTTACCAGCAGGTTCTGCCCCACGGCTAGTGCCGCAGCCAGCCACAGCATACAAAGCAGCTTCAGATTCATCAGGCCTCCTTGGCTGGGATAGTGAATGGTAGAAGCCTCTCTGATTACTGTCAACTGAAACTGCGGCCAATGCCGCTTTGCCTCCGTCGCAGGCAAAGCTTCACCCCAGCCGGTCTGGATCCGCCGGCTACTGCTTCGGGTCGTGAACCACGCCCAGAAAGAGCAGCGCGCCGGTCCCGTCATCGCGGATGGCGCAGACAAACGGCCGGTCGGCCCTGATGGTGAAACGCTCCAGCGGTTCGGGCATCATTGCCGTCATCGCCACTCTGGTCGATGTGACCGCCGCCGCCTCGGTGCCTTCCTCATTCACCTCGACGAAGGTCTTGTGCTTGACCTCACTGATAAACACCCGCACCGGCGGCTTCACCATCGCCCGGAAGTCCGCGACCTGCGGATTGAACGCATCGGCCATCCCCAGCCGACTCAAACTGCGGTTCAGGTTCGCCTCGTAGTCGAACTTGAAGCGCGGCATCGTCAGCTCGCCCGACATCTCGGCAAAGCCCGCGGCCCAGGCCTGCCAGTTCTCGGGCGTGAACTCGGCCAGCAGCGCGTTGATACCGTCACGCTCACGGGGCACGAACAGGTACATCTTCATCCGGCCGCTGCCATAAGGCAGCCGCACAGCCTGAAAGAGCTTGTGACCGAGATAGTCCATCCGGTCGCTGCGCATCATCATCATCCGCCGCGCCGAGTCGCCCCGCGCGAAGTAAAACCACTCCTCGTGGCTCATCCGCTTCTCGAACGGCTCGCTCCACACGCCCTTGAAATAGACCGCGTTAATCAAGAACAGCACGTCATACGGCTCGATGCTCGACACGATCTCCGGGATGAGCCCGCGCGTCTGCGCCTTCACCCAGCCGTTTATCCGGCCCACTGCGTCGGGCCGCGCGAAATCCAGCACCGAAACCTGCGCCGCGTAGTGCGCCTTGTTCGCATCGAGAAAAGCCTTCTCGAACTTCACTCCCCGCCGCGCCCAAGCCGAGTTGGCGATACTGAGCGTTACCGACTTGTCGGCGCCGGCCAGCTCGCGCATCTGTGCCCCGACCGCGCGGTTCGCGGTCTCGCGCGGAAGCCCCTCCAGCTCCAGCGTTCGAGCCATCCCGGCCTCGGTCTCGCCGGCCGCACCCACCCGCGCCATCGACAGGCAGGCCATCACGCTCAGGGGCGATATGAACACGTTGGCCCCCGGCTTCTCCGCAACCAGCTCGCGCAGAAGTTTCAGCCCGAAACGCTCCTGCGCCGCGGCCAACGCCGCCCGCTCGACTGCACCCGGCTGGGAACTTCCGGCCGCTAACGCAACCGTGACCAGTAAAAGCACTATCCGCATCGCTCTCACTCAATCCTCCAGTCTGATTCAGGCTCATCCGGCTCTGTACCTGCCTGATATACCAGTTCCGGCCGTCGCTGATTCCGCCCCGACAACGCTGCGGTTCGGATGGCCAATGACACTGCCCGGTCAGATGACACCATTATCAATCCGACAGAAAGGGCTGTAACCCGTTATCATATCATGCGCCATTGTGGCAACCGGAGCCAATCCCGCGCCACAAATGGGAACCTGGACCGAAGCGTCGCCCTACCCCAGACCCGGTCCTGCCTCCCATCATCCAGACAGACACCCAATCGTATCCTCCGCCATAGACAGGACTTGCATCACAGCGGCTGAAAATCCTGCTGCCACGCCCAACATCCCACCGGCCAAAGTGGCGACAGTCCGGACACTCGCGGGGGGACTCACTCCCCGGGTGGTTTGGGCCACTTCCTCATTCAGCCCGGAAAAACCTCGGCCGCTGTCCGAAGGCAGCGGCCGAATCAATCGCGACAAGCGGTCAATCGGCGAGCTTGCGCCCCTTCTTGTCCTTGAACGAGCCGGTCGCAATCATGATGATGTCAACTATCCAGCCGATGCCGAACACGCCGGCAGTCAGCAACCACACGATGCCGGTCCCGATCTTGCCGACATAGAACCGGTGCACGCCCAGTCCGCCGAGGAAAATGCACAGAAGCAGGGCGACAAGCTTGGTCTTGTCTGACTTCTCTTCGGTCGGGGCGGCTTTCACTTCGTCTGCCATTACACTCTCCTTATGATTTGTCTGCCGGCACGGGGGCCGGCCCGCGTTTGCCAATCATCGGAATGAGTGATTATGCCCGAACTCCGAGCCCTGTCAATGTTACGCCCCGCGCCTAGCCCTGCGCGTGGCTGCCGTCGCAGAACGGCGGCGTGCCCGTGCGGCCGCAGCTGAAGGTGGTCACGCACTCAACTCGCTTGACACTCGCGCTTCGAGATGCTATACTCTAAACATCAGAGGTTGGGCTCGGCCCTTCCCGGTGGAAGGACGCGTGCCAGCCTCCGCACGGCAGCAGCGTGGAGGATGCAGTTGCCGCCCTGCTCAAAGTGAGCATCCTCGTAAGGAGGGCAGCATGAAAGCGAGGCCCATTGGCGCGGGAGGGGGGGCTCCCCGCAGTAACCGTCCTGCTGACGGTATGCCTGCAGGCCACCGCGATTGCGCAGTTGTGGCGTGACAGCCGCATCGCAGTGGAGCCGAACACGAAGGTATACCTGTCATCATCCGCGGCACGGGCGCTGTGTGCGCCGACGCCGTACTTAGCCCATACAGTCTACTGCGTCCAGGGAGCGTCAGCGCGGGTCGTGCGCTACGCACGGTCAGCCAATCAAGGCACGAGTTGGCTGTCACAGACCGTGTCCTGTGCATCCAGGGACGCTATGTACGCGGCGCTTGATGTCCCGCGCGACGGGAGCGACGAACCGCATATCGTCTGGGTAGCGCTAACAGACGATGAACGCGGCGCCGTGGTGTACCGACACCCGTCAGGGACTACCGAGGTACTCACGGCGCCCGGCGTCGTGACCGCGACTCGCCCGGCAGTCGCCGTCGACCAGACCGGAACGGTGGTCGTCGTCTGCTGGTACAACCAGGACGTGCAGAACCAGAGTCTGCGCTACCGACGGTCAACCGACGGCGGGGTGTTCTGGGAGGATGAGCGCGTGCTCTGGCAGGAGACGCCTCAGGCGCTGATGTCGTTCCCGTCAATCGAGTTCGGCCCTGACGGCACTCTGCATGCCACGTGGAGTCACTACTTCTCGGGCACCATCCACTTCTGGCACCGGCGGTCCACCGACTACGGCGCGACCTGGCTGCCTCGTCACCTGCTGTGGGACGAGAGCGCACTCGAATCGGACGACACCGGCCGACGCGGTCCAGTTGTTGCGGCGGGGCCGAATGGCAGAGTTGACGTTGCCTGGGTGTACTACGAGATGACCGATGCCTTCTCGTTGTACGCCATCACCTCGTCGGACGGCGGCGCGACGTGGCCGCCCCAGGAAGAAGCTGTCTGCCTGGCGTGCGCGGCCAGCCTCTGTGAGCCGACAGTCGAAACCGACGCACGCGGGCTGTCCTACGTCCTATGGCAGCAGTCCATCAGCGGCCGCGAGCGCGTCGTGTGCCGTCGTTCTCCCAGCCTGAACGCCGGCTGGCTGCCGCCGGAGACACTGGCGCTCGGCACCGGCAACAGCTACAGACCCAGGCTGGCCGTCGATGCGCGCAGCACGCTGCACCTGGTCACTCTCGACGAGGAGAACGGCGTGACCACGCTGTACTCGCATTGGGGCGCGCAGTTGCTCTCGGACCGCGAGGGAGCCACCGCTTTCAACCAGCAGCGTCACGTCAGCACTAACTTCGCGTCGCCGCTCGACCGGACGCTGGGGATTGTCTACGAAGACAACGGCGTGGTCTACTACCTGCGGTCCGGCAACACCGGCAGGGCATGGAGCCTGCCCGAGACCGTCGACTTTGGCGAGTACCCGGCCCTGGTGACGGATGAAGGTGGCTGGCCCAAGGTGGCCTACCTGAAGAACGGCAACGTGATGGTCGCGGTTCGCCAGATCTGGCCGGAGTGGCAGCACTACCAGTTGTTTGAGGCCAATCCGCCGTACGTCTGGGCAGGAGCACCGGCAGCCTGCTACGCGGCGTTCCCGGGCGGGACGACCTTACGCGTTGCCTACTCCGTGCACGTGCGCCCGGGCGGCGAGGGTCCGCCAACCGAGAAGCCCATCTACCTGAGCGACCTCCTCAGCGGGCAGGTTCTGCCTCCCGAGGTTATC
>CBFGJX010000007.1:0-105922 GCA_965649225.1 Caldifarciminota bacterium
AGCTGACGTTCTGGCATACACTGCCCGGGGATACCAACCGGCGCAACGACACGATCACCCGGACGACGACGACCCGGGGCCACGACGTCCGCGTCGCCGGAATGAACATCGGTGGCCGCGTCCGGGCAAACATTACCATAACGCCGCGCATCACTCTGGCCAGCACCGACTACACCGAGCGAAATTTCTGGGCCCATTGCCGGATTGATTCGGGAGCGGTGACGCTGTATCGCGACAGTGTCGCGGTGGACAGTGTGCCGGAGATGGGGTCGCAGAGTTTTTCTTTCCCTTCGAACTGGAATGTCGGGCCGGTCGGTTCCAGCTACGCTGTGACGATGTGGCACAACTGCGGTCCGGACCAGAACCGCGCCAATGACACACTGCGGACGACGACGACGGCGGTTGACCAGATTCGCGTCCTGTGGATTTACTCCGACTACAGCGCTCCGGAAACGACTCTGGCGGTTCGGCTGCGGGCACTGGGCGATTCGATCGAGTTTTTCAACGGTCAGAATGCGACGCCGACCCTGACTCAGCTGCAGCCTTATGATGCGGTTGGTGCCCATACGAACTATACGTTCTCGAACCCGGATGGAATGGGCGATGTCCTTGCCGACTATGTCGACGCCGGCGGCGGGGTCGTGATTGGCAATTTCTGCTTCACGACCGGCTGGCGCATGGGCGGTAGAATCATGACCGGCAGTTACGCGACGATTGTGCCGGGAAATAACCAGTACGGCAGCCAGCAGATGGGCTGGCGTAACCCGGCTCATCCGACCATGGCGGGAGTCGATTCATGCCGTGATTACTTCATGGGTGACGGCCCGTTTGCGGCCGGTGCCGAGTCGGTGGCAAAGTGGGCCGACGGGCGCCGTTATGTCGCGGTGAGTGCCAATCAGAAGGTTGTGGCGGTCAACAGCTATCCGGGCATCTACAGCAGCAACCCGCCCCAGCGCGGAGGCGACTGGGCGCTGGTTTTCCACAATGCGCTGCTGTATGTGGCCGGCGGCGCGACTGGTATTGGCGGTTTTGACCCGCTGGCACCGGTCCTGCATGTTGCGCTGGACGCCGCACCGAATCCGGCACGGGCCCGGGTGACTGTGAGCTACGCCGTGCCGCGTGGTGGCGATGTTGCGCTGGGTATCTACGACCTGTCGGGCCGGCTGGTGCGGTCGCTCGTTCGCGGTCCGGTCGGGTCGGGTGTGAACCGGGTTGTCTGGGACCGACTGGATGACAACGGGCGGGAAGTACCCGCTGGCGTCTACTTCTGCCAGCTCAGCACGGGCGATGGCGTCCAGGGTCGCAAGCTGGTGCTGAGATAGCGGTTGTCTTTCTTCGTGTCGGGGCGGCGTTAGCCGCCCCGATGCTTTTGCCTTGCCGCCCGGCTGGCCTTCCTTGACTGATTTGCCAGCATGGCTATGATTGCGTTCAACTTGCGAAGTCTCAGGAGGACCCTGTGAAAGAGTACGGCCCGGATCGGATTCGTAATCTCGGCTTCTTTGGTCACGGCGGTTGTGGCAAGACCTCAATCTGCGAGGCGTTGCTTTTTGCGATGAAGCAGAACAACCGGCTGGGTTCGACCGCTGACGGCACGTCACTGCTGGATTACGACGAGGATGAAATCGCGCGGAAGATTTCAATAAACCTCTCGCTGGCATACGGTGAGTGGCGCGATACCCTCATCAACATCGTTGATGCGCCCGGTTACGCCGATTTCTTCGGCAACGTCATCTCCGCGATGCGGGCGGTCGATGTGGCGGTGGTTGTCGTTGATGCCAGTTCAGGGGTCGAGGTTGGTACCGAGATGGCGTGGCGCCGGGCCGATGAGGCGCGACTGCCCCGGGTGGTTGTGGTCAATAAGCTGGGCCGCGAAAACACCGATTACGCCGCAACTGCTGAGGAAGTGCGCAAGGTACTGGGTACTCGGGTTACTCCGCTCTATCTGCCGATCGGTAAGGCCGCCGGGCTGAACGGCGTGCTCGATCTCTTGAACGAACGGGCCTACCGCTATGCCGGCGGTGTGCGCAGCGAGATTCCGGTGCCGGCCGAGATGGCGACTGCGGTCGCCGAGTGGAAGGAACGACTGGTCGAAGCGGCGGCGGAATCGGATGAAGCCTTGATGGAGAAATTCCTAGAGGGCAGTCAGATTGAACCGGAAGAGATGCGGCGGGCGGTCAGGCAGGGAATCAAGCAGGGAGTCGTGTTCCCGATGATTTGCACCGACGCTCTGGCCCAGGTCGGCGTGGATCTGTTGCTGGACCTGGCGGTTGACGTCTTGCCCAGTCCGGCCGAGATGCCGCCACAGACGGCCCGGGCGACTGCCGGCGACAAGGAGGAGGTCGTGGCGCCTGACCCGGCGGCACCCACCGCGGCTTTTGTCTTCAAGACGGTGTCGGAGTCGCACGTCGGCGACATGATGTATGTCCGGGTTTTTGCCGGCAGCATCGAATCCGGCATGAGCCTTGTCAATGGCACTACCGAGCGCGAGGAGAAGATCAATCAGCTCTATCTGGTCAAGGGCAAGGAACGTACCGAGATCAACCGGCTGAGCACGGGAATGATCGGAGCGCTGGTGAAGTTGAAGGACACTCATACCGGCGATACGCTGGCTGACAAGCGGCGTCCGCTGCGGCTACCCCCGATCGTTTTCCCGAAGCCGTCAATCTCGGTGGCGATCGTGCCTCAGAGCAAGGGCGATGAGGAACGGGTCTCGAATGGCCTGGCCCGGTTGCACGAAGAAGACCCGACCTTTTCCTATGAGTTTAACGCCGAGATTGGCCAGCAGCTGATCAATGGCATGGGTGAACTGCACCTGGACGTCATCATCGGCCGGTTGAAGCGGCGTTTTGACACCAGCGTTGACCTGGTGAAGCCGCGGATTCCATACCGCGAGACGATTACCCGGCGGGCCGAGGCACAGGGCCGGCACAAGAAGCAGACCGGTGGCAGGGGACAGTTCGGCGACTGCTGGCTGAGAGTGGAGCCGTTGCCGCGGGGTGCCGGTTTTGAGTTTGTTGACGAAATCAAGGGCGGTGCGATTCCGGCGAAGTTCATTCCTTCGGTCGAAAAGGGCGTGATTGAAACGATGGAAAAGGGCGTGCTTGCCGGCTACAAGATGCAGGATATCAAGGTGACGGTTTACGACGGGTCATACCACGACGTGGACTCCTCGGATATCGCCTTCAAGCTTGCCGCCAACATCGGTTTCAAGGCCGCCTGTGAGAAGGCGGGACTCGTGCTGCTCGAGCCGATAATGAATGTCGAGGTCGCAGTGCCGGATAACTTCACCGGCGACGTGATGGGTGACCTGAACTCGCGCCGGGGTCGAATCATGGGCATGGAAGCTCAGGGTAGTCTGCAGGTAATCAAGGCGCAGGCACCACTGGCCGAGATGTACAAATATTCAAACAGCCTGAGGTCAATGACCCAGGGTCGTGGCTTCTTTACGATGGAATTCTCGCACTATGAAGAGGTTCCGCGTGAAGCTGCGGCGAAAATAATCGAGGAAGCGAAGGCCCGTAAAGACTAGCCGGCCACCGGCGGCTCGGAAGGGTCGGCAGTCGGCGTGCATTCAACGGAACGGCCCGGCCGTAGCGCGACAGCGGCCAGTATCGCCAGCAGCGGTTCGATTGGTGCCCGAAACCGGGCTTCACCGACTGGCCCGGGCAGCGCGGTGAAGTACAGCACCGGCAGGAGCAGCCAGCGGGCAATTCGGTCGCGACGGAAGAGATAACGCAGCGACCCCCAAAGCAGTACCCCAAGATGGACAGTTGCCAGCAACAGCAGCAATGCAGCGATTGGCGTCAGTAGTGAAACTCGACTGCGCCAGATCAGTGTTACGGCTGCCCCGATGCGGCCGGCAGTGAGAAGCCCCAGTGTGTTTTGCATCGTGTGGGGTGGTGCCGACACGTAGCCGGATGCGCCGCAGTGCACCAGCAGGGGCTGGAAACCGAGCGGCGTAAGCATCGTAGTGAAGAATCCGGCTGTCTGTACCAGAACCGTGCGTAGCGGATGCTGTCGGCAGACCTCGCTGGCGACCGAGCCGAGACGCTGCCAGTATGTCGCCTCGCTGAAAGAATCGAGACTGCCGTAACGTTTGAGAGCGATGGTACGCATGCTGTCGCGGGCTTCGGCCAGTGATGTTCTGCTCTCGGCCGCCAGTACCGTTGCAGCGTTGTAGAGATAGAGGTTGTGGAGTGCAGCAGTCGATATGCCCGGGTAGCCGGCCTGGTGCCAGTTGCGCAGGCCCCAGGGAAGCAGCGACAACAATACTCCGGTCCCCAGCAGCAGTGTGGAACGAAGCGCACTGACACGAAGCGGCAACCGCAGCAGCAGCTGCAGGCCGAAAACCAGCGGCAGGTAACTGGCGATCGGTCGGGTGAGGACAAGCATGCCCGAGGCAATGCCGGTCGCAAGTGCGTCCGTCACACGGTCGGCACGCAGCGTGCGGATCAACAGCAGGATGGTTATTGTCAGCAGGAGTGAGAAGAGTGTCTCGCTGATCAGTTTGGTGGCCTGAAATGCCAGGTTTGGACTCAGCGCAACCAGCAGAGCGGCGAACCGCGCTTGCCGGTCGTCTGCACCTAGTTCAAGGCCGAGCTGACGGGTGCTGATTACCAGCAGGACCGAGAGCATCAACTGCAACAACAGCCCCCAGATAATCGTTCCGTTTGGGAATGCCGCGCCCGGCGCAATGGCGAGCGGATAAAATGGTGTCCGGAATAGCTCCGGCCCTGCTGCCGGCGAGTTGTCACGGCTGAAGCGGTGGTCCTGCCAGAGGGTACGGGCGAGGGCGTCGTATTCGCGGGCATCGCTTACTGCGTCGATGGCTTTGGTCCGGATGCTGACTTGTGGAGGTAGCCAGAGGACAATCAGCCGGGCGACGATCGCACTCAGGACGATTGCGATCAGTTGGCTCTTAGCTGATTTCATACCACGGACGGCATTGTCGCCGCCGTGCGGCAAAGCCAAGCAGTGCACCGACGAAGAAGCCGCCAATGTGGGCAAAGTAGGCAACGCCGCCGGTGCCGGGGCTGGAACTGCAGCCGTATAGCAGTTGGAACAGTATCCAGAATCCCAGCAGCAGCGGAGCGGGGAGCAGGACCAGTCGCAGGAAGAAGAAAATCGGCACGAGGGTCAGAATCCGCGCCCGCGGGAAAAGAACGAAATAGGCACCCATGACGCCCGATATCGCGCCGGATGCGCCGATGGTCGGTGTTGCCGAGTAGGGTGCAACTAGGACGTGGAGCAGGCCGCCGGCGATGCCGGAAAGGATGTACAGCAGCAGGTAGCGCAGATGACCGAAAACGTCTTCGACGTTGTCGCCAAATATCCAGAGATAGAGCATGTTGCCAAGGAAGTGAAGGGGTCCGCCGTGCAGAAACATCGAGGTCACCAGCGTCCAAAGCCGCTCGCCATTGACTATGGCAACCGGTATCATTCCCCAGGTCCGGTAGAATCGGTCGGTTGCCGCTGCCGAGTGTCCGGCGTTGAGTATCTGGTAACCGTAGACACCAGCACAAAGCGCCATCATGGCATAACTTACCCACGGGCGGTGGACTGAGCGAATGTCGTCGCGCAGTGGTATCAAGGGGAGGGCATCTCCAGCAGCGCCACAACCAGCGCCGCGATGCTTCGTGACCGGTATGCCAGTGCCGTGCCTTCACAGGTTTTGGCCTTCAGGCCGACTGATGAACTCTCAATCTTCAACAGGGTGGCAACGCTTTCGCGAATACACTGGTAGTGCGGTGCCAGTTTTGGTTCGTCACAGACGAGAACGCAGTCAACATTGACTATTCTGACGCCCTGGCGTCGGATGCGCCTTGTGGCCTGAGTGAGGAGACTGCGGCTGTCAACGTTGGTCAGTTTTGGGTCGGTGTCCGGGAAAAGTGTGCCGATGTCAGGTCCGCCGACTGCCCCGAGCAGTGCGTCAATGATTGCATGAAGCAGAACATCGGCGTCTGAGTGACCGACAAGGCCACGGCGTGACGGTATGGTGACACCGCCAAGTCGAAGCGGCCGGCCGGCACGCAAAGGATGGGCGTCGAACCCCAGACCGACGCAGAGCCTGGTTGTTTTCACAGAGCGATTCTAGCACCGTCGAGGATACGGTCAAGCGAGCTGGAAAGCAGTGGTCTTAAGCCAATTCCTGTGGCATCAAAAGCTGCAGCGGTGCAGGCAGTTAGGTTTCCACGGACAAGGAATGCGGGTCGCAGGCTTCAGGCACAGTCGACTCAGGCGTGGGAAATGCTCATACATAGGAGGTTGTGGCCAGCGGTTGGCCCGAATAACGACATAGGGCGCACTTCGCGCAGACAGCTTTTCCGATTGGGGTCGGGAAACGAGGAGCAGGAGACTGATTTGACAGTTGCAGTGTTGCCAGTATGATACGACCGTGATAAATGTGTCCGTCGCTGGCAAAGTACGGCAGTTTGAACCGGGCGTGACTGTTGAGCAGGTCCTTGAGGATAGCTCCGCGATTGTGGCCCGGGTCGACGGCCGACTGGTTGACCTCACCAGCGTTCTTGAGCGGGATGCGGTGGTTGAACCGGTGACCTTCCAGGACGAGGAAGGTCGTGATGTTTTTCAACATTCTGCCTCGCATTTGCTGGCTCAGGCGGTAAAACAGCTTTTCCCGGACGCAAAGGTGACTATCGGACCGGCGGTTACGCAGGGATTCTATTACGATTTCGATGTCGAGCCGCCGTTTACCGATACGGACCTTGCCAAAATTGAAGAGCGGATGAGGTTGCTTGCCAGTCAGGCGCAGCCGATTGTCCATCGCTGGTTGCCGCGGCACGAAGCGATGGAGCTTTTTGCGCGCCGGAATGAGCCGTACAAGCTGGAAATCATCGAGGGACTGCCGGACGAATTGATTTCGGTGTACGAGCAGGGTGATTTTGTCGATGTTTGTCGTGGTCCGCATTTGCCCCACACCGGGTTGATCAGGGCGGTGAAACTGCTGTCGGTCGCCGGGGCCTACTGGCATGGCGATGAACGGAACAGGATGCTGTCGAGGGTTTACGGGATTGCTTTCCCGGATCAGAAGCAGTTGGAACTGCACCTGGAGAAACTTGATGAGGCAAGGCGGCGTGACCACCGTAAGCTCGGTCCGGCACTGGACCTCTTCAGCTTCCACGAAGAGGCGGGAGCTGGTCTTGCTTTCTGGCATCCGAAAGGGACGACGATTCGCCGACTGTTGCAGCAGTACTGGGAACGGGAGCATCTGGCCGCTGGATATCAGCTGGTTGTGACGCCCCACATCGCTCGGGGCCGTCTGTGGCAGCAGTCAGGACACTATGACCATTATCGCGAGAACATGTATTTTTTCCCTGTTGATGAGGAAGAGTACGTGCTCAAGCCGATGAACTGTCCTGGCCACATGCTGCTGTATCGCACGAAAGTGCGCTCGTACAGAGACCTGCCGCTGCGGCTTGCCGAATGGGGTACGGTCTACCGGTATGAACGCTCAGGGGTGTTGCACGGAATGATGCGAGTCCGTGGCTTCACCCAGGACGACGCGCATATTTTCTGTACCGCAGAGCAGGTTGATGATGAGGTTTACGGCGTAGTGTCGCTGCAGTTGCGAATACTGCGCGTGCTGGGGTTCGACAGAATCAAAGTGGACCTGTCGGTCCGTGATCCTCGCCACAAGGAGAAGTTTCTGGGCAGTGATCAGGAGTGGGAAACCGCAGAGCGGTCGCTGGTTCGGACCCTCGAGCGTTTGGCACTGCCCTATCGGCGCGCTGAGGGAGAGGCCGTTTTTTACGGTCCGAAGATTGACATCAAGCTGCTCGATTCGCTGGATCGGGAGTGGCAGTGCCCGACCTGCCAGTTCGATTTTAATCTCGGGCCCCGGTTTGGGCTTGATTACACCGGTTCGGACGGCAGGCGCTATCCGGTCTATCTGGTGCATCGAACCGTTCTGGGGGGGATTGAGCGTTTTGTCGGGATTCTGGTTGAGCATTACGGCGGGGCTTTCCCGGTCTGGCTTGCGCCGGTACAGATTCGAGTGATGTCGGTGACTGACCGTGAAATCGAATATGCCCGCGAGGTTACAGCGGTACTCGTTCGGGCTGGACTGCGGGCCGAGCTGGACGAGCGGGGCGACAAGATTGCCCAGAAGATAGCTGAAGCAGAACGGTTCAAGATTCCGTATATGCTGATTGTCGGCCGGCGGGAAGCGGCTGGCCGAACCGTGTCGGTACGTCGGCACGGTGAGGGTGACAAGGGTGCGGTTGCACTCGAGCAGTTTGTATCTCAAGTCAAGGAGGATGCCAACGTTCCAGGGTAAAGTGACGCGTGACGGTTTCAAGGATCGGCCAAAGGTCAACGAACAGATCCGGGTGCCTTACGTTCGGGTCATCGGTACCGACAAGAAGCCGATCGGAATTCTGCCGACCCGTGAGGCAATCGCTCTTGCGCGAAGACAGGGGCTGGACCTTGTGCTGCTTGCTCCTAACGAAGACCCGCCTGTCTGCGGGATAGTTGACTTCGGGCGTTTTCTTTACGAGCAGAAGGTGCGTCAGCGTGAATCAAAGAAGCGTCAGCACACGACCGAGGTGCGTGATATCCGGATGAAGATGAAGATTGATACGCACGACTACGAGGTGAAAATCCGGAAGATGCGCGAGTTTCTCGCCGAGAAGGATCGTATCCGTGTGACGCTCTGGTTGCGTGGCCGCGAGATCGTACACTCTGATCTTGGAATAAAACTCATGGAGCGGATCAGTAACGATCTCGCTGATGTTGCCCGTGTCGAAGTGCCTCCGAAGATTCTGTCTGAAGGACGGAAATCAATCCAAATGATGCTGGTGCCGAAATGAAAACCAAATCACTGAGTTCGCTCAAGAAACGCGTCCGCAGGAGTCCGGGCGGCAAATTCCTGCACCGTTCCTGCGGAACAAGCCATAACAACATGTCAAAGAGCAAACGGCGTAAGCGTCGCCTGCATCGGCCGGCCGTTGCTCGCGGCTCGCTGGCGCGTCGGATGCGCGTGTTAGTGCCGTACAAGTGAGGTGAACTGATGCCGAGGGTGAAGAACGGTCCGTATACCAGACAGCGGCGCCGCAAATGGCTGTCGGCGGCGAAGGGCTACTGGGGCGGCAAGTCGAAACTCTACAAGACTGCCCGTCAGCAGGTCATGAAGGCGCTGATGAGTTCCTACAAGGAGCGGCGCCGCAAGAAGCGGGTCTTCCGTTCGCTGATGATTACGCGAATCAACGCGGCCCTGCGCCCGCACGGGATGGCATACAGCGAATTTGTTCACGGACTTAAGCTGGCCGGGGTTGCGCTTGACCGCAGTGTATTGTCCGAGATTGCCCATCGGCAACCAGACGATTTCGTCAGTCTGATTGAGGTTGCCGGGCGATCCAAGGGTTAGCTTTTGCCTGTAGCAATTCACCCGACCTGTCCTGGACAGGTCGGGTGAATCTCTTATCGGGGCGACCCGATTTGAACGGGCGACCCCCAGCACCCCAAGCTGGTGCGCTAGCCAACTGCGCCACGCCCCGCGACAGCAATGGTAGCCGGTGACAACTGTGAAGTCAAGCTGCCGAGCCGGGGCTGGTTATCTGTTTGTCTGCTTGACACCGGCAGGTCGAGAGTTAGATTTACCGTGTGGCGCTGGCCGGTTTTGACCACCAGATGGAAGATTAGTGTATGCTAGGAACTGTGAAATGGTTTGATGGCAAGAAGGGATATGGTTTCATCGAGCCGGACGAGGGCGGACGGGATGTGTTCGTTCACTTCGGCGATATACTTGGTGACGGCTACCGGACACTCTCGGAGGGCGACAGGGTACAGTACGAGGTAATCGACACTCCCCGTGGTCCCAAGGCAGCTCAGGTTCGCAAACGCGAAGAGTAAACCGGTGGAGCAGCCGCCTGGTAACTCAGCCGTCGGGTTGCGGGGATAGCGAAATGCCCGTCGTCCATATTGGTCTTGGCTCGAATCTTGGCGATCGCCGGAAGCACATTGCGTCGGCGTTGATACAGCTTTCGAAGCTGGGACCGCTGCGGTCATCTGGGTTGTTCGAGACGGCCCCGGTGGAGCTACCGAGTTCGAACTGGTTTCTCAATGGCGCGGTTGAGCTTGCCACTGCGCTGGGGCCTTTTGAGCTGCTCGAGTTTCTGCAGTCGGTCGAGCTTGCCTGTGGCCGAACCGAGAGGGCGGACCGTGCCCGGACTCTCGACCTTGACATTCTGTTTTACGGTACGCTCGTTATGACGGCCCGGCGGTTGGTGCTGCCGCATCCGCGGCTTCACCAGCGGACATTTGTGCTGCTGCCCCTGATTGAACTGACCCCGGACTTACGGCATCCGGTGATCGGGTTGACGATCGCCGAACTGACCGCCCAGCTGCCCCAGACCGGGATTTATCGCTACGCTGATGCCTGAGTACATTGCGATAGAAGGACCGATTGGTGCCGGGAAGACAGCGTTGGCGCAGCTACTGGCTGGTCAGTTGAAAGCTCGACTGGTTGAGGAGCCCGGCGCTGACAATCCCTTTCTTGAGAAGTTCTACTTTGATGTCCAGGCCTATGCTTTTCAGACTCAGCTTTACTTTCTACTGGCACGGTACCGGCAGCAGATTGAGATTGCGCAGCCCGATCTTTTTCAGTCTGACATAGTCAGCGACTATTTCTTTGAAAAGGACCGAATCTTCGCCGCCCTGAATCTCAGCGAACATGAACTCGCACTATACGAGCGGGTTTACCAGCACTTGGTGCGAGAAGTGCGTAAACCGGATCTAGTGATATATCTCCAGGCGCGAACAGACGTCCTGCTCGCTCGAATCCGGCAGCGGAACCGGCCGTTTGAGTCGGCAATTGATCCTGAGTATCTGAATGCCTTGAACAATGCCTACAATCGATTCTTTCTTCACTACGAGGGTGTTCCACTGCTGATAGTCAACACCGAACAGACTGACTTCACCTCCGGGCGTGAAGCACTGGCCGATTTGATGCGCGAGATTCATTCCACTCGGTCAGGACGCCGCTTTTATGCGCCGCGCGGTCAGCCACGTTGATGCTGAACAGCAATGAAGAAGACGAAAATCACAGTTTGTGATCTGGCAGCCAAGAAGCAGTCTGGCGAGAAGATAGTCTGCCTCACCGCCTACGACTGGACAATGGCACGGTTGGTCGATGCGGCCGGCGTTGATCTGGTGCTGGTCGGTGACTCCGTCGCCAATGTCTGTTACGGTCAACCGACAACGCTCGGCGTTGACATGGAACAGATGATCAACCACACGCGGGCGGTCGCGGCCGGGGTAAGCCGGGCTTTGCTGGTTGCGGACATGCCGTTTATGTCCTATCAGATTTCAGCGGCAGAAGCGGTTGCCAATGCGGGGCGGCTGGTCAGGGCTGGCGCAGAGGCGGTGAAGCTTGAGGGAGCTGGTCCGGTCGCGGACGTGATTCGACGCATCGTCGAAGTCGGCATACCGGTTCTTGGCCACGTCGGACTGTTGCCTCAGTCTATTCATCGGCTGGGGGGCTATCACTTGCAGGGGAGAACGCAGTCGGAACGTGACCGTCTGCTTGCCGATGCGCTTGAGTTGCAGCGTGCGGGTTGTTTTGCGGTGGTGATTGAGAAGGTCATTGCTGAGTGTGCGAATGCGATAACCGCTGCGCTGGAGATTCCGACGATCGGAATCGGCGCCGGCCCTGGCTGCGATGGTCAGATACTTGTTGTCAACGACGTCATCGGACTTTCCGATGCACCACCATTCCGGTTCGTAAGGCAGTATGCCCGGTTGTGGGAAGCGGCCAGCGCTGCCATTGCAGAGTTTTGTGGCGATGTCCGCGCCGGACGTTTTCCCGGTCAGGAGCACACGTTCCACGCCGATGAAGACGTTTAGCTCGGTTGCTCCGATGCGGCGTGCGCTGGAGCGGTTGAGAAGGCGGGGGTGTGTGGGTTTTGTGCCGACGATGGGGGCGCTTCATGCCGGCCATGAAGCGCTTGTACGTCGCTGCCGTCGCGACGCCGATGTTACTGTGGTGTCAATATTCGTCAACCCGACCCAGTTTGGCCCGAACGAGGACTATGCACGGTATCCCCGTACGCTGGCTGCAGACAAAAGGCAATTGCAGGCGGCCGGAACCGACGTCCTTTTTGTGCCAACCGTCAGGATGATGTACCCTGCTGATTATGCGACCTACGTCGACGTCGGCGGCCCGGCGCTTGGCCTGTGCGGTGAGTCTCGTCCAGGGCATTTTCGCGGAGTTGCAACGGTGGTGGTCAAACTGCTCAATATCGTACAGCCGGACCTGGTGTATTTCGGCGAGAAAGACTTTCAGCAGTTGCAGGTCATCCGTCGGGTTGTTCGCGACCTAAATATGGACGTCAAGATAGTCGCAGTCCCCACGGTGCGGGATAAAGACGGGCTTGCTCTTAGCTCCCGTAACCGCTATCTCGACCGGCAGCAACGGTTGGCGGCAACCGCCATCCCCAGAGCGTTGTTTGAAGCCCGGCGGCTGGTCGCAGATGGCGAGCGGCGTGTCGGTGTACTCGTCAGCCAAGTTCGACGGCGTATTCAGAACTCCGGCGCTGTTATTGATTATGTGGCGATAGTCGATGAAAAGACGCTTGAGCCAGTCGCTGAGATTGTCCAGCCGGTTCGTCTCGCCGTGGCTGTTCGCTACGGCCAGACCAGATTGATTGACAATATCCGGCTCTATTCGCGGTTGCATCGTAGTGATGTTGGTCGGGCAGACCAGAGGAGGAAGTGAATGAGAGTTACTATCGAACGCGACCTGTTGGGCGAGATGCTCGGCAGTGTGGTGCCTTGTCTGCCGACAAGGACTCCGATGATGCTTTACAACAATCTGTTGCTCAGCGTTGCTGGAAACGAGATGACAGTTACTGCTACAAACGGCGACGTTTTTGTCCGGCGGCGGGCAGCTATCAACCACGCGTCCGAGGAGGGCAGTGCCGTCGTTGCTGGTCGAAAGTTCTATGACTTTGTCAGGGAGATGGCTGCCGCTGAGATTGTTCTGCGGACAACTGAGCGCCAGTTGATAATTGAGGCAGGCAAGGTCAGGGCAGCGCTGACAACGATCGACCCGGCAGAGTATCCGGATATGCCTGTAATGCCTGATTCACCCAAAGTGCAGTTCTCGCTTGGAATGTTGGAGTCGATGTATGGTGCAGTGGGCTTCGCGGTCTCGAAGGATCAGGCACAGGTGGTAATGAGTGGTTTGAACTGGGAGATCAGCAAGACCGAATCCAGACTGGTTGCCACCGACGGACACCGACTGGCGATGGCGGTGCGCAAGGGGAAGTTTGCCAGCAGATTGAAGATTCTTGTGACGCCGGAAGTATTTGCCTTGCTGCCCAATGGTGAGGCTGATTTCGAGGTGGCCGCTGATCCCGCGAAGGTCGGCTTGGTCTTTAAGGACTTGACAATCATTGCCCGACTGATCGACGCAGCTTTCCCTGATTACGAGCGTGTGATACCGAAGGATGCTCCTTTTCGGGCGATTGTTGACCGAGATCAGCTCGAGGCAGCTGTTCGACGGGCAGCGGTGCTGGCTCATCCGATCGGCAAGGTTATCTCGATGGCGTTCAGCAGCAGCAGCAAACTGGCGATCAGCGCGGAGAATCCTGACCTCGGCACCAGTGAAGAAGAGCTGGATTGCGAGTATGTCGGAGATGCGATCCGGGTCGGGTTCAACGCCGGCTATGTTCTTGAGGTGCTACGGCGTATTGCGCCCGGCCGAGTGCGGATGGAGATGACCGGTCCATTGGCGCCGGTTAAGATTCAGATGGTTGAACCAAATGCGGAAGGACAGGATGTTTTCCTGATGATGCCAATCAGACTGGACTGAGTTGGAGAATGGCACGCCGGTGGATGGTGCTTTTGGTGGCTTTGGCGGCGTGCGATGACGCCGGTCTGCCGCCGATTGCCGGTCGTAGTGAGCCGGTGGTATGGGCTTACCTGTACCGACTTGAGTATCCAGACCGGACAGTGGAATACGTCAGAGACGTCCAGGTTATTGACGTACACGGATTCAGGGCTGTTCCGGTGGTGATGCTCAACGCCGATACCTTGCGGGCTTATTCTTATCGGCCGACCGAGTTCCGTTACGGCGATGGTAATCCGGTTGCGCTCGAGCAGCGGTATGACCTGGCGGTTGAACATTTCTGGGGACGGGCGTTTTCGCGTGTGGCAATGCCGGGGAATTTCACCGTCCAGAAGCCGGCCAATCGTTTCGTCTTGAACCAGGACTCGGCGCTTGAGATCGTATGGAGCAGAGCGACTGCCGCACAGTGGTACTGGGTTGAGCTTTACGTGGACTACGACTACTACGATTCTACCGGGAACTGGGATGATTTTTCGCTGGTGTTTGACACGCTGGTGTACACCAACCGGCTGGTTCTGTCGCCGCAGCGACTGTTCCCGGCCTTCGTTGGTGAAGTGATAGAAGGCGACGGTTCGGTGGTAGTCTGGGCTGGGAGCGGTCCAGCAGTTGAGCCTGGCGACATGGGGAATGTCAGAGGCGCTGGCTACGGCTTTTTTACGGCCATCAATGAACCACCGGAACGCTACTTCTATGTCGTTTCGCCGCCGGCGCGATTGAAAACGAAACCAACGCGTGCGACATTGCCGCTGCAGCGTAGCGAAAAATTGCGTACACTGCTCATGGTACAGCTCAGCCTGGCTGATGCTGATGGTTCAAGGCACCATTCGGCGGCTGTTCGCTAGTCTGCTGGTACTTTTCCAATTTGGCTGCCGTGCGGTTGTTGCACCAGTTTCGGACAACGTCACCCTGATCTCTCCGAGTCATGATTTGCGTCTGGCGAATCCGGCCGCAGCGATTGCGGCGGATGCGGAGCGGGTTGTAACGGTGGACTTAGATGGCGGGGCGTTGAATTTCTATGGCCCGGGGTTATCTCCGGGGCATACGGTCAAGCTTGATCAGCCGGTGCCGGGTTGCCGGGGATTATTCGTCGGCCGTAATCATGTGTATCTGCTCAATGGGCGTCAGGTTCTGCGTGTGCGGAAAACCGACGGACAGTCTGATACGCTGGCCGGCAACATTGAGGCAGTTGCCGGTGTTGAGGGGCGTTTCGGGGACGTAGTTGTAGTGGACAGAACCAGCCGGCAGGTCTGGCAGATTGATGCCGGTGGCCGTCGGTCGCAGTTTCTGACCTACGCTGATGTCGGTGCCGTAGTAGACATTTGTTCTTCGGGAAGCTGGGGTTTTGCAATTCTGAATGATGCCGGCGAAGTTGTAACAGTCGACCCGGCCGGCAGTATTCAAGGCCGCACCAAAACGTTTCGCAGAGTTGACTTCGTGAGGGCTGACCGGGACGGACGAATTTATCTGATGGTGCGTGGCAGGTCAGTGCTCTGGGTATTGTCCCGGGCGGGTATTGTCTCATGTGAACTTGCCGGCGCCCGATCACCGGCAGCGTTCGTCGTGACTGACAGCGGCCTGGTCGTGCTGGACGGTGCCAGTCAGCTGGTGCAGTATCCCATCGACTGGTGAGGCCGACTGAGTTTTAGTCTTCCATGATGTTTGTAGCGGGACGGCAGCCCGTTGATGTGTTGACCTCCCTTTTTGGGCGGCAAACTGCTGCTGTGATTACGGTTGGCCTTTTGTCGGTATGGATTCTGTCGCCCGGGAGAGCGGCTCACGCAGCTGTTCGTTCACAGTTGTTGATTGTCCCGGATGATGCGATTTCAGTGTACTCCTTGCCGTCTGTCATCCCGGTAAGAGGGTCCGATACCTTGTGGCTTGATGGAGCGGTTGTGCCGAATGACTGGTACGTCGCGGATTTCGAGCAGGGAATACTCTGGCTGAAGAAAAGGCCGGACAGCCTTGCGACCCTGCGGCTGGTTTATCGTTCGATCGGAAGGCCGCTTGCCACGAGTTTCAGGCTGAGGTCTGATTCGGTCAGGCTGACCGCCGCCGATGACACTGGTCGGCAGCCCCGAGATTTGGCACTGGTCGAGCCACAACGGGCAGAGCTTGATCTTTCCGGTGACAAGTCGGTTCTGGTTCGACTGGGAACGGGCATGAGTTCGCTGGAGCAAACCACAAATCTGTCTGTTGCCGGCAGTGTCGAGGACTGGCAGGTAAAAGCGGAGCTGAGCGATCGTGCCGGGCCGATCGTCGATGATGAATTGACCGAGACGCTGGAGCGGATCGACCAGCTGTTTGTTGAAGTTACAGGCCGCGGTTGGTACGGACGTGCCGGCGACAACCGCATCCAGCCTTACGCCGGTCTGATCGGATCGGTCGCCAGGGATGTGGTCGGAGCCGTCTTGCGTCGTGACAGCACACCGGCGGCGTTGTCATTTGCAGTTGGAACGCCAAAAGGCAAGTACGGGGAGCAGGCCATCGAACCGATCGAGGGTGTGCTCGGGCCGTATCGGATCCTGGTCGGCGGCGGCAGTGTCCGAATTGTGCCTGGCAGTGAGGAGGTCTTTTTCGACGGACGACCGCTTGTCCGTGGTGCCGGAGCCGACTACCTGATGGATTATGCTGCTGGCGAGATCAGCTTCACCAGCCGTGTCAGAGTAACGTCGATGAGCCGAATTGAACTCCGGTTCGAGTATGCCGATGATGCCTATCGGCGGCTGTTGGCAACCGGCAGCGGTGGCTATCGTAGTGACCACTTGCGGCTTGGGTTGAGTCTCTTCAGCGAGGGTGACGACCCTGAAGCCAGTCTGCTTGAGCCACTGAGCGAGGAGGAGAAGCGGCAGCTCGGCACAGCCGGGGTCGATTCAGGATTCGTCTGGTTGAGTGGTGCTCAACAGGTTGGCAGCGGCAACGGCGATTATCTGAAAGAAGGCGAGGTCTACCGCTTTGTTGGTGATGGCCGGGGTGACTACCGGGTACGGTTTGCCCCGGTCGGGCGAGGCGGCGGTGATTATGAGTACGATCCGGCACTGCGATGCTATCGGTTTGTCGGTGCTGGCAATGGCAGTTATCGACCGCTGGTACGGATTGTTTTGCCGCAGCGCAATGAGCTGGCGCTGGTGGAACTGGGTACCGGCAGCGGTACGGTGTCAGCGGGCGTGGAATTGTCGGCACTTAGACGTAGCCGCAATCTGTTTGCAGCCGACAGGGGGAGCATCAATGATGGCGCCGGTGCATTCAGACTGGCAGTGGGTGATTCGTTTTTTGGGGTTAGCTATGAAAGACAGATGCGGACACCCGGTTTTCGTCTGCCGGGTGCGGTCGGGCCGGGGGATATGGCTTTTCGCTGGGGCGGTGACCTGGGACCTGGTCTTGTGGAACGGGATATTCTTTCGCTCGACTGGAGGCCTTTTAGGGCAACCAGCTGCAGTCTCCAGCTGGGAAGAGCCGTGGCCGAGGGTAACAGACGGCTGGCGGTTATCGGGGGCGTCCTGAACAATCCTGCTATTCTGTTATCGGCATTTCGTAACCTGAGTGCAACCCGCTTCACCGGAACCGTTCGCCCAAGCCTGGGGATTCTGAGGCCGGTTTTGACAGCTCGGTTGTCAGATTCCACCGACTACCGCCATTACGGAGCTGATGCGGATCTTGCTTTTGTTTCTGCTCGGAACGGCGAGGTTAGGGCCGGAATCGTGTCGGAATGGAAAGGTCATAGTGTATTGCCCCGACGGTCGCTGCCTGTGAAAGTTACCCTGGAGCGAAGCTGGATTCGCACCAGCCTTCGTTGGGGTGGTGAGGTTTGGCGTTCTGATGTTGTTGCCTATTTCGACGTAGCCGGCATTGGAGTTGGCTTCAGAAGATTCTCGGATCGCTTGAATGGCAGCGTTGTCGCTTCCTACTTTCCGAATGCAAATGTCCGTGCCCATGCCGAGCTGTCGCAACTTAGACGTCAGCAACAGCGGTATGATGAGCTTTTCACCTTTGTTGGTTCGGGCAGGGGCGACCACGAGCGTGATTCTGCGGGCGGCGGTTATTTCCCATTCCCGGGTGGCAGCTATCGGCGTACGGTTGTCCCGACCGGCGAATTCATCAGTGGCTTGGAGCGGAGTCTGGCGGCAAACGCAGAAGTGACCGTCAACGGAATATCACTATCGAGCAGCGGCTCGGCGGCGGGCACGGGTGATACTTTACGAGTCCTGCGTTCAGATCTGTCAATTCGGGCCAGAACAGTCGGGCCGGTCGGCGCAGTCTGGCCCGAGGTCGGTGTTGCTGCTGCCGCCAGTCGACAACCGCTGTTGTCTCTTACCGGAAACAGTCAGATGCGGCAGAGTGCGGACTTGCGTGCCCGAATTGACCTGAATAGTGAAAGAAGTCTAAGTCTGCGGGCAGAGGTATTTCAACGGCAAGGTGGCTTTACCGCTGCGATGGCCAGTGTCCGACAGTGGGGGGTTGGTTTTGAATGCGGCCCCGACGTCGTCCGTCTGGGTTCGGCTCGATTGGAATTTGAGCGGCGCTGGCTGCTGGAAGACAATCGGTCGGGCGTCGTTTGGATGGTTGCTGGCCGAGCCGAGCACGGCAGAAGGATTGCGGATCGGACGCGTATCCGCCTTAATGCCGGGGTCACTTGGCGGCGCTACGAAGGCGTCGGGTTTGCTGAACTGCTGGCCGCTGAACCGGCCGGGCTGACCCCGTCATTTGGTGCTGTAATTGACCACAGTTTCTCCGAGCGTGTCCTGATCAGCACCCGTTACCGCTTCACGGCCGTCTCTGGTCGACGTCCGGACCACCTTGTCGAGCTGACCGCGTCGGGCTCATTCTGAACGAAGCTTGACAGTCGGCTAATCGCCGGCAAGCTCTATTCAGTTATGGTATTGCAGCTGCTGCTTGAGTTCAGAAATCTTCCAAGCCAAAGGAGCAGACTGCCATGATGTCTTCGATGAGAGGTGCTCCCGCAACGGGTCGGGCGCCGCGCCGAGGCAAGAGCAAGATTCCAGGATTGCAGTATCTGGCCATTGCCGGGATCGGACTTGTCGTACTGGTGGCGGCTTTGCTGCTGGTTGGCGGCAAATCGAAGGAGGCTCCGAAACCAAAGGCCGCTCGGGCTCAGAAGTCCGGCACCGGCACTGGCGCTTCGCGGCGGGCGAAGGCTTCGGCTGTTTCACGGGAAAGCGAGAGACCATCGCGTGAGCGCCGGCGTCAGGAACGGCTTGCACGGGCGGGCAGGGAGCGTGAGCAGCGAACGGAACGTCGCCCTCGACGCAGCCGGGATGGTAGTTACCGGACCGCCAGCCGCGGAGCCAACTACAGTCCCAACACCCTGCGGGCGATTGTTACTGACAATGCCGGGTCGCGGTTGGCCATTGTTGGCGAACGCAGGTTGAGAGCAGGCGATGAGGTTGAGGGAAGGAAAATAACCGAGGTCGGAACAGACCAGATCAAGGTTCAGTTTCGGCAGTCTGAGTACACCGTACGGGTTGGTGCTCCGTTGTACTAGACGGGCGGGCAGGTGTCGGTGTCGGCCTGGCAGCGGCGACCCACGGTCCGGCATCACTTAAGCGCCGTCAGGTGTATAGTGATGCGATGCCTTCCAGGTAGTCCTGCCGGTGACCGAGGCTGATTGGCAGACAGTAAAACAGCGTGTTGTAAAGTCCGATCCGGCGCGGCCGCCGGAATACCCGATTCAGAATTGCACTGACCGAATAGAACCGGCCCTTCAACCAGGCCGGTTGTCCCGGTGTCAACACCGGCGCGTAGCCGGCGGGATCTATCAGAAAGTTGCCGGCGTCGTCAGTGTGCGGTTCCAAAACTGTCAGAAAGTCGATGTCAATCCGGCGAACTGCGGTTATCAGTGGACGATAGTCATTCCAGTTGTCCTCTGGCAGGACCATTACTGTGGCACCAACCAGCATTTTTGCCGATTGTAGCGTTTTCACACTGCGGTGAAGACGCCGGATGGTTTTCTCGCTCAGGTCATGACGTTCGAACAACGGCTGCAGCAGCGACTCGTTGAAGGTTATCAGCCGGACTCCGCTACGCGAAAGTGCTTTGATCAGGTCGGGACAGCTTAGCAGGCGAACCGAAGCACGAACTGTCCAGTGGCGGCGATAGTACCAGAGCAGACGGAAAATGTCGGTGTAGTACTCGGGTATCGCCGCAACGTCGTCGTCGAGAAGATGAATTAACTTGCCGGGGAGCGAAACTACCTCGCCGATTATCTCGTCGGCGGCTCTGATTGTTGTTGCTTGGCCAAAGTAAAGTTTCTCGCGGCAGAACGCGGTTGACCGCGTAGAGCAGTGGCAGCCACGGACAAATTGAATCGACTGATAGTTGCGGTCGAGTCCGGACGGCAGTTCCAGCCGGGGTGGTGGTTGAATGTAGCCCGGTTGGGTTCCGGCAGTAATTGTGCGGGGCAGTGAATTACTTAGCAGTTTCTCGCGGATCACCGGCCAGGCAAGGGCGATTTCTCCCAGGACGTTGTGCCTGATGGGAGGGGGCGGATTGTTTGCCCATCTGGCTGATTGAGGACCACACAGAATCAGCGCCGGCCGGGAGCGGTGCCGGGTTGCGAAGCGAACTGCGGCGGGTCCGCAGTCGACATCGGCATGGACCAAAGTGACGTCGGATTCGGGCAGGGAGTCAAGGTCGCAGGTGCGCTCGTCGAGGTATTTAAGGGAATCGCGGGGATCGATGGCGCCGGCCAGTCGACAGAGCTCGACATTGGGGGCAAGGGAAAGAAATGAACCCCGGGGCGGGTATCCCGGTCGCAGCCGCTGGGAGTCGCGTGTCAGCGCGACAGCGACAATCTTCACCGATTGAACAGCCGCAGGAGGTCGTTGAATATCAGAAAGACGAACAGCATGATGATCAATGCCCAGCCAATGCGCATAATCCAGGCGTTTTCGCGTTCGGAAAGCCGACGGCGTCGAATCGCCTCGACGGCAAATAGAGCGATGTGGCCGCCGTCGAGAACAGGAACGGGCAGCAGGTTGACTACGAAGAGGTTGATGGAAAGCAGCGCCCAGAGCGCAATGAAGTACTCGGCTCCCCAGCTGGCGCCTTCGTAGGTTACCTTGGCGACGAAAATCGGGCCACCGATCGCACGGCCGGGTATGCGCCGGGTGATCACCTTGTAGATAATCTCGAAGGTTCTAACGATCAGGTCGAGGGTGCGTTTCATTGCTTGAGTCAGTGCCTGGCCGGCGGTGAATCGGCGGCGGGGCATCATTGGCATCACCCCGGATTCACCGCGTTTCTCCAGTGTCATCTGGTCAGCCGTCGCCGCCGGAGTCAGTGTAGCCTGCATAACTGCCCCGTTGCGACGCCAGACAACTTTGACAGGTCGGCCGGGGTTGTTCTGTATCAGCTCCTGATAGGTTTCCCACTCCTTGACTGGTTCGTCCTCGACTGCAATCAGGGTGTCGCCGACGCGCAGGCCGGCGTGTTCAGCCGGGCTGCCGCGGCGGACTCGTCCGACAACGGCCAGAATCAATGGTCGCAGCTGCCGGGGTGGCAGTTGAATTGTCACGCCGATCTGACGGGTTTTTTCGGCGGTGGCGGGGTCAATGGCGGCAGCCGGTACCAGGGAATCAACGATGGTCTCGCCGGCGCGGCGCCAGGTGATTTCGACGCGTCGGTTTCGGGATGAGCGAACAAAAGTACCGACGTCGCTCCAGCGTTTGACCGGCCGGCCGTCAACGGCGATGATGGTGTCACCGGGCATTATACCGGCGGACTCGGCAGGGCTGGATGGCCGAACTGCCTCGACCACGGCTGCTGCCGGGCCAAGCCAGGTGTCCGGGGTTGTTGTCCAACTGAGGGTGTGGCGTTCGTTGCCGCGGCGAACGGTGATTTCAACCGGACGCGGCGGCTGGCGATAGAGAATCGTCTCCAGCTGCTCGAAGTCGAGAACCGGGATACCATCGGCGGTTTCGACCACGTCCCCGAACTGAAAACCTGCTGCTGCGGCCGCGCTGTTCGGAGCCGGGGCAACGATCGGGGCGAAATAGGTTGTGCCGAAGACAGCGAACATCACGAAGATCAGGACAAAACCGAGCAGCAGATTGAAGAACGGGCCGGCAGCAATCACGGCAATTCTGATGCCGGCCGGCCGGTCCAGAAAGCCACCGGCAACCGGTTTGTCTTCGCCGGCCATTTTGATATAGCCCCCCAACGGAATCAGCGCCAGTCGGTATTCGGTTTCCCTGACCTGTTTGCGCAGGAGAACCGGCCCAAAGCCGACCGAGAAAACCTCTACAGGAATCCGCGCCAGTTTGGCCATCAGCAGATGACCGAATTCATGTACGGTAATCAGTATGCCAATCGTGATGACAACAAGTGCTATTGATGATATCAAGCTGATTCCTTCCTGATCAGGTTCAAGGCTACCTGGCGTGCTTTGGCTTCTACCTTCAACAGTCCCTTGATACCGGTTGAGCTGCGGGTACTGGCAGCAGTCAACCGTAACACGGTATTGATGATCCTTGGAATGTCGCCCAGTTCAATTTGGGAATTGAGAAAGGCGCTGACAGCAACCTCGTTGGCGGCGTTCAATGCACAGGTGGCCGACTGGCCGGACTGCAGGGCAGCGTAGGCGAGTTGCAGACAGGGGAAGAGTCTGGTATTGACCGGCTCAAACTCGAGATTGAGCCCTTTTTCGATCGCCAGTGGCCGGAGCAGCGTCGGGCTGCGCTGGGGCCAGCTCAGGGCGTATTGGACTGGCAGCCGCATGTCGGGTGTTGACAGTTGAGCCACCATTGATCCGTCGGTGAATTCGACCAGTGAGTGGACAATCGACTGGGGGTGGATAACGGTGTCAATTCTATCGGCGGTAAGTCCGAAGAGCCGGGCAGTCTCAATAACCTCAAGGCCCTTGTTCATCAGCGTCGCTGAGTCAACGGTTATCTTTCTGCCCATTTGCCACGTCGGATGGCGCAGCACATCTTCGATTCTTGCTCGGTGTGGCGGGCCGGTTCGGCGGAAAGGACCGCCAGAAGCAGTCAGAATCACCCGGCGGACATCGGCGATGTCGCGGCCGTGCAGACATTGATGCAGGGCGGCAAGTTCGGAGTCGATTGGCAGGACGGTTGCGCCGTGACGTCGTGCCAGACGGAGCAGCGGTTCGCCATAGCCGACAAGCAGTTCTTTCGTTGCCAGACAGATGCGTTTACCGCATTCGGCTGCAGCCAGTGTTGGCAGCAATCCGGCCGTTCCGGACATGACCATGACGAGAGTGTCGACACTTGGCGCGGTAGCAGCTTCGATCAAGCCGTCGAGGCCAAAGTCAACCCGAACCGTCTGTCCAAGCGCCGAACGGACTCTGTGGCAGGCGTCAAAATCAGTCAAGACGACCCTTTCAGGTTGAAATCGGCGTGCCTGGTTGATGATGGCTGCGGCTGAAGTTCCGGCCGCCAGTGTGTGGATTGCAAAACGGTCCGGCATCCGCTCGACAACATCGAGAACGGCACGGCCGACGGAACCGGTGGAACCGAGAACAGTTAGCTTCTGTCGGCGCATAACAGCCGTTCGGCCAGCCGCAGGTCGGCGCGGGTAGTTATCTTGATGTTGTCGGCCGGGCCTTCAAGCCAACGCACCGGTATGTTGAGTCGTTCCAGCAGCGCGCAGTCGTCGGGAGCAGTCAGCTTGTCGGCAGCGGCAACAGCGTGGGCGTGTTTGATGAGAGCAACGGGGAAGAACTGAGGTGTTTGGACAGCGATAACCCCGTGTCGTTCAATCGTTGCTCTGATTCTTTGGCCGGAACAGGTCTTCAGGGTGTCGGTTACCGGCCGGCCGTATGTCACTGGCCCGCGGCGTTGGACTTCGGCGAAGCCGGTCCGGAGCATTCGAACGGTCAATGCCGGCCGGGCGGCATCGTGAATTGCGACATACCCGGTCGCGGGAAGGCGGCCGAGTCCAAGCCGGACCGAATCAGTGCGGGTTTGACCACCGGCAACGATGTCAATGATTCGGTTGAGATGCGCTGTTCTGACCAGTCTGCGGACATCAGCCAGCCGCCGGCGCGGTGCGACGACGATGAACCCGGTCAGGCCCGGGCAGGCGTCGAATGTGGCCAGCGAATGTAACAGGACCGGTCGGCCGCAGAGCCGGGCAAACTGCTTCATACCACCAAACCGGCTGCCGGTCCCGGCAGCGACAACGACGCCGAAGAGTTTTGAAGACCTGTCCGTCACGAGCGAGGCTGCAGCGGGACCGGGAAGTAGTCGATTTTCAGCGCCTGCCGAACAAGTTCCATTGTGGCGGTCCCTTCGGCCCTTGCTCGGGCGGTTCCAGCCGCGAGGATGTCCCAGACCTGTGCCGGCCGGGCTGCGAGTTCGGCCCGGCGCTGACGGATCGGGTCAAGGAACTCGTTCAGAACTGCCATCAGCCGTTTCTTGCAGGGGACGCAACCGATGGTGCCAGCACGGCAGCGTTCGGCAATGTCGTCGGATTCAGACTGATTGAAGGCCCGGTGATAGGCATAAACTACGCACACTTCCGGATGACCCTTGTCAGTCGGGTGAATCCGTGCCGGGTCGGTGACCGCTGCCTGAACTTTGCGATTGACCTCCTCCGGCGGGTCGGAAAGGTATATTGCATTTCCCAGACTTTTTGACATCTTGGCGTTGCCGTCAAGACCGACAAGCCGGGATACCTCGCTGACCATCGCTTCCGGTTCAACAAGTACCGGTGCGTAATTGGCGTTAAACTTGCGCACAATCTTGCGGGTCAGCTCGATGTGGGGCAGCTGATCTTCGCCCACTGGAACGAGATGTGCCCGGCAGAAAGTAATGTCGGCGGCTTGGCTGACCGGATAGCCGAGAAAGCCGTAGGGCATTGACTCTTCAAAGTGGTACTGGGCGGCCTCGGTTTTGATGGTGGGGTTGTGCGACAACTGCTGAACGGTAACCAGCAGGCCGTAAATCACGGTCAGTTCAGCGATTTCCGGTACCATTGACTGAACGAAAATAGTTGTCCGTTCCGGGTCGACGCCGCAGGCGATGTTGTCCATTGCTACATTCAGGACGTCGTTGCGGAGGTTTTCGGGACGGTCAAAGTTGGTTGTCAACGCCTGAACATCGGCGATTATCACGAATTCATCATAGTCGTTCTGGAGTCTGACCCGGTTGCGGACCGAGCCGACATAGTGGCCTAGATGAAGCGGGCCGGTGGGGCGGTCGCCGGTCAGGATGCGCTTTCTTGGCATGGTTCGGATTATAGGGCTGTGCTGAAGGTGGTCAAGCAACCGCCTGCTGGCAGAGCTTGAATCCAGTTGGCTTGACAGAGGCAGACTGATGTTCTAAGCTCTCCAGCAATGGCTCATGCATATACACCAGGTTTGAAAGTGACTGAACGCACACTTGTTCGCAAGCAGCGGCGTCTGCCGCTGCCGGGCGAGAACCTTGTTCACAAAGGTCAACGAGTGAAGGGTGACGACATTGTTGCCCGGACCGAGCTGCCGGGAAACGTGACAACGGTCAATGTTGGCGGGCTGCTGGGAGTTCCGCCTGAGGATGTACCGGGAATGATGGTCAAGAAACCCGGGGACAGCGTTGCCAAGGACGAGGTGATCGCCATGTCCAAGGGGTTTCTGGGGTTGTTCAAGAGTGAGGTTCGGGCTCCGGTTGCCGGTACAATTGAGAGTGTTTCGCAGGTTACCGGACAGGTCATACTCCGTGAGCCGCCTGAGCCGGTTCAGATTGATGCCTATATTGAGGGTGTGGTCAGTGAAGAATTGCCGCGCGAAGGCGTGGTGGTCGAGACCGTTGCCAGCCTCGTCCAGGGTATATTCGGTGTCGGGGGCGAGGTCCGCGGTGTGATTCATGTCGTGGTCGATTCGCCAGACGCGGTGCTTGGGGCTGATGCCATCACACCCGAATGTCGCGACAAGGTTGTTGTCGGTGGCTCGCTGATTGAGTATGGCGCAATTGAGCAGGCAATAAAAGTCGGGGCAAAAGCGCTGGTCGGTGGCGGCGTGGAGGATTCAACCCTCCGGCGCTTTCTCGGCTACGACATCGGTGTGGCGATTACCGGACAGGAAAAGAAGGGTCTGACGATTGTCGCCACCGAAGGTTTCGGCCGGATGGTGATGGCCAGCAGGACTTTCCAGTTGCTCAAGTCACTCGAAGGCAAGACTGCTTCGGTCAACGGCGCTACTCAGATTCGGGCGGGCGTCATCCGTCCCGAAGTAATCGTGCCGATACCGGACGCAAGCGGCGAGATTGCCGTCAGCCAGGCAGAGGCCGGATTGAGTCTCGGAATGCAGGTCCGGATTATCCGCCAGCCTCATTTCGGTGCCATTGGCCGGGTGGTTGCTCTGCCGGTGGAACTTGAGAAGATCGAGACCGAAGCCATGGTCAGGGTGCTGGAAGTCGAACTGGACAGCGGACAACGGGTGCGGCTGCCCCGGGCCAACGTCGAAATAATCGAGGGCTGACACTTGTCCGGGCTGACACTGCTGCTTGTTTGTCTGTTGGCGGCCGGCGGGAGCCGGATTGAAGGCTTTTCCAGCCTCCGTCTTAAACCCGGCGTGAGAGAGGCGGGCATGGGCGGAGTCGGGGTTGCCTCGGGGTTTGGTCCCGAGGCAATTGCCCTCAACCCGGCGGCCAATGCGACCCTGAGCGGTTTTGCCGCAACGGTTCAGCACACCAGCTGGATTCTGGACATGTCTCAACAATCGGCTTTTGTTGCCCGACGCACACCGCTGTTCAACGTCGGAGGCGGTGCGGTTGCCTTTTCGGCCGGCAGGTTTGAGTATCGTACCGACCCGACATTGGAGCCGATGGGTACTTTTCAGCCGGTCGAGCTGTCCGCTTATCTCAATCTGGCCCGGACTTTTCTCAACGGACTCGATGCCGGAGTCACCGGCCGGTATTTCTACGCCAAGACCATGACCGACATCGCTGCCGGTGTCGGTGCCGACCTTGGGATGCGCTGGCGGCCAACCGACCGACTGGCGGTGGGGCTTGCGCTGATTGATTTTGGTCAGAAACTTTCGTTCCGGCGCGAGGTTTTTCGGCTTCCGACCCGACTGCGGGCGGGTGCCAGCTACTCTTTGCTGACGACCGGCCAGCTGGGAGTTCTGGCAGCGGCTGACGGGTCATGGTACTTCCTTTCCCGCCGTCCGGAGCTGGGTATTGGATTGGAGTTGTCATTTCGGGAACTGCTGATGGCCCGGGTTGGTTACAATCTGCCCGGCGGTGCACAGAGCCTCGGATTCGGACTGGGATTGAAGGTGCGCGGACTGAGATTTGACTACGCTGTGGCACCGTTGCGCCGGGATCTCGGCTGGGGACACCGTTTCTCGGTCGGACTCGGGCGGTAAGCTGTTCGTGAACACCAGTGGTTGAAGGCTGGCTGGATTTCGAGGAGCCGCTGGCGCGGCTCTACGACCGCTACGATGAGCTTGTCGCGCTGGGGTCAACCGGTGAGGCCCGCAAGGTTCAGGACCAGATTGCCCGGTTGCGTTCCGAACTCTATCTCAATCTCACCCCCTGGCAGCGCGTTCAGCTCGCCCGTCATCCCCGCCGACCTTACACTCTTGATTACATCAGCCGGTTTGTCACCGGATTCGTGGAACTGCACGGTGACCGGGGATTCGCTGATGACCCGGCAATCGTAGTTGGACTCGGCCGTATTGGCGGTAACGGCTTCGTCATCATTGGCCACCAGAAGGGCCGTGATACCAAAGAGAAGCTCTACCGCAATTTCGGAATGCCGCAGCCGGAAGGATACCGCAAGGCCCTGCGGGCTATGGATATTGCCGGTCGTTTCGGCCTGCCGGTACTGACGCTGGTCGATACACCGGGAGCATATCCCGGTGTCGGGGCCGAGGAGCGGGGTCAGGGTGAGGCTATTGCCCGCAATCTCCGTGAAATGGCGGTACTGCCGGTACCGATTATCAGCGTGGTGACAGGCGAAGGCGGTTCGGGCGGGGCACTGGCAATCGCTGTTGGCAGTCGGGTGTTGATGCAGGAAAACGCCGTCTATTCGGTAATATCACCCGAAGGCTGCGCTTCAATTCTCTGGCGTGACGGTGCAAAAGCCCCCGAGGCGGCGGCAGTACTGCGTTTGACCGCAAGAGAGATTCTCCAAACCGGTGCAATCGACGGCATCGTCGCTGAGCCGCCCGGAGGTGCTCATCACGACTGGGACGAGGCCGCGCGGCTGCTGGAAGCGGCGGTGCTGGAACAGTACCGGCAGCTGGCGCAGTTGAGCCCGGAGGAACTGGTCCGTGACCGGGTCGAGCGGTTCGCCCGACTCGGAGTGTTTGCGGCGTGAGCGAAGCGCCGGACAAGGCAGCGGCTCAGCCTGCCTTTCGCTGTGGCCACGTCGCAGTTCTGGGCCGGCCCAATGTTGGAAAATCGACGCTGGTCAATGCGCTGGTGGGCATGGTCGTGTCGGTGGCGGCGCCAAGGCCACAGACCACCAGACAGCGGATTCTCGGGATACTGACCGGCCCGGACTATCAAGCATTGTTTGTCGATACGCCGGGCCTGCTTGAGCCAAGTTATGAGCTGCAGCGGTTCATGCGACGTGAAATCGAAGCGGCCCTGCCCGACGCCGACCTGCGGCTGCTGGTGTTTGATGCCGCCGATGACGATGGCGAAGACCAGTCGGTCCTGCGGTTCTGTGGTGCGGGCGCGGTTGTTGCTCTGAACAAGATTGACCTGGTGCCCGATATCGCGACGGCAGCTGAGCGGCTTGACCGCTTCCGACAGACGCCGGGCGTCCGGGCGGTCCATGCGGTGTCGGCAATCAGGGGCGACGGCGTGCCGGCACTGCGCGAGGAAATCGGCCGACTGCTGCCGCCGGGCCCGCCGCTTTACCCGCCTGACCAGACGACTGATCGCACCGAGCGTTTTCTTGTCGCCGAACTGGTGCGGGCGGCGGTGTTCCGACTCTACGGTGCCGAAATACCCTACGCCACAACTACCAGCTGTGAAGAGTTTGTCGAGCGTCCCGGCCGCAAGGATTACATCCGGGTTGCCATTATCGTCGAACGGGAATCCCAGAAGCCGATTATTATCGGCCGTGACGGTCGGGCGTTGAAGCGGCTGGGCGTCGAAGCGCGGCGCGATGTCGAGCAGCTGCTGGGGCGGCCGGTTTACCTTGAACTCGTTGTCAAAGTTGCCGAAAACTGGCGCCGGGACCCGGAGTTCATTCGCCGGCAGGTAATCAGCCGCGGTGGCAGTTGAGCCGCATGAGCTTGACAGTTTTGTGTTGGCCGGTAACATCAGTCAACATTGGCAGTTTCCAGTAACGGCGGTGGAGGCCATTGAGACTTTTGAGGTTATGACCAGATGATACCAAGCAGGCGTTCCAAGGCTATTGGGCTCTTTTCAGGCGGCTTGGACAGCATCCTGGCGACAAAACTGATGACCGAGCAGGGCGTTACCGTGCTGGCGCTCCATTTCCGCAGTCCCTTTGAGGTTCCGGGCCGGGTTGTGTCCGAGGAGAGGCTGCAGAAGCTTGCCGGACTTGTCGGGGCAAGCCTGCTCGTTCTGGAACTGGGCGATGATTATCTGGACACCGTCCGCCGGCCCAAGCATGGCTATGTTCGGCAGATGGCCCCATGTGTTGACTGTGTCAGCTTCATGCTGGGACGGGCACGGGAGCTGGCCCGTGAGATTCGAGCCGACTTCATCTTCACCGGCGAGGTGGTCGGCCAGCGTGCCATTAGTCAGAACAAGCGGGCGCTGAAGGCAATCGAGAAAGTCAGCGGTGTCGAGGGCAGACTGCTGCGGCCGCTATCGGCCAAACTCCTCGAACCGACGATTCCGGAGCTTACCGGACTGGTCCGGCGTGAGCGACTGCTCGACATCAAGGGTCGCGGGCGGCGCCGGCAGATGCGTCTGGCGCACGAATATGGTATCTTTGACTTTCCTATACCGGGCAGTGGTTGCATGCTGCTGGAGCGTGTCTTCGCGGCCCGGACCCGGGATGCAGTCGCACACGATGAACTGACGCTTGGCTCGATTCCGTTGTTGCGAGTTGGCCGTCATTTCCGGCTGGAAAGCGGAGCAAAGATAGTCGTTGGGCGCAACGAAGGGGAGAATGCCGAGATTGAGCGACTGGCCCGGGCAGAGGACATATTGTGCCGGCCGGTTGCGGTGATGGGGCCGGTCGTGCTTTACCGTACCAGCAAGCCGACAAAAAAGGACACCGAAATTGCCGCCCGGCTTTGTGCCCGTTATTCCGATGCGCCGCGGGGCAAGCCGGTCAAAATCCGCTGCGGTGACAAGGAGCTGTCGGTCCGTCCTTTCACCGACAGCGACATTGCCGGGTGGCGGGTTGGGCCGCTGGAAGCCAAAGCTGCCATGCCGGAGTCGACAGAGCAGAGCAAAAGCGAGGAAGAAAAAGGTGAATGAGTTAAAAGAGAAGGTCGAACGTCTGATTGCGGAACGGGTGCGGCCGAATCTGCAGAACGACGGCGGTGACATCGAACTGGTGGATGTAACGTCGGACGGCGTTGTGCAGGTGCGGCTGCAAGGCTCCTGCTCCGGCTGCCCGTTTTCAGCAATGACGCTGGCATTCGGGGTCGAGAAGGTGCTGAAGGAGAGCATCCCGGAAGTACAGAAGATTCAGCTGGTGCCTTGAAAGTTGGGTCAGCAGAAATCGAACGGCGGCCGGTGGGCCGCCGGTTCGTTCCAAGCGCGGTGTGAATCGATTGACAGCACTGGGCCGGAGCATCTTTCGCGTCCGTGGTATTCTGGGCGGGGCAGCAGCGGTGGCGACAATCGTTCTGGGGCGGCCGACGCTGCATTCGGTTGCCGCCGGCATGCCGCTGGTACTGGGTGGACTCGTGCTCCGATTCTGGGCAATGGGCTACATCGGCGTCACGGCGCGTTCCGGGCGTATCGCTGCAACGGCACGAATCGTCAGCGGTCCCTACCGGGTCTTCCGGCATCCGCTTTACCTTGGCAACGGCCTGATTACGGCCGGCGTCCTGCTGGCCCATCACGTCTTGCCGGTCTGGGCGCTGGCAGTGGCCGCAGGATTTGTCCTGACCTATGGTTTGATGATACTGACGGAAGAGCGGCAACTGGCCGGGTTGCCGGTTGTGCGGCCGGGTTTTGAGGTCAGTCGTGCCGTTGCCGACTGGTGGGCGTGGCTGGGCGGCAGTCTGATGCTGGCGTTAGCACTGGTGCGGGCGCTGGTCAGCGCCGCAGTATGATTGTGAACGGCGCTGTTGCCGACAGCCGGCGACCACCGGCCCGGTCGGTTACTTTGACGACAAGCAGATACTGCCCGGGCCGCAGGTCCATGGTGTGGACGCGTTCGACAATTACCGCGGTTCGGTCGGTTCCACTGTAATTGCGTTCCGGCGTGGCGATTACTGCCGCGCTGTTTTGCTCCTGGTCAATAATCTCGTAGGCCGCTGTCAGGTCGTAGCGGCCCGCTGAATCGCAGGCAAGGTTGTACACCTCGTAAAGCACGTAGAAAGCACTGCCGGCAGTTATGCGCGGTGAAATCAGCGGCACCACCCGGCGCCAGCCGCCGCGTTCGAACTGAGGCAGCTGAAAGGTTGAGTCCACCAGCGAGAAGAAGGCAATGTCAGAAACAGGCTGCTGGAAACGGCTGTACTCGATCAGGTTGAGTCGGGCGTCGGCGCTGCCTGCCCACAACCCGGAGGCAGCGACAACCCGGAGTGAAACCGCGTAGTCATCGGGCGGCAGCCGCAGGACTCGGCGGCCGACAACCGCTTCGTCATCGATTGCTGAGTCGTAAAACACCGGCAGCATCCATTCGGCAAAGCCGTGGTTCTTTCGGTCGGTGCCGCTGATCGCAACGCCGACATGCAGTGGTTCCCGTGGCGTGTCGCGTCGGGACCGCAACCCGAAGTAAACCTCGACTGTCATCGATTCCCGGTGCTGGCCGAAGCGAGCCATACTCAGTTCGGCTTTCAGGTCGCCTGCGCCAGTAACAGGTTTTGGCGCCGGCCGACCGAGGTCAATCGGTTCAAGCGCGGGCGGGCGGGCGCTGGAGCCGAATCGCGACTCGCCGACCAGTCGGAACGCGGTGCCATAGCGGACAAAGTCGAACTGACGACCGATGTCGGGATAGGTCCAGATTTCGGCCTGTCGGGTAAAGACCACCGCAGTCTCGCCGGCTGAAGACCGGGGCTCGAAAACTTCGCGCCGGGGAGCGCCATGCTGGATATAGACCGGAATTCTTTCGTCCCCGGTCAAATCGAGCGTGCCAAAGAACCGGGCTGCGGTTACCGCACGTTCCAGATAGACACTGCGGTCAACCCGGCGGCCCGGACTGGTGTTCGTCCAGCAAGCCCAGAACCAGTCGGCCAGCCGGGCGCGGTCTTCGGCGGTCGGCTGGTTCAGGTAGTCGGCCGCAGTCGGTGGTGCAAGAGAGCGGAGAACGAGATATTCGTACTGCTCAGCCCGGGAAAGCCGGTCGGCAGCCGAGAGCCTTTTGAACTGCGAGCAGCCGATGGATTCGGCCAGACTGATACCGAGTAGCATGATAGCGAAGGCCAATACCAGCCGGTCGGTTTTCCGGCTCAAGTTGCGAAGCGATGGGTTGCGCGTAATCGTCGGCTAGCCAATCATCGGCAGGTCAACGCCGCGCTCACGAGCAATGATGCGGGCACGGTCATAGCCGGCGTCGGCATGGCGGGCGATGCCGGTGCCCGGGTCATTGGTCAGTACCCGCCGGATGCGTTCATCCATCTCGGTCGAGCCGTCGCAGACCGTCACCTGCCCGGCGTGGATTGAATAACCGATGCCGACTCCGCCGCCGTGGTGGATTGATACCCACGATGCACCCGAAGCAACGTTGAGCATGGCGTTGAGCAGCGGCCAGTCGGCAATTGCGTCCGAACCGTCCAGCATCGCCTCGGTTTCGCGGTTGGGCGAAGCCACCGAGCCGCAGTCGAGATGGTCGCGGCCGAGCACTATCGGCGCCTTGATGCGGCCCTCCCGCACGGCCTTGTTGAAGGCAAGTCCGGCGAGGTGACGTTCGCCATAGCCCAGCCAGCAGATGCGGGCCGGCAGGCCCTGGAACGGTACCTGTTCCCCGGCCTTGCGAATCCAGTTTGCCAGCGCCTGGTTCTGGGGGAAAAGTTCAAGCATGATGCGGTCGGTTTCGGCGATGTCCGCCGGGTCGCCGGACAGTGCCGCCCAGCGGAATGGGCCCTTGCCCTCGCAGAACAGCGGCCGGATATAGGCCGGCACAAAGCCGGGATACTTCCAGCCGCCGTTTGGTCCGGGAGTGCGGATTTCTTCCTCTTTCAGGAAACCGCCTTCCAGTGCCTTGCCGCGCAGGTTGTTGCCGTAATCGAAAGTCACTGCGCCGCGTTCCTGAAGCTTGAGCATCAGTCGCACGTGCTCGGCCATCGTCCGGTACGCGGCACGACGGTAACTCTGCGGATCGCTGGCGCGCAGCTGCAGCGCCTCGGCGAAGGTCATGCCGTCCGGAACGTAGCCGGCGAGCTCGTCGTGGGCGGATGTCTGGTCGGTCAGCAGGTCAGGCACGACTTCGCGCTCAACAAGTCGCCGCAACAGTGCGACGATATTACCACACCAGACAATGCTTTTTGCGATTTTATGAGATTTCGCATCAAGTGCGGCGTCGATCGCCTTGTCGAGGTCGTCGATGCGCTCGTCGATGTAGCGGGGCTTCTGGGAGGCGAGGCGGCGGCTGATACGGCTGGGGTCAACCTCGGCTCCCAAATACGCCGCGCCGGCCATCACTGCGGCCAGCGGCTGGGCACCGGACATCCCGCCCAGACCGCCTGATACCACCAGCCGACCGGAAAGGTCGGGTGAGCCGAAGTGTTTGACCCCGGCGGCGACAAAGGTTTCATGTGTGCCTTGCAGGATTCCCTGAGTGCCGATGTAAATCCACGAACCGGCCGTCATCTGGCCGTACATTATCAGCCCGGCCGCTTCCAGTTCATCGAAATAGGGCTTGGTTGCCCAGTGGGGTACAAGGTTGGAATTGGCGATGAGTACGCGCGGGGCGTGTGCGAAAGTGCGGAATACCGCGACCGGCTTGCCGGACTGGACGAGCAGGGTCTCGTCGTTTTCCAGCCGCCTGAGCGTGCGGACGATCGCTTCATAGCATTCCCAGTTGCGTGCGGCCCGGCCCGTACCGCCATAGACGATGAGTTCGCGGGGGTTCTCGGCGACGGCTTCGTCGAGGTTGTTCATCAGCATCCGCATGGCGGCTTCCTGATGCCAGCCCTTGCAGGACAGGGTCGTGCCGGTCGGGGCCTTGATTGGGGAGTAGCTGCGGTTCTCTTTCATGATTGCCTCGACAGAATGATAAGAGGCAGGGTGGTGCAGTCAACCGGAGGGAGGTTAAAGGATGGAGTCTGGATTGTGACAACAGTTGTCTTGTCGCTTGCTGCTGTTCGTACGGCCGGCCGCCGTGTCTTACCAGTCGCGTGAGCGAATCAGCATCCAGAGTCTCAAACTGGTCGGCGCGGCAGCGGTGTTTCCATCCACCGCCGCCCGCCTGCTGCCTTCGGCGCCAGCCACGTTCGAGTGTTCGCCCGTGCCGGGGACGAGACTTCCGCGCAGGTCGGGCGTCAGGATGCTGTCGCCGGACAGGGTTGTGAATCTGGCTTTACCGTCGCAAAGGACATAGCCCGCCGGCAGGGCCGTCGAATCACCGTACCAGGCGATGATTGTTCCCGGTACGACGCTGCCCGGTCCGACATAGGCCCGGTTGGTGTAGAAGCCTCTTGAGCTGTGCATGTATGAGGTGTCAGTGAAGTTGCCGCGGGTGCTGCCAATCGCGGCCACGAACGACTTTGTGCCGCCATCGATGGATTCGGCCATCGCCACGACGCGGGTTGATTCGTACTGCCAGATGCCGGCGAAGCCGGCGCCCCGGTCAATGCCGGTGTCGCACCAGGCAAAGCCATGAAAGGCGCGGCGGACCGGATTGCCCGATACGCTTCGGCGGACGGTGTCAATGTTCTCGAAACCGTCCCAGTTCACAATTGATGCATGACCGCGCTTCTGATAGTCCATGAACCCGGCGGGTCCGTGAATCCGGAATCGCTCCAGAGTGTCGGCGGCGATTCGGTCATAGTACCAGAATGTCAGTATTTCGCCGGCCGGGCCGACCTGTCGGCCGATACGGACATCAGTCGTGCCTGTCGTTTCGGTCGGGTTGATGATATTGCCGAAGACACAGCCGGTTGATCGAAACACTCCGGCGAACGCAGTGTCTTCCACCCGGGCCTGCCGGGCGTAGAGGGTCTTGCTGGTGTCCGCCTGCCGGTTGTTGCGGAAGTTGGCACTGTCGTTGTAGGGATTCCCGCCGCCCGGGGAGGCAAGCGCATAGCCGGCGGTGTCGGCCTTGTAGGCATAGGCGGCGCTGACTATGCGCATGCGCGGGGCCATCTCCGCCTCGCTACCGACCGCCATGCCGAGGTAGAGCGCGCCGCCGTCCGGTACGGTGGCAAGCGGGGTCACCGAGCCGAGCAGGACATAGAACAGGCCGCCGCGTACGGCAACGTTCTGCGTCTCGGTCCAGAACGGGCTGCCGCCGGTTGGCGTCGTGTAGAGGCTGAAGTTCAGTGAGTAGCTCCCGTTGGGTACGGCATTGCCGAGCGAGTCGGTGAGTCGGCCCTGGTATGAAATCATTCGCGGTATGGCCAGAGCCGCCGGCCACAATGATTCGGGTGCAGTCGCTGGGCCTGTCTGGGGCTTGGTGGCGCGATGGCCGCCGGCCATGCCCAGTGCGAGCAGACTGAACATGGCTGTGACCGCCTTCAGCAAGCCGACTTTCAATGGTTTCCGAATCAGTCGAGTCTGTTTCTGTTGGCCAGACGCAGATTCGCAGACGGCTGGCAGGGGGATTGGTGAGGGCGAACGGCGTGGTGTTTCCTTTGTGTTGTATTCCATATCGAGAAGAGTATGGGACGAGAAGAAACCGTCAAGCAGAGGGGGCAGAAGGCAAAGATGACGAAATGCCGGCGGCAGAATTGTGTTGTGGTTGTCGTCAGGTGGTGAGGACGCCGGTTGTCTTCGGAGAAGGCTTGACAAACCCAGCCAGCGGACTAGCATCGGCCAAAAGTGAGGAGGTCTAGCATCGTGAGAGCTGTGACAATACTGACCGCAGTACTGCTCGTGTTTGTGATGGCCAGCCAGAGCGGCTGCAGGGGCTGCGGCGAACGGATCGCGGAAAAGACAGTGGAGAAGGCAATTGAAGGAGCTTCGGGCGGCAAGGTTAATGTCGATGCCGGCTCATCGGTTGATGTCTCTGGTCTGCCTGAGTTTCTGCGCTATCCCGGCGCCAAGGCCAAAGCGACCTGGTCGATGAAGAGCGACGAGGGCGAAGGTACGACCTATGCTTTTGAGACTGCCGACCCGCGGCCGACCGTGGTGGAGTTTTACAAGAAAGCTCTGGGAGGCTGGAAGAATCGTTCGACCCTTGAGAGCGAAGAGTCCGCAGTGCTGATGTTTGCCTCGGCCGACGAGAAGGAATTCGTGACAGTGACGATCGGCACCGAGGACAACAAGACGACGATCGCGATTCTGCTGGTCAAGAACAAGTAGCACCCAGACAAAGCGAAGCGGGCGGGTGGCTGTGACACCCGCCCGCAGCTTTTCGTCGTAATTGTCCGAACTTGGCTGGAGTCGGGTTTTGCGGTCCAGACTAAACCGGCGCGGATGGATTTTTCAGTACCAGCAGTTTCTAACGCTTTGTCAGCGGTCCAGTTGCCGGGTTGGGTCGAAGCGACACTGGACTACCCCCCTCTCGTTCCCCTGGCGGCTGGTTGCGCACCGGCCGTCTCCACCGGTGACGGGATTTTCAAAAGGTACGGTCGACAGTCGGGGCGGAAAGACCGCGCCGATGCTGTAAAGGAAGCCGTGGGGAACTGGTCAAGGCCTGTGGGTGTCGGGGCTGGATCGTGACCGGGCGGCAGCTAACGGGTCAGCGGGGCATGGCGCGGGACATCGTCTCGCGCGCAATGGCAAGGCGCAGCGGGTCGGCCGAGTCGTCCGACCCGCGCGCACGGGCCAGCCACTGTTCAAGCGGCGGAATGGTGCCGCCGTGGATACGTATCGACCGGTTGACGGCGTCAGCGAGGACGCGGCCGGCCTGAAGCTTGACCAGCATCGATTCGTATTCGGCCTTTTTGCCCTGAGCGAGATGCCAGGCGGCATGATATACTGCCCAGCGCAGGGCGTCGGTGTCGGCGGCGAGTTCAGCAAGCGCACGCTGAACCGAGCGGCGTTCGGCGATATTGCGGCCCATTGAGGTCCAGTCATGGGCGTACTGGGCAGTGACTTCGACCAGCCGGTCGCAGGTGCCAAGGATGTGGGCAGCACGGACGATGCGGGCAAGAGCATGCCAGCGGCGGCCGAGTCCGGCGGCCCTGCCCGGTTCACCAATGATGCGCTCGGACGGGACGCGGCAGTTGTCGAGTTGAAGCACGGTTCTGGTGCTGTCGGTTTTGACCGTTACGCCCGGCTGCTCGCGATCGACCACAAAGCAGGTTGGACCGTCAGGAGCAAGGGCGAAAACCAGCAGGAAATCGAACTCGCTGCGGGAGAGCTCTTTCGTGCCGTTCAGGATCCAGCCGGAATCTGTTGGCGCCGCGATCGTTTTCATTTCCTCGGGTCGGGCGAATGGCTGTGGCTCGCGGAAGGCAACGGCGTAGTGTTTGTCGCCGGTAACGACCGGGGCGAGGTAGCTGTCCTTGAGTGCCGGACCCGCTTCGTAGAGTATCGGCGTCGGTTCGCCCCATTCAACCGGGATGATCGTGGTGCCGAGTTCTTCGGCCAGACAGCAGGTTTCAACCGGTCCGAGTCCGCCGCCACCGAATTCTTCCGGTACGCCGGCCGAGAACATTCCCATTTCCTTCAGTGCCGCGGTGGCGTCGTCGGCAATTGTCCGCTGCACCGAAGAGTCTTTGGCGTTGAGGAAGTTTGGTTCTTTCGGAATGAGGTCGCGCCGGACAAACTCATGAGCGGTCTGGCGGACCATTTCTGCATCTTCGCCGAACGTGAAGTCCACGGTTCAGTCCTTGCGGGTATAGTCGGGCAGCAGCACGGGCGAACAGGCGCAGGCTTTGATGCCTTTGCTGTCCAGCTCCGCCTGCCAGCGGTCAACGTGGGCAAGCGACAACTCCAGCTGTCCGGTGCGCTCTCGGGCGACAGTCGCGGCAGTTGCGCCGGCGCGGCGGCCGAATACGACGACATCCAGCAGCGAATTGCCCATCAGCCGGTTGCGACCATGGACACCGCCCGATGCCTCTCCCGCTACCAGCAGGCCGGTGACGCCGGTGGTGCAGTCGGCCTTGATGGCAATGCCGCCGTTCTGGTAATGCAGTGTGGGATAGACCAGAATCGGCTCAACGGCAATGTCGATGCCGTGGCGGCCAAACTGGCGCACCATCGCCGGCAGTTCGCGTCGGACCGAGCCCGGGCCGCGCCGGGTTTCAATCATCGGGGTGTCGAGCCAGACTGCGTCAACTCCGGCCGGTGTCTTGACGCCGCGGCCGGCCTGGCACTCGCGGATGATGGCCGAGGCGACGACGTCGCGGGTTTCGAGCGGGTAGATGAACTGCTCGCCGGCGGCGTTGACCAGCTGGGCGCCGAGCGAGCGGACTTTTTCGGTGACGAGCTGGCCGAGGATTTGCTGCGGGAAGGCGGCGCCGGTCGGGTGATACTGCATCGTGTCGATGAAGGCGAGTCGGGCCCCGGCGCGGTAAGCAAGCACCAGGCCGTCGCCGGTGGCGCCGTAGTGGTTCGAGGTCGGGAAGTTCTGGTAGTGCAGCCGGCCCGAACCGCCGGTCGCGATGACCGTCACCCGGGCGCGGACAACAATCTGGCGGCCGATGTTGAGGTTGGTAAGCACTGCGCCGTTGACCGCGCCGGTCGAGTCGGTGAGCAGTTCGATTGCCGGACAGAACTCAAGTACGGTGATGCCGGGACGGGAGCGGACCTCGTCGCGCAGCGTGCGCATTATCTCGGCGCCGGTGTAGTCGCGGGCGGTGTGCATCCGCTTGCGCGAGGTGCCGCCGCCGTGAATGGTCTTCATCGAACCGTCGGCATTTTTGTCAAACATCGCCCCGAGTTCTTCCAGCCAGGCGATTGCCATCGGCGCATCGGACACCAGCGCCTCGACCAGGTCAGGGTCGTTGTGGAAATGGCCGCCGCCGATGACGTCAAGGTAGTGAATCGCCGGCGAATCACCGGGCGAGTCGGCGGCCTGAATGCCGCCCTGGGCCATCATCGTGTTGGCGTCGCCGAGCCGGAGCTTGGTGGCCAGCAGTACCCGGGCACCGTTGCGCTCGGCGGTGATTGCCGTGGCGCAGCCGGCACCGCCACCGCCAATGACCAGGACGTCAGTTTCGATATCGGGGCGTGACAGGTCGGGCCGGCTGGTGGCGAGGGGGGAAGCGGCCTGGAGCACACTGGCCAGCTCGCGCGGAGTTCGGTCGCCGGCATTGGGACCCACGTCAAGCCGGGAGAAGGCGTCGCTGTGGTAGTCGGGATGGTAGTCTTTGAGGAGCTGTTCCTTCTGTTCGGCAGTGGCGCGAGGATATTCCTGTTCAAGCCGCGCAGTGCGGCTGGCAATGCAGCGGTGCAGCGAATCCTGTAATTGCTGAGGATAGCTCATTGGTCACTCCGGTTCGATGTCGCGGGCGGCATAGCGCTGCTTCAGTTCCTCTTTTGTGAGGTTCTTGAGAGTCGTCAGCTCGGGGGTGTAGCGCCCGGCCGCAATTTCGGCACAGCGTTCGGCAAGGTGGGCGGAACGAGGCGCAAGTCGGGCACCGTAGATCCGCCGCGCCAGCAGTGCCGCGTTGTGCTTGACCAGTTCGGCCGGGCAGCGGGCGACACACAGGCCGCACATGATGCAGTCGAACGAGATGTCGGCGGCGGCGGCGATGTCACCCCGAACGATCGCCGAGACGTAACCGAGAACGTCGATGTCCTGGGGACAGGACTTGGTGCAGGTGTTGCAGCCGAAGCAGCGCAGCATTTCCGGATAGAGCCGCAGTACCTCCTGGCCGGTGCCGGCAAGTTCTTCGAGCCGGTAGTCGGCACGGTGGGCCGGGAAAAACGGCAGCATCGCCAGCGACATTCCCGGTTCTACCTTTGTCTGACAGGCCAGGGCAAAGCGCAGGTGATAGTCGCCGGGCAGGCGGTAGACAGTGGCACAGGCACCGCAGAAGCCGCCGCGGCAGCCAACGCCGCGGGTCAAACGGTAACCGGCATATTCCATCGCCTGCAGGATGGTGAGCGAGTCGGGAACCAGATGGTGTTCGCCCATCACGTAGAAGTCAATCAGACTGGCGTCAGGCATTGTCGCCGACCTCCTCCAGAAATTGGTCAAGGTAGGTGTCGTCGGCCGGAGCCAGTTTGGCGAGCAGGTGTTTCATCTGCTCGACAGTCCGGGTCCGAACGATGTAATACTTGATTGTCGTGTCAACCTGCGGACAGGCCATCACACAGTTGTAGCAACGGTCGCAGTCGGTGCCGACCATGGTCTCAAGTGCCAGCGAGGTGCGCTGCGCAGTTTTCTGCAGGCGGGCCGGCTCGCGGGCAAGCAGTGAGCAGATGTCGATGCAGTTGCCGCAGCCAAGGCAGGCTCGGCTGCCGGTAAGTTCATCCCGGGTTTTGAGCATGTGCGACGGGCCGAAGCCGGAGGAAAGCAGCCGGCAGCGGGCCACCGGGGGTTCCGAGATGTCGAGGATGTGCTCGAGCGATGCGAGCACTGCTTCAATGTCGGTCTGGACTGTGTTGGGCATGGTTCAACTGCACCGGGCTGCGGAGTGAAAAAAGCGAGCAAATCGTCTGGCCGGTCACGATTGTGCTTTCAGCTTGCGGAATGCATCGGTGAGCAGCGGGACAATTGTGAACAGGTCGCCGACGATGGCATAGTCGGCGACTTTCATGATGTTGGCTTCGGGGTCCTTGTTGATGGCAACGATGCATTTTGACGCCGACATGCCAACGAGGTGCTGAATTGCCCCGGATATGCCGCAGGCGATGTAAAGCTGCGGTGCAACGGTCTTGCCGGTCTGGCCGACCTGGAACTGGTGGTCACGCCAGCCGGCGTCAACCGCAGCCCGGGAGGCACCCACCGCGGCATTGACCGTGGCGGCAAGTTCTTCGAGCAGGGCGTAATTTTCCGGGCCCTTCATACCCCGGCCGCCCGAGATAATGATGTCGGCTTCGGTGAGTTCGACGGTTTTGGTTACGGCTTTGACCACTTCGGTCACCCGGGTGCGCAGTTCGGCCGGGGCAAGGCCGGTGGTGACGATTGTACCTTCGGTCGGAGATTCGCCGATTGGAGCGACTGCGCGGGGACGAATCGAGACGACCAGCGGACCGGATGACTGCGCCTTGACCTGGGCGAGTGCCTTGCCGGCATAGATCGGCCGGGTGAAAAGCGGGGTGTTGTCGTCAGCAAACTCGATTGCCGTCACATCCGGCACCAGCGTGGTCTCAAGTTCTGCCGCCAACGTCGCCGACAGGTCCTTGCCCTGAGTGGTTGCACCGACGACGATGGCGGTCGGTTTGTGCTCGTTGATGAGCTGGAGGAGTGCACTGGTGTAGCCGTCCGGGGTGTAGCGGTCGAGGTCGGAGGCGTCGATGACAAAGACGCGGCCGGCGCCGAAGCGACGCAGGTTTTCAGCCATCCCGGCAACACCGGAACCGATGATGACAGCAGCGAGTTCAGACTTTTGCCTTTTGGCCAGCATGTAGCCGGCCAGCAGCGCTTCGTAAGTGACCTTTTTCAGCCTACCGTCACGCTGTTCAGCGACAACCAGCACCATTATCCTTAGCTTCTCCTTAGGGCTTTGTTTGCGGCCTGAGTGGGAATTGTAATCGCGAGTGGTTCAAAGTCAACGACCGGCAGGATGGGTTCAGGATCGGCAGCAGGACGCAGCCGCGTGCTTTGACGGCAGGGCAAATCTGAGGTATAATTTTTCCGGGTGGATTGACGAGCTAAGGCCGAAACGCCCGACTGGTCTCACTGGTGAGGCAGTCAGGGCACAGGGACAAAGGAGCGCGTATGCTCGGTCTTAGTTCGATACTGCTACTGTCAGCATTGCTGACGGCGGCCCCGGCCGGAACCATGCCGGAGGCTGCTTCGCCGCTTGGCCTGCTCGGTGTGACCGGGGCGACAGAACTGCCTGCTCTGCGCACCGAGTTTTCACGGACATACGATCTGCACAACGGCCAGTACCTGGCTGAAATCTTCGCCGTGCCCATTCACGAGCAGGGGCCGGGTGGGATGTGGTTGCCGGTTGACGCCGACACTACCGACTCAGTGTTCCCACAGAACGCCGACTGGTGGACCGGTCACGTTCAGCGGCAAAACTCGACCGGCGATGTCAAGCAGAACAACGACCTCTATTTCCGGGGCGGGAATGCGGCGTCGCACGACAAGCGCCAGGCTTGGATCAAGTTCGACCTCTCGGGAATAAACGACAGTGGGGTCGTCAACGCCACCGGCCTGGTCTATTACTGTTATTCGATTGACGCCGCCGGCGGGCCGACGACACTGATCAGGGTCGTCAACGTTGATCCTGTACCCGCGACTGCGACCCAGTTGTGGACTGCCATAACGACCGGTGATTCGGCATCGATGCGCGCCAGTCATGGAACCGGCTGGGTACTGCGGCCGCTCAACCAGACCGGAGTGAACGCGGTGCGCAACGGTCTGGCCAACAACTGGGTGGCATTCGGCATTCACGAGCCTGAGACCGATAACAGCCGGTGGGGCCACGCCTATGGCTATTTCCCGCGTTCAACCGCGCCGCGAATGTATGTTACCTACACGCCGCCGCCGCCACCGCCCGACATCGGCGTGACCGGCATCGTCGCACCGACCGGAACTGTTGACACCGGAGCGATGGTCTATCCGCAGGCAACCTGGCACAACTATCACAGTGCCGCCTATGGGTTCAGCGCTTGGTTCATTCTGACCAATCCGTCGGGGCAGCGGGTCTATTCCGAGGTCCGAAATATCAGTTCGTTGCGGGCGGGTGGCGATACGACAATCAGTTTCACCGGTTTCAACGTCGGCACTGCCTCGGGTACGTGGTTCGCGAAGTGCTCAACTTTTGCCGGTGGCGACACCAACTGGCGCAATGATACCATCCAGCGCAGTTTCACGGTTTTCCCGCGGCATGTCGATGTCGGGGTTGCCTCGATTGTCCGGCCGGCCGGGGTCATCGACACCGGGATGACGGTCGTGCCTCGTGCCATCTGGCACAACTATCATCCGCTCCATCCAGCGAATTTCGAAGCGTGGTTCATACTGCTGGACCCGACGGGTGAGAGACGTTACAGTCACTCGATTGCGGTGACCGGGCTTGCTGCTGGTGCCGATACCGTTCTCAACTTTCCGAGTTACTATTTCGGTCAGGGCATCGGACAGTGGACAGCCCGTTGTTCGACTTACTGTGCCATTGATACGATGCCGGCCAACGATGTCCGGCAGGGTGTTTTCACAGTTACGCCCTGGACAGTACATTCTGACATCGGGGTAGTCGAAATCACCGCTCCCCGTGGCGTTTTTGATACGGCCGCACCGGTACAGCCGGCCGCAACCTGGAAGAACTATCTGACCGAGGCCACGGGTTTTGAGGCCTATCTCCGGGTATTCAATCCACGCAGCGAGCTGGTCTACAATGCTTCAACCGTGGTATCCAGCCTGGCGGCCGGTGCCGAGACCACGCTGGTCTTTCCGCTTTTCTATGTCGATACCTCACAGGGGCATTGGACCGTGCGGTGTTCCACCTACCTGACTTTTGACGTCGATTACAGCAATGACACTCTGAGTTCGACGTTTCTGGTTTATGTCGGCGGTCAGGCACCCCCTCAGCCGGGTTGGGCAGAGATGGAGCCGATGCCGGTCGAACCGTCAGGCAAAGCAGTCAAACATGGCGGCTGGCTGACCTGGAGTTCCGGCGATGGCCGTCTCTATATCGGCAAGGGCAACAAGACCGGCGATTTCTACAGCTACAATCCGCGGACAAACTACTGGGAACGACGAGCGGCGATTCCGGGCGGACTGACCGGCAAGCTGCCGGCAAAGGGCGCTGACGGCTGCGCCGACGGTGAACGCTGGGTCTATTTCGTCAAGGGCAACAACACCGCCGAGTTCTGGCGTTATGATGTGCTGGCGGATACCTGGTCAGCGCTTGCCGATGTGCCCCTTGGTCCTTCCAACAAACGCATCAAGGGCGGCAACGACATGGTCTTTGTGCCCGGCGCAGGCGACACCGGTTACATCTACCTGCTCAAGGGGCAGAAGGCCGATTTCATGCGGTTCAATACCGTCTCGGGCATCTGGGAAATGCTTTCCTCGGCGCCAATCAATCCCAAACCGAAGTGGGACCGCGGTTCGTGGCTGGTCTACGATGGCAGCAACACGATTTACGCCCACAAAGCCAAGTTTCATGAACTGTGGACATACGATATTCCACACGATTCCTGGATGGTGCAGCGAACCGGGATGCCGTTCTTGCGCACGTCGCCCGGCAAGTCGAAGAAGTCCAAGGACGGCGGGTCGGCAGCCTATTTCGACGGGCGGATATACGCTCTGAAGGGCGGCAATACGACCGAGTTCTGGCGCTACCATGTCGATGGCGACAGCTGGGTCGGAATGGATTCGATGCCCGCATTCGGTTCCACCGCCAAGAAGCGCCGAGTCAAGGACGGTGGCTGCATGGTGGCCGTGGGCAACGGGCAGTTCTTTGCCTTGAAAGGTGCCAACACCCGTGAGCTCTGGCGTTACCAGGAAGCCGATGAACTGGCCTTGGCCGGCAGTGGTTGTACAGCTGCGCGGCCAAAATCGGGCGTGGCTGGTGGCAGGGCAGGAGGTATTGTCGGGCCACTGGCAATGACCATCACGCCGAATCCATCGCCTGTGCGAAGTCTCAGACTGAGTTGCACCACACCTTTTGCCGGCAGTGCTTCTCTGCTGGTCTTCGATGTCGCGGGGCGGATCAGGCGTCGGTTCGATTTCGCGCTGGTTCCGTCTCAAGGCGTGCAGTTTGATTTGTCCGGTCTGAATGCCGGCATCTATCCAGTGCGGATCGAGGCCGGAGGTCTCACAGCGACGGCGAAGCTGGTTCTGAAGTAGCTCCGTCACTGTCCCTGAGTCTGAGCGCCCCGGCAGGGGCGCTCAGACTTTCTACCGCCTCAGCTTGACTGGCGGGTGTGGACTCATAGAATCACCCTGAGGTCCGATGCACCACTCTGGAGGACAATTTTGCAGGCACGCAGTATCCGGCTGCTGATTCTGATGGCTGTTTTCCTGCCCGCGGCGTTCGTCCGGGCTGCTTTCGAAGAGTACCGAACCGGCGTGCGCGCCGAGGGGATGGGCGGTGCTTTTACGGCTATAGCTGATGATGTCTCGGCGATTGACTATAATCCGGCCGGGCTTGGTGCCGTCAGCAGTGCCGGCGCAGCAGCCTTTGGACGTTTGCTCTACGGCGGGGTCGGCGTCGGCCTGCACACTGCTCACGTCGCCGGCTGTCTGCCTGTCGGGCAGATTGGAACGCTGGCAATCCGGTTGCAGGAGACCGGCTTTGCGCGACTTTCCGAGCGTTCGCTCCGGCTCGGGCATGGTGTAAAGCTCGCAGACGGGTTGTTCTTCGGTTACGCGTTCAGCGGCTACAATCTCAGTCAGGCTGGGGGCTATGGCAGCGGTTTCGCCATTGGCGCCGATGTTGCTCTGCTGGGCACGGTCTACGAGAGCTGGCGCATCGGCTTTCTTGCCCAGAATCTCAATCGACCTCGGATCGGCAATTCCGCGCTGCCACAGGTGCTGGCTTTTGGGCTGGGTTACTCACCGGCACCCGGAATCAATTCGGCACTGGACGTGAGCAAGGAGCCGGGTCGGCCCGCCCGGGTGCACGTGGGTCAGGAGTTCCGTATCGTTCAGGACTTCCTGACGCTGCGTGCCGGGGTGGAGAGTGAGCCGGTGCGGTTTGCGGTTGGCTTCCGGACAGGCCTGGAACGAGTCCATCTTGATTACGCACTGAAGACCCACCCGGTGCTGCCGGTGACCCATACCATCGGCCTGGCAGCGGAGTTTTAGAATGTTTCTGCTTTTTCTGCTGTCGTTCTACAGCAGCACCAATCAGCTCGACATCAACCGGGCGACGCTGGAACAGATTCGACAGTTGCCGGTCGATACTGCTACTGCCCGGCGGATATATGAACGGGTTGAGCTGTTTGGTCGGTTGAACAGTGTCTACGAGCTGCTGCGGGTTCCCGGAGTCAGCTACGAGAAGTTCGCCGAGCTGAAGCCGCTGGTCTACGTTTCGCCACCGAGCTGGGAGGAGAATCGGCTGAACACGATTCAGCGTATCCAGCGCCGGCTGGCGTCGGAAGAGGGACCGACTGCTGCGGCAGTCGAGCAGTGGCAGGACCTGCTGGTAACGCCGATAAACATTAACCGGGCGTGGGTTGACGACCTCCTGGTGCTGGACAATGTATCGCTGGTCGATGCAGTGGCGGTGGTCAAGTTCACCGGCGCCGGCGGCAAGCTGTCGGGCCGGCGCGACCTCGCTAACCAGGTACCGGGGCTGTCGTCCTACGGCTACCGCAGCCTCAGAGATTTTGTCACCTTTGATGATGTCAAAGGGCTGGCGTTCAGTGGTAACTACCGGGCGAACTACGACGGCGACCCCAACTGGTTTGTTTCGGCCGGCAGTGCCGAGTTCGATCAGGCACTGGCCACGCTTGACGCGGACACTCTTGAGTTTCGCAATGCCGGCTACACCGCCGAACAGATTGAGTTCTTCCGTGCGCGTTTGATTGATTCGCGTTCGTTCCGGACGGCGATGGGCAATCAGTCCAGCATCCGTCACCGGTTGCGCGTGCGGCTCGGCGAACCGTTCCGTCTCGGCGGCTGGGCAGTGCAGAAGCTCTACACCGGCCAGCCGGTTGATGAGTACAAACTGTTTGCCTCCGCCAGTGGCATCGGGCCACTGCGCAAGGCAATCGTCGGTGATTACCGGCTGACGCTGGCTCAGGGCCTGCTGATGGACAATAACTCCGAGCTGGTCGCGCGGGTTCACGAGCGTACCGTCGGCCTGTACAGTGACCTGTCGGAAAACCCCGGTTTCGGATTGCGCGGCGGCGCGTTTGACATCGGGACCGGACGCCAGGGCGGCGGTGTGCTCGGCTTCTATTCGTGCAGCCGCCGTGATGCCATTCTCAACCCGGACAGTTCGGTGAACTACTATATTGTGTCAACACCGCGTTATCCGGCTTTCCGGAACAAGTTGCAGGAGACTGACTACGGTGGCAGTGCTTATCTTGACCTGTCCGGGGTTGGTTTCCTCCCGGTCGGTACGCGGCTGGCGTTTAACGGACTCCGAATAGCTTATGACCGACCGTTTCGGCCTGATGCCCGCTGGCTGGAGCTGCCCGGAGATTCCGATACGCTTGAAGACCCGAATTACACCGCGTTGGACAGTGGCAGTACCCGGTTTTACTACGGGATAGACTTCCGCACCGTAGTCGAGAATTTCTCGTTCGAGGGCGAGCTGGCGTTGAAACCGAAAACCGGGAGCGCATCGGTGCGGGGCTGGCTGCCCACACAATCTGTACCGAAGGCGATGATAGTCAAGGGCCGGACACAGTATGATTATCTCTATGTAACGGTGCTTTACCGGCGTTATGATGTCGGTTACGACAATCCCTACAATCGCGGTTTTTCCGAGCAGGCACGTTTTGAGGACACACCGCTCGAGAAGCCGTACCGGCTGATTGATCCGGTTTTCGCCGCGCTGCAGGATTTTCCTTTGCCCAAGGCCGAAGAGGGTGTATTTGCCGACATGCGCTACCAGGTCGGACGGCAGATAACTTTCACCCGCGTCTATGTTGACATCTGGCGTAATCTCGCCTGGGGAGCCGACAACGTCAGATTCCAGGGCGAGGTGGAATACCGGCCCGTCTTTCCCTTGCGGCTGCGTTTCAAGCAGAAACTCCAGTCCAAGGAGCTGCCGAAGCTCGCCGGCGCGACAAGGTCAAACACGCTCGAAAGCTCAATCAGAGCAATGGCCAGTCTGTCGAACTGGGACTGGCTCACCGGCGAGGTTCGGCTTGGAAAGGTGCTGCTGACGCCAACCTTGCGCTATACCGACCAGTCAAGCATCTCGGGCAACTTCGTTTCGGTTCAGTGGGAGCATAATTTTTCCAACGACCTGCAGGGTGAACTTGGAGTTGCGGCGTGGATGACGCGGGGTATGTCGCAGTGGGCTTTTGAGGACAATGGTATTGACTTTCTCGAGGGGCAGGGTTTGCGCTGGTACGCGGCCTTGACGGACCGCATCTCGGACAACCTGCTGGTTTATTTCAAGGTTCGGCACAAGTTGAGCGAGTTTCCGCACACCGGTCTGGGCGGCCGGGAGGGATTGCACTATCGGAATAGCCTTGAGCCGGTGCGTGATTTTGTGTCGCGCGAGGAAACTCTGACACTTTCCGTTCAGTTCGATTTGCTTTGGTAGACGGGAGAGAGCTGATGAAGTTTTTGCCCATTTTGATGCTGGTGGGGATGAGCGCAGGGCTAGCGGTCGGGCAGATTCCGGCCCGGGACTGGTGGGGAGAGGAGGTTGCTTTTGTCTCCGCCCGCAGTCTGGCGACGGGTGGTGTTTCACTGCACGAATCGCGACCGGCGGCGTTGTTTGTCAATCCGGCGCTGCTTTCGGTCGAGCGCTACTTCGCCGTTGAGGCAACGGGTATTCTGCGGCTGCGAATCGAGCAGCGGACACGGGTGGTCTACGATAACTTCGAAAACGCTTTGGGTGAGGCGGCTTTCGCCGACAATTATGGTTCGAACGCTCTGGCCGGACCGATGGCAGCCGCGGGCAGGCTCGGGCTGGTCGTAGTCGCAGCCGGTGCCCGACCGGTCCGAGATTTCAGCTACGATTATCTGAAGGAGTACCGCGACGACTTCTACGTGAAGATTGGCGAGGAGCGTGTCCATCAGTTCGGCAGTCTCTACAACGTTGGAGTGGGTGCAGCCGCGCGTCCGGTTAGCTGGCTTGGTCTCGGGGCAGCGGGTGGCTACTGCTTCGGCACTCGCAGTTTCGAATCGGTCGTGATTGACGGCCGGGACACGGTCTCGGTAGCGGAGTCGGGCTGGCCAAACGGGATGACTTGGCATGTCGGTGCGCTGCTGGTGCCGATTCGGCGGCTGTCGATTGCTGCCGACCTTCGGGGTGGCACAAAATTGAGTGATTGGCGAAAAGCGGACAGCGTTGTTTCGGCCGAGGCCCGTAGTTATCCGGCGTCTGCCGGCATCTCGGCTTCGTACCGGGCGGCAGGAGACTTGCCATCGACAATCACGCTCGAAACAAGGTATCAGGACTGGTCTGAAGTGGACAGCGGATTGAGCCCGGTGTTCAGCGTGCGGGTTGGGGTCGAGCACCTGCTGCCGACGATGGTTGCGTTGCGCTACGGATTCGGGGTTGAGCCGATGGCGGTCAATCCGTCGGTGCATGTTGCCAACGTGGGTTTTGGCGTTGGATTCGACGTGGGGGCAATGCGCATCGATCTCGGATTGGGGCACTCGCGGGCCGTGATTGGCGGAAATGAGTTCTATCGACCGTTGGCTGAGGATGGAGTGAAGGTCTATGAGAACCGAACCACGTTCGCTGTTACTCTCAGTCGCGGTTTTTAGTCTGCTGTTCGGTTCCGCGGCACTGGCAGCCGGGAAGGCGGAATCGAGGGTCAAGCGGCTCTATATCGTTCACACCAATGACATTCATGGTGCGCTGGAGCCGGCGACCGCTTTCTGGATCAACCGTGATTTTCCGCCGCCGCTGGCCAACGCACCAGGAGCCTTGACAGTAATCCGCCGGCTGCGAGCTGAGGCGGAGCGCAAAGGCTATGGTTTTCTTCTACTCGATGGCGGCGACGTGTTCAAGGGTACACCACTGGGTGATTTTACCCGGGGGCAGGCAGTCGTTGATTTCTTCCGGCGGGCTGGATACGACGCCGTCGCAGTCGGCAACCACGACTTCGATTTTGGCTGGCCGGTGCTGAGGGCGATGGCCGAGTGCTCGGCCGGCATACCCTGGATTGTGACAAACGTTCGAGTTTCCGGGACCGATACGACACCCGGGTTTCTGCGTTCGAGCGTTTTGTTTGAGCGGGGCGGGTTGAAGATCGGGGTATTCGGTCTGATTACCAAGTACCTCAGTGGGATGGTCAACGACTCAATGCGGGGGGCGATTGATGTCCTGCCTTATGAAGATGTTGCCCGCGCCGAAATTGCCGCACTGCGTCGAGCAGGAGCCGACATCATCGTTGCCCTGAACCACGTCGGACACCGTCACGATCAACGGTTGGCCGATTCAATCCAGGGTATTGATGTAATCATCGGCGCACACAGTCATACCGGTGTCAAGCCGCCTTACGAAGCACCGGCAAGCCATACCGTCATACAGCAGGCTTACAGCAAGCTTTCGACAGTCGGGCTGATCGAGCTGCGGTTTGACACGCACACCCGGCAGGTTGTCGGCTATGAGGGCCGGCTGATTGACCTGATGGCCGAGGCAATACCCTCGGACCGCGAGTATGCTGCCTTGCTCGATTCGGTCCGGGCAGTGGCAGAACACGGTTACGATGAGGTGCTGGGTTATTCCAAACGGGAGCTGACGCGGGGCGGTATGGCAGAAAACCCGGCCGGCAATCTGATTACTGATGCCCTGCGCGAGGAGTTTGGTGCCGACATTGCGTTCCATAACTCGGCCGGCATCCGGGCAAACATTCCGGAAGGCAAGGTAACCTATCGGGACGTTTACAAGGTTGATATCTTCGGCAACACCGCCGTTGTCGGGTTCTACACCGGGCGGCAGATCAGGGAAATCTGTGAAGTTTCCGTAAACGGGCACCATGCGATATTTCAGGTCTCGGGGCTGAAGATGACCTACACCAACCGACAGCCGATCGGACGGCGGGTGTTGTCGATAACCGTCAACGGCGAGCCGCTCGACCCAGAGCGTCGGTACAAGGTCGTGACCAATTCTTTTCTTGCCTCGGGGACGGGAGAATATGGCGTCTTCGCCGAGGGCGAGGAGCTTGAAGATACCTTCCTGCCCCTGCGGGACGTGATTGCCCGTTATATCAGGCGTCATTCGCCGGTGGACGCACGGGTCGAGGGACGGATAGTGCTGGTTGACAAATAGGCTCGTCAATGGCGTTCTGGCCGTTGCGCGTGGTGGATGATTCGGCTGTCGGCGCTCTTGCGACAGCAGCCGGTTTGCCTGTCCCGCTGGCACGTTTTCTGTGGCTGCGCGGGGTGCGCGACCCGGTTGCGGCGTCTGACTGGCTTGAGCCTAGCTTGAGCAAGCTGCACCCGGTCATGCTGCTGCCGGATATGCCGGTGGCAGTCGAGCGGCTGCAGCGGGCGGTGGCACGCCGTGAGCCTGTGCTGGTCTGGGGGCATGACGATCTGGATGGAATCACTGCCGCAACAATTCTGGTTCGGCTGTTTGGTCATCTGCGATTGCCAGTCAGTTACTACATTCCGGCCAAGGGTGTCGAGCCGCATGGTGTCAATCCGCCTCAGGTGCTGCGGTTGTTTGATGGCCAGCAGGGGCTTCTCGTCACGGTTGACTGCGGTATCACCAATCACCGCCAGATCGCCGAACTTGCCCGGTCCGGAATCGAGACAATCGTTACCGACCATCACGAATTGACCAGTGGGTTGACTCCGGCAGTTGCGAATGTTGATGCCAAGCGGCCGGATTCGAAGTACCCGTACCGGGGTCTTGCTGCCGCCGGTGTCGCTTTCAAACTCGCGGCTGCGGTGGCCGAGGCGACAATCGGCCTCGGCTGCCGCGAACTGATATCGGCACTGCCCGAGCTTGTCGCGCTGGCAGTGCTGGGAACGGTCGCCGACCGGGTACCGCTGACGGGCGAGAATCGCTCGCTTGTCGCCGGCGGCATGCCGATACTGGAGTCGTCCCGGCTGCCTGCCATCAGAGCGGTCGTCGACCGGCTGCGCGGTCGCGGTGGAAAGCTGACGCTGCAGCAGTTTGTCTCGGCGCTGCTGCCGCTTTTCGCCGCTGCCAGCGGCAATGAAGGCGTGAGCCGGTTTCTTTCCGCGACGATGGATGAGGCCGAGGCGTGGGTTGATGAACTGGCACACCGGCGCGACGAGTGGCGGGCAGAAGTTGAGCGAAGCTTCGAGCTCGCCGACCGGGTGAAGGTTGTCGGTGACGGCATTGTGTTTGCCCGCAGTCGTGATTTGTCGCTCAGGACGCTGGGGTCCTGTGCTGCCCGGTTCAAGGACCGCCTGCAGTTGCCCGCAATAGTTCTGGGTTGGCGTGGTGATCTCTGGGTTGGCGAGGGACGGGGCATGGATGGCGTCAGTCTGATCGAGCTCCTCAAGGCTCATGCCGGTTTCTTCATCGACTACGGCGGACACCGAGCTGCGGCCGGATTCACTATTGCCGATGAACAGCTGGATGGATTTCTGCGCAGCGCCGAGGCCTACGCTCATGAGCATTTCGCGGGCAGCATATTGCGGAGTGCCGGTCCGCAGGCTGATGCGCTGTTGCCGCTCCGAGACCTTCGTCCCGAGTATTTCCGGCTTGGACCGTTTGGCGATGGCAATCCGCAGCCGGTTTTTGTGTCCGGCCCGGTCAGACTTGGTCTGCGGGGGCAGTCGCTCTATCCGGTTGAGCGACCGGAACTGACGCTGTGGCCCGGAGTCGACGTTGCCCCGATGACCGAACGACCAGTCGAGATTGCCTACACGATTGACGATGAGGGCAGGGTGACTGTGCTGGGCCAGCGGTTCTTGCCAGACTGATGCCGGCTAAGACAATTGAGGTTATCCGCAAGCGCGGCCGGGGGCGGCATCCATGGGTATTTTCCAATGAAGTTATTCGGGTGGTCGGTAATCCGCAGGGCGGGGATACGGTGCGGGTGTTTGAGCGGGGCCGGTTTGTTGGCTCAGCGGTCTACAACCCGTTTTCCCTGATTCGTGCCCGACTCTACTCAACCGCCGATGAAGAGCTTGATGAACTGCTGGTGACCCGGCGGATCGAAAGCGCGCTGGCACTGCGCCGGGAGCTGCTGGCGGGCGAGGAGGATTTCCGCCTGCTCTACGGTGAAAGTGATGGTCTGCCGGGGCTGGTCATTGACAAGTATCGCAACCACTTTGTCGTTCAGGCGTACTCGGTCGCCATCGATCATCGGCTGGACATGATTGCTGCCGTATTGCGGGAGCGGCTCGGGGCCGATTCGGTGTTCGAAAAGGATGACTTTCGACTGCGCGATGCCGAAGGGTTGCCGCGTCGGGAGCGGCTGCTGTGGGGTGAGCCACAGTCGCGGGTAATGATCGCCGAGAGCGGAGTGAGGTATCTGGTTGATATCGTTGCTGGTCAGAAGACCGGCTACTACTTCGACCATCGGCTTACCCGTCGGGCGGTGAGGAATGTGGCGGCGGGGCGACGAACACTGGACGTCTTTGCCTACACCGGTTCATTTGCGATTAATGCGGCGCTGGGGGGGGCAAAATGGGTGCTCGGCGTTGATGCGTCTGCCGCTGCGGTCCGGCTGGCCGGTGAGAATGCCGCAATCAACGGTGTTGCCGAGCGCTGCCGGTTTGAGGTCGGCAATGCCTTCGACCGGCTTGCCGAGCTGGAATCAGCCGGCGAAAAGTTTGACCTGGTCTGTCTTGACCCGCCCGCGTTCATCAAGGCGCAGAAAGACCGGGCACGCGGTCTGCGCGCCTACCGCCAGATCAATGCGCGGGCGATGCGGCTGGTTGCACCGGGCGGGGTCATGTTCAGCTCGTCCTGTTCCCACTATCTATTCTGGCAGGACATGCTGGATATGCTCATCGCGGCAGCCGACGAGGCCGGCCGTCCGGTAACGATACTTGACCGGCTCACCCAAGGGCCGGATCATCCGGTTCTGCTTGCCTGTCCGGAGTCAGAGTATCTGCGCTGCTTTGTTCTCAGAGTCGGCTAGTTTATTGAACGCGGTCCGGTCAACGCTGTAACCGCGGTGACCAGTCGGGCGAAAACGCGCCGGCGGTATTGGTGATCCGGCGTACGTTCGTGCCGTTCCAGTCCATGGTGTAGATTTCGTAGCTGCCGGTCCGGTTCGAACTGAAGGCGATGTGCAGCCCGTCCGGTGACCAGCAGGGTTCCTCATTGTTGCCGCTGCGCGTCAGCCGGGTGTAGGTTTCGCCAGTCAGGCTGGTGATGCAGATCTGGTTTGATCCGTCCGGCTGCCGCTGGACAAAGGCAATCAGGTCGCCTCGGGGCGACCAGGCGGGTGAAGTGTTATAACTACCCTCGTAGGTCAGCCGGCGCAAGTCGGTACCGTCGGCGTTGATGATATAGACCTGCGGGGTGCCGGTGCGGTCAGACACGAACGCAAGCTGGCGGCCATTCGGTGACCACGATGGCGAAATTTCAATCGCCCGGCTCTGAGTGATGCGGCGGACGTTGCGACCGTCGCTGTCGATTATGTAAAGCTCGGACTGTCCTTCGTGGCTCATGGAAAGGGCAATTTGGCGACCGTCCGGCGACCAGGCAACGGTTGTGTTCAGACCGGGGCGTTCACTCAGAATTCTCACTTTGCGGGTGGCGATCTCCAGAGCGTAGGCGTTCAGGGAAAGTTTGCCGTAGGACGAATAGGCGATGCTGCGCCCGTCGGGTGACCAGGCGGGATAGAGCTTGAGCCCGCCGGACGATGTCAGCTGGGTCAGGTTGAAACCGTCGTAGTCGACGACTGCCAGTTCTTTGGTCTGATGGTCGGTGCGTAGTGAAAAGACAATGCGGGTGCGGCTGACACCGTCTTCGCCAGTGAGCTGGGCGATGATTTCGTCGGCGACTCGATGGCAGAGCCAGCGCTGGTCGCCTTCGATCCGATAGGATTTGCTGGCGATGCGCCGACCGGCCAGAATGTCATGCAGACCGATTTCAATTGACGGTCCGGCGCGGGGCACGGTTATCCGGCCGGTGACGAGGACTTCGGCGCCGGTGGTTGCCCAGCCCTTATAGTCTGGTCGATCAGGGCCGGTGGCGAAGCGCCAGCTTTTGCCCGAGTCCGGTTCTTCAAAAGTGAAGTGCAGCGAAAAGCGCAGGTCGGCAGCGATGACCGACCGCAGGCTTTCAGCGAGTGGTGCGAGGGCATTTTTTTCGGCGGTGAAGGGAGCAATTACCAGATTGAGTTTCCGGCGGCTGCCGGAAGCAGTGAGTTTGAGCCAGAGCTCGTCGGCGGGTATTTCGGCCGTGGGGCGGAGGCTGTCGTCGGTCTGGGCAGCGGCGAAGGATATTACTGTGGTCAGCAGAGCAGCGGTTACAAGGGGGAAGGGGCGGAGTGTCGGCAGCCGGCGGGCGCTGGTGGCAGAGCGGTGACTGGTCAGTGTCAAGGTTAGTTGATTAGCCTGAGCCAGTCGTGGAGCAGGAAATAGAAGCGCCCGATGAGAAGTGAGATACGAGCCATCACGGTGTAGCCGAATGACGCACCGAAGGCGACCATGATGAAGACGATCCCAATTCGGGAAAAGAGTCCGAGCGCCCCCTTGTGCTCACGGGAGAAGTAAAAATAAACCAGGGTGGTGATGACGCCGATGTAGAGAAAGAAGTTGTTCACCGTCACCAGCGGCCGTAGGGTATCGGTTATCTGAGGGAGCAGGTAGCCCTGCACAGAAGCGACCAGTCCGAGTCCGGAGCCGATGCCGATGGTGAAGGCAATCGGCCAGCGTGACAACCAGGTCAGTCCGGGAATTGAGCGGGCAAGCATCAGCAGGCCGAGCGCTGCCGGTACAATCAGAATCCAGGCTTCAAGGTAGTTGCGGCTGGCAAGGTTGCTACGGAACGCCTCGACCAGCATCGGATAGACATCAAAAGACCAGGCATAGATTACGGCGAATCCGGCAGAAATGCCGACGTAGATGTGTTCAGCGGCCTTATAGAGCGGATTGTCTTTGAACAGGAAAGAGAGAATGGCGATCGTCAGTGTTGCTGCAACCCAGGTGCCGATAAGCGATAGCAGCATGTTCTTCAGTGACGCCGACGGGAAAGCAGATAGCCGGCGTTGCCGATTATCAGCAACAGGATGATGAGTGAGTGAGCTGCCGATTGCGCCGGCATGCCCAGAGAAGCCGAACCGGGACGGTTGACCAGCGCTTCGTACTCCGAGGCACCCTGCAGGCCACCAATCAAGCCGCGAATCTGTCCGGCCTGGAGATAGACATACATGTTGGGAGCATTGACCCCGGTTACACCAACGATGATTGTCTGGTTGAATCGCCCACCGACGAACTGAATCCAGGCGTCGGCCACCGCCCCGTGGGCCAGCGTTACCAGCAGGGCGATGTCACGATAGCTGTGTACCGAACGCATGAACTCGAAACTGTCAATCGGTACGCCGCGATAGTCGGTACGGAAAAAGTCGCGGATTTCGCGACCGATGCCGACCATCATCGCGCTGTAACCGGGACGATAGCCGATGTTGACATAGTCCCGGCCGTAGATTTTGCCGTACTCGGCCGGGACCTGATTGAGCGCAATTTCAGCGAGAGGAAGCCCGAGTGCGAGCTGGCCGGTCACGATGACCTTGAGGTCTTTGGAGAAGGCGTGGCGAAGTATCGCCAGCAGCATCGGCTGCAGTTCCGGTGCCGAGGACGGGTCGTAGTCAATCGAAATCATTATGACCGAGCCGGGCGGGAGCTCATCAACAGCCCGGAAGGCGTTGCGGACCGGTTCGGAGACGCGGACCGGTGTGCGCAGGCGCAGGAGCAGTGGAACTGTGACCGCGAGCGCGAGCAGGAGATAGAGCAGCCGACGGTCAATGGCGGCAACAATCGTCCAGAACCGTTTCATGACATATAGGTCCGTTCGATGCCGAGGATAATCCGCAGCGACATCGCAATTCCGCCGAGCGCAATTCCCAGTCCGATGCCTCGACCGGCAGCAGCCTGGGGCACCGCCATCAACCATTCCTTGATCGCGGCGAAGCCATTCCAGGCCACGATTCGCTCAATGGGCAGGCCCGGGAACACCCCGTGGATGAGAACAGCGATACCCCGCCAGAGCGTTCCGCCCATTGGCACATTGCCGATCATCACCAGCACCGCTGCAACGAGCAGCAGTGTCGCGGCGGTGTTGCGGACCCGGAATGCCCGGTATGCCGCCGAGACGATGAAGAAGGCCAGGCTGGCAAACATCGTTGACTGCAGCGGTATGATCATGTTGGTGTAGAGCCACATGAATGGCGCCTGAAGCGAAAACGGGCTGCGGAAGCGGATCCAGGAGTAAAGTCCGAGCGCGATGGTGGCGAACAGACTGACGATTAACAGCAGGCTGTATCCCCAGCCGGCAGAGCGTCGGATGACGCGGGTCAGGTGGTGACGGGTAAGCGAGTCAATGCCAAGCAGAAAGGTGAAACCGCTGATAATCGCAAACCAGTTAAGAAACCGGGATTCCAGGTCGCCGAACGGACGATGGGGGATGAAAAACGCAACGACAATCAGCAGTGCGGAAACAAAGACGATGATCAGCGGCAGTGTGCGTTTCAACATTTCAATACGCCGGGGTGAAGAGGGCGACAAGTGTTGCCGCCAGCCGCTGCAGGAAAGGAAGGGGAAGAAGCTTTGCCGCAGTGCTGACGATGGCAATCACTAGTGAAATGATGATCAATGCCAGCTTGAGCAGGTCTTCGCCTTTGAGACTGCCGAGCATGATCGGTTCGGGTTTGAGGTAGCAGGAGGCGGCGAAGATTTCTTCACCGATCATGGTGTAGTCGCAGGCTGCAACAAAGAACGGCAGCTGGGTGGTTTCGGTAGTGCCGGCGAGCTGAATCGCACCGACCGAGTGGCCGGTTTCGGCCATGATCAGCGATTCGGCATAGAAGTAACCGAGCCAGAACACGGCGCCGGGCTTTTCGCGTAGCAGGATGCCGTCGACGCCAGCGGCATAGCCGAACTGGTCAGATGTGAGGAACGACACGTTGTCGGCATTATAGAGGTCGGGTCGGCCGGCTTCGGTGTAGGCTTCCTTGACGGTTTCCTGGGCTGCGGTCATGACAATCGGGTCGGAATTGGGAACGATGAGACGGGTTGAATACTCCGCCGACTTGGCGGCAATTTTCCTGAGCAGCGGCAGGGCGGCGATTACCGGCAGGTCGGTGATGTAGCCGAGCCCGAAGCTGAACAGGGTTGGCCGGCCCATTTCGGTAGCGCGGCCGAGGGCGTCATCGATTGCATCCAGGCCGGCGATGCGTCGGACAAACATCTTCTCGCCCCTTCGGGCACGGGCGAAATAGATGAGGAATACCGCACAGATTACCACGAGGACAATGAGAACGTTGAGCTGGGGCAGCCGGAACCACTGGGCGCGGGAAACTACCGGGCCGGCGCTGGTCGATGGAGCTGAATCGGCCGGGTAGAGCGCGACCACCCGATACCAGTATTCGACGCCGTCACGGGTACTGTTGTCGACGTATTCGGTTACCCCTGCCGGCTCAAGGCTCAGTTCAACGAAGCCGCTGTCGGGTGCGCTGGAGCGCAGAAGGCGGAATCCTGAAAGTCCGAGTGATTCGCCGCCGGCCGGCGGTGTCCATTTCAGCAGAACCGCGCCGCCAGCGTCGTAGGGGTTGTCCTGAACCGTAACCGGGTCTGGTGACGGCAGGGCCGCCAGCGCAACGATGATGACAGCGGGAATGGTGCCGATCAAGGTTTAGAGCTTAGCCGGCCAGGCAGCCAAGTCAATTGCATCAGACCTGTTGGTAGCGCTTGACCGGCAGCGTCGGGTTCGTATTCTTGTTAAAAAGGGCTCTTTGCACCGCTCCAGATTCAGGTTCGGGCCGCGCCTGCTGCAGCTCTATTTCATTGCCGGACTCCTCGGGCTGGCCGGAGTCTGGTTTTTCTATTCACAGGTTGTTTTGCTGCGGCTTTCCCGTTTGTGGGACAGCTATGCCCGAACGCTCTCGGCCGAGCTGGAAAGCGACACCCAACTGCGCTCGCGGCTTTATGCCAAGTTCATGAGCCGGGCGACCGAGCCGTCCGAGTCCGGTTCGCCGGAACTGGACATCATCTTCGAAGAAGTTATCAAGAAACTCGACTTCCCGGTCATAATCACCGATGCCGAAGGCAGACCGGTTTCCTATCGCAATCTGCCGGTAACCGAACCGGATTCTTCAACGCTGACGGCAATGGTCAGTCTGCTGGACAGCGAACACGCGCCGGTGCCTTTGAGCGTGATTGAGGACGACAGTGTGCGCAACCTTGGCGCCATTCACTACGGAGTCTCGGCTTCGACGGTTACGCTGCGGCGCATCAATCAGGACCTGGCGGCTTCGGTGCGCTCGGTCCGGCTGTTTTCGCTGTTTCAGCTTTTTCTCCTGGTCGGGTTCGTCATCGTCGGGGTCTGGGGCATCCTTGCCTATAAGCGCCGGGAACAGGAGATGATCTGGACAGCGCTGGCCAAGGAGACCGCTCATCAGATGGCGACGCCGCTTTCGTCTTTTGCCGCCTGGCTGGATGTTATCCGCACTCGAGCCGGCGCCGCCGACGTGGCAGCGGAGATGGAGCGGGACATCGCCCGGATGCGGACAATCCTCGAGCGTTTCAGCCGGATCGGTCTGCCGCCGAAACTGACCCCACAGCGGCTGGGGGCGGTGATTGAGCGGTCGGTTGATTTTGTTCGGCGGCGGTCACCGCGCAGCGTCCGTTTCACAATCGAACTGGTTGATGATGAAACCATCAGTGTCGATGAAGTCCTGTTTGGCTGGATGCTGGAGAATTTGCTGCGTAATGCGGTTGATGCCATTGGCTCGCGGGAAGGCGAGGTTCGGGTACGGACGATGCTGACTGCTGACCGGCGTCAGCTGGAGATTGAGGTCACTGATTCCGGTGAAGGAGTCAAGATTGACAAACTGTTCGAGCCGGGCGTGACAACCAAGAAGTACGGCTGGGGGGTTGGTTTGACCCTGGCCAAGAGAATTGTCGAAGGTTACCATGCGGGCAGCCTGATACTGAAAGAGACCAGACCGGGCCGGACGGTGTTTTCCATCTTTCTGCCGGTGTCCAACGGGGAGAGGAAGTGAAGATACTCTGGATTGATGACGAGATTGAAATGCTCAGCCCGTTCATCTACGCCCTGCGCGACAAGGGCTATGAGGTCGTTACGGCGACCAACGGTCCGGACGGACTTGAGCTGCAGAAGACCGCCGATTTCGATCTGGTGCTGCTGGACGAGATAATGACCGGGATGGACGGGCTGCAAGTGCTGGCGCAGTTGAAGGCGGCAGACCCCAATCTGCAGGTGGCGATGGTGACCAAGTCCGATGAAGAGCTGTTGATCAACGAGGCCTACGGCAAGCTGGTAGACGATTTCATCATCAAACCATTCACGCCGGCGCAACTGCTGGCGGTGGTCAAGCGACTGCTGGAGAAGCAGAAGATTGTCGCCGGGCGCATCGGTAACGAGTATATGGCTGCGGCCGGGCGGGAGCGCGAGGCCCGGAACTGGTCAGACTGGGTTGCGGTCTATCGCAGCATTCTGCACTGGCAGCGGATGCTGGGCCGTTACGGCGATGCCGGGTTGAGCGAAGTACAGGCCGAACGCCGGCGCGACGCCAATGACGCCTTTGGCCGTTTTGTTGAAGCCGGCTATCGGGACTGGCTGGCCGGCTCGGGACCGCTGATGTCACATCGTTTGATTGAGAATGTCGTCCGGCCGCTCTGGGAGGAGGGGCCGACCTGCCTGGTGGTTTTTGATTCGATGCGACTGGATCAGTGGGATGCGCTGGTGCCGCTGCTGCGTGACTATTTTGCCGTCGATACCCGTGAGTACTGTGCGATACTGCCAACGGCGACCCCTTATGCACGCAACGCGATTTTCAGCGGCATGCTGCCGCTGGAAATCTGGCGCCGCTACCCGAAGTACTGGGTTTTTGATGAAACCGGGCAGAACCGTTATGAGTCGGAATTGCTCGGCAACCTGCTGGAGCGGCTTCGCTTCACTGGCCGTTCGGCCTTTGTCAAGGTTGCCCGCGGCGAGGAACTGGAGCAAGCCCGTTCGTCACTGCTCGACCGCAATGTCCGGTTTGCCGCGATTGTGGTGAATTTCCTGGACCTGCTGATTCACGGGGTGCGTCAGACGCGGTTGCTGGATGAAGTTGCGCCCGACGATGCGGCGCTGGTGGGAATCACCCGAGTCTGGTTTGCCTCGTCGCCGGTGTATGAGCTGCTGCGGACTCTGGCCCGGCGTGGTGTCCGGGTTGTCGTAACCAGCGACCATGGCTTCATTCGGGTGCGGCGACCGACGCTGATCTACGGCGGGCGCGAGCTTTCGGCAAATCTTCGCTACAAACACGGCCCGGCTCTGCGTGTCGAGGCGCGGGATGCTCTTCTCGTCGAGCGTCCCGCGGATTACCAGTTGCCGGTAGAAAATCCGGCGAACCGGTTCGCGATTGCCCGTTCTGATTACTATTTTATCTATCCGACCAAGCCGCGCGAGTACGAGAGGACCTACAAGTACACTCTTCAGCACGGCGGACTGTCGCTGGAAGAGATGATCGTCCCGGTGGCAGTGTTGCGGGCCCGATAAGATTCGGCAGTCGTCCGACCTTAACCATAATTATACCAAGTATTTTCAGGCAAATACCGCTAACAGTCTGATTGTCAGTATGTTATTAATCTAGACTGCATCCGGACTCCCTCGTCTCGGAGGCGGTCGGTCACTGTTTGACGCTGTCGGCAGAGTTTGCTGAGAACGTCGGCTTCAGGGGCTGGTGGCGGGTGTGCAACGAGGTTGAACCGGGCGGGTGTAGAATCGGGTTGGCTGCTGGTGACCCGGGCGCCGGTCGGGTCGGAATGGATAGCTGTCCGGGTTCGACAGCGGTTTACTAGCTCGTCTGGACAATCCGCACCGGGCGGAGACCGGTGAACACGAGCCAGGTCGAGATTTTGCGGTCGGGATAGATGCGCCTGAGCGCGGCGGCGTAGTGAAAGAGCTGGGCGTCGTGGTATTCCTGTGCGACACGCTCAAGCTCGGCCTCTTTGACCGCGAAGGTCTTGTAGTCGTAAATGCGGACTTCGTCATCTTCGAAGATGACCCGGTCGATGCGGCCGGTCCAGACCGTCGTGCCGTCAGAATACATCACCGGCAGTTCGGTTTCGGCGCCGGCGCGGGGGGCAATGATGGACCAGGCAGACTTGTCGGCAAGCAGGCGCTTGAGGTGCTTCAGTACGACCGGAACGATCTCAGGTGTCAGGTCCTTGATGGCGGGCGTCAGACTGGCGGGCAGGGTGTCTGCCGGCTGGTGGTTCTCGACTGTCGAAAGGGCGGCGTTGATGTCGGCCGGAGTAACCTTGCCCAGCGAAATCAGTTCGAGAATGTGGTGGACAGCGTCGCCGATGCCGATGGTTTCGTCCGGATGGCGTTTGAAATCGGAAGCGACGTTGCGGGTTATCGCATTGACGCGCGGAGGTGGCTGGACCGCAGCGGGACGCAGCACGCGGCGCGACGGGGCTTTGGCCGCGGCTTGGGCCGGGGCCGGGACATCGGGGATGGTGTCGGCGTTGACGCAGGAGACACCAGGGATGCCGAGGTCAGGAGAAAAGCGAAACTCCGCAGGTACAAGCTTCAGATGCTCCACCAGCCAGCCAAGCTGGGTCTTCTCGACTTTCCACTTCTGATCGCCGAGGGCGCCGACAAGGAACAGGCCGTCGCGGGCGCGGGTGCAGGCGACATAGAAGATGCGTTTCTCTTCCTCCAGTTCTTTTTGAACATAGGTCATGTGGAAATCGCTCTGCCGACGCAGGTTGGCATCGGGGAGCCAGGACACCAGTACCTCTTCCGGGCCGGTTTCCTCGATTACCAGTTCGCTCTTGGCGGATTTGTCAAGAGGCTTGAGCACCTCATCGAGTCCGGCGTAGAAGACCACCGGGAACTGCAGGCCCTTGGCGGCGTGGACTGTCATCAACTGGACCGCGTTGCGGCCTTCGGGTCTGACATCGGCCTTTGATTCGTCGGCGTCGGCTTTCTGGAGGGCGGAGATGATGCGCAGGGGCGTTTCACCGGCGGCGGCGCGGTTTTCGATGAGCTCAAGCAGCTTGCGCAGGTTGGCGACCCGCTGGGGTTCCCAGAATGTCTGCCAGACCTTTTGCTCGGCCAGTACGGCTTCGAGAATACGGGCCAGCGGGCGCACCGGCACCAGCGCGCGCCAGCGGTCAAGCGTTGCAATGGCCGTGGCCAGCGGCGAGCCGGGCGGCGCGCTCACGCGGCAGCGTTCGAGCAGGGAGGGCGCGTCAGCCGAGTTGGCGAGAAAGATGTCGCGCTCGGGTATGCCGAAAACCGGACCGCGCAGGGTGGCGTAGAGCGCGAGGCTGTCGAACGGGTCAACCAGTGCGGTGGCAAGCTTGATGACATAGCGCACCTCGGGCTCTTGGTAGAACCCGGTGCCACCGCAGACGAGGAAGGGAATTCCGGCCGCGCGCAGGGCGTCTTCGAGCGCGGGCAGGCTCTGGCGCGAGCGAAACAGGATGCCGATGTCGGAGTAGTTGCAGGGCCGGGCGGTCTCGGTTCCGTCCGGGCTGCGGTTGTACACCGTGAACGGGTTGACCGGGTTGACCAGTGCGCGGATGCGGCGGGCAATCACACGGGCGCAGGTCTCGCGCCGCTCTTCGGCTTTGCCCTCGCCGGGCGCGATGATGACTTCGACCGCGCCGGGCGCGTCATTAGAGCGGGCGCGGCGGAATGGCGTGTAGCGGGTCTGCCAGGGTTCGGCCTTGTCTGCTTTCGGTGACATCAGGCTCGAGAAGAGCCGGTTGTTGAAGTCGATGATTGACTGGAGACTGCGGTAATTGTCTTCAAGCGTGATGCGGTTGACCTTGTCGCGACCCAGCCATTCTTCGAGCTTGTCCGCGGCCTTGCTGAACACCTCGACCTTGGCGCCGCGGAAAAGGTAGATGGACTGTTTGTCGTCGCCGACGAGGAAAATGGTCGGTTCGACGCCGCGGTCAGCCTTGGCGCCCGCACCCGAGCGCCACTCTTCGGTAAGTTTGTCGATGATGCCCCATTGCAGGTAGGAGGTGTCCTGAAACTCGTCCACGAGCAGGTGGTCGGTGTGTTCATCGAAGGCGCGCAGGACATTCTGCCAGTCCGGGTCGCGCTCGAGCAACTGCAGTGCAAGGTACTCCATGTCGGCATAGTCAACCTGGCCGGCGTCGCGCTTGGCGGCTTCGTAGGCCGCGAGGAAGCGCTGGCGGAACAGCTCGAAGCTGCGGGTGAACTCGGCGGCATAGGCGTCGGCGCGCAGCAGGCTGTAGTACCGCCACAGCCGTTCGTTCCAGTCCTTCTCCGCTTCCTTGCCTTTGCCGCGGGGCCTGCGGGGCGTGCCGTTCTGGGTCAGAAACAGCTCGGACTGGGCTTGGAGCGTTTCGATTGCGGCGCGGACAGCGGCAGGGCTGAAATCAGTGGGGAACACAACGCCGGTGTCGGTCAGCCTTCGGGTGAGCGGGTCGGCGCGCAGGTCGTCGGTAAGCCGTTTGAGCAGTTCCCGGTCAACCAGTTCGACCCGGCCCCGGGCGATGTTGATCCGTTGCCCAAAGAATTTATCGAAAAGCTTGGACAGAGCTTCCCAGCCGATTCGCTCTTCCTTTGTGACGAGTTCGAGCAGAAGGTTCAGGGCATCGTTGTCCTGTTCCGACTGGGCGATGGCCATCAGCGCATCGTACTTGGCCGCAGTCCAGATTTCAGACGGATCGGGCAGGACATCAACGCGCGGGTCAAGGTCGAGCGACGGAGCGAACCGGCGGATGAGGGTCAGGCAGAAAGAGTGGATTGTCGAAATCCGGAGCTTGAGTGCGTCGAGGCGCAGGCGCTTTCCCAGTTCGGGGTCACGCTCGGATACGCGCTGGAAGATGCGTTCTTTCATTTCGGCCGCAGCCTTTTCGGTGAATGTCAGGGTCAGAATCCGCTCGGGCGGCACTCCGGCCTCGAGCAGTTCGATGTAGCGCCGGGTGAGCCGCTCGGTCTTGCCCGAGCCGGCCGGGGCAAAGATGACCTCGTGGCGCAGTTCCGACATCTATTCCTTCTCGACCTGCGGGCCTGCGCCGCAGAGATAGCGGAAGTCACAGTTGTCGCAAGTGTCGTTCTTCGCCGGTTCGGCCCGGAAACGGCCTGAGCGGATGCCGGCCATCACCTCTACCGTGGTCTCAAGGGCAGCCTTGACCAGTTCTTCGAGTGAATATTCCTTGCCGGCGAGCCAGCGGATGCGTGCTTCGCGCAGCGAGTAGATGCCGATGTTGTCGACCGGCCGGCCGGTTGAGTCAGCGATGAGCTTGGCGTAGAGCGGAAGCTGGACGTGGGTTCGTTTCGCGACCACATCGTTGGCCGAGATGTCTGCCTTGCCGGTCTTGTAGTCGAGCACGCGCAGGCCGTCGGGATGTTCGTCCAGGCGGTCGAGGCGGCCCTTGACTCTGATGTCTTTGGTGACTTGGCCTTCAAGTGTCAGCTCGGTTTCTTTCGGCTGCCAGTTCGCCGCGCGCAGCTCGGTTTCGATTTTCTTGATGCCGGGCAGGATGTTGTCGAACACGCGGCGCGCGGCTTCGGCCCAGAACGGTGGCAGGCCGGCTTCGCGCAGGGCGGCGTCAAATGCGGCCCGGGCTCGTTCTTCGAGTCGGGCGAGCGGCATCGGACCTCCATGGTAGAGCCGGCCGAACGCGTCGTGGACTACCGTGCCCCATTGCTGGCTGCCGATCTCGAACTGTGGTTCGGACGGGCTTTCGACACCCAGCACCCGTTCGAGATAGAAGCGATAGGGGCAGATGCGAAACGATTCAATCGCGGTGACCGATACGGCGCGGTCAGGGCCGAAACGTCTGGCAAGTTCGGCTCTGGCCGCGTCGTCGGACTCGTAGTCGACTTCGAAAGTCTGCTCGGTGAAGGAGCGGCCCGACCGAGCGCCGGCGTCGATCTGTTCTTCGATTGCCGCGCAATACGGGCCGGGTTCAGGCGGCTTCAGCGTCGGCAACGAAAGAAATGGCGTGGTCAGGACCGGGTTGCCGCCTTCGGTTTCGAAGGCGCAGAGCAGCGGCGTTTCGACGGCGCCGTCAATGGCGGCACGCAGATGGAAGCGCTGGCGATCGCGATGCCGGTCAATGTCGGGAATGCTCAGTTTGCGGCGCAGGCGGTCGGGCAGAATCGGGTCGGTGCGATAGGAACCGGGAAGGTTGGTCTCAGTCAGATTGCCGACTATCAGCCGGCGCGGGTGCAGGTTGAGAATTTCGGTCAGGTTGACAACCAGCACGCCGGCGGGCGCCGGCTCAGCTCTGCCGCGTTCCAGCCCGATGAGGTGGTTGAGCGTGCGGATGAAGGCGCGGCGCGATTCGGATTCGGCGCCGAACTCGGCTTCGAAGCCGGCCAGTTCGTCGAGGATGTCGTAGAGCGCGCCACGGTCTTCAAGCAGGGGCTCGGCTTCAGGCAGGGCAGTCGAAGCACCGCGTCCGAAGCTGATCGCTTCCAGAAAAGCCTTGAGCCGGGCGGCCTGGTTGCCAAGAGTGTCGGTTGGTTCGAGCATCTTGTCGGCAAAGCCGATGGCCCGGCGCACGCGCGCCTGCAGGTCGTTGCAGAGAGGCTTCTCAAAGTCGTCGAGCCAGCCCTCGGCAGCCTCGAGCCGCTCGTAGATTTTCTTCCAGTTTTCTTTGCCCTTGATGATACCGGCGCGGCGTGAGATGTTGTTTACCGCCGCCGCAGCGGCACGGCAGGCGGTGTCGTCAGGGTCGTCAGGCAGGCGTAACAGTTCGGGCAGCCAGTCTGATGATAGCGCAGCAGCGAAGGGCAGGCGCTGGAATTCGGTGTCGATCGCGCGGAGCAGCTCAATCACTGCCGCAACCGGTGGTGAAGCGCCGAGAGAGACGTCAGGATAGAGCGTGGCCGGTACGCCGTAGGACTCGAACACGCGCCGTACCAGCGGGGCACAAGCGGTCAGGTCGGGCAGGGCAACGATCGTGTCGGACAGGTCGGCTTGAGCCCGAAGGTGTCGGGCAATCCCCGCCAGTTGAGCTTCGCGATCGGCGAAAACATGGATTCCCGCCGGTCCTGGACGGGAGGGAGAAGAGGGTTCTTCGGTGGCAAATCCGCCCAGCTGTTCCAGCAGGGTGCGGAAGACACCGGTCAGCGCGTAGTCTTCGTCGCCGGGATCGCCGCTCCAGCAGGAGGCAACGGTGGTGTCGGCGGAATCAACCAGCGCGGCAATCAGTCCTGATTCAAGCGGATTCGGGTCGGCAAAGCCGTCGAGTATGACCACTTTCGGGGCGAGGCCAGCTGCGCCAAGCAGGTCGGGAGCGCGTGCGGCGATGTCTTGTTCGTCAACGAAGTTATGGCGCTGAAGCTGCTGTTGGTAGGCCTCGTAGACACCGAGGGCCTCGAGTGCGCGTTCGAGTGGTCTGGGGTATCCGGCAAGCTCCTCGTTGAACAGGGTCGCGAGGCTTTGCCGCTTTTCGGCCGGAACCCAGGTCTTGATATCGGCGATGAACTCAGCGACTGCACCGGCATAGCCCAGTGTCGGTGTTGCGCCCGGTCGCTGGAGCAGACGACGCACGAGCAGCAGGCGCGAACTGTTGGAAAGCGGTCTGGCTGTCCCGGCATTGTGGAGGATTTCGCGCGCAAGCTGGCCCGGGGTAAGGAAGTGTGGCGGAATGAAGCCACTCCGGCCGCAGATTCCTGCGAATTCGTGTTCCGCCGAGCGCCGCTTCCGCTGGTTGGGCGCGAGATAAACGATTGAGCGATAGTCGGGACCCGGTACGATTTTAAGCGCTTCTGCAAAAAGCCAACGGGTGACATCGGCGCAGCCGAAGCGGGCAAGCAGAACCCGACGGTTCAATGTCGTACCGCGATTGCGGTCGCGCGAAAGCTACCGGTTGGCGGCTTTCTGAAGTGCCTTACGTGCTTCTTTCCGCCGCTTTGCCTTGATTTTCCAGCGATGGCGGATGCGGACGAGTTTGGTCTTGCTGCGTGCCATAGTTCTCCTCAGTTTTTGTCAGCGGACAATACAAAGCCGACGAACATCGTTCCTGGTCACAACGAAGTAAACACCAGCAGGAATCAACCTGCCGGTAGCGAGATGCCGATCGGCGGTCACGTTGGTGTCGGCAGGTAGCTTCAGAATCAGCCGACCCAGCGGGTCGATGATTGACCCTGCGGCCGGGGCGAAACCCGCTGATGGTCCAGCCAACGAAGAGTGGTGCTCAGGCCGGATGATTGATGGCGGCTCAGCAACACCGGTAAAGGGCCGGCTGTGCAGGCAGAAAACCTGTGAGGATTCCGGCGTGCGGCCGGCGACGATGAGACAGTGCCCGTTCTGTTCAGCGGTAAGAGCAACGGCACCGCCGGATGTCTGGCCGTCAGCCCTGATGGTGGAGTTGAAGAACATTCCATTTGGCGTTCGCCAACAGTGGTATAGCTCCTCAGTATTAATGTTGCCGTTGATTCTTTCCCAGGTTATGTGGACCGCACCGGCGCTGCAGGCGAAGCCACGCAGCGCCGCGCTGGCATCAGCGGTCATCAGCCGGGCCGGTTGCCAGATTCGGCTGCCGGCAGGCCGGTTCAGATAATAGGTATGAAACGGCATGCCCCAGCCTTCGTTACCGGTGATGACGGTATGCAGTTCGCCATCCGGCCCAGCCGCGATAGCAGACGAGTAATCCGCCGGATTGGGTGTCGCAAGAACTTCGTATTCCCAGACAGTATCTTGGCGAGTGTTGCCTTCGGCATGGTGGACGCGGTAAGCAGGATAATTTCCGCCGCGGTAGGTGATGTGAATTCCGCCGTCGGGGGATAGGGCAATGAAGGGCTCGGCGCCGGAGCCAAAGTCGCCAAGCTCGCTGCCGTACAGGATTTGTTGCCGCCATGTTCCTGAGTCCTGACGGGCGAACGCGATTCGCCACCGACCGGTTGAATCCCGCGTTATCCAGGCAACGTAAGCGTCGCCTGCCGGATTGACGGCGACGGTGGGCCGGAAGTCATCGATGGTATCCGAGGTCAACCGCGTGATCTGCCATCGACCGTTGCGGCAGGCAGCGTGAAACACGTCGTGCCGGGTGCCCCAGGGTGCGCACCACACGACGTGAGGGGTGCCGCTGGTTGATTCGACAGCCAGTGCCGGCAGGGTTGCCGTGCTTTCGGCAATCACAACCGGGTCAGACCAGGCCGAATCGGCGGTCCGACGGCGGTAGACGATTCGGAAAGGAGCGTTGCCGGTGCGTTCAGTCCAGACGGCATGGAGCGTTCCCGAATTGTCGGCAACCAGCGACTGCCGCCCGACGGACTTTTCGCTGTTGCTGCTGGTCAGGGTGTCGATGGCGACAGTGACCCACCCCTGAGCAGTAGCGGTTGCACCAGCGAGTACGGCTGCGGCTAAGAGGCGGGTAATCGACACGGCTCAGTCGGTTACTTTGTAGACGACGTCGTTTTCGTGGCAGCGGCAGCCCACCTTCATCCCGGCTTCGCCACCGATCTCCAGCTTGGCGATGGCCTGGTGTTCGATTTGAAGCGATTCAACAGTCTGGACGTGGTCGGTGTGGGCGCCTTTGATGTGGATAGTGTCACCTACTGCCAGCGGCGCGTCGGTCGCGCGGATAACCGCAACTCCGACCTTGCCGAAGTAGTGCGTGATAATGCCAACCTTTGTTTCGGGCATGGTACCTCCTCGGTCGCTAAGGATAGACCTTTTCCAGCATGCGTGGAAACGGGATTGTCTCCCGGATGTGCTTCAGTCCGCAAATCCATGCAACAGTCCGCTCCAGTCCCAGTCCGAAACCGGAGTGGGGAAAGGAGCCGTAGCGCCTGATATCAAGGTACCACTCGAAAGCCGGCCGGGGCAGATTGTACTCGGCTATGCGCCTTTCCAGCGTTGCCAGGTCGTCCTCGCGCTGTGATCCGCCGACGATTTCGCCGTAGCCCTCCGGGGCAATCATGTCGAAGGCCAGTGCCAGACTGGGCTGCAGCGGGTCGCGTTTCATGTAGAAGGCCTTGATAGCAGCGGGGTAGTGATGAATCATTACCGGCCGGTCAAAAGACTCGCCCAGGAGTGTTTCTTCATCGCCGCCAAAATCGTCGCCGAAGTCGATCGGCTTACCCTTCTGGCGCAGCAGTTCCACCGCTTCGTGGTAGGAAATACGCGGGAATGGCGAACGGATGTTTTCAAGCGGTTGAACATCACGTTCGAGTATTGCCAGTTCGGCCCGGCGCCGGTCGAGAACCCGGGCGACAGTATAGCTGACCAGCCGTTCGGCCAGTGACATTGCATCTTCCAGGTCATAAAATGCCGCCTCTGGCTCCAGCATCCAGAACTCCATCAGGTGACGGCGGGTTTTCGATTTTTCGGCGCGGAATGTTGGACCGAAACAGTAGGTGCGGCGTACCGCGGCGGCGATGGCTTCGTTGTAGAGCTGGCCGGTCTGAGCGAGATAGACCTGTTCGCCGTAGTAGTCGACCGGGAACAGCGTTGTTGTGCCTTCCCCGGCGGCCGGGGTAAGTATCGGGGTGTCGCCAAGCACGAAGTCCTCGTTGTCAAGGAAGTCGCGCATGGCCTTGACCATTTCTGAGCGAATCCGCAGTATGGCATACTGCCGGCGGGAACGCAGCCAGAGGTGTCGATGAGCCATCAGAAACTCAACGCCGTGTTCCTTGGGCGAAATCGGGTAGGGCTCAGCGGCGGCAATCAGCTTCAGCGCTGAGGCGGCAAGCTCGAAGCCACCCGGCGCGCGGGGTTCGGCGCGGACGGTACCGGTGATTGCGATACACGACTCCTGGCTGACTGCGTCAGCCAGTTCAAAGTCTGCTTCCGAGACGTCGTTTTTGAGAAAGACGCATTGCACAATGCCGGTGCCGTCGCGGAGCAGGACGAATCTTATTCGCCCTGAAGACCGGGTGTTATACACCCAGCCGCTCAGGGTGACCTGTTGACCAACATGCTTGCCGATTTCTGCGATGGTCACTGTCATTGCCCGATTGTAGGGGTTCGCCCGGGCAAGTCAAGGTGACAGAATCTCTGTCTGTGGACACAATTGACTTGGGGGCAGTTTAGGCTAGGCTAGTGCCGGCTTGATGGCACGGCCTGGAGGGCTAGCCTAACTGGTAAGGCAGCAGACTTGAAATCTGCCGGCTCAGCGATGGGCCTTGCGGGTTCGAATCCTGCGCCCTCCGCTGCAATGTCTCAGGGCCTGTTGCGAGTCTGTGGTTTCGGAGAGGTGGCCGAGTGGTCGAAGGCGATCGCTTGCTAAGCGGTTGTACGGGTAAAACTGTACCGTGGGTTCGAATCCCACCCTCTCCGCTGAGAAAAGCAGTGTTCCGGTCAGAACGTCGCGTGAGCGATGCGGGATTTCTCCTGATGAAGACAGGTCAGACCAGCTTTGTGTCCGCCGGCTGGCGTGGTCTTGGCGTTGTTGATGTCAGCCTGAGTGTCACCAGTTACAGGCCCGGGTTCTGCTCGTGAGCGACGTACTGGGACAATTGCCCCGAACGGCGGTCGGCGAAGTGAGGGTGAGGATCGCGCCCTCTCCGACTGGAACGATTCACCTCGGTCTGGCCCGTACAGCGCTGTACAACTGGTTGTTTGCCCGGCACCACCGCGGCCGGTTCATTCTGCGAATCGATGATACCGACGCTGGGCGCAACGATGAGGCTGCACTGCGGCCGATTCTGGATGGGCTGCGCTGGCTTGGACTTGACTGGGACGAAGGGCCGGAGGTAGGGGGTCCGCATGAGCCCTATTACCAGTCACAGCGGGCCGAACGCTACCAGGCGGCGGTGGCAGAACTGATCAGACGCGGGTTCGCCTATCGCGATTATGCTACACCTGAGGAAATCAAGGCTGAACGCGATGCGGCACTCGCCGCGCGGGTGAACTGGCGCTACAGCCGGCGGTGGATGGCGTCTGACGAGGCTGATTGCCGGCGGTTTGAGGCCGAGGGTCGGAAAGCCGTCGTGCGGTTGAAGATGCCGCAGGACGGGAAACTGGTGATTGATGACCTCATCCGTGGCCGGGTTGAGTTTGACTGGGCGCTGGAGCAGGATCACGTTGTTCAACGGGCCGATGGTTCCTGTCTTTACCACCTTGCCAATGTCGTTGACGACTACGAATTCGGCATAACTCATGTCATTCGCGCCGAGGAACATCTTTCCAATACCCCGAGGCAGGTCTTTATTGCTCAGTCGCTCGGCTGGCCGGTGCCGCAGTATGCTCATCTGCCGTATGTAGCTGAACCAGGCAGCCGCAACAAATTGAGCAAGCGCAAGGTCAAGCAGTATCTTCGGAACCCTGATTTTGCCGAGCTTGTCGATCGCGGTCGCCGGATTGCCGCGGCAATCGGGCAGAGCACCAGTGATGATGCGGTCAATCCGGTCGCCCTCGAGTTTTACCGTAACGCCGGGTTTTTACCCGAAGTCCTAGTAAACTATCTGGCGCTGCTGGGCTGGTCGCTTGATGACCACACCGAGCGGTTCGAGCTTGATGAGCTTGTCCGGCTCTTTACGCTTGAGCGGGTCAACCGGGCCCCGGCAAGTTTTGACCCGGCCAAGCTGCTGGCGTTTCAGGTGCGGCGAATGATGGAATTGACCGTAGCCGAACGGACCGAGCTTGTGCTGCCGTTTCTGGTTCGAGCCCGACTGGTTGCTGATCCGCCGACAGCAGCGGAACGCAGCCTGACGGCTGCCGTGGTCGCGGCGGCCGGTGACCGAATCAAGATGGCGGGCGACATTCTGGAGTACAGTGAGTTCTATGTTGAGCTGGCAGAGCTGCGATATGATGCCCGGGCAAAGGCGAAGTACCTGTCCAGTTCTGCGGCACTGGAGCTGCTGGCGGGCTTTCGCGACCGGCTGTCACGGATTGAGTGCTTTGAGCCGGCGGTACTTGAACGGGAACTGGAGAATTACGCCGCCGCGCAAGGTGTGAAGCCGGCGGCGGTGGTGCATCCGCTGCGTGTTGCGGTGACGGGCAAGAGCATTGGTTTTGGCCTTTACGATGCACTGGCGATACTGGGGCGTGAACGCTGCATCGGCCGAATCGATCGGGTATTGAAAGAGGAGAGAACTTGAACGAAGAAAGGTCTGCACCCCGCAACTTCATTGAAGAGGCGATTGAGGAAGACCTGGCGTCGGGACGTTACCAGCGAGTACAGACCCGGTTTCCGCCGGAGCCAAACGGTTATCTCCATATTGGCCATGCCAAGGCGATTTGTATTGATTTCGGCATGGCGGAGAAGTACGGTGGGAGTTGCAACCTGCGCTTCGATGACACCAACCCGGTCCGTGAGGAGACCGAGTACGTCGAGTCGATCAAGGCCGACATCCGCTGGTTGGGGTTTGACTGGGGAGACCGCGAGTACTACGCCTCCGACTACTATGAACAGCTTTACCAGTGGGCGGTCGAGCTGATTCGCAAGGGCAAGGCTTATGTCTGTGACCTGAGCGCAGACGAAATTCGTGAGTACCGCGGTACCCTTACCGAACCCGGTCGTGAGAGTCCCTACCGCAACCGCAGTGTCGAGGAGAACCTCGAGCTCTTTGAGCGGATGAGGCGCGGCGAGTTTCCGGACGGGGCGCGAACCCTGCGGGCAAAAATCGACATGGCCTCGCCGAACATCAATCTGCGCGATCCGGTGATGTACCGGATTATCCATGCCCGTCATCATCGGACCGGTGATACCTGGTGTATTTATCCCAGTTACGACTGGGCGCACGGTCAGTCGGACTCGCTGGAAAGGGTTACCCATTCGCTGTGCTCGCTGGAGTTTGAGGACCACCGTCCGTTGTATGAGTGGTTCATCCGGGAGCTGGGAATATTCCCGTCGCGCCAGATCGAGTTCGCCCGGTTGAATCTTACCTACACGATGATGGCCAAGCGGCGACTGCGCGAACTGGTTGAGAGTGGCGTCGTGCGGGGCTGGGACGATCCGCGCATGCCGACATTGTCAGGGCTGCGTCGACGTGGCTACACCCCTTCGGCGATCAGGGAGTTCCTGCGCCGGGTCGGGGTCGCCAAGACCGACAGTGTCGTTGACATCGAGCTGCTTGAACACTGCCTGCGTGAGGATTTGAACCGAACCTCGGAGCGACGCATGGCCGTGATCCGGCCGCTGCGGCTGGTGATCGAGAACTATCCCGAAGGGCAGGTGGAGTGGTTCGATGCGGTGAACAATCCTGAGGACCCGGCGGCCGGGACGCGTCGGGTGCCGTTCTCGCGGGTGCTCTATATCGAGCGCGATGATTTTCGCGTCGAGCCGCCGCCGAAATACTGGCGACTGGCACCCGGCCGTGAGGTCCGTCTGCGCTATGGCTATATCGTGCGCTGTACTGGTTTTCATCTTGATCCGGCCACCGGTGAAGTGCAGGAGGTCATCTGCAGTTACGATCCGGCGACAAGGGGCGGAGATGCTCCGGATGGGCGTCGGGTAAAATCGACGCTGCACTGGGTGTCTGCCGCTCATGCCGTCAAGGCCGAGGTTCGTCTCTATGACCGTCTGTTCACTCGGCCCGACCCGGATGATGCCCCGCCGGGCCAGGACTGGCGTGCTAATATCAACCCGGCTTCACTGGTGGTGTTGCCGGATTGTCGAGTTGAACCGGCCCTGGCCGACAGCGTGCCAGGCGACCGCTGGCAGTTTGAGCGGCTTGGGTATTTCTGTACCGATCCTGATACCACGCCAGGACACCCGGTTTTCAACCGGACTGTCACGCTGCGTGACCCTTGGGCCAAAATCGAAAGGTCACTGGCCGCCGGCTAGGATTTGCGTCCGCGCCTCTCTGACGTTATAATTTACCGTTGATTGACTGGTGAGCCCTAACCGGGAGGCACAGATTGACGCTTTTTTCCAAACTCAGTTCGGCGCAGGGCGTTCGGATGCTCTGCGGCGCTACCCTGACAGTTGACAGTACTGCTGGTTCTCGTCGCCGGTTTGGTTTTCGAACCGCCAGTCCAAACGGCCAGGTTCTGCCCGCACACTACGTTCTGCTGGCAGTTCACTATTACAGCAACATTCTGAGCCGCTATCCGCGTGACCAGTCGCGTACCTACGTACTTAGTTCGGACCTACATTGGATGGTTCATTTGATAGTTGAACAGGGCGTGTGGCCCGATTCGGACCTGTTCCGCTATGCTGGTGTGGCTGATTCGGCTGAGCTGGTGACCGGTGTTGAACTAAATGGGCCGGCGATTGGGGCGGCGCTGATTCGACCGCTGCTGGGCGAGGACCTTGACATTGGTATAGAAATTCCGCCTGGGCTGCCTGATGAGGACGTCAATCTATCGGTGATTGCGATGATGCAGGGGGTGCTGGCCCTGCTCGACGAACGGGGCTTGATGCTGATGGACCATGTCCTGCGCAAGGTGAGGCTTTATCACAACGAAGGCGCCGACTATTCCGACCCGGCGATTGCGGCACGATTGGTGAATCGGGCGTTTCGAGAAGCGTCCGACGGCGGCAACTAGAGCATTGAGTGCGGGCGTCGGGGCGCAGGCAGCACTGCGCCCCGACGCGTCTGTTGGTGGTCATTCCTTCCGGTCGTTTCTCAGAGCAGTCTGAGCCGTCCTGGCCAGTCGAATTTTTTCGGTACGGTTTTCGAAGATCACGTAAAGAACCGGAATGAAGATCAACGGCAGGAAGGTCGAGAATATCAGGCCGCCGATGATCGCCCGGCCCAATGGTGCCCAGAGCTCTGAACCTTCGCCCAGCTTGAGCGCCAGCGGGATCATGCCAAAGATCGTGGTCAGTGAAGTCATCAGTATTGGCCGCAGCCGAACCCGGCCTGCCTCTTTGACGGCATCGTACAGGGCCATCCCGTGTCGCCGCCGGAGTTGATTGACGTAGTCGATATAGACGATGCCGTTATTGACCACGATGCCGAGAAGTACCAGTACACCGAGCCCTGATGTAACCGAGAGCGGCGTGCGGGTGATGAACAGGGCCCAGAGGACACCGATTATGCCGAAGGGAACTGTGAACATGATGATGAAAGGGTCGCGGAACGACTCGAACTGCGACGCCATCACCATGAAAACCAGCAGAAATGCTATCAGGACTACCAGGGCCAGGTCCCGGAAGGTGTTGATCATGTCCTCGTAGGAGCCGGACAGACGAATCTCAAAGCCAGGCGGAACCTTTATCGGCTCGATTGCTCTTGCAACACGGCGCGACAGCGATCCGGATGAAACTCCGACCGCCTTGCCGGTGATTGAGACAATCCGCTCGGTGTTCTTGTGGGCGATTTCAACGGGACTGGTGGCGGTAGTCACCGTGACGAGACTGCGCAGCGGCACCGAACCAAGCGGCCCGTTGATTGAGAGGCCGAGGATATCCACCAGCGAACCGCGCTGGCTTTCGTCCAGCCGCATCAGAATGTCGTACTCTTTACCGCTGCGCCGGAAGGAGCTGGGTACGGTGCCTTCGATTTGAGTTCTGAGTGCGGAGCCAATCTGGTAGGGCGAAAGGCCATACAACGCCGCCTTTTGTCGGTCAACCACAAGTCGCAGTTCGGGCTTGCCTGGTTCCCGGGTGCTTCTGACTTCGGCGAGGCCGGGGATAGTTTCGATTGCGGCAATTACCCGGGCGGTCAGGGAGTCGGCGGTGGCCAGGTCGTGGCCGATGATGTCCAGCTGGATTGCAGCGCTGCCGGCACCGGCCATCGAGCTGAAGGACCGTTCAGCTGTCGTTACGCGCAGACCTGGTATCTGGGCAGCAAACTGCCGGATGCCGCGGTCAATTTCCTCGGTTGAGTGACGGCGCTGCCTGCGTTCTTTGAGGATGATGCTGATTTCGGCGGAATTGGTACTGGAGCTGCCGAAGATCGCCGAATAGACGGTGGCGCCGGTCCCGACCTGGGCAGCGACCCCGACGACATCATCGCGCCATTCAGTCAGGATGTACTTCTCAAGCCGGGCAGCGGCAGAGTCGGTTTTCTCAAGCGAGGTACCAACCGGCATGTCGACTGTGACCTGGTGGAACCAGCTTTCCTGGCCGGGCATGAATTCCGCCCCGATAAGGGGAAGGAGGCCGAGACTGACCAGAAGCAGTGCCACGGTTCCGAACACGACGAGCCGGCGTCGGCCAATCGCCCAGGCAATCAGGCGGTTGTAGCCGTTTTCGAGTCGGCAGTAGAGCCGTTCACTCCAGCCGCGCAGGCCGCCGCTGGTACTGTCGGGAGTCGGGATGCTCAAGAAACGGCTGGACAGCATCGGGATCAGTGTCAGCGCGACCCCGAGCGAAGCGACCAGAGAACCGACGACAGCGACCACGAGCTCGCGGAAGAATATCTGGAGCAGACCGCGGACCAGCAGCATCGGTAGAAAGACAACGATGGTGGTGAGAGTTGACGCGGTGATTGCCATCGCGACTTCTTCAGCGCCGAAACTGGCAGCGGCGAGTGGTTGTTCACCGTTCTCACGGCGCCGAAAGATGCTTTCGAACACAACTATGCCGTTGTCGACGACCATGCCAACGGCGATCGCCAGACCGGCCATCGAGAGGACGTTGATCGAGAAGCCGAAGATGAACATGAAGAAGACGGCAAAGAAAATCGATACCGGGATGGCAAAAGCGACGAACATCGTCGCGCGGAAGCGGCGCAGAAAGATGAAGAGAATCATTACTGCAAGGATACCACCGATAAGGATGTTGGTCGTGACACTGGATATCGATCGTCGTATCTGGCGGGACGAGTCAAAGAAAATACTGGCATCGACCCCGGACGGCAGTCGGCTGCGCAGCCGCTCGAATTCAGACCGGGCGGCAGCGGCAACGCGGACGGTGTTGGCGTCGGGGCGGCGCTGGAGGACGACGAAGACGCAGTTACGGCCATCATAGCGCGCCCGACTCTGGCTCTCTTCCGGCAGCCAGTCGACGTCGGCGATGTCCCGGAGCAGGATCGGTGCATTGCCCTTCGTGCCGACGACCGTGCCGCGCAGGGCTTCGATGTTGTCGTATTCGCCCACGAGCCTGATCAGGTAGCGGCGGCTTCCGGCGGTTACCGAGCCGGCAGGGAAGTTGAGATTCTGAGCCTTGAGGGTCATGGCCAGGTTCTCGGTGGTGACACCGGAAGCAGCGAGTCGGGCCGGGTCGATCCGGACCTGGACCTGCCGACGGGTGCCGCCAGCGACGTTGACGGCAGCGACGCCCGGGACGCGTTGCAGCGCATCGGCGAATTCCTCGGCGACGTCACGCAGCTCCGTCGGATCAATCTCGCCGTAGAGACCGATTTGCAGCACCGGCATCATCGAGGGGTCGAATTTGAATACGAACGGTTTCTGAACGTCGGCAGGCAGCAGCGCCACGGCCATGTCCAGTCGGTCGCGGACGTCCGAGGAAGCCGCGTCCAGGTCAGTGCCCCACTCAAACTGGATCTGGACGATTGAGGTGTTTTCGAGCGACCGCGACGTGATCGAACGGATGTTGGGGATCGTTCCGACACGCTGCTCGATGGGTTCGGTGACTTCCGATTCAACTTCAAGTGGTCCGGCGCCGGGGTAGAAGGTGGCGATGGCAATCATCGGCAGTGTAACGTCGGGGAAGATATCCACCGGCATCCGGGTAATGCCTACGATACCAAATACCAGCAGCGCGATCGCGACCATCGCGGTCGTGACCGGCCGGCGAATTGCGGTGTCGCTGAGTTTCATCGGGTGCCTTCCTCGATCGGGTTGACGGTTTCACCATCTTTGACCCGCTCCTTGCCGGTGGTTGCCACCGTCTCGCCCGGCTCAAGGCCACCGGTGACTTCAATGAAGTCATCGCCGGCAAGGCCGGTCGTGATCGGACGCATCCTGGCGGTACGGTCGCGGACGACAATCACCCGCGCCGAACCGTCGATCAGCAGGGCATCGGTGGGAATCCGGACAACGTCAGGCTTTGCTTCAAGCGTGAGGCGGATGGTGACGGTCATGCCGGGCAGGAGCCGGCGTTCGGAGTTGGGCAGGGTCACCTCGACGGTCGCGGACCGTGACATCGGGTCGATTATCGGCGAGACACTGGTAACACGGCCGGTGAAAACCAGCGCCGGCATCGTTGATACGGTTATCTCGGCCGGAGCACCACGACGGATGAAGGGCAGGTCGGCGTCGCTGACCGCAGCCCGGGCTTTGACACTTGACGAGAAACGGGAAATCGCGGCAACCGGCTGGCCCGGTGCTACGGTCTGGCCGACGTCGGCGTAAATCCGACCGACAACTCCGGCAACCGGGGCGGTTACGGGTCCCGGTTTGTAGTCCATTCCCGGAACGTCGTTGACGATGTAGAGAATCGGGTCGCCTTCGGCGACGGTCGAGCCTTCCGGCCGGACTATTTCGGTAACCCGACCGGCAAATTTCGGCAGTGCCATTGCCTGGGTCTCGCCCTGCAGCATGCCCAGCAGGCGGACAGTCCGGACGACCGACCCCCGGTCAACGGTCCATACCGACACGGCGGGGATCGGCCGGGCACGGTTATCGTTTCGGCGCTGCCCACAGGCAAGCATGACCGAAAGGGCGGCGAGGGCAGCTGCGATGTAGTGATAGCAGCTGGCGGCCTTGAGCCGGTTGGCGGATTGAGTGATGCGACAATTGTTCATGTCAGTTGTCTCCTGTTGTCTCGCCGGTGGCGCGGGCCAGTCGGGCCAGGGCAATACGGTAACTGGCAAGGGCATTCAGGCGCGCCATCTCGGCCTGCATTAGGGCAAGCTGGGCGTCGAGGTATTCAAGGTTGGTCAGCAGGCCGTTGGCATAGCGGGTCTCGGCCAGCTCAACCGCGGTCCGGGCGACGCTGACGTTTTCGGTGTGATAGGCGACATTTTCGGCTTCGGCGGCCACGGCCAACGCCTGAGCCTTGACTTCCAGTCGAATGGCTTCTTCAACCTGTTCAAGGCTGATGAGGGCCTGGCGCTCGCGGGCGCGGGCTTGGCGCAGTTTCGCGATGTTGCTGCCACCGGTGAAGACCGGCCAGGACAGGCCGGCAGTGATGTTCCAGTCGTCACCCCAGCCGGGCGTGAATCCGACCGGGTTCTTGTAGTCGTAGTTTAGCTGGGCAAAGGCGGTGGGCAGGTTTGCAGTCCGGGCGATGTCTTTGCCGATGCGGGCGATACGCAGTGCCCGTCGCAGCTGTGCGAGTTCGGGCCGGCGGTCGAGTGCCAGTTCGATGGCGGAATCGAGCGAAACCGGAGTTCCGGTCACGAAAAGCGTGTCGGCGAGTTCGATCGGAATGGCGTCATCAATACCGATTACCGAGCGCAGTGCCGCCTCGGCCAGACGTGCACCATTTTCGGCCTGGGCGAGCTGGGCGCGCAGGTTGGTGAGCCCGACCGAGGCACGGAGCAGATCAAGCCGGGTGGCAAGACCGTTGTCATAAAGCGTCTGCACTCGACGGACGTGTCGGTCGAGCTGGCTGCGGGATTCGGTCAGCAGGGCGACTCCGGCGCGAGCCAGCTTGGCGCGCCAGAACGCCTCGATGGCCTGGATCTTGACGTCGGCACGCGCCTGCTGGAGCGCCAGCCGCTGAATTTCCGCTGTCAGCCCGGCGATACGGTAGGCGCCGAGCAATTTGCCCCAAGTAAAAAGGGTTTGCTGAACTGTGGCCCGGAGCATGACATTGTCGGCTGAGCCCAGTTTCAATCGCGAGGTGTCAGCACCAATCGGCATTGCGATTGAGTCGGTATAGCCGATGACCTGGCCGGTCGCTGGGTCGTAGACCCGGAGCGGGAAGCGGCCGTACACCGGGGTGAGAAGGGTAAACTCGTTGACGGTCCCGAGGCGGGTGTAAGAAGCGGTTGCGTTAATCTGTGGCAGCATGGCACCGAACGCCGCCCCGCGTCCGGCGGCCGCTTCGTCAAGTCGGGCCCGGGCTGCGGCGATGGCACGGTTGTTCTGGAGTGCCAGCTGGACGCAGCGGTCGGCATCGAGGCGCAGTGTCTCGGCGCCGGCGGAGACTGCAATCAGCAGAATTGGAAACAATCGAAACATCAGTTACTCCTTCTGGTTCTGGCAGCTGGGCGGGATGCGGGCTGCAGCAGGCCTGAGAAGATGATATCGAGCGCCGCGTCGGCGGCTGCCCGGGCCTGGCTGCGGCGGCGGGCCGCCAGTATCGTGCTGCGAAAAGCCTGCAGATAGAGCAAAGCGGCGAGCCGGGTGTTGGTAGGGCGGAACTCGCCCGATTTGATGCCGGATTCGATCAGCGCGGCGATGTCCAGTATCAGCTGTTGCATTCTGGGCAGAACCGCGGAATGCAGCCGGTGCAGGGCGGGTCCGGCCAGCCGCAGGTTTTCGATGGAAATCAGTGCCAGCACGCCGGGCTGAGCGAGGACGCCGTCGGCCCACGCCTCGAAGACGAACCGGAGGCGCTCGGCGGCCGAAATCGGTTGACCGGTAACGTCGCGGACGATTGCAGCCGCCTGTTCCATCAGCCAGCCCAGCAGTCCGGCATAAATGTCCGGCTTGTCGCGGAAGTAAAGGTAGATGGTGCCTTTGGCGACGCCGGCGGCACGGGCGATGTCGTCAACTTTTGCTTCGTAGTAGCCGCGACGGCTGATGACCTCAAAGGCAGCTTTGAGGATTGCCTCACGTTTGTTTTCGCTGCGTTGCTTCAAAGTTACTTTACTGAACTGACCGGTCAGTCATTATAGTCGGTCGCCGTCAGCGGTCAAGAAGTCAGGTGACAGCCGGCATCAGTATTCAGCCGGGAGGTCGAGCAGCTGGCGCCAGGAAAACACCGGTCCGTCGCGGCAGACGTATTTTGGTCCGATGTTGCAATGGCCGCACTTGCCGATGCCGCACTTCATCCGGTTTTCCAGTGACAGAAAGACATTGTCCGGTGTAAAGCCGAGATTTTCCAGTACCGGTTGAGTGAACCTGATCATTACCGGCGGGCCGCAGACCAGTGCGATGGCGTTGCTGGCAGCCGGCGCGACTTCCTTGAGCACGTTGGGGACGAGTCCTTCGCTGCGGGGCCAGGCGGCGCCGTCGAGGCGGTCGACGCAGAGGTGCAGGTCGATGTCGGAACGCGTCTCCCAGGCGTGCAGCTCGTCCTTGTAGAGCAGCTCGCCCGGGGAACGGGCGCCGTAGACGCAGGTGATGCGGCCGAAGTCACTGCGGCGCGAGGAATCGAGCAGCCAGACGATAGTCGAGCGCAGAGTGGTGAACGAAAACCCGCCCGAAACGATGACCACGTCGTGGCCGCGCATCAGCTCGAGTGGATAGGTGTTGCCGTAGGGGCCGCGCATACCGACCTCGGCGCCGGCGGCAAGTTCGTGCAGAGCGGTCGTGAAGGTGCCGACGCGCTTGACCGTGTAGCGAATGAAGGATTCCGCTGGCGCCGAAGCAATGCCAAAGGGTGCTTCGCCAACGCCGGGCAGCGACAGGAAGCCAAACTGGCCGGGTAGAAAGCGGAATCCTTCGGCGTCAGCGGTGTGCCGGAAGACAAGGTCGAAAGTCTTCAGGTCGCGGGCGGTGTTCTCGACCGTGACCTTTTCGATCCGCATTGGAATTGTCAGATAGGGATTCTTGTTCATTTTTCGGTCAGCGCGCGCTCGATGGCCTCGATTGTGTTGCGGATGTCAATTGCCGAAGGGCACTCAACGATACAACGGCCGCAACCGACGCAGGATACCATGTTGACGGTGTCGACGGTGTATTTGAACTTGTCCAGGATTCGGTTGCGCCAGCGCGACGGGCGGGAACCGCGGGGGTTATGACCTGAGGCATGCTGGCTGTAGAGGCAAAACTGGCAGGAGTCCCAGACGCGGACGCGTGCGATTCGACGGTGGGTGTCCTCGTCGGTAATGTCGAAGCAGTGGCAGGTCGGGCAAAGGAAGGTGCAGACACCGCAGTTGACGCACGAATCCATCACCATTTCCCAGACCGGCGCGTCAAATCCCCGGTCAAGCAGCTGCTTCAGTCGGGCAGTGTCGGTGGCCCAGGAGATTTTCGAGTCGGCGATGGCAGCCAGCTCCCGTGCCCGGCCGAGGTCTTCAGGGCCGGCCTCAGGGTAACGCTCGACGAGTTTCTGCCCCCGGGGCGTGACCGGGCGGGCGAGAAAGCGGTCGCCGAGGTCGACAAGCAGCAGGTCAAGGCCGCGCGTGCCCGAAGGCGAGCCGCCGACTCCGGCACAGAAACAGGTGTCGGCCGGTTCGTTGCAGGCGAGCCCGACCACGGTTGCGGCAGCCCGACGGCGGCGGTAGTACGGGTCCGGGGCTGCCGGGTCATCAAAGATTTTGTCAAGCACTGTCAGGGCGTGAGCGTCACAGGGCCGGACGCCAAAAACGACCAGTTCGGGCTGGTTGGCTGGATTCGCTTCGGCTTCGCCGGCAGCGTTGAACCGCAGCAGCACTTCGCATTGGGGAAAGAACAGGCTTTTGACCGGCTGCTTGGTGTTGATGCGGCTGGTGTCAATCTCGGTCGATGATTTTACGCGGCGAAACTCGGTCCACTGTTTCTTTGAGTGCTTCGCCGGGGCGTAGAGCGCGGTCGCGGCGGCCAGTTCGTCAAGCAGCCGGTCCAGCTCGGTCCGGGTAATGATGCGTTCCGTCACCGGATAAACTCCTGACGGTCATTGGGGTCGAATGTGGCAAGGGGCGGCGGCTCGTCCGATTTCATCCCGGCGGTGTGGCCGAAACGCTCGCGGACAATCTGCGCCGCCTTGCGGTTGAGCTTCATCAGGTCGACGCCCATCGGGCAGGCCCGCGCGCAGGACCCGCACTCGACGCAGCGGCCGGCCATGTGCAGGGCGCGCATCAGGTGGAACACCGCGTTGTCGGAAAGCTCGGTGGTTCTGCCCAGCCAGGCCGGGCGGCCGGTGTCGACAAAGCAGACCGGGCAGTAGCAGTTGGGGCAGACCTGGCGGCAGGCATAGCAGCGGATGCAGCGCGCCGCCTCTTCGGCAAACTGCTGCCAGCGCGTGTCCGGGTCGGCTGGCTCTGCGGGCGGCGCGGCCGGCTCAGGCGTGAAGTGGTCGCCGATGAACTCGTCATACTCGACCGCGTCGCGCTGGATGCAGGCGCAGCAGGCCTCGTCCAGTTCGCCGCTCGCGCGCACGCCGGCGCAGCCGACTCCGATGATGTGCAGGCTTGAGCGGTCAAGCTGGTGTTCCTTGACCAGCGAGACAATCGAGCGCGAGTCGCAGCCTTTGGCGATAACCGCAATGCGGCCCTTGTGCTTGAGTCCGATGAGGTAGTTGGCGAGGTTCTGGCCGCAGCGTTCGTCGAAGATGAGGCTTTCGCAGTCCTCGGGTGAGGTTATAAACGCGGGCTGGGCACGGCCCGGCCTGGTTGCGGCACGGTACCCGACCACGACCGCGACCCTGCCTTCGGCCAGCAGTTCCTTCGCGCGCCGGCGCAGTTCGGCATCGCGGCTCACAGCGGCTCCTTGACCAGCTTGCGGTTGGGTCCGAGCGAGCGCACCTTGTCCGTCACCTCACGCACCACTGCGGCGAAGCGTTCGCCCTCGGCGGCCGACACCCAGGAGAAGCTTACCCGGCCCGGCTCAATGCCGGCCATCTCCAGCAGGTCGTTGAGAACCGCAAACCGGCGGCGGGCGACGTAGTTACCAGTCAGATAGTGACAGTCGCCGGGATGGCAGCCCGACACCAGCACGCCGTCGGCCCCGTTCTGCAGGGCCTTGAGGATGAAGAACGGGTCAACCCGGCCCGAGCAGGGCACGCGCACCACACGGATTGAGGGCGGATACTGGATGCGCGAGATACCGGCAAGGTCGGCTCCGGCATAGGAGCACCAGTTGCACAGGAACGCGACAATGCGCGGCTGGAAGTCGCCCTGGTTCGGGTTTGCCGTGTCGGTCATCGTGGAGTGAAGAGGCATTATAGGATAGCGGTGCGCAGTTGTAAAGCGGCGGCAGTGCGTAACTCCGTTGTGCTTGCCGATGGCTTCCGGCCGTGCCGGGCGATGGGCAGCGGGTTGTGGTGGTGTGCGGGCCGGTGGAGGCAAGGGTGGGAGACCGGCAGGATGCTGCGGCAGTTGTCGGCGGAGCCGGACCTGGGGTGGGACCGCGTGCGGCGCGGCGGCCCGGGCTTGGCGTCGTTGTGGTTGCTGGAGAGCGTGTCGGGAGAGGAGTCGGGGCGACGCAGGCGGCACGGGGAACGGGGGAGTCGGCAAAGAGCGTAGCCCGGAATGGCCGACAATGCTCTCAGTGGTGAGCACTTGCCCGACAAGGCGGTTTGACCGCCACTATAACCATGGTTATAGTGAGCCTGCAGATGGCCAGATATGAAACATTCAGATTCGACGCGGCACTGGGAGCGCGTCTGCGCAGCCTGCGCGAGAGGGCGGGTCTGACCCAGCTTGGGCTGGCTGTGGCAATGGGCCGGCAGAGCAAGGGCTGGCACGTCTGGGTCAGCCGGCTGGAGCGGGGAAAGTATCCGAATCCTTCGCTGGCGATGGTGGCCGATTACCTGCGGGCTTGCCGGGCGACGTTTGCAGAAATCGCGGACCTGCTCGACCGTTACACAACTCTGCCCATTGAGCCCGAAGCGCAGGCGCGGGCGGCAGTCCGCGCCGCCGTGGCCGGCCAGGCGCCGGCTGACCAGATGGCAGCAATCAGGTACGATGTGAAGACCGCCCAGGCCCGGGAGTGCCGGGGCCTGGAACCTGAGCCGGCCGAAAAGCGCGTGGCGCGAGTGCTGCGTCAGCGGCAACGCGAAGAAGAAGCGCGGCAGTTGCGGCGGCTGGTGATTGAGGTCATCGACCGCGAAGGACTCGCACCCGGCCCTTTGAATGAACAGCATCTGCAAAGGTACGCGGCGAGGCTGGGGCGGGTTCTGCGCCGGGCAGCGCCGCCGGAGCGTGCGGTCGCGGCGCAGGCCGAGCTGGAGAGATTCCTTCAGTCCAGCGGTTTGCCGCCCGAGCTGGTCAGGCCCATTCACGAAGCGGTGATGGCCTCGGCCCGCGACTGACCGTCCACCGCGCGGCGGTCAGCGAAGTGGCTGCACTGGCTGTTGCCGACGGCCGCGGGCTGTCAGGGGTGGGCGGCTAGTTGATGCGGAACTCGACCTTGGAGAACTTGGGCTGGAGCCCGGGGATGAAGCGTGGGGCGACCTTGAACGCACCCTGAGGCATTACGACGCGGGCGCTGATTTCTTCGTAGATTCGGCGACAGCGGTCATTTGACAGTTTTTCGTCCTGAGAATAGACGTAGGCCACGACTTCTTTGCGTTTCTTTTCCTTGATGATGTTGGCAGCTTCGTCCAGCCGGGCAACGGCGTCTTCAATCAGCAGGGCAGAACCTTCGCGAAAGAGCTGGTCAGCGGCAATCGCGACCACCCACTCGTCACCTGACCGGTAACTGATGGCATCGATTCGTTGTGGTGTTCCCGGAATGCGGGTCTGGTTGCCCTGCGCATCGTAGGCGTTGAATGTGAAACTGAAAACTTCACCGACGGTGATTGCCTCGCCGTTGTCGGTCATGCCGTTCCAGGTGATTACCCGTGGCGGCTGGCCTTTGCCGCCGACACGGCGGACGGTCTCGCCGTTGCTGTTGGCGATGACCAGTTCCCAGGTGGCGACCCGGGTTTCGAAGGCGGGCATGAATACCATGATGTCGCCGTAGATGAAACCGGGCTGAACCGGGACCCGCAGGTAAGAAGAGCGAATCGACTGCTGTGGAATGGTCAGAGAGTCAAGGGAACGCCAGAGGGCCTCATCGAGGATGTAGTTGTCGGGCGCCAGCATTGAACTGATTGGCGAGAAGGGGTCGAGTTGAGGCGGAAACCAGGGTTTCGGGTCGATGATTTTGACCTCGGCCTCGCCAGTAATCACTTCTTCGCCAAGTTCGTGGGCCGATGGCGGCCGGTTGCCGGTAGATTCGGCAGCGGGTCCGGGCTGGAGTGTCAGGACAAGCAGCACGAGAGCGCTGTTGATCATGAGAGCTGGAAGCGGAAGGTTATCACTCCCCACTGGTCTTCAATCTTCACGCCCGGGGCAAGCGGGGCAAACTCCCAGTTGCGCAAGGCATCGACAACGACCTGGTCAAGGTCGGGATAACCGGAGGAGCTTTCAATCTGCGGTACGCCCTTTACCCGGCCGTCTGGTTGTACCCAGAGCCTGACAACAACAGTGCCGGAAACTCGGCGGTCGAGTGCCCATTTGGGATAACGGGGTACGACGCGCCGCTTGATTTCCCGTTCAGAAATCGGCCCGGCAATCATGAACTGGTTCGCCTTGGGCGCCGCAGCGACGGCGGGCAGCTCGGCAGTGGGCTGGGCGGGCAGTTTCTGAGCTGCCGGTTTGGCGAGACTGCGCCGCTCGATTGTCAACTGGGGCTGCTGTTGCGGGACGCCGGGATAGCCTTGAAGGCCGGGTACACCTTTGCCGCCGGTTGAGAGGCCGCGAGCGAGGGCGACCTTGGGCTGAGCGAGTATCTCGTCGGTTGATTTCGTCGAGGCAGAGCCGCCCAGTTTGATTGTCGCCATGCCTTCGCCACGGTCGAGTTCGTAGCGGTCGAGGTCAATCCTGGCTTGGGATTTGTCGCGTTCGAGCGTGGCGCCGAGATCGATTGCCGGCGTTTCGACCGGTGCACTGCCGGGCGAGTACACCGGAGCCGGCGCATTCTCGGCAGTGCCACCACCACCGGGCAGCGCGGCTTTGGGCAGAACCCGGGCGACCTCAGGGCGGTAGGTTATGTCCATGAAGCTGACTTCCTGCATTTCGGCACAGTCGGTAGTGTTTGGGCGGGTCTGCGAGAGCAGTAACAGCAGGGCGACATGTACGACAGCCGATACGGCAAGGGCAATTTCGAAGGACCGCGACCGACGGGTGGTCATGCTAGCCCTCCTTCAGCCGCTTGGTGGCGCAGGCAATTCGCTGTGCGCCGGCCCGGCGGGCTGTTGCCAGGACGTCCAGAACCCGTTCGTGGAGGCAGTCCTTGTCAGCACGGATGACCACCAGCACGTAGGGGTCACGGCTGACTGCGGCACGCAGTGCCTCTTCGAGCTGGTTGAAGTCGGCAACCGGTCGGTCATCGAGAAAGAGGTAGCCCTCAGTGTTGAGGGTAATCGATAGGTCGTTTTCAGTTTTGCGCTCGGCGGTGTGGGTCTGAGGTAGGACCACCGGGGTGTTGTTGCGCGTGACTACCATCGGGGCCACTACCATCATCACCAGAACCAGTATCAGACCGACCGCAGCCATCGGCAGAATATCAATGTTGGCGTTGGTTCTCATCTGGCCCTCCGTTTGCGCAACAGCGCCAGGTCGGCCGCACCGGACTGTTTGGCGAGGTCCAGGACCGCCATCACTCGTTCGTACCGGACGTTTTCATCGGTGGAAACGATCACCCGCCGCTCGACGCTGCGTTCGAGCAGACGCGGCAGCAGCTCCCGCAGCTGGTCAAATGTCACTGCCGATTCGTTGAGCAGAATGGTGTTTGCATCGGTGAGGTGGACATTGGCTTTGATGTCCGAGCCATCCTCGGCGGCGCCGGCCCGGGCCGCACCGGGGGCAGACACGAATATTCCGGTCTCGAAGAACAGCGGCATCGCGACCATGAATCCTATGACCAGCGACAGGGCGATGTCAACCAGCGAGGTCAGGATCAGCTGGTCGTGGCGGACTTCGTGTCGGCGGCGTTTCATCTAGAACTTCCAGCTCGAGTCTTCGGCCGGTACGGGTTTGGGTTGGGGCGGTGGTGTTGCCGGAGTCGGGCTGCGGGGCGATTCAATCTTGCCGGCAGCCTGCAGCCGTGACAGCATCACGACCAGCCGTTCTGAGGCGCTTTCGAGCTGGACGGTCAGGTCGGCCGACTTTTTCGTGAAGTAGTTGTAGAAGAACAGCGTCGGGATACCGATGAGCAGTCCGAATGCGGTGGTGATCAGTGCTTCGGCGATGCCGGCCGAGACAACCGCCGGCCCGCCCGAGCCAGTCTGGGCAATGTTGTGGAATGCGCCGATGAGGCCGGTGACCGTACCGAGCAGGCCCAGCAGGGTCGCGGCGTTGGCCAGTGTGCCCATGCCGCCGAGCAGGCGTTCGAAGCGCAGTTTTTCTTCGAGAATCAGACTGTACAGCAGGTCGTCGAGCTCGTCAGCGGCCAGCCCAAGGTTCTCGAGCGCGACCGTGAACATCCGGCCGAGCGGGTTCTTCTGCGTTCGGGCCCAGTTCAGCGCGGCATCGGTGCCACCAGTCGTGAGCCGGCGCCGCAGCTCGGCCAGCCCGGCAGCGCCGTTGAAGCGGTTGCGCCAGAAGTACCAGAGCCGTTCGACAATCAGGGCCAGTGCCGTGATTGAAGCACCGAGCAGAAGGATCATTACGAAGCTGCCCTTGAAAACGTCGATCAGACTGCGACCCATTATCATCGCTGTTGTTCTCCTTGGTCCTGAGCAGGTGTTTCTGTCGTGGAGCCCTCAACCGCCAGGCCGGCGCCCAGCCGGCGGCGGCACAGGGCGATGTTCTGGCGGGAGCTTTCGACATACTCCGATTCCGGAAACGAATCGACAACCATCTGGAACCTTTCCAGACTGCGGCCATAGTCGCCGGCGTTGAACAGCGCCGTGGCGAGGTTGAAGGTGGCACCGGCACGCTGGGGGTGGTCCGGGTAATAGGCGAGGAATTTTTCGTAGGCCGCAGCCGCGTCGGGCCAGCGTTCCAGTGCCGAGTAGGATTCGGCGGTGAGCAGCTGGGCGTCCGGAGCGACCGCTGCGGTTGGGTAACCGACCACGGCTTTCTGGAGCTCGGTGATGGCCTCGATGTGTCGGCCGGCGTCGAACAGGGCGCGGCCCTTGCGGTACTGACCTTCAGCGGCGAGTTCCGACTGCGGGAACCGGTGCAGAAACTCTTCCATCAGGGTCGAATCTTCCTGGCCGGCAAAGAACCAGCTCATTTCCAAGCTGCGGCGGACGCCGGGTACCTGTGGGTCCGAAGGGTAAAGGTCGAGGAATTTCTGATATTCGCGGATGGCGTCGGTGTACTGACGCCGGTTGTAGTAGCTCTGGGCAATGAGTGCCTGTGACGGGGCAGCGAAGTCCGACTGGGGATAACGTTCGATGACGAAGTTGAAACTGGCGGTGGCCTTGTCGTACTCCAGTGCCTTGAAATAGGTATCGCCGGTGCGGAATGCGGCTTCAGCCGCCTTGTCGTTGTTCTCGGGGAACTGGTTGACAAGCTTGGTCCAGGCATCGACCGCCTGACCGTAATACTTGAGCTGGTAGTAACAGTAGCCGGCCCAGAAGAGTCCGGGTATTGCCGCCAGCGGCTTGTCGGGGAAGGTATTGGCGAGGGCTTCAAAGACGTCGAGGGCCTTGAGGTATTCCTTGTTGTTGAAGAGCGCGTAGCCGTAACCGAGATAGGCGCTGATTGTGAAGATGGTGTCCTGAGTGCGGGCGGTGGTCAGTCCCTGAAAGCCCCGGGCTGCCTCATCGAGGCGGCCGAGATGGTACAGCGAGTAGCAGCGGCCAAGCCGGGCATAGGGGGCAACGTCAGAGGCGGCGCCGGCCAGCTGGGCAGCCTGCGAATAGTAGGCGTCAGCCTCGTTGTACTTGCGGTCGTAGTAGAGCCCCTCGGCGAGGAAATAGAGCGTGCGGGGACGCCAGCCCGAGCGGTCTTCGGGATAGTCGCGGATGTACTTGGCGCCGATTGCCACTGTCTGTGCCCAGCGACCGAGGGTATTGAGTGAAAGCAGCAGCATCGCGCAGGCCGGTTCGCGCAGGCTGGTCGTCCCGTAATCCACGAGAACGCGCTCGAACTGCTCGGCGGCGCGGCTGTAGTCGCCGACCTGGTAGAAGACAACGCCAGACAGATAGTTGCCAACACCGGACAACTCGCCGGTGCGAAACATCGTTGCCAGCTGCGAGGTTGCAAGCAGGGTCTGGGCGGTGTCGGCGGTTGCCAGCATCGCCTGGGCAAGCTGGAGATTGGCGTAGGTGGCGACCTTGGTGCGGGGGAAGTTGGCCCGGACGCGCTGAAACCGTTCGACTGCCGACTGCGGCTTGCCGAGGGCGAGGTCGGCCGAGCCGATGAAATAGTTGGCGTGCGCCGCAATCAGATTGTTGGAATGACGAGTCAGCGGCATCAGTCGGGCGACGGCTTCCGGATACTGTCGTTGGGCCAGCAGGGCACAGCCGAGGAAATAGGTCGCGTAGTCGGCCAGCGGTGATTGCGGAAACTGCTCGATGAAAACCGCAAACTTCGCCCGGGCGCCGTCGAAATCGCGGTTCTCGAAAAGCGCCATTCCGGCGGCGAAATGTGCCAGCGTTGCCAACGGTGTATTGGGGACCTCGTCGGCGATTTCCTTGAACTTGATCAGGGCCGGCAGTGGTTTGCCGGTCCGGGCATAGGCTTTGGCCAGATAGAAACGGGCTTCGGGCAGTGTCAGACCTTCGAGCCGGGCGATGGCCTGGTCGAATTCACCCTGAAAGTAGTGCAGGACCCCGGCGGCAAAGGCAACCCGGCTGTCGCGGTCGTAGCCAGGCTCACGGGCAAGTTTTTCCAGAGTAGTTCGGGCCCGCGCATAGTTGCCGGACATCATTCCGCACAGCGCAAGGCCATACATTGCCTCGGGTCGGATGTAGCTGTAGCGCGGCCGGTCACTCAGGGCAGCAAAGATGTCACCGGCGCGCGTGTACTGGCCGAGATTGAAATAGGCCTCGGCGAGCGCGAAGCGTAGTTCGTCGCCAAACTCGCTGGACCCAAAGTCGCGTACCAGACCGTTGAAACGGGCAGCGGCCTGAGCGTAGTCGCCGGCAGCGACCGCCGCCTGTGCCGCGTTGTAACGTTCTACCAGCACCCGGGACTGGTCGGGCGAGAGCGCTCCTGAAATCAGGTTGAGTATCAGCAGGGCTGTCATCGTCGGTCTGGCTCAGCGACCTGGTTTGACTTCGATGCGGCCACGCGGACCGCGGGTGCGCACCTGGGTGAGCGTTCCGCTGAAGCGGAGGGTTGAGTTTCGGCGGTCAATGACAACGATTTCGTAGTCGTAGCGACCATCGGCGACGAGCCGGCCGGCGTCGTCGAGTCCGTCCCAGGTCAGTCGCAGCGGGGGTGCATCCCAGCCGCTGTAAGAGCGGACTACTTCGCCGTAGGCGTTCTTTATCAGCAGCTGCCACCGTTTGGGCTGGCCACGTGACTGGAGCCGTACATCCATCCAGAGGACGTTGTCAGGTTCATCAGGAGTTGGCGAGAAGCGGTCGGGCTGGGCATCAACCCAGACCCGAAAACCGGCAAAGCTGGCAAATACTCCCAGTTTGTGCGTTGGCGGCAGGCGGTAGCGGGAGTGGTGGTGGAGCAGAAGAGCGTAGTCGACTCCCAGGCCCATTTTGCCCCAGTGCTTCTGGAGACCGAGCCCGAGGCTGATTTCATTGGGGTCAAAGCCGGCGCGGGAAACAAGCAACCGCGGAACGAGTTCCAGCTCAACGCCACCGCGGGGGGTGAAGTCGCGCCGGGAGCTGGTCAGGAAGTCGGTGCAGTTCAGGTCGAACGTTGCCCGCAGCCGGTCCGAAATCAGCCGGACCGCCGCGCCTGCCCGCAGGGCAGTGGGATATATTTCGGGAATCGTTGCCAGCGTCATGCGTGGCTGGACGGCGTTCTGCCAGACCAGACCGAAGGAAAACGGGCCGAGGTTACGGGTCAGCACACCGATGTCGGCCCCGAATCCGGCACCGGAGTACTGAGCGAGATTCTTGGCGATGATTTTGAGCGACGCGCCCAGTCCCAGCCAGTGCAGCGGATTGTAACCGTAGGCCACGGAGTAGGCGTTTTCGGAAAAAATGTAACCGGAGTAACGGTTGTTGCCCGGTGTGCGGGAGTCGTTGCCTTCAGCGCCGTAGTTGACAATGGTCAGACTGACGGTGCCGTATTCGCGCGTGGGCAGGGCATAACCGATGTATTCCATCCGGGCGCCGCCATAGAGCTCGGAGTGGGCGGCGATGACTTCCTGAGCGTTGAGCTGAAACAGCCCTGCCGGGTTGAAGTAGCCGGCTTGGGCGTCATCGGCAATGGCGGTGAATGCTTTGCCCATGGCCAGACTGCGTGGAGCGGGTCCGTACGACAGGAAAGCGCCGGCGAGTCCCCCTTCAATGGCGACTCCGGTCGAGGTGATCAGCAGCGAAAAGAGCAGGACAGCACGGCGGAAGCAGGTCACCAGAGCACTCCGATGCGGTATGTCTGATTGAATGTCGTGCCGGTGTGGATTTCGCCGACGACGGTGAGGACGTAGATGCCGTTGGCAACGCGGTGGCCCTGGCGGTTGCGACCGTCCCAGTAGATGCGGTTCAGACCAAGCTGAGCACCGGTTTCGCCCTGACGGAACCGCCAGGTAATGACCTCGTTGCCGAACGGGTCATGAATCGACACCCGCATTGGACTGGACTGCGGAAGGTAGTAGCAGATTTCACAGGCATCACGATTGAATCCAAACGGGTTGGGAAAGGCGATGACCTCACCACGGCGAATCGCGCTGTCGGGCAGGTCAATGTAGATGCCAATGGTGGTGTCGGCGTTGCCGGACCAGATCCGGATTGAGTCGTGCTCGGCGAACATCGCGGCGGTGCAGAAGAACCGGGCAGTGGCGATACCGACTGTGTCGGTCAGCAGCGCGGGTTCTTCGAATTGCCCGCTGCCGGTCGTGACGGCGCAACGGACCAGCGCCTGTTTGACCGGCTGAGCGTTGGCATCGCGCAGCTGGATGCGGATGTATGCGGTTTCCCCAGCACGGATCGTGTCAGGCTTGCTTATCGTGAATGTGGCCGCAAGGCTGCGGACTTCGACAAAGGTCCGGTATGACGCCCGTGCGCTGGCATCATAGGCCCAGATGCTTTGGCTGGAACCGGTGGTTTGAAACTGAACGGAGAACCCGACGCTGTCGAACAGGGGAGCGGCAAGTGGGTCGGAGCGGAAGTTGAAGTCGGAGCCGAGCATGACGTTGGCCCCGGACGCCGGAACCGGATTCCAGCAGCGGTCAGTCGCGTACACGGTCACCGGGAAAGATTGAAGCAGGTACTGAGGCAGCGGTCGGCCGGATTTGCCGGGCGTTTCCCATACTGCCGCGGCGTTGTCACCGGGCAGCAGGGTTTCACCGGGAACAACGAGCAACAATTTCTCGAACGGGCCGGCGACAACATCTATCGACGAGGAAGTGTCGGCGTGAACCGAACTGTCGTTGAGACAGCGGCTGATTATCCGGCGCAGTCCGGCAGTCCGCAGACTAACCGCAAGGCTGCGGTGGCCGGATGACAAGGTTTCCGGCAGTGGCAGAACGGCAAAGCGATCGGTTGATGTCAGCTGGATTGTGTCTCCGCTGCGCGTGACCGGATTGGCCCAGCGATCAGTCAGGTACACCTGCAGGGGGAAGGTGTCACCCGCAGTGCGCGGGTAGGCGCGGCCGATTCGTCTTTCTGTGGTTCCGGGCGCGAGCTGTTCGCCGGGCAGGATGGTCACCAGCCGAGCAGGCCGGCCGGGCTGAACCGCGAACTGATTGCTCAGTCCTGATGCCGAGTCGGTGAAACAGCGCAGGCGAGTCGTTTCGGCAAGGGTGACGATCAGACTGCGCATGCAGACACCGTTCTGGAACTGCACGATGTTCGGGTTGACGTAGGGGCCGCGCAACGTGCTGAGCAGGGCACTGCCGTTATAGGGGTAGGGCTGGCCCGAGCTGTCACGGGCGATAATGGTTACCGGGAAGGAATCGCCGGCTGTAACCGGCGAGGCTATCGTCTGGAAGGAAAATGATGCCGGCCCGGTCACGGGGGCCGGTGCACCAGCCAGAAGCTGGCTGGCAATAAGTAAACCCAGAGTCGTGCTGATCGATGCCAAGCTCGAAGCTCTCAAGTGAGTATACACGTGGCCGGGTCTGCTGTCAAACAGTCTCTGGCCATGGTTGCGCCGGGAGTCGTGGCGTCTACAGTTTGTAGCCAATCCGGCGCAGAAACTGCTGTCGTTCAGTTTTGTCGGCTGCCGTCTCGACACCTTTGGGCGGGTTGCCGTCAATGACACCGAGTATGCCCCGACCGGCGGTGCCCTCCGCGACGATGACTTCGAGCGGGTTGGCCGTAGCACAGAATACCGTGCACACCTCGGGGATGTCCTTCAGTCGGGGCAGGATATTGATCGGGTAACAGTTGCGCAGCAAGAGCACGAAGGAATGACCGGCCCCGATAGCCTTGGCACTGGCAATCGCCAGTTCTTCAAGTTCCGGGTCGTTGCCCGAGTAGCGAATTAGACAGGGACCGGATGCTTCACAGAAGGCGATTCCGAAACGGGCGCCGGGAACAGTGCCCGCCAGCAGTTCGTGAATGTCTTCAACAGTTTTGATAAAATGTGCCTGACCGATGATGACGTTGGCGTCATCAGGGCAGCGAATGGGAACTGTCGTGAGTTCCATACTACCTCGTTATCGTCAGTTTGCCGGCTTCGCTGTAGCCAGACGTGGCGACCACGTAGAGGTAAGTTCCCGCCGGCTGCAGCTGCCCGGCTTCATTCTTGCCATCCCAGACCGCCTGCAGTCGCCCGTTGACCTGTTTGTCGGCAGCTATGGTGCGGACCAGTTCTCCGTTGGAACTGTAGATTCGCACTTCCGGCCTGCCCGCTGCGATTCCACTGATGTAGAACAGAGCAGTGCGGCCGCTGGGATTGGGGCTGACAGTCACGCGCGGCGCCGAGCCTGGGGCGCCGGTCTCCGACACCGGCGTGCCGCCGGCGACAAAGGAAATCATCGTACTTTCGGGTGAGCACACCGGCCAGGTTGTCCAGAAGTCAATTCGGTTGGCGACCGAGAAGCTGTCCTTCGCCCAGACAAAGTAATCGATGCGGCTGTTGTTGGCTACGGCCGGGATTGTAAAGTAGCTGCGGCCGCCAACAACCGAGTCGGGGCCGGTGCCGCGCCACGGGCCACGGTCAAGACGCCAGAACAGACTTTCCGCGCCGACGGCGACATCATCGCTGATTGACGACCAGACCGCAAAGGGCCCAAGGTAGGAAGTATCAGGCCAGACCCGCGTGTCGGCAAATGTTGGGGGTATCAGGTCCCAGCCTGGAATGGTGCAGGATGACAACTTCATCATCGTCTCAACGTTGATGAAGTCGGAAGAGGCGCCGTTCTGGCTCATGGCTGCCGCCACGCCGTTGGCGCCGGCGAAGTGGCCCGGTACCAGCCATTCGTATATCCAGCGACGGTCGTTGGTGCCGAGGTTGTCGGAGTAGACCATGTAGTCCCGTACGACAAGGCAGGGCCAGAAGTAGTCGCCGGACATCGGTATTCGCACCTTGCCGCGTGCGACAATGCGCTTGGTGTGTTGTTCAGTGGCTTGATAGGGTATCCCGGGCAGCAGTTCGTACTGCCACGATGTTGCGCTTATCCAGCCGGCGCCGCGGTAAATCGGCGTGACATAAACCGGTGCGTCGGGCTGGTAGTTGCCGATGAAACGGTAGGTTGACTGAGTGAAATCGATGCCGTCGGTGTACAGCCCGAAGGAGTCATTGTAGAGGTATATCCACTGTGTCGAGCCATTGCCCAGGGTGTCCATTTCGACTGTCGACGGCGAAGGTGGGTCAACCGCCATGGATTCGGGCGCCGGGGGGCGTCCTTCCGATGCTGGACGCAGCCCGACACGCGCCCACTGGCCGCCGGGGTAGCGAGTAAGGTCCCAGACCTGTCGGGTGGAATCGAACGGCTCCCACATGAACAGGGCCTGGTTCTGCTGGTAACGGGCGTAGGTCCCGACTGTCAGCGGAATTTCATGACTTTCGATGCTGACGTTCTGGGCGGGCGCGACCGAAAGCAGGGCCGAGAATGCAATCAGAAGAAGGACACGCTGTCTCATCATGGCGCATTGACCTCCATGCACGGTGCGAGATTTTATGGCTGACGCAGGGGCAGTCAAGGCTGCCGGTACTGGCTGCCGGTCTTGACTTGGCAGTTGCTTTCTCATATCTATCCGGACGTGACCTATTTCCTGCAGCAGCTGGTCAATGGCCTGCAGCTTGGCTTTGTTTACGCCCTCATTGCACTCGGTTACACGATGGTCTATGGCATCGTGCGGCTGATTAACTTTGCCCACGGTGATGTCTTCATGGTCGGGGCGTATTTCGGATTTTTCGCGCTGACGGCGGGAAAACTGCCTTGGCCGGTTGCACTTGTGACGGCGATGATTGGCTGCGGATTACTGGGAATGCTGATCGAACGCGTCGCCTACCGCCCGTTGCGCCGCGCCCCGCGCATTTCGGCCCTGATCACGGCGATGGGGGTGTCGCTGTTTCTGGAACACTTCTGCAGCCTGCGGCCGATCTTCGGCCCTGACTTCCGGGCATTTCCGAGGCCGTTTGCCGTAAGATGCTACAACGTTGCGGGCGTTACCGTTTCCAGCATTCAGGTGGCTGTAGTCCTCACGGCGCTGTTGTTGATGCTGGTGCTTTACTGGTTCGTCAACCGGACACGGCTCGGGCTGGCGATGAGGGCGGTTTCTTTTGACCACGACACTGCCCGCCTGATGGGCATCGATGTCGACCGCATCATTGCTTTCACTTTTGGTGTCGGGTCGGCGCTGGCCGGCGCGGGTGGCGTGCTCTATGGTATTGCCTACCCGCAACTGAATCCGTTCATGGGGGTGATGCCGGGCCTGAAGGCCTTCGTCGCCGCTGTGCTTGGGGGCATTGGGGTGATTCCCGGCGCAATGCTTGGGTCGTTGATCATGGGTGTGGCCGAGACGTTGACGTCAGCTTATGTTTCTTCGACATTCCGGGATGCAGTTGCCTTTGGTGTCCTGATTGCGGTACTGCTGGTTCGTCCGTCCGGTCTCCTTGGTCGCTCAACCAGTGAAAAGGTCTAGCGGGAAAGCGGTAGTTCTAAGCGGCGACGCGGCGGGGAGGCCGTCGGCTACGGGCTTCTCGCCCTGGAGCGGGAAAATTGCGCTGATTGGTGCTGCCGTTCTGATACTTCTGCTTAAACTGATGACAGCCGCCGGTGTGCTGAATCCGTACTGGCAACAGGTTGTTGCGCTGGCCGGAATAACCACTATATCAGCACTGGGGCTCAATTTGATCTATGGTTATACCGGTCAGTTTTCGCTCGGCCATGCGGCCTTCTACGGTATTGGCGCGTACACATCGGCACTGGTTACCCGGAATCTTGTCTTGCCCGGCCCGGTGGCACTGGTTGCAGGATTGCTTGCCGGAGGCGTGCTGGCCAGTTTGGTGGCGTTTGTTGTCGGTTCGCCGATACTGCGGCTGAAATCCGACTATCTCGGCATTGCGACTCTTGGCTTCGGCATCATCGTCAAAGTTATCTTCGACAACGCCGACCGGGTAGTGCCAGCCATGGGTGGTGCGCGGGGGATGAGTGGTATTGCCCGTTTGACAACGGTCACAGCGGCCCTGTTTGCGGCTGTGGCGGCGCTGGTCGTCCTGCGCAATATCGTTTACTCCGGTATCGGTCGAGCACTGGCATCGATTCGCGAAGACGAACTGGCCGCCGAGACCGTCGGGATTGACAGCGCCCGTTACAAAACGCTTGGTTTTGTCGTCGGATGCTGCTTCGCGGGAGTAGCGGGGGGACTTTACGCCCATCTTTACACGTTTTTGCATCCCTCGAACTTCGACTTCCTGAAATCGATTGACGTGCTACTGGTGGTTGTTCTTGGTGGGCTCGGTAGCATGTCCGGTACCTTGATTGCGGCCTTGGGTTGGACTTTTCTGCTCGAAGGGCTCAGAGTAGTCTTGCCATCGTCGGTTCAGGATTTGCGCTGGGTGATTTATCCGTTGCTGCTTGTCATTTTCATGCTTGTCCGACCGGGGGGGATTTTTGCCGGGACCGAGCTGCCGTTTCTGCGCCCGGTGCTGCCGGCGCGGACGGGCCGTAATGATGGACAGAACAGTGACAAACCCACTGCTTGAGCTGCGCGGGGTCAACAAGGCTTTCGGCGGCTTGGCTGCAGTTCACGATTTCAATCTATTGGTTCAGCCCGGCGAGCTGGTGGGCCTCATCGGGCCCAACGGTGCCGGAAAAACCACGGTTTTCAATCTGGTGACCGGCATTTATCGGCCGGACAGCGGATTAATAATGCTTGGCGGGCAGAACATCACCGGGTTGAGCCCGCATCGCGTATATCAAGCGGGAGTGGCGCGGACTTTTCAGAACATCCGGCTCTTTGGTGGACTTTCGGTGCTGGACAATGTTCGTGTTGCCTGGCATTACCGTACTCAGGTTGGTTTGTTTGGAACCGTTTTTCGGACGAAGCGGTTCCTCGCCGCTGACCAGCGGTCAACCCGCCAGGCGTTCGAGGTGCTGGAGCAGTTTGGTCTGGCAGCGCGCGCTACCGAGTTGGCGCGAAACCTGCCTTACGGCGAACAACGCCGGCTTGAGATTGCTCGGGCACTGGTGGCCGGGCCAAAATTGTTGTTGCTGGATGAGCCGGCAGCGGGAATGAATCCAGCGGAAACAGTGAGACTGATGGAGCTGATCCGGCTGGTGCGCGAGCGGTTCAACCTGACTGTCCTGCTAATCGAGCATCAGATGCCGGTCGTCATGGGAATATGCGAACGGGTTGTCGTGATGGATTTTGGTGAGGTCATTGCGCAGGGAGCGCCGGCGATGGTCAGCAGCGACCGCCGGGTCATCGAGGCCTATCTCGGCAGGGAGGACGTCTGACAACCGGCGAGACGGGAACTGTCGGCTGGAAGCACGTGAGGTCGGATACTGTCCGGCTTCTGACTGTTGACCGGCTGTCGGTGCGATACGGAGTGGTTCGAGCGCTGCAGGATGTCACGCTGGCCGTTGACGAGGGCGAGATTGTCACGCTCGTTGGTGCTAACGGCGCGGGTAAGAGCACGCTGCTTAAGGCAATTTCCGGTCTGCTAGCCATCGAGTCGGGCGTGATTCAGTTTCTCGGCAGACGGATTGATGGACTCCGCGGTCACGAGATTGCTCGGCTGGGGGTTGCCCATGTTCCGGAGGGGCGGCGGCCGTTCCCTCATCTCAGCGTGTGGGATAACCTGATGCTGGGCGGTTACACCCGCAGTCGGGCCGAAAACGAGGCGGCGGTTCAGCGGGTGTTCTCGTCGTTCCCTCGGCTGCGCGAGAGGCTGAAGCAGAGCGCGGGTACCCTGTCCGGCGGGGAACTGCAGATGCTGGCGATGGCACGCGGACTGATGGCATCACCGCGGTTGTTGATGCTTGACGAACCGTCGATGGGGTTATCGCCGTTGCTTGTTCGCGAAATATTCAGCATCATTCGCGAGATCAACCGGCAGGGAACCGCAATCCTGCTGGTTGAACAGAATGCGAGGATGGCGCTTGAAGTCGCCCATCGTGCCTACGTCCTCGAGACCGGTCGGGTCGTCCTTGAAGGGACAGCCACCGCACTGGCACGAGATGTCAGAGTCAAGGCGGCGTACCTTGGTGAATCCTCCAGTGATGCAGCCAACAGCTGAAATCGGGCTGTCACGGCGCATCAGGTCTGGAAGCCTAAGGAGTGCGCTGTCGGGCTTGGTCCGGGCCGATTGGTTTCTGAGTTTCTTCACCGCCAGCTGCCTGCTGGTTGTCTATACCCTTACTTTGACAAGAACAGTTGGACTCATCGATTCTGGAGAACTTGCTGCCGGGTGCTATCGGCTGAACATTCTGCACCCGACTGGTTACCCGCTCTACACAGTTCTGGGCAGGTTGATGTCGCTTCTGCCTTTCGGAACGGTGATTATAAGGGTCGCTTTGCTCAGTGCTGTTCTTGCTGCGTCAGGCGCAGGTATCGTTGTGGCACTCTGTCGACGGGTCGGCGCTGGGCCGGTTTCGGCAGTGGTGATGGGGTTGGTTACCGGACTGTCGCTCCCGGTCTGGAGTAATGCCAACGACGCCGAGGTCTACGCACTCAGCTTCCTGCTGCTGGCGTTGTTGTGGCTGGCTGTGTCATCGGCCGATTCCGGAACAGCCCCGGCGATTGTTGGATATCTGGCCGGTCTTGCATTGACTAACCATATGATGGCTGTGATGACGCTTCTGGGGCTGGTAACGGTAGTCGCCTGGCATCGACGCAAAGTGTCCGGACGGGCGCTGCTGGTGTTTGCTGTGTTTTTTGGGATGGGCGCATCGGTTTATCTTTTCCTGCCATTGAGGGCCAGAGCAGGACCGCTTTTCCCCTGGGGTGATCCCCAGACCATTGAGAGATTTGTGTGGCATGTAACCGGCCGGCAGTATCAGGTCTGGATGTTCACGGCATCGCTGCCCGAAGTCCTGCGTAATGCTTTGAGCGGGATTCAAATCATTGGTCGGGGCTTCGTGTGGGTACTCTTGCCGGCAGCCGGTTTCGGGTGGTATTTGCTTGGCCGACGGAATCCCGCACTGACCGCCGGCGTGACGTTGACGGTGGTGCTGACGCTTGTCTATGCTGCCAATTACAGCATACCCGACATCGATGCCTACTACATCCCCGCCCTGGTTGCGCTGGCACTGCCGACTGCCGTCGGCCTTGACTGGTTTGAGCGGCGAATGGGGCGGCTGGCAGTGTTGCTGTTGATCGTGGCCGTGCTGCCGGCAGCATTGAACTGGCGTTGGGTTGACCGCAGTGACGATCGTGTCGCGTATCAGTATGCGCTTGTCACTCTTGCTTCAGCCGCCCCCAAAGCAACGATCATTACCGACTGGTGGGACCTGTATTCTCCGGTTATGTATCTTCAACAGGTTGAGGGCGTTCGTCCGGACGTCTGCATTATCGACAAGGAGTTGCTGCGTCGCTCGTGGTACCTGCGCCGGCTGGAACGAACCTGGCCCTGGTTGGCACAGGCATCAGCGGACGAAATCGCCGCCTACCGGCAGCAGCTTGAGCTTTTCGAACACGGACGGCTGAAGGAGACGGCCACGATTCAGCGGTGCTTCATTGCGCTGCTTGAGAGTTTTGTCCTTCGTCATCCCGACCGGCCTGCCTATACGACCTTTGACGCTGACGCCGGCATTGACGCCCGTCAATTGCTCACACATTGGTCACGGGTTCCGGTAGGTTTGCTTTTTGCCCTCCGGAGTGATGATTCATTCCCGGAGTTCGACTGGACGGGCCTTCGAATTGAGCTCCCCAGACGCAGTATTGACCGGCGCACGCTGGTCATGCTGATGCGGTATCGCTTTTTTGTCCTTCGGCGTGCCAATGGTCTGGCTTTGGCCGGGCGTTTTGCTGAAGCCGACAGCCTTGTGGAGTGGTATCGGCGCCAGCCGGTCTCGAAGGTCGCACCGTTACCGCGTGGATGAGCGACGGGCGGGTCGGGCGGGTCGGTCCGTACGCGGTGCAGTTTCTCGCCAACACGGCGCTGGTTATCGCCATCGTCTACCTGCCCTTGCTGGCACGGGACATCGGGGCAAGCAAGGCTCAGGTCGGGCTGATGGTCGGGCTGTATCAGGCGGCGCTGCTGGTGTCGGGTCTTGTATTCGGCCGGTGGGCCGACTTCGCTGACCGCAAGCGTTTCGTTGTCGCGGGCTGTATCGCAACCGTAATAACGCTGGCCGCGCTGAGCCTCGCACGCTCGGTTGGCGGGCTGTACGTGGTGCGCGCTGCCGGAGGTGTAGCCGCAGGAGTGTTTCCAGCCGCTTTGATGGCCTATTTCTACGAGCGCAGCCAGCGGCTGGGCAGGTTTTCCGCGGTCAGCGCACTCGGGTGGGCTGCGGGCGCGCTCATCGCGGGACTGGTCGTACCGCGGCTGCTGTTCTGGGTCGCAGCTGGTCTGGGACTCGCGGCTGCAGCAGTTGCGCAGTTCGCGCTCGGGCATCAGCACGTGCGTTTGAGCCAGCCGATAGTGGACATGCGCGTACTGCGGCGCAACTGGAAAGAATATCTCGTATTCTTCCTGCGTCATGCCGGAGCGACGTCCATCTGGGCAATCTACCCGCTGTTTCTGTCCGACCTCGGGGCGTCGCGGCTCTGGGTTGGTGTGATTTTTGCGCTCAATCCGCTGGCACAGGCGTTGTTCCTCAGCTTCTTCGAACGGTTTGGCGAGCGGCAGCTCATCATTGCCGGGGCCGCGCTCTCGGTGCTGGTGTTTGTCGGGTTCGGACTTAGCCGGCACTGGGTCCAGGTGCTGCCGATACAGGTGCTGCTGGCGATATCTTGGTCCGCGTTGTACCTGGGTGAGCTGAAACGATTGATGCGGCGTAACGTCGAGCGCTCCACCGCGGCCGGGATGTTGCAGTCGGTTCTTGCACTGTCAGCGGTGTGCGGTGCGCTGCTGGTTGGCGTGACCGGGCGTTTCGGCTACGGTGCGGTGATGTACACCGCGGCCGGCCTGGGCGCAGCCGGGCTGCTGTTGTTCTTTCTCGTGCCCGAGCCCGCCGATTGAGCGGCCCGATTCATCGCGACAGAAAGAACACAGCCAGGGCGGCGCAGGCCAGTCCGACCATGTGTGAGAGCGTCACCGGTTCTTTCAGGATGATGAAGCCGAGCACGGCCGGGATTAAGATATACATGCCGGACAGAGGTACGACGACCGAGGCCGGGCCCTTGCGGATGGCAATGTAGAAAAGCACTGTTGCCACCCCGGCCGCAATTCCGGACACGAGCACCAGCGGATGTGGTCTGGCCCAGCGTTCGGTGCCGCGGGCGAGACCGTAGATTGTCACCGGCAACAGGCCAAACAGACTGGACCAGAACGCGATTGACTCGGGCGTCGTGCGCGGCGACAAGACCTTGACGATGAAGCCCCACATGCCCCAGAAGAGCAGGGCCAGAATGGAAAGCAGACGGTAATCCACAGGCGATGTTAGGGTCGCTCGTGCCGGTGTCAAACCGGTCAGTCAGGCGGGTTGGACAGTGCTGTGCGGGCCCGAGCGAGGTTGGCCTGTACCGCGGTCCGGAACTGCGTCGGGCCGGGCAGCGTCAGCGCGAGTTCAAGGCGAGGGAGGGCGAGGTCGGGACGGCCGCGTTCGACGCAGAACATCCCAAGATTGTTGCGCGATGCGGTATAGGCAAGCTGGACATCGTGGTACTCCGGGCGACTGAATCGCTGTCGGACCGAGGTGAGTTTCAGGCTTCTCCAGATTGAATCATCGAGCGCAAGCAGTGAGTCGAGCTTGAGCGTAGCGCCAGCCGTGATGAGCTCGTAGACAATACCGCGGGGCACGACCTGCCATTCCCGCGGAATCGGGCCGACGAAGAACTCAGGCGTAAGCAACTCACCGGACAGTGCGATTGGACGTGTGCCGGTGAGCGCAAGGCAGAGCGCTGCAAGTACGCCCTGCAGACGAATGGCGCGCGGGCCTGTGCCGGCCGCCGCGAGCAACTCACGAAAAGACGGCAGCCTGCTGTCTGGCAATAGCTCGGGGAGGCTGTGAACGTAGGTTTCCGAAAAAAGCATGTCGGCGGCGATTACTGTGATGTCATGGCGGTTGCCCGCGGATTGCTGGAGCCAGCGAGTGGCGTTGGCTGGTACGTCACCGCCGCCGATGAAGACCGCGCGGTAAGGAAGTGAGCGCAGCAGATTGGCACCAAGGTCCTGCACTGCTGTTGTCCGTGACTCGCGTGCCGGAGCGAGGTGCATTATGAGCAGCAGCAGCGGGGCGATAAGACAGATGGCGATGACGGGCCGGGCGCGGCCAAGATGTTTGGCCAACGCACTGACCCCGACGCCGGTGGCAAGACAGAGTGCGAGCAGAGATGGCAGGAGCTGGACGCGAAAGTCAGGCACATTATAGGTCAGCCCGAACGTCCCAGCCGTGGCCAGAAGCAGCACGGCAAGCAGGACGCGGCGGTGCGCCAGTGCGATGCCGATGAACCCGACCAGAGCCAGAGCGACGCCGGCAACGCCGAGTTCCGACACAAGCACGCGTGGCAGTCCGGCAAGCCGCGACAGTGACGGTGCCGAGCCGGCAAGGTCGGAGTACTGGCGCGCGGTCGCGTGAGTCAGGAAGCGGCCAAATGTTGACGGATCACCCCAGTTCACCGAGGGCCGGGTGAGCGCGCGCACCATCGTCCCCAAGGCAGAGGACAGGCCGAGCAGAAACGCGCCGGCGGACAACAGTAGTGCCCGGCGGCGGGGCAGGGTGTCAAGGTCAAGAGACAACGCCAGCACGCCGGGCAGCCAGAAGAGTGCCGACGGCTGGTGCGCCAGCGCGAGCCCGAAGATGAATGTTGCTGCCGGTGCCAGACGTGGCTCGACACGGGTGCGTGCAGCCAGCAGGATACAGAGGGCGAGGAACAGCATCGATAAGCCGTACACTTCGGTACTTGTAGCATTGAACCAGAAGGTCCGGCTGAAGGCAAAAAGCAGGGCAGCGACTGTTGCACCGGGCGGGTCTGCACCAAGTGCCTTGGCGGCGTAGTAGAGCGTTGTCACGGCGGCAGCGGAGAGCAAGGCGGTAAGGAGATTTACGGCAAGCGCCGTCCTGGATGACAGCATTGCGGCGATGCGGCCAAGCCAGAGGAACAAAGGGTAGCCAGGCGGATGAGCGATGCCCAGTTTCAGCGCGGCCAGCGTGAGTTCGGCCGAGTCACCCGGTCCGATTGCCGGGCCGACGCAGGTGAAGTACACGGCGAGGGCGATAATACCACAGATCGGGCCCGGTCCAGCGGAGGCAGGAAAGCGGACCACGCTGCACTCTAACCACCAGCTGACGGGATGTCAAACTGACAGCTTCCGAGCCACATCCTGCTTGACAGTCGTTATCGCCGACCTGAGAATCTGGCGCTGATTGCTGCAAGAGTATAAGGAGGTTCCGTGAAGCTGATGTGTGTGCTCGGACTGCTGGCGGTCATTGCCTTTGCCGCCCCGATAGAGCCGGCGTTGCTGGAGCAGATGGCTCGGGCGGAGGATGGCAGCCGGCTGGGAGTGATGATTGCGCTGCGGGAGCAGTTTGACGGTGAGGCCGTGATCCGGACGGTCAAGGACAAGGCGCGGCGCTGGGAGTTGACGGTGAGCGGCTGCAAGGCGCTGGCGGAACGGACGCAGTCCGGGCTGCTTGGGGAGCTGGAGCGGTATGCGGCGCAGGGAGCGGTGGGAGAGATAACGCCGTTGTGGATTGTCAATGCGGTGTACTGCGAGGCGACGCCGGAGGTTATCCGGGCGGTGGCGGAGCGGTCGGACGTGTGGTTTGTGCAGTGGGACAAGATACCGACGGAGAATGCGCTGGGAGTGGTCAGTGGAGAGCTGGCGGCGACCGGTGCGGCCGGGGACGTGCTGGACGGCACATTCACGGTTGAGTGGAACGT
>CBFGJX010000008.1:0-100327 GCA_965649225.1 Caldifarciminota bacterium
AGACGCGGGTGGCCGCGGCCCGGGCCGGGCGGGTGCGTCGGGCGGTGGCGGGGGTGGCGGCGGAGGGGGCGGGGCCTGGGCGGCGGCAGCCTGGGCCGCCATTGCCTCGGCGGCAGCTTTTTCTGCCGGGGTCGGCGTGCTGGGCGGTGGCGTCGAGCCGGGCGGTGCATTCTTGGCCGCGAGCAGTTCGGCGATTTTTGTCAGCAGGACCTCGGGTTCAAAGGGTTTGGTGACGTAGCCGTTGGCACCCATCTCCATGCCGCGGCGGACATCGTCGGGAGAAGAGCGGGCCGAGAAGAGAATTATCGGCGTCTCGGCAAAGCCGCCAAACTTGAGCATCCGGCAGACGGTGTAACCGTCCATTTTCGGAATCATCAGGTCAAGAATTATGAGGTCGGGCTGAAACTGACGTGCCTTGTTCAGCGCGTCGTAGCCGTCAACCGCGGTTTTCACTTCGTAGCCGTTGGCTTCAAGCCGGCCACCAACCAGTTCCCGCAGGTTTTCCTCGTCCTCGACCAAAAGAATCTTTGCCATCGGTCTATACGCCTTCCTTTATCGGGAGAATGAAACTGAAGCTTGCGCCTTCACCGAGCTTGGAATGGGCCCAGACCTTGCCGTGATGGAGTTCGACGAGCGAACGGACATTGGCCAGACCCAGTCCGATGCCCGGACCGTGCGGGTCAACACGCTCGAACTTGCCAAAAATCCGGTCCAGAAACTCGGCTGGTATGCCGGGGCCGGAATCGGTAACCGTCACCTGGATATAGCCGGTGTTGGGCAGGATTGACTCCTGCGACAGCACCGGAGCGTCGGGGTCGACGAAGCTGATGTCAATCTTGACCGTGCCGCCGACCGGCGAGTACTTGATGGCATTGTCGAGCAGGTTGTTGAAGACGCGCAGCAGCCGGTCCCGGTCACCGAGCACCAGTGGCAGCCGCGCGGGCATGTTGCGTTCAATCGTCAGGTTTTTCTTGCTGATCAGCAGCGACATCGACTGGACCGAGGTCGAGATGACATCGGCGAGGTCAACGCCGTCCAGCCGCAGCGTGACCTTGCCGGCTTCAATCCGTGAGACGTCAATCAGGTTGTCAATCATCCGGTTCAGCCGGTCGATTTCTTCCCGGGCGATGGTCAGGTAACGGCGCTGGCGGTCTTCGAGCTTGCCGGCGGCAGTTTCAAACAGCAGCGACATCGCTTCCTTGATTGAGGCCAGCGGGGTGCGCAGGTCGTGGGAGAGCATCGCAATCAGGTCGGTTCGGATGCGCTCGGCCTGACGCAGCTGGGTGACGTCGCGCAGAAAACACAGGGTTATCGGCCGGCCTTCGGATTCAATCGTAACCAGGCGCATCTCGGCATCGATTTCCCGGCCGGCGCGGTTGATGATAACAACTTCATGGTGCACCGGCACAAGCTGGCGTCGAGGGTCGGCGAGACTCTGGGCTACCGCCGGCCGGTTGCGGTGATGAACCAGCCGGTCCAGCGTCAGGCTGCGCAGTTGAGCCGCACTGTAACCGGTAAGCTCTTCGAAGCGACGATTGGCATAGACAATCGAGCGGTCTTCAATTACGCAGATGCCGTCAACCGAGTTCTCCATCGCCTGCCGGGCGACCGAGTCGGAAGGACCACTGACGGCACAGCTGGTTGCAGTTCCGACCAGCCAGTACTGGTTGTCGAGCTGCCGGCGCGAGATCGTCAAGTTGACCGGTATCGGTCGGCCGGAGCGGCCGAGCATCACCGAGGCGCCGACTTCCCTGGTACCAGTCCCGATTCCGGCGCCAAGTACCTTCTCCAGCTCCGGACTGGGGAACAGTTCGTGCCAGGAGGTGCCGATCAGCACTTCGGCGGAAGAAAGCCCAAGCAGCCGGGCGAGCGACTTGTTGGCGAAGACGACCGTGTCGGAAGGGTCGGCAACCCAGACGCCTTCCTGGAGGTCATTCAGAAAGGAAGTTCTTCCGGCTACTGCACTTAGCTGTTCTTCGCTGTTCAAAGTCCTGCCCTTTCGGGGTTAGTCTTTGTGCTAATGAGGTTTGGGACAAAGCCGTCATGCGCTACTGGCGCAGCAGGCTTTACCACATCAGGTATTCTAGCCGGGACGAGCAGAAAGTCAACCGGGCCAGCCGGAGGTCAGCGACGGGCAATCCGGCGCAGGGCGGCAATGCCGCCGACGAGCGCCCCGAGATAGAAACTGAACAGGCGCCAGAGCACGACATAGATGCCGAGCATGTAAACCGGGCAGATCGCCCGGTAAAGCCCGGCGGCGACGGCTTCGGCAACGCCGCTGGCACCGGGGGTTGGTACAAACAACAGTACCGAGGCCAGCAGCATGCTCAGCCCCATGGCATGAGGAGGACGCGACACGACCCCGAGTCCGGCAAGCAGGGTTTCGCTCATGGCAAATACCGCTACCGCAGCAGCAACTGTCAGCACAAGGGCGAGTATCAGCCAGCTGTAATAGCGCGGCCGGAGAAAAAGGCGCAGTCCGGCGTTGAACTCGTCGAACTCGTCCAGTACCCACAAAAAGCAGCGACGGAGCAGACCGGGGTTGGGTTTCTGGTGCAGCCGGTCGTGGAGGTTACGGACATGACGGGGAAAGATGATGCTGGAAAGAATCAGCACGGCAACCAGCCCGATAACCAGCCAGATGTAACCGGAAAGAATCTTCACCAGCGCAGTGGAGGCGCCCATCAGCCGGCCAATCAGCGGTGCTGCGGTCAGCAGCAGACCGTAGAACATTACCCCGCGGATCAGCAGAATCGAAGTCGCCTTGCCCGGGCTGATGCCGCGCCGGTTCATCACCCAGAGCTGGAGTGGCAGCCCGCCGACCTGAAACGGGGTCACGGCGGCCATGAAGTAGCCGATGTAGATGACCTCAATTGAACCGAGCAATGAGAGCCGGCTTTCGCCGACCTGAGACAGCGCGGCAAGACGGGCACCGTCAAAAAGCGCGGCGACCAGCCAGAGGGCGAAGGTGGCGGCAAGCCACTGAGGCTTGATCCGGCCCAGGCCGGCCCAGGTCTCCTGACGGGCCGTAACCGCGATTACCACGACTGCGGCGGCAACGGCGATTGCCAGGAACAGTCGCACACCCCGGTTGATTGCCCGCCGGGTAGTGTTTGGTTCGCAGGCGACGGCCGTCTCGTTCAGGTCGGGCACAGCGCTATGCTAGTCTAAGTTGTGATTGCGTCAATCCCAGCACCGGTTCAAGACAGCAGCCGCCAGACCCGGCGCGGTGGTGATGGTCGTCGGTTCATCAAAGAACGGAAGCAGAGGGGCCACCGGTGGAGGGCTGGATGGGACGACAGGCAGTTCCAACCGGTCACCGGGTGCAGAAGTAGGCGATGATATTGATGCCCATCCGAAATGCCTGTTCCCGCACTTCGGGGGGGTCGTTGTGCGCGGTGGTCCAACCGTCGCTGATATTGGAGTTATAGGTATAGAAGACGACCAGGCGGCCACCAAGAAAGAGGCCGAAGCCGGCAGGCGGCCCTTCGTAATGTTCGTGGATTTTGGGCGGACCGGCGGGGAAGCTGTAGAAGGAATGGTAAATCGGGTGTTCATAGGGCAGGGGGACGAATTCAGCGCCGGGCAGTACCTTGCGCATCTCCCGGCGGAAAGCCTCGTCCATGCCGTAGTCGTCGTCAGCATAGACAAAACCGCCCAGTTCGAGGAAACGGCGCAGACGAGCTGCTTCTTCGGGAGAGAAAACGATGTTGCCGTGACCGGTTATAAAAAGGAAGGGATATTGAAACAGCCGTTCGTCACTGAGGCTGACTTGGGCCTCCTCGGTGGCCATGACAATGTCGGTGCGGGCGTTGACCTCGCGGGCGAGATTGGGGATGGCGTCCGGGTCGTTATACCAGTCGCCACCGCCGCCGTAACGCAGCCGCGCGACCTGCAGCTGGGCAAGTGCGGCTGCAGTCAGGGCGGTGAAGAGCAAGACGGTTTTCATTGCCGGGCAGATGGCTCCGGACCCGGCGCCGACTGGTTGCGCCGGTTCTTGAGGCCCTGCAGGTAACGGTACGGCACCATCACCTGGCCGAGATAGACTTTGCCCAGTTTGCGGCCGCCGTGGCAGTCCGAGCCACCGGTGAGGAGCAGCCGGTTCTTACGGGCGATCTCGGCGTAATGGTCCGACTGATGAGCGGTGTGGTCGGGATGCCACACTTCCAGTCCGTCGACGCCGGCGGCAATAGCAGCGTAGACGACGTCATCGTTGCCGCAGTTGCCCGGATGAGCGACCACCGCCAGTCCACCGTGGCGGTGGATGAAGTCGATTGCCTGTTTGGGCGAAAGCTGGAACTTCGGGACATAAGCCGGACCGTCGTAGCCGATGTAGCGACTGAAAGCGGTTTCAATGTTCGGTACCACCCCGGCTTCCAGCATCGCCTGGGCGAGATGAGGACGGCCGACTGCCCCGCCCCGTGCCAGTTCGCAGACCCGGCGGAAGGATACCTGAATCCCCAGCGCCGCGAGCTTCTGGACCATGGCTTCGGCCCGTTGTGAACGTCGGTCGCGCAGCAGGGCAAAGAAATCGCCGACTTCGGCAGCGCGCCAGTCGACGTAGTAACCAAGCATGTGCAGGTCAATGCCGAAGACGGTGCAGCTCATCTCAACGCCGGGAACCACTTCCAACTGGCGGCTGCGGCCGGCGTCCAGCGCCCGTTCGATGCCCGCCATCGAGTCGTGGTCGGTCACGGCAATCGCACCCAGCCCGAGGCTGGCAGCGGCGGTGACGAGTTCTTCGGGAGTGAACAGCCCGTCGGAAAAAGTCGTGTGGGTGTGCAGGTCGACCAGTCCGGCGGCGTCGAGTGAACCGGCCGGGCCGGTGGCGTTGCCGCCGAATGAGTTGCCAGGATTCTTTCTCAACTTCGCTGCCGGCGGTGCCGGTGCCGGCGAACCCTAGCCCATCCGGCGGGCGACGATGGCTTCATATTCCGCGACCAGTGCTGTCATCTCGCTGGACAGAGTATCGATCTGGCGGCGGGTTTCGTTGGTCCAGTCGACATCGGTGATGCCACTGAGGTTGATCAGCACGTTGAGCCGGGCGCCGCGGAAGGCAGCATCAAGGTTCATGGTGCCGACGCCGGCATCGGTGATGGAGTTCTTGTTGCCGTACTCGACGATCGGCCGGCAGTCGCGCAGGGTCTGCAGCGCCAGCGTCATCGTGCGCAAAGGTACCGCCGCGGCGGTTTTCAATGCCTCGCTGATCGCCTGAGCCCGCTCCTGGCGTTCGGCTTCAGTCTGTTTGGGCAGGCGGTAAGCGGCCATCACCTTGTTGAACGATTCGGCGTCCTCTTCAATCAGGGCGACAAAGCGTTCCCGGACACCGAGCAGCCGGTCGCGCACCGCCTTGAGTTCGTCCTCGAATTCTTCGTAGCCTTTCTTGCCGACGGTGAGAGCGGCCACCATGGTGAAGAGCGCGGTGCCGAGGGCGCCGTTCAGCGCCGCAACCGAGCCGCCGCCCGGGGTCGGTGCCGACGAGGCGACGTCGTTGAGGAAATCCGGCAGGCCCTTGCCCGGCACCAGCCGGTTCTCAAGAATCTGGTTCTTCTTGAAGTTGTTGAGCTGGAGATAGTAGCGGGCACAGGCATTGAGCGCACCCTGCGGTACCAGTCCGACAATCTCGGATTCAATGACATTCACGCCCCAGCGTGCGGCTTCGCGCTTGACTACTTCAAACACCCGGTAGAGCGGTGTCTTGGTGTAGTCGGTCATGTTGATCGAAACCTGAACGCAGCCCTTCTCGCGTACTTCAAAACCCAGTGCCTTGGCATAGCGGAACCCGCCGTCGCGGAAACGGATTGCTTTGGCGATACGTTCGGCGATTTTGACGTCGGTGGTAGCGAGGTTGACGTTGTAGGCCACGAGCGGCGCCCGGACGCCGACGACGGTCGCGCCGGCAGTCGGGTGCAGCTCGGGCCGACCGAAGTCGGGTGCCCGGTCCGGGTCGGTGCGGATTGCCTCGCGCAGGCCCTCGAACTCGCCGCGCCGGATGACCGCGAGGTCGGTGCGGTCGGGCCGGGTTGCGGCCAGTTCGTAGAGGTAGGTCGGGATGGAGAGTTCATCGGCAATCTTCTTGGCCAGTCGTTTGGCCAGCTCGATGCATTCGGCCTGAGTCGCGCCGGAAATCGGGATGAACGGTACGACATCGGTGGCACCGATGCGGGGATGTTCGCCCTTGTGCTGGGTCAGGTCGATGAGTTCGGCAGCGGTGCGGACGGCGCGGAAGGCGGCTTCAAACACCGCCTCGGGTTCGCCGACAAAGCTGACAACGGCGCGGTTGTGGTCGGCGTCCATCTCCTGATCAAGCATCGAGACGCCGTTGACCGACTTGATGGCGTTGACAATCTGATCAATTACTTCAGGCCGGCGGCCTTCGCTGAAGTTCGGAACGCATTCAATTATCTTGCGCATCGCGGAAAGCTCCTCTCAAGAAGGTGACGATCATGCCGGAGAGGCAATCTTACCGGCCCGGCCCGTCAAGTCAAACAGGCGGCGCTAGCGGGTCAGGATGACCTTCAGCAGTTCTGTTGCCGAGCTGGTCCGTGCCGCGATGAAATAGGCTCCGGGCGCCAGGTCGCGCGCGTCCCAGCAGAAACGCGCCGGACCGGGCCGCACCGGGAAAGTTGCCACCGCCCGCCCGGTCGCGTCGAACACCTGCACGACCGTCGGCGTCGTCGTTTCCAGTCTGATGTTCAGCCGGGCGCGAAACGGGCTGGGTCCGGCGCTCAGTCGGAGTCCCGTCGGCGCCGGCCGTTGCCAGTCCCGTACCGCGACCAGCGGCGCGCCGCCGCCGGTCACACGCACGTCATCAATATAGAAACCCTCGTCAGTCGTGTCGGTGTCGCTTTTGAACGACAGCTTGACCCGGATCGTCTCGCCCGGCGCGAGCCAGTCGAGCGCATAGCGTTCCTCGCACCAGTCGCTCTCGATGACATCGAGCGGTTCACCCAGCGCCCCGCCGGTGCCGAGGAAGTCAAGCGTGTCCTCGCGCCCGGAACGCATCACGATTACGTAGATGCCATCCACCCCGTAGTTGGGCACACGGAACCAGCGCCAGAACGAAAGTGAGCAGTTCTCGGCTGCAATCAGCGGCACGGTCATCAGCCATGCGTTCATCGCGGAATTGTAGCGCGAGGTATTGGGGTCGCCGCAGTACCACGAATGCCCGCCCGAGTTGGCACGGTAGGTGGATATGTGCCAGAGGTCGCCCGTGCCGCCGTGCGACCAGAGCCGGTCCCCGGATTCGATGTCGTCAGCGAATCCGTATTCGCCGACCAGCAGCCGGAACGTATCAACGAACTGCCAGATTTCGCTTTCCAGCTCCAGCCGCAGCGGCGCGAGATAGGACCCGGGGCAGGCGCCCGATACGCTGACGCCGAAGCTGTCGGCCGGGTAGGTAAGCCGCAGTGGCGGCATCTCGCCGAGGTTGACCGGGCCCGGCGTTTCGACCGTGACGTAGGGGTCCAGCGACACGAGCCGCGCGCTCACGGCGTGGCCCCAGCCGTGGCCGCGGTTCTGAATCGCCAGCCGGACCGCGCCTGACTGGCCCGGCGAAAGCGGCGGCCGCAACAGCACGTGGCGCTCGAGTTTCAGGCGCGGCAGGCCCATTTGCAGCACCGGCCGAAATGCAATGGCCAGGTCCGTATCCTGCACCGCCAGCTCGAACTCGATTATCCGGCCGTCCTGAGCGCAGGCCCGCGCCTCGACCCGGAACGCAGCCGCGACCAGGGTTGATTCGCCCGGCGCCAGCGCCGGGCAGACCGCAGTACTGTCCAGCACGTTCACCGTCGGGTCGCTTGAGCGCAGCACAAGCGGCCACGGCCCGCTCGCCGTGCTGCCGGCGTTGCGCAACCCGACCGAGAGTGTCACTTCCTCAAGCGGATTGAGCACACCGTCGTTGTTGCCGGCCGCATCGTCCATCAGCCAGGCAGTCAGGTTGAGGTGTCCGGCGATTCGGACTGGAATTGAGCGCACCAGCGGATAGCAGTTGCGGGCGGTGACGGTCAGCGTCATCGCACCGGTACCGGCCGGCAGATCGAGCCAGGCCTCGCCGGCGGCGTTGGTTTGGGCCCGGGCATAACGGTCCGGCGCCGACAGACAGACCAGCGCGCCCGGCTCGGCCACTCCGCCGCGCCGCACCGTTACCAGCACCCGGCCCGGATTCGGGCCAAGAACCTCCGGCGCACTCACCCGCAGCGACTCCGGCTCGCGCGTCCATACCCCGAGCTCCGGGTCGCCCATCAGGTTGAGCTGATACTGGTGCCAGCGATAGACATTGCGGTCGTGCGAGTAGGGCGCGTAGCGCGCCTTGGCCGCGGCCAGTGCATCGCCCAGCCGGAAGCTGTCGGTGCGCGTTATCGAGTACCAGAACCGGTCGTCAAACTTGTCGGAATAGCCGAAACCAGGGTTGCCCGGCGAGCCCCAGCCATAAGAAGAGTTGCCAATCGTTGCGACGGTACCGCCGTTGGGGTTGGTGACGAATGCCTCGCCGATGCTGGCAAAATCGAACGCCGTGGTCCAGCAGCCAATCGAGTAGATAACCCCGCGCCGGTCGTTGGTGATGGTATCGGCGTCGGCCGTGCGCAGCCGGTTGGCCGGGCCGCCGCCCACGCTCATCACGTCAATCCAGCCGTGGCCGTCGTGGTTGATGAAGTTCTGACCCGCCCGGATGGCAGCCAGCACCGACTCGCGGGTCTGGTTGCCCCGGCTCTGGTAGAGCTTGGTCAGGTTGTACCAGCCGCCGAACGCAAGGTCGTCGAGCCGGTCTTTGTGGACGCCCTGGTCGGTGTAGGGGTTCTGCCAGAGTATCTCGGCCGCGAACAGGCCGTTTGAGTGCGCGGCCATGCCCAGCTCGTAGTCCAGCGTCTTGTTGACGAACGCCTGCGCCTCGCTGAGCCGGTCGCAGGGCGCGCGGCCGACCGAAAGCTCGGGTGCGAGGTCAACCGAGTCATCGGTCTCGCCAAACACGCCGTTGCCGTTTCGGTCCCAGTCGCCGTCCAGCGCCGCGAAGTAAAGGTCGCACGGCAACGAGTCCTCGCGCGGGTGCGCGCCCCACTCGCAGGCCATCGCGAACGCCTTGCGAAACGGCACCACATCGACGTCGCCGCCCAGCAGTACGTAGCGGCAGCCCGAATCGGGCACGGTCTTGAGGTAGTTGCGCAGCTTCTCGGCGTCGTCCCGGCCCGGGTAGCGCGCAAGCACCCAGCCGATGTCGCGCACCACTGCGGGGACGCCCTTCTGCGTCTTCCACGCGGCGAGCCGGGCGAACACGGTGTCAAATCCGGCCCCGGTCACGATGAGATAGTCGAATGCGCCGGTGTTGAGCGCCGGCGGCTCGGACAACAGCTCGTACTCGACCCGCACGCTCACGCGGCTGCACAGCTCGAGCCTGGCGTCGGCGCCGGTCCAGCGCAGCGGCGTGATAACGCCGTGTACCACCGTGCCTTGTCGGGTCTCGGCCGTGCCGGTCCAGCGCACGACCTGCGCCGGCCACGGCTCGGTGCTTTCGTAGACCGCCGGGTCCGGTCCGGTCACTCCGTCCGCGACCGCTTCGACGACCAGCGGCAGTTGCCGCTGTGCCGGGAACGGCCGTACCGCTTCGGTGATTGTCTGCCAGCCGGCGTAACGGAAACTCACCGCGTTCACTCGCGCCCGACCGGGTAACTGGATTGTCAGCGGCATTGATGGCAACTGCGGCGCGCCCGGCGTATCGGTCAGCTCCATTCCTGCGCCGTCAATCAGTGTGAACCCGCCGCGCTCCTCGAACTGGAACTGTGCCGGGCTGAACTGATAGCTTTCGGTTATTACCGCCGCAGTCAGAACAGAAAAAAGCGAAAACAAGACAAGAGTAGTTCGCATTGGCTGCCTTGGGAAGATTATAGGTTCCGGCCTGCGTTCGGGCAAGGAATCAGGCTGCCGGCCGCTCGAATGTCACGCGGCCGTGCCTGATGGTCATGCGCACCGGATTGTGGCCGAGGCGGTAGACAAGATGCTGCCAGGTCGGTACGTCGGTGACCACTATATCGGCCCACTTGCCCGGCTCGAGCGTGCCCAGCTCGGTGTCCAACCGCAATGCTCGGGCGGCGTTCACCGTTGCCCCGCGCAGGGCCTCAACCGGAGTCAGACCGTAGTAGATGCAGCCGAACTGGACGGTGAGGGGCTGGGCCAGCATCGGACAGGAGCCCGGGTTGAAGTCGGTGGCCAGTGCCATAACGATGCCCAGCTCGCGCATCCGATTCACCGGCGTGCGGTGCGCCTCGCGCAGAAAGAAGCAGGTGCCGGGCAGCAGCACTGCGACCACGCCGCGCTCGGCCATCTGCCGCAGCCCGGCCTCGGACGGCTGCAGCAGGTGGCTGGCCGACACCGCGCCGACCCGCGCGGCGGTTTCGGCCCCGCCCGAGGATTCAATCTCGTCGGCGTGCACCGTCGCGAGCATCCCGTGCCGCTTGCCCGCCTCGAGAATGCGCGCGCTCTCGTCGGCGTTGAAAACGAAGTTCTCGCAGAACGCGTCACAGAACCGCGCGATGCCCTGTTCGGCCACGGCCGGTATCATTTCGGCTTCCAGCAGGTCAATGTAATCAGCCTTGCTGGTGCCGGCGGGTACGCTGTGCGCGCCCAGAAACGTCGGCACGACTGTCGCGATTCCCTCCTCGGCCAGCCGGCCGGTCACGCGCAGCAGTTTCAGTTCGGTTTCGGTGTCCAGCCCGTAACCGGACTTCGCCTCGACCGTGGTCGTACCCCACGACACCATTTCGTGCAGGCGCTCGAGCCCGCGCTCATGCAGTTCCTCTTCGGACGCGGCTCGCGTCGCCTTGACCGTCGAGAGGATGCCGCCGCCGGCCTGGGCGATTTCCTTGTAGCTTCGGCCGAGCAGCCGCTGTTCGAATTCGTCGGCCCGCCAGCCACCGAAAACAAGATGCGTGTGCGGGTCGACAAACCCGGGCAGTACCACGCAGCCGCGGCAGTCGATTTCAGTCTCGCCCGGCTCGCTCTCAAGCGGCCCGGCCGCGATCTCGGCAACCCGCCCGTCGCGCACGCGCACCGCGCCGCGCTCGACAATGCCGAGCCCGTCGCCGGTCATCGAGAGCACCTGCGAGCAGTTGTTCAACAAAAGGTTCTTGTCCGTCATTTCAAGTCATCGTACGTTTGATAGTTGGGCAGATGATAGCCGGTTCCTGACCTTGGCGCAACAGTGCGCGCTTGACGCCTGTTCGATGCGGCCGAGAATCTGCCCGATATCGAAGGAGAACCCATGGCTTTGCTCGCCGCGTGTGGACTGGACTGCGAGACCTGTCCGACTTTCAGGACGACGCGCACTGACGACAACGCGCTGCGCGAAAAGACCGCGGCCGAGTGGTCGAAGATGTACTCGGCCGACATCAAGCCTGCGGACATCAACTGCCGTGGCTGCAACTCGGCCGAAGGTCCGCACTTCTCTTACTGCGCCGGGATGTGCCAGATTCGCAAGTGCGCCCGAACCCGCGCGCTGGTGACCTGTGCCGAGTGTGCCGACTACACCTGCGACAAGCTCGACAGCTTTCTCAAGCTAGTGCCTGAGGCCAGAGCAAACCTCGAGGCCCGGCGCTGATATGTCTGGTCCAGCACTCCGTCAGCTGCCGCGCCAGCTGGCGCCGACCCGACTGGATTGTCTGAGAAGCAGGAGGTTGGATTCCTGATGCGTGCCTTTGTTATCAATCGACAGGGCCCGGTTGAATACCGGTTCAATTCGGTTGCCGATGTGCCTGTGCCTGAGCCCGGCCCCGGTGAAGTACGGGTGCGTGTGCTTGCCTGCGGGGTCTGTCGCACCGACCTGCATGAGGTCGAAGGCGACATCGCGCCGCGCCTGCCCGTCGTTCCAGGCCATGAGATTGTCGGCACGGTCGACGGTCTCGGACCGGGCGTGACCGTACCGGCGCCCGGCACGCGCGTCGGCATCCCTTGGCTGCGCTCGACCTGTGGCCAGTGCCGGTTCTGCCGCTCGGGCCGCGAGAATCTCTGCGAAGGTATTCTTTTCAACGGCTTCGACGCCGACGGCGGCTACGCCGAGTACACCGTCGCGCCGGCCGACTTTGTCTATCCGCTGCCCGACTCGCTCGACCCCGCCTCGGCTGCGCCGTTGCTCTGCGCCGGCGTCATCGGCTACCGCGCGCTGCGGCTTGCCACCGGAGGAGAGTTGGATACGGTCAATTTGTCAGTCAAGTTCCCTGAACCGCTGCGGCTGGGGCTGTATGGTTTCGGGGCTTCGGCCCACATCTGCCTGCAGATAGCGCGATACTTTGGAGCCGAGGTTGCGGTCTTCAGCCGGTCCGAGTCACATCGCAGCCACGCCCTCGCACTCGGCGCAGCCTGGGCCGGCCCGGCCGAAGACGCTCCGCCCTGGCCCCTGGACTCAGGTATCATCTTTGCCCCGGCCGGTGAGCTGGTGCCGCTTGCGCTCGAACATCTTGACAAGGGTGGCACCCTCGCGCTCGCCGGCATTTACATGAGTCCGATACCCGAAATGGACTACTCGCTGGTCTACGGCGAACGCATCCTGCGCTCGGTCGCCAACTCGACCCGGCAGGACGTGCGCGACCTGGTCGGTCTCGCCGCCGCCATCCCGCTGGCGACGACCGTGCAGGAGTTCCCGCTTGAAGCCGCAGCCGATGCCCTGCTCGCGGTCAAGAACAGCGAAATCAACGGCGCGGCCGTGCTCGTCCCGCGCTGAGCTGCTGGTTGCGGCTTGACTTCCGGCCAGCTCCCGCTTGAATGGCCGGGAGATGAAAACACCGAGTAAGCCGACCGGACGCCGGGCCGTCTGATGCCGACACCCAAGTACCTCGCCCGACTGCGCGCGTCCTTCCCACGCCTGGCAAGAAAGCACGGCACGCCGCTGTTTGTTATCAGCCGGACGATTCTGCTCGACCAGGTGAAGCGTTTCCGCAGGTTTCTGCCCCGGGTCAAACCGTTCTACGCGATCAAGGCCAATCCGACGCCCGAAGTGATCAAGACGCTGGCCGATGCCGGCTGCGGGTTCGATGTTGCCTCGCTGCCCGAGGTCGAGTGGGCGCTCGGCGCCGGCGCGACACCCGACCGGCTGATTTTCGCCAACACGATGAAGCGGCCGCAGGCCATCGCTGCGGCCCGGAAGCTGGGCGTGAACCTGATGACCTTCGACTCGGCCGGAGAGCTTGACAAGATTGCCCGCTACTCGCCCCGCGCCCAGGTCGTCGTGCGGATCAAGGTGCCCAACGTCGGCTCAGTCGTCGAGCTGTCGCTGAAGTTCGGCTGCGACCCGGCCGAAGCGGTACCGCTGCTGCTGTACGCCCGTGATCTGGGGCTGAAACCCCTCGGCGTCAGTTTTCATGTCGGGTCCCAGTGCACCAACGGCGACAATTACCTCGAGGCTTTCGAGCTGACGAAGATTATCCTCAACGACGCCCTGCTCAAGGGGATGGCATTGACACTGGTGGACATCGGCGGCGGGTTTCCGATCCGGCAGTTTGATGCCGATGAAGACTGGTTTGCGACGATGGCACCGGCACTGCGGATGGAGCTTGACCGACTGTTTCCACCTCACATCGAGCTTATTGCCGAACCGGGCCGGGCGCTCGTCGGCCCGGCCGGGTTTCTGCTGATGAGCGTTATCGGCAAGTCGATTCGCGCCGGTAAACCGTGGTTCTTTGTCGATGATGGGCTTTACGGCTGTCTGTCAGGGATGATGTTTGACCACGCCAAATACCCGTTCTCGGTTACACGCCGGGGGGAGACCCGGCTGGCGACGCTTGCCGGTCCCACCTGTGACTCGATTGATATCATTTCCTCCGGTGAAGAGCTGCCTGAACTCGAACCGGGTGACCTGGTGTATGCCTACAACATCGGTGCCTATTCTATCGCCCATGCCACACACTTTAACGGTATCCCGCCGGCCAAGGCGATAATGGTGCCGTAAGGAGGGCAGATGAAGCGAAGTCAGAAGTCAAAAACCAGACCGCAGAAATCTGATACCAAGGTTGAGGCAGCGGGCGTGAACCCGCGCCAGCGCAAGGACCTTTCCGAGCTGCCCGACTGGCTGCGAGAGCGCGAATGTCCGCACAAGGCGCGCTACATGAGCGGTCGGCGCATTCAGCCTCAGGGTATCACCGGCCGCGAGAAACTGGTTGACCTTATCGACGCCACGTTTCTTGCCTACAACGCGGCGCGTCTGCGCGAAGGCTGTCGGCTGTTCACCGAGAAGATGCTTGAGCCGGACGTTACGGTCGGGATGAGCCTTGCCGGCGCGCTTACTCCCGCCGGGCTGGGTTGTTCCTGTGTCGTCCCGCTCATCAAGGCCGGATTCGTTGACTGGATTGTCGCCACCGGTGCCAATATGTACCATGACCTTCACTTCGCCTTCAACCTGCCGCTGCATGTCGGATCGCACATCGTCGATGACACCGACCTGCGCAACAACGACATCGTCCGCATCTACGATGTCTTCCTTGGCTATTCTGACTGCCTGATGGCGACCGACAAGATACTGCGCGGCATTCTTGTCCAGCCCGAGTTTCAGCGCGAGATGGGCACGGCCGAGTTCTACTGGCATCTTGGCCGCTACGCCGCCGAGTGGGAGAAGAAAAGCGGCAACAGAGATGTGTCGGTGCTGGCCGCAGCATACCGCTGCGGCGTGCCGGTCCACACCTCCTCGCCCGGCGACTCGACCATCGGGATGAACATTGCCGGCCTCGAGCTGAAAGGTCTCAAACTCCGTATCAATCCTTCGATTGATGTGAACGAAACCACCTCTTATGTGCTCGATGCCAAGCGTTCCGGCGGCAAGTCGGCGGTGGTGCTTATCGGTGGTGGCAGCCCCAAGAACTTCATGCTCCAGACCGAGCCGCAGATACAGGAAGTCCTGATGCTCAAGGAATACGGGCAGGACTACTTCTTCCAGGTTACCGACGCGCGGCCCGACACCGGCGGGCTCTCCGGTGCCACGCCCCACGAAGCGGTGAGCTGGGGTAAGGTCGACCCGGACCGGCTGCCGGACGCGGTCGTCTGCTATGCCGATTCAACGATCGCGCTGCCGATACTGACTCACTATGCGCTGGCGCGGCATCCCCGGCGCAAGCTGCGCCGGCTTTATGACCATCGCCCCGAACTGATGGAGAAGCTGCGGCGCGAGTTCTTTGCCCATTCGCAGTTCTAGGCAGTAGATGCCGCCGGCGGGTGAAACTGCCCTTCGTGCCGCGTTCGGTGTCGTGAGCAGCCCGGTGCGACAGATGCCCGGATTTCGTACGGCAACAGAGCTTCTGTCCAGCCCGGCAGATTGCCGGCGCTGTTAACCCTGGTTTTCGCTGCCGCTTTCGGTTGAGCTCGTCGGGGGCCGGAAGCGTTTGCGCAGCTCGGCTTCAAAGCCGCGATCGGTCGGGCGGTAGTATTTCCTGGGTTTCATCCCATCGGGGAAGTGGGATTGATCAACCCGGGCATCGGGAAAGTCATGAGCGTACTTGTAGTCCCGGCCGTAGCCGAGGTTCTTCATCAGCGCGGTTGGTGCGTTGCGCAGATGCAGGGGCACGGGCAGTGTTTCACTTTCGACCGCGTCCTTCTGCGCTTCGCCGTAGGCAACATAGACGGCGTTTGACTTGGGCGCAAGGGCCAGATAGATAACTGCCTGAGCGAGGGCGGTGTTGCCTTCGGGCAGGCCGATGAACTCCACTGCTTCCCGCGCGGCGTTGGCAATGACCAGCGCGTTGGGATTGGCCATGCCGACATCCTCGGAGGCAAACCGCACCAGTCGTCGGGCAACGTAGAGCGGGTCTTCGCCGGCTTCAAGCATCCGGGCGAGCCAGTAGAGTGCGGCGTCAGGGTCAGAGTCGCGCAGAGATTTGTGCAATGCGGATATCAGGTTGTAGTGCTGTTCGCCGGCCTTGTCGTAGAGCAGAAACTTGCGCTGGATTACATCCCGGGCAAGGTCGAGCGTCACCGGCCGGGTGCCGTCGGGTCCCGGTTCGGCGGCATCAACCGCCAGCTCAAGGGCAGTGAGAGCGGCGCGGGCATCGCCCTGGGCCACCAGTGCCAGATAGTCCAGTACTTCATCGGTAAGCTGTGCCGGCCGGTCGGCGAGGCCGTGCGGAGCCGTCAGTGCCCGGCGCAGCAGGGTAATAAGGCTTTCCCGCGTGAGGGGGTTGAGCACGTAGACGCGGCAGCGCGAGAGCAGCGGAGCGATGACTTCAAACGATGGATTTTCGGTAGTGGCACCGATGAGAATAATCAGGCCGGATTCGACGTGGGGCAGGAAGGCATCCTGCTGAGCCTTGTTGAAACGGTGGATTTCATCGACAAACAGCACGGTGCGGCGGCCGCGCTGGCTGAGGTCGGTACGGGCCTGGCTGACGACAGAGCGGACTTCAGCGACCGAAGAATTGACTGCCGAGAGTTGAACAAAACCGGCCCGGGCGTGCCGGGCAATGACCAGTGCGAGGGTGGTTTTGCCCGAGCCGGGCGGGCCCCAGAGTATCATCGAGTGGAGTTCGCCCCGCTCGATCGCCCGGCGCAGCGGACGGCCCGGGCCGAGCAGATGGTCCTGGCCGACAATGTCGTCGAGACAGCCGGGGCGCATCCGCTCGGCGAGCGGCGCGGGGGGGCGGGCGTCCCCGGTCAGAGCAGGTTCGTCGGCCATTGGGCGATTATAGTCCGGCGCGGCCAACCTGCAACGAAAGTAAGACAACCGAGGCCTGAGGAAAAGCCAACAGGATGGCGCTGCCGGCGGCCCGGTTTTGCTTGACCGGCGTGACGTTGGTGCTAATTTAGCGCAGCAGCAGAATCTCTCGATGCTCAGACGGGGTGGTCTGGCAGCTCTTGCTTTTGCGGCAGTAGTGGTTGCCGCTGCCCATGCGCAGTACGTTGAAGACTCGGTCGACGTCGGTGGCGCATGGGTGGGTTCGCTCGTGCATAACCCGATTGGAAATTTCATCCACGGCCGCAGCTGGAGCGCGGGGAGTGTTTTCACGATCGACTGCAGCAGCGGTCGGCTAGTGGCACTGGTGCAGGTGCCGGAGCCGAAGTTTCTGGCGTTTGATTCGCTTGACAACAAGTACTACTGCCCATTCGGACCGGCCGGGGCCGAATCGGTGCTCGTCGGCTGTGGTACGAGCGGACGCCGGCTGAGAGCGATTGCCCTGCGCGGGGCCAAGTACGCGCTGTGGGACCGCACGACCGACCGGCTGTATGTCTCGTGTGACATGGAGTGGTGTGTTGGCGTGATTGACTGCCGGGCCGATACGGTGCTTGGAATCATTCGGGTCGGCGACGGGCCGCTGCGAATGAATCTGGATGCCCGGCGGCGCCGACTTTATGTTCAGCTTTACGACGAGGAAGCGGTGGCGGTTGTTGATCTGCGTCGTGATGCAGTCGAGGCGGTGATTCGGGTTGGCGGTCCGCCGCTGTGTGGCATGCTGGACCAGAACGGTGAGCGTTATTTTGTCGGGACAACCCGGGGGCTGACAGTCATCGATGTTCTGGCCGGAATGGTGGTACGGCGGGTTGCCCTGCCAGCAGACATTGTTGCGCTGGAGATGGACAAGACCGGCGGGCGGCTGTTTGCCGGTGGAATCACGGTGGGTGCGGTCGACACGGTCTGGGCCATTGACAGCGAGACCGAAATGGTTGACCGGGCCTGGCCGGTAGGCAAGGAACCCTGGGACATTTATTTCAGCCGGCAGACCGAGCAGCTCTATTGTCTCTCGTATCGCCCGGCGCAGATGACCGTGCTGGCCGACAGTGGGGTGCGGGCAGTGCTGGGGCTGGCCGACGCGCCCTACTGCATTGCCGGGTCCGGCGCCGCGGGCCGGCTTTATGTCGGCCATCTGAACAGCCGCAAGGTCTATGTCGTCCGCGACAGCGCGCCACCGGCGGGTCGGTTCGGCAGCGGTGAACGGGACACGGTAACCGTCGCAGTCTGGCCTAATCCTTTCCGGCGGCAGGTGACCTGTCGGCTGGGGTGCAGCGGGCCGGCAATGCTGCGCGATGAGGCCGGCCGGATGATCCAGACTTTCACTGGCGGTCAGTCCGGCACTGTCAACTGGGACGGTTGTGATGGTTCGGGCCGGCCGGTTGCGGCCGGGGTTTACTTTCTGGTGCCGAGCGGCGGTCGGCCGCTGCGGCTGCTGAAACTGGCGGACTGAACCGGCTGGTGGTTGACACGGTCGGGCCCGGGTCTAGAATGGGCCAGCCTAATGCTTGACAAAATCCTCGGAGCAATTTTCGGCACGAAGAACGACCGTGAACTGAAGCGGTTGTGGCGTCGGGTCGAGGAGATCAACGCGGTCTATAAGCAACTGACCGACAGTGAGAATCTGCCGGCCCGTACCGAGGAGCTGAAGCGGCGGGTGGCAGACGGTGAGCCGCTGGATGAGCTGCTGCCGGAGGCTTTTGCGCTGGTGAAACTTGCCTGTCGCCGGCTGGTGGGCAAGAGCTGGCCGGTCGTCGACACGATGCAGACCTGGAACATGGTGCCGTTTGACGTTCAGTTGATCGGTGGGGTCGTGCTGCATGAGGGCAAGATTGCGGAGATGCGCACCGGCGAGGGCAAAACACTGGTGGCGACGATGCCTTTGTATCTCGCCGCACTCGAGGGCAAGGGTGCGCATCTGGTCACGGTCAATGATTATCTTGCCCGCCGGGACCGAGAGTGGATGGGGCCGGTTCTGGAGTCGCTGGGGCTGACTGTCGGCTGCATTCAGGCGGGAATGGACCCGGAAGAACGGAAGCCGCAGTATCAGGCCGATGTGACCTACGGCACCAATAACGAATTCGGTTTTGACTATTTGCGTGACAACATGGTCGGCCGGATTGAAGACAAGGTTCAACGCGGACACCACTATGCCATCGTCGATGAGGTTGATTCGATCCTGATTGACGAAGCACGGACACCGCTGATTATTTCCGGCCCGGTGGAGTCGGAAGACAAGGGCTATGATCGCCTCACGCCGCTGGTGCGACGATTGTTTACCCGCCAGAACCTGCTCGTGAACAGCATCGTCGACGAGGGCGAGCGGTTGATGCGCGAAGGTAAAATGGATGAAGCGGCGCGAAAGTTTCTCCAGGCGCGGCGCGGGGCACCGAAACACAAGCGGCTGGCGAAGGTCGAGCGTGAGGAGGGCGTCAAACGGGCAGTGGACCGGCTGGACCTGCTTTATCTGCGCGACAAACGTTATCACGAGATTGACGACGAACTCTACTTCGTCATTGACGAAAAAGACAATTCGATCAATCTCACCGACAAGGGCCGGGCCGAATTGGCGCCGGACGATCCGAATGCCTTCACGCTGCCCGACCTGTCCGAAGAACTGGGCAGCATCGACCGCGACGAGACGCTGTCGGCGAAAGAGAAGGCATTTCGCAAGGAGCAGGCTTATCAGCGCTATGCCCAGAAGAGCGATCTGTTGCACAGTTTCCAGTCGCTGCTGAAGGCTTTCTCGTTGTTCGAGCGCGATGTTGACTATGTTGTTCAGGACGGCCGGGTAATCATCGTTGACGAGTTTACCGGCCGACTGATGCCGGGCCGGCGGTTCTCGGACGGTCTGCACTCGGCGCTGGAGGCCAAGGAGGGGGTCTCGGTCCAGGGTGAAACCCAGACCTTTGCTACCATCACCCTGCAAAACTATTTCCGGATGTACCGCCGGCTGGCCGGGATGACCGGCACGGCAATGACCTCGGCGGCGGAGTTCTGGGGTACCTACAAGCTGGACGTTGTTGCGATACCGACCAACGAGCCGGTGCGCCGTATCGATTACGGTGACATCGTCTATATGACCCGCAAGGCCAAGTACGAGGCGGTGCTGGACGAAATTGAACGCTGGCACAAGGTCGGCCGGCCGATACTGGTCGGTACGACATCGGTTGAAGTCTCGGAGGTCATTTCGCGCATGCTTCGGCGCCGGGGTATCAACCATGAAGTGCTCAACGCCAAACAGCATCAGCGCGAGGCGACGGTAATCGCCGGTGCCGGTCAGGCGGGCGCAGTCACCATTGCGACCAACATGGCCGGTCGCGGCACTGACATCAAACTCGGGCCGGGAGTGGTCAAGGGCGAGAAGTGCTATCTGGTCTCGGGCGACGGCCGTTGCGAATACTGGGAAGCGGAACCCGGCCGCTGCGAAAAGGAGGTGCCGTGCGGACTTTATATCATCGGCACTGAACGACACGAGGCCCGGCGGATTGATAACCAGCTGCGCGGCCGGGCTGGCCGCCAGGGCGATCCCGGCTCATCACGGTTCTACCTTTCGCTGGAAGACGACCTGATGCGGCTGTTTGGTTCCGAACGGGTGGCAGCAATCATGGACCGGTTCGGGGCGAAGAGCGACGAACCGATCGAGCATCCGCTGGTAACCCGGGCGATCGAAAACGCCCAGCGGCGGGTGGAGACGCGCAATGCCGAAATCCGGCGCCACCTGCTGGAATACGATGACGTGATGAACCGCCAGCGCGAGGTCGTCTACCGGCTGCGCGATGATGTGCTGGCCCGTCCCGACCTGACGGCGGTTTATGAACAGATGGCGGACGGACTGGTTGAGGAGCTGGTGCGGCGCACGACCGGCACGGGCAAGTATCCCGATGACTGGGACTGGGACGGACTGCATGCTGAATTGCAGTTGACGCTTCTGGGGGATATTGAGGTATCGGACGACGAGAAGTCACGGATGACGCCGGCGCGGCTGCGTGAATTGTTGACAGACCTAACCCGGCGTCGCTATATTGAGCGCAGGACGGAGCTGGGCGATGCGCTGATGAGCGATCTCTGCCGGTATGTTTTCCTGCGGACGCTCGACAGCAAGTGGCGCGATCACCTCTATGCGCTGGATATGCTGCGCGAGGGGATAAGTCTCCGCGCCTATGGCCAGAAGGACCCGCTGGTCGAGTACAAGCAGGAATCATTCCGGTTGTTCGGGGAGATGATGGCCGAGCTCTACAAAGAGGCGCTGGCCGTCACGTTTCGGGCGCAGGTTCAGACTGCTCCGCCCCGCCGCACCACAGCCCGACCGGCGGTGCGGGCCTACAAGCCGGCAGCCGAGAGCGCGGGCGAGGAGTCCGGCAGCGCTGAGGCTTCGGTACCGGCCCAGGTGCGGCGGAGTGTGCCCAAAGTAGGAAGAAACGACCCGTGTCCGTGCGGGTCGGGGCGAAAATACAAGAAGTGTTGTGGCAGAGACGAGTCCGGATAAGGCCGGCTCAAGAGAACGGGTAAATCCGAACTGCTGAGCGTCGACGGCCGGACCCGGCAGGCGTGTGAGCAAAGGAGGAACCGATGGCACAGGGCGGTAACAAGAGCCGCATCATCATCTGGTCGATAGTCGGCGTGCTGGTCGTGGTTGCCGTGATACTGCTGGCGACCCGGCCGAAACAGACCGGTGGACCGGAAGTCAATGTCGCCGACTTCACCGAGACAATGAACAAGAAGCTCGATAAGCTGCAGGCCAGGATCGACAAGGCCGGGTTGACTCCCGAGCAGGTTGCCCCGGTTGAGGCAGAGATGAACAGGGTGCGCGAGATCCTGGGACAGATGGCCAATACTCAGGACCAGAAGGAATTGCGCAAACTCGCCGATCAGGCACACGAGGCCAATATCGCTGCACGAAAGGCATTGAAAGCCGCAACCGGCAGCGATTCGGACGACGAAGGAAACTAGCGTCCGTCCGCCGGGCGGTTGAGAGCGGTCCGGCTCAGTCGGCGTAAACGGCTGGGCCGGACCGTTTTCGTGGTGGTTGCTTGACGGGACAGGCGGGGCGGGGATAATTGCCCTGACCGGCAATGCGTTGAGGAGGTAAATTTGAACTGTCGAATCATCATGGCAATCCGTATTGCCCGCCGCAGTCAGGCGGCGGTGAAGGTACAGGAAGTCCTCACCCGGCACGGCTGCATCATCGGTCTGCGCATCGGTCTGCACGAGATCGGTAATGTCTGTGCCGAGGATGGGCTGGTACTGCTGAATGTCTGTGGCAAGCCGAAGGAGGTCGCGGCCCTGAAAAAAGACCTGCGCGCCATCAAAGGGGTGCGGGTCAAGTCGATGGAGGTTTAGGGCGGCTTGAGCATTCTGAAGCGGCTGGGCGTGCCGGTATTCTACGCCGAGGGCATTCCGGCCAGCACAGAGCGGGCTTTGTGGTTACTGACTGTTGATGGACTGGTCAAGGCTGCGCCGCAGCGGTACAGCTTTGCCGAGATCGAAGCGCTGCCATTGACAACGGTCAATGCCCGGCTGACGTCAGTGAGCGGCTGGAGTGTCCGTTGCAACTGGCAGGGTGTGCGGTTTCTTGATCTGCTGGCCCGGCTTGAGCTGTTGCCCGGTGCCAGCCACGCGCTCTTTTCCAGTGCCGGCGGTTACACGACATCCCTGCCGCTGACGGCGCTGAGCTATGAGAAAGTGCTTCTGTGCTATCGCGTTGACGATGAATACTTGGAGCCGGAGTACGGCGGACCGCTGCGTCTGCTGGTTCCTCAGTTGTGGGGTTACAAGAGCGTGAAGGGACTGCAAACAATTACTTTCACCAGCCGGTCGGTGCCCGGCTGGTGGGAGAGTCGCGGTTATTCCGATGACGCGCGGATTGAACCGGGAGTCACGTTTGACATCAACACCCGCATGCGCCGACCGATACCCGGCGGTGAGGTTACCAGCTTCTAGGGGGTAGTCGATGGATGTGACAACAGCAATTCACGAGCGGCGGGCCTTTCGGTCACTGGAGCCGGTACCAGTCGGTGAGGAACTGGCGCGCGACCTCGCCCGTCACGCGCAGCTTGCACCGAGCTGTTTCAATAATCAGCCGGCCCGGTTCTGCTTCGTCTGGGAACCGGCGGCGCTGGCGGCGGTAAAGGCGGCGCTGAACAAGGGTAACGACTGGGCCCGCGACGCATCGATGATTGTCGCGGTTTTCGCCGAAAAGGAGGCCGACTGCGTCATCCGCGACCGGGAGTACTATCTCTTCGACACCGGACTGGCAACAGCTCTGTTGATCCTGCGGGCGACTGAGCTAGGGCTGGTGGCGCATCCAATCGCCGGCTATGACCCGGACAAGGTCCGGGTGGCACTGGCGATACCGGCCGAAATGCAGGTGATTACGCTGGTGATTATCGGCCGGCGTGCGCCGGAACCCAGTCCCGGGCTGAGCGAAGCTCAGCTCGAGGCCGAGCGGCAGCGGCCGGCACGTCTGCCGCTGGAGAGCGTGGCTTTTTTTAACCGCTGTCAGGAGGTCGAGGGGTGAACCTGCTGCGTCGAGTGCATCTTTATGTCGGTGCGCTGGTGGCGCCTTTTCTGCTGGTTACGGCTGTTACCGCAGTTGTGATGCTTCTGGACATCGATCACGACGCACTGCTGTTTCTGCGTCTGCACAGCTGGCGCATCATCCAGCAATACCTCGGCGTTGCAGTGGCAGCGGGGCTGGTGGTGCTGGCAGTGACCGGCGGCATTCTCTATGCCCAGTTCCGCATCAACCAGTTCCGACGGCTGCGGGCAAAGCGGGCGGCGCAGAAGGTAGCGGCGGGCTGATGGCGTACGGGTCGGGACGGGTTGTACGAACACTGGGTGGGCGGGTTGAGGTACGGGTGAATCCGCCCTCGGCATGCGGCGGCTGTGCCAACCGGGCCGGCTGTGCCGTTTTCGGCACGCCGGAACGGACGGTGCTTGCTGAGAATCCGATTGGTGCCGGAGTCGGCGAGCGGGTACTGCTGGTGACAACCGGGCAGGCCGGTTCGCTTTCGGCGCTGGCGGCTTTTGGCCTGCCGGCCGGACTGCTGCTGGCTGGTATCGTCGTCGGTAACCTGCTGGCCGGCGACATTGGCGCCGGACTGGGCGGTGGTGCCGGGCTGGGCATCGGAGCGGCGGCGGTGGTGTGGATCAACCATCGGTTCAGCGGTCGAATGCTGCCCCGGGTGGTGCGCCGGCTGGGCAATGACGAGGTGAGCGAACAGGAATTGACGGAGAATTGTCAGCAACTTCCCGGAGGTCTTAGCAATGAGATGGTTGATGGTAATCGGACTGGTGCTGGTGACGGTGGTCGCTCACGGGCGGCCGGCGAAGGGCAACGTGGTTTTTGACAACCCGGAGCAGGGCGAGCGGACACTCTGGCGGGATGTGAAATTTGTACCGGATTCGACTGACCCGACCGGCAAGCGCGGCAGCTGGCAGGGCTGGTTTCATCAGGACAACATTGATTTGTCGCGCCGGTCCGAGGGAATAATCCGGGCCCGGATTGAAGGCAAGTGGCGCGAGCTGCGGATTGTCGAGCTGCCGCAGGATTTTCTGGACTGGAACTTCGGCCGGCGGCTGGAACAGCTGGCCGAAATCAAGAAGATGATGAGCGGTGACGAGACAGCCGGTCGGCCCGAGGTTGCCGGACCGCACAACGCAATTGTCGCATCACACGGAGCCAGACGCCGGGACTCGGAGTTTACCCTCAACAATGCGGTCAAGGGTACCGGCTGGCTGCCCCGGCCCGAGAAGCTGGCCGAGCTGATCGAGCTGCTGCGGCGTACTTGGGATGATCCGATGCCGGCGAAGCTGGCGCTGCTGGAAAGCCTGTACACCAAGGAGACCGCGATTTACGACCGCACCAAGCAGGTTTCACTTGAGTTGTATGCCCGGCCGGACTTTGCGACCCACAGTTTCCTCAACCAGATGGCCGATCCCGGAGTGGCAGTCGTGTTTCTTGACCTGCCGAAGTCGTACGAACTGCGTTGTGTGGTTCAGATGCTGCATCCGGATGACCCCGGGCTGAGCGAATACGAACGGCAGGTGGTCGATTACATCAATCTTGTCCACGACTACTTTCACGGTGCTGCACCGCATCGTTCGATTGGTGTGATTTACCATGTCGTCCAGGTGTTTGACAACTCGCCCGGCCGGGGCCGGGGGCGTCGGATTGTGCCGTCGCTGCCTTAGTTGTGGATAGAGAAAACACCACCGTGAGCGATGATGGTCCCGGGTTGATGCCGGTCGTGCTGCCCGGTGATGCCGAAACTGAGGCGTCACCGCGCGATGTTCAGACCGGGACACCGGCGGCCGGGGCTGGAGAAGTCAGAGCCGGGCCACTGCTGCCGGCCCCGCAGGCGCTGCCGGTTACCGACGAAGAACTGGTCCGGCGGGCACAGGCCGGCAACGGCGAAGCTTTTGAGGAGCTGGTGCGGCGTTACGAACGCAAGGTTTACAATATTGCCTACCGGCTGATGGGCAACGAGCGGGACGCCAGCGAGGTGTTGCAGGACACCTTCCTGCGGGCCTACCGCTTCCTGCCCAAGTTTCAGTTCAAATCGTCGTTTTTCACCTGGCTGTACCGGATTGCAACCAATGTCAGCCTGACGCGGTTGCGGCGGCGCGAGAAGGTTCAGCTGGTATCGCTGGACGAGCCGGCTGACAGCGACGGCGGTACGCCGCTGGACCTGCCTGACTACCGCTACAATCCAGAGAAGCTGATGCAGCAGCGGGAGCTGCGGGAGGCGCTGAATGAAGCAGTTGAGAAACTGCCTCCCGAGTATCGGTCGGTGGTGGTACTGCGTGACCTGGAGGGATTGAGTAACGAAGAAGCGAGCAAGGTGTTGAATCTGACCGTGGCGGCGGTGAAGTCGCGGCTGCATCGCGGGCGACTGGAGCTGCGCAAGGCACTGGCCAAATATCTTTAGGACAAACGATGAAACCAATGGACACTAATTCCTGCCCGGATTGTCGCGAACTGGCGGACTGGGCGGCCGAATTTGTTGACGGCGAGATGAGCCCCGAGGCCCGGCGGGAGCTGTTGTTGCATATCCAGTCGTGCCGGGAATGCGCCGAGCTGCTGCGGTCAATGAAGCGGCTGGTGCATTACTGCACGCTGGTGCCGAATTGCGAAGTGCCGCAATCGGTGCATCAGCAGCTGTGGTTTTCAATCCGCCGCGAAATCAGTTACCGTCAGGAAAAGTCCGACTAGAACCACTGGTCCGGTGTCGGCCGGACAGGAGTACCAGCAGTGCGAGTTGTCGTAGCGATGAGCGGTGGGGTTGATTCGGCGGTCGCTGCGGCAATACTGAAAGAGCAGGGGCATCAGGTAATCGGCATTACGATGCGGTTACTGGAACAGCCGGCCGGGGCTGACGGGCGGGGCTGCTGTGGCGACGATGCGGTTGAGTCGGCCCGCCGAACTGCCGGTCAATTACGGATTCCCCACTATGTGCTGGACATGCGTGCCGAGTTCGAGCGGGAGGTCGTTGCCGATTTTATCGCCGAGTATGCCCGGGGGCGAACGCCAAACCCGTGTATTCGCTGCAACGAAGCGTTGAAGTTTCGGCGGCTCGTTGAGCGAGCTGAAGCACTGGGGGCACAGGCAGTCGCGACCGGCCACCATGCCCGGATCCGACTGCATCCCGGTGGTGGCTGGCGGTTGTTGCGGGGGCGGGATGCGGCAAAGGACCAGAGCTACTTCCTCTACCGGCTGACACAGGACCGGCTGGCGCGGGTGCTGATGCCGGTTGGTGAGTTGACCAAGGCCGAAGTGCGCGAACGGGCGCGGGCGCTGGGGTTGACCGCGGCCGCCCACCGACCGGAAAGCCAGGAGGCCTGTTTTATTCCGGACAACGACAGCGTGGCATTTCTGCAACGGCGCCGGCCGGAGCTGTTTCGGCGCGGGCCGATACTGGACGAGAACGGCCGGCAGGTGGGCACTCACGATGGAATTGCCGGTCTGACCCTCGGGCAGCGACGGGGAATCGGCGTGGCACTGGGTGAACGACGGTATGTTGTGGCGATTGATGTTGAGCGAAATACTATCGTTGTCGCCGGGGCAGCATCAGCGCGGGTGCAGGGTGTGGAAGCCGGCGATATCTGCTGGGTCTGGCCGGGGGCGCGGGAACTGCGGACCGGCGTAACCGCCCGAGTGCGGTCGCAGGGTCAGGATGTGCCGGTGCGGGTTGACTATGCTGCGCCGGACCGGTTGCTGGTCTTCTTTGAAGAACCACAGTGGCTGCCGGCACCGGGCCAGGCGGTGGTGTTGTGGCAGGGGGCAGTTGTACTCGGGGGCGGGGTGATTGAGCGGGCAATCCGGGAATGAACTGCCGCCGCCGGTGGTAAGTCGGGCAGACAGTTTAGCTGAGGAGGTTTCGTGATCTGGATTTTTCTGGCGGCGATGACGGTGAGTTCGCGGGTGGACTCGGCAATTGTGTATCCCAATCAGGTGGTGGTGGTGCGGCGGGCCGAGCTCAACATTGCCGGGGCAACCGAAGTGGTACTGCCCGGTCTGCCCGGGGCGCTGGACGACAACACGGTCCGGATTGCTGCCAGCGGGCTGCGGATTGGCGAGGTTCAGGTGCGGCGCGGTTATCAGGCTGAACCGACGCCTGAGGTGCGACGACTGGAACTACGGGTGCAGCTGCTGGAAGACTCGCTGGCGGGACTGGACAACGAAGCGACGGTGCTGAAGGCAAGAGAAGACTTTCTGACTTCGGTCAAGCTGGGGACACCGGAGATTATTGCCCGGGAACTGCAGCAGGGCCGGGTGGCACCGGAAGCGTGGCGGTCGGCACTGGTTTTCGTCGCCGACGAACTGACGCGGGTGAAGGCACGGGCGGTGAAGCTGGCGCGGGAACGCGGTGAACTCGACCGCCGGCTGACGGCGGCGCGGCAGGAGTATGCCGATGCCCGGGCCGCAATCGAAAACCGCAAGGAAGTACGCTTCGACTGCACCGGCACGGGCAGTTTTACCCTGCGGCTGTCGTATGCGATTGCCGGTGCGGCGAGCTGGGCGCCCTACTATGAATTGCGCGCGCGACCCGGCGACAACCGGGTGACAGTCGGCTACTTCGCCCGGCTTGGTCAGCGCACCGGCGAAGACTGGGAACGAGTGAAGCTGGTGCTCTCGACGATGCAGCCCAGCGGCGGCAATGTTCCTCCCGAGCCGCAGCCCTGGTATGTTGCGGCGGAAGAGCCAGCGCGGCCGCGCCGGGCGTTTTCGGCCAAGGCCACGGCCGAATCAGGAGTGATGATGGCGCCGGGGTATGACGGGGTTGCCGAAGCGGAACCGGAGCTGGCGGTTGTTGAAACCGGCATTGCGCTGCAGTATTCGATTCCGGGTCGCGTGAGCCTGAAGAGCGGTGAGCCGGCAAAGAAGCTCGCCCTCGATGAATCAGGACTGCCGGCCGATTTTGAGTATCTGGCGGTGCCACGCCAGCGCCCGGCCGCTTTTCTCACTGGTCGGCTGGTCAATTCCGGCAACATGGTATATCTGGCCGGACAGGGCAACACCTATGTCGGCGATGAGTTTACCGGCAGTGCCTGGTTACCGGCAGTGGCACCGGGCGAGACCGTGCCGGTGGCCTTCGGCGTCGATGAACGAATCCGGGTGAAACGGGAACTGGTGCGGACGTTCAGGTCACGGGCGGGTCTGTTCAGCAAAACCGAAAGAACCAAGTTTGTCTATCGGACAACGGTGGAGAATTATCAGCCCGGCACCGTGCGGCTGCGGCTGGTGGAGAATGTGCCGGTATCACAGGACGAACGGGTAAAGGTAAGTGTCGACCGGGTTGAGCCGCGGCCGGACGAAGAAGACCGTGACCGGGGACTGCTGACGTGGCGGCCTGAACTCGGAACGCAGAACCGGTTCAATGTCGAGATTGAGTTTACGGTTGAACATCCGGCCGGCCAGCCGGTCAACGGGCTGTTCTAGTGCCGGGGCGGCGGTGTAAGAAGGGCCAGTGACCCGGAGCGGATGAAGACCGTTACTGTCGTCGGCGCCGGCCTGGCCGGCTGCGAGGCGGCACTGCAGCTGGTCCGGCGTGGTGTCAGCGTGCGGCTGGTGGAGATGCGACCGGGGAAGATGACCGAAGCGCATCAAACCGGCGAACCGGCCGAACTGGTCTGTTCCAATTCGCTGAAATCCGAGGAACCGGTAAATGCCCACGGGTTGCTCAAGGCCGAGCTGCGCCGGTTGGGCTGCGAGCTGCTGGAATGTGCCGAACAGGCAAGGGTGCCGGGAGGCAAGGCGCTGGTGGTGGACCGACGTCGGTTCTCGGCGCTGGTTGCGGCCCGGCTGGCGGCGGCCGGGATTGCAGTTGAGCAACGGGAAGCGGTTGATTTGCCCGAAGGGATAACGATCGTCGCCACCGGGCCGCTGACCTCGCCGGCGCTGGCCGATGCCTTGAACCGGCTGGTCGGCGTCGGGCGGCTGTTTTTTTACGATGCCATCGCGCCGATTGTGCTGGCAGAGACGCTTGACCGTTCCCGAGTGTTTGCCGCATCGCGCTACGGCGCGGGTGCCGATTATCTCAACTGTCCATTGACCGAGTCTGAGTATGACCGGCTGGTGGACGAGCTGCGCAATGCCGAGCTGTATCCGCTGCACGATTTCGAGAGTGCCGGTTTCTTTGCCGGTTGTCTGCCGGTGGAGGAAATGGCCCGGCGCGGCCGGCTGGTACTGGCATTTGGCCCGCTGAAGCCGGTGGGGCTGATTGATCCGCGTACCGGTCGGCGGCCGTTTGCCGTTGTCCAGCTCCGGCCGGAGAACGAGACCGGCACGATGTACAATCTGGTTGGTTTTCAGACCCGGCTGCGCCACGGCGAACAGCAGCGGGTGTTCCGGCTGATTCCGGGTCTGGAAACGGCCGAGTTTGTCCGCTTCGGCAGCATTCACCGCAACACCTACCTGGACGGGCCGAAAACGCTGCGGCCGACACTGCAGACACGGGTAAGACCCGATTTGTTTGTTGCCGGTCAGCTTACAGGTGTTGAGGGTTATGTCGAGTCGATTGCTGCCGGGCTGGTAGCCGGAGTCAATGCCGCCCGGCTGGCGCTGGGCAGAGAACCGGTTGTGCTGCCGCCCGAAACGATGATTGGTGCGCTGCTGGCCTACGTCAGTGCGCCCAACAGCAGTTTCCAGCCGATGAATGCGAATTTCGGGCTGCTGCCACCGATCGGCAGGAGGTTGCGCGGCCGGGACCGCAAGGCAGCACAGGCCGAGCTGGCACTGGCGGCTGTCGCCAGTGTCTCCGGGCTGTTGAACAGTGAGACTGAACAAGTTTGTTTGCCGGGGTAACGTAATGAAGCAGTGGCTGACTGTTCTGGTGTTGGTGTGGGCCGGACTGGTGTCCGGGCGCGAGTGGCTGGCCCGACTTGACGGGCCAGAGCCCGGGACCGGGGTTGTCTTTGCGGCTGACGGCTGGAGCCTGGTCGTGGCCGGGGATGATGAACTGTCCCGGCGGGAAAGCGGGATGGTGGTGCTCGAACCGTGGGACGAACGGGCCGATTACCTGTACGTTTTCTGCGACAACGAAGCTGTCCGCACTGCGGCGGCAGCCTGCGGTCGCGTGCTGACCGGGGATAGCAACGGACTGGTGCTGGCAACCGACACGGCGGGGATAGTGGCGCTCAACCGTCTGCCGGTCCAGTTGTGCGGCATCGGGCGGACCGAGCGTCGGCTGCCCGGGAATGGGGAAAGCACCCTCAACCCGGCGGTGGTGCCGGACAGTCTGGTCTGGCGGCTGGTCGGCCGGGTAAGTGCCGATTCAGTCGGCGGGACGATTCAGCGGCTGTGGGATTTCCGAGTCCGTTACAGTGATACCGATTCCTGCCGGCGGGCAATGGACTGGGTGCGGCAGCGGTTGCAGGAGCATGGCTGTGACAGCGTCTGGCTTGATACCTTTCGCCGTGAGTGGGCGCCGAACGTGGTCGGTTTGAAACGCGGGACAATCAATCCGGACAGGTACTATGTTGTTTGTGCCCATGCCGACGCGACGTCGGAGTCTCCGCGAATCTATTCGCCCGGTTGTGAGGATAACGGTTCGGGTGTTGCCGCAGTGCTGGAGCTGGCCCGGGTGCTGGCCGATGCCACGGTCGAAAACAGTCTGCTTTACTGCGTGTTCGCAGGTGAAGAGCAGGGGCTGGTGGGTTCGGATTCACTGGCCCGTCGGGCGCGTGACCGTGGTGATTCAATCCGGCTGGCCATCAACTTCGACATGATTTCCTACGGCCGGGCCGGTCGCGACAGCATCGTCATCTACGGTGCACGCAACCCGCCTAACTCGGAGGCGTTTGTGGCGTTTTTCCGGGCGCAGGCCGATACCTTTTCCAGTCTCAAACACTATGCGACAATCGAGAACACGCCGGCGGCGCGGTCTGACCATTACAGTTTCTGGAAGTATGGTTTTCCGGCAATCCGGGGCGGCTTTCATGACCGCACGCCGCTTTACCATACCACCGGTGACACCATCGGCCCGCTTTATTACGAACAATGCGGCACCAACAACATTCCGATGGAGACCGAGCTGGTCAAAGCGCTGGTGGCGACGGTCGCTCGACTGGTCGGCACCGGGCTGCCGGTGGGAGTTGCGGCCGATCGGCCGGAAAGGACTGTCCGGCCCGGACTGCCGGCACTGGTTTCGGGTCAGCTGCTGCTGGCCGGCGACCGGCCGGCAATGCTCTGTGATAGGAGCGGGCGGCGGGTGCAGGTTGTCCGGCCGGGGGTAAACGATATCAGTCGGCTGCCGGCGGGAGTGTATTTTGCCTGCGGAATCGGTCTCCGGCCGCGGCGGGTGATTCTCTGGCATTGATGGTCCGACGACTTGACAACCGCAGTGGTCACACCAAGATTAATCAGGGCTGTCCGCAGCCCGGACAGGAGCAGCAATGGATGAACAGCCAAAAGAAGAACGTACCAGGACCGAGGAGTTTGAGGTCGATGCCGGTGAGCTGGTTGATCGGGTAAAAGCACTGGTCGAGGCCGGCAATGTCCGGCGGTTGGTGATAAGGATGCCCGATGGCCGGGTGCTTTTCGAAGTGCCGCTGACCGCTGGCGTGGCGGTGGGCGGTGCGGTGGTTCTTCTGGCGCCGGTGCTGGCGGCACTGGGAGCACTGGCGGCAGTAGTGGCCCGCGTCAAGGTTCAGGTGGTGCGGGCAGTAGAGTAGCAAAACAGGTTCAGCGAAACTGACGCCCGGGAGCTTTGCGCCGGCCCGGGCGTTGTTTATAATCCAACCATGGCAGAATGGAATGGACCGCTGGAAAGGATTGACGACTGGCGGCTGAAAATACCGCGGACATACAAGCCGACGATGCGGGTCGATGGCGTAATCTACGCCGATGCCCGGTTGCTTGATGATATCAAGGCTGATCAGGCGCCGGAGCAGGTGGCGAATGTTGCCACGCTGCCCGGAATCGTAGGTCAGTCAATGGCAATGCCGGATATTCACTGGGGGTACGGGTTCCCCATCGGCGGTGTGGCCGCCTTTGACGCCCGGGAGGGAGTGATATCGCCGGGCGGGGTCGGCTACGATATCAATTGCGGGGTGCGGCTGCTGCGGACGCAGCTGATGGCAGCGGAACTCAAACCGGAAGTACTGGAACGGCTGGTGCAGACAATCTACCAGAACGTTCCTTCCGGCGTGGGGTCAACCGGCAAGATCCGCATCAGTCAGCAGACGGTCGCCGAGGTACTGACCCACGGCGCGCGCTGGGCGGTTGACAACGGCTACGGTTTCGAAGAGGACCTCGAGTACACTGAGGAACACGGACAGATGGCCGGGGCCGAACTCGCCGGGGTGTCGAAGCGGGCGCTGGAGCGGGGGATGCCGCAGCTGGGTACACTCGGCGCGGGCAATCACTTTCTGGAAGTACAGGTTGTTGATGAAATCTACGATGCGACAGCGGCGGCAGCGCTCGGACTGGTATTGGGCGGGGTGACAGTGATGATTCACACCGGTTCGCGCGGGCTGGGGTATCAGATCTGCGACGACAATGTCCGCGAAATGGGCGCCGCCGCCCGCAAGTACGGGATCGAGCTGGTTGACCGTCAGCTGGCATGTGCGCCGGTGGATTCGCCCGAGGGCCGGCGTTATTTCGGAGCGATGGTCTGCGCCGCAAACTATGCCTGGGCAAATCGACAGGCAATCGCCCACTGGGTGCGGGAAGCTTTCGCCCGGGTTCTGGGTGTGCCGATTGAGCGACTGGGAATGAGTCAGGTTTATGACGTCGCTCATAACATCGCCAAGTTCGAGGAACAGGTTGTCGGCGGTGAGCGCCGGCGGCTGTGCGTTCACCGCAAGGGAGCGACCCGGGCATTCGGCCCTGGCCATCAGGCATTGCCGGCCCGCTATCGTCATCTCGGCCAGCCGGTGCTGATTCCGGGCGACATGGGTTCTTATTCCTATGTTCTGGTTGGCACCGCCGTTGCCGACCGGGAGACATTCGGTTCGGCCTGCCACGGGGCGGGCCGGGTCTGGTCGCGCACCCGGGCGCTGAACGAAACGAAGAAGCGCGATGTCGCCGCCGAACTGCGGCAGAAGGGCATCCGGGTGATGGCCGCGAGCCGGGAAGTGCTGCGTGAGGAAGTGCCGGATGCCTACAAGGATGTCGAAGCGGTGGTGGCGGTCTGTCACAATGCCGGGATTGCCCGCCGGGTCGCCCGGATGCGGCCGCTGGGGGTGGTCAAGGGTTAGCGGTGGCTGACGTTGTGGCCGGCAGCACCGAACGAACGGGCGGAAACAGGTTGACGACGCTGGCCGAAAAGATTGCGTCGGCGCCGGAAAGCCCCGGGGTTTACCTGCTCAAAGACGGGCGGGGCCGGGTGGTCTATGTCGGCAAGGCCCGGGTTCTGCGCGAGCGGCTGCGGGCCTATGCCGGTCCGCAGGACAATCCGCGGCTGCGGGCGCTGGTGAAGACGGTCGGCGACGTCGAAACTGTCGTAACCAGTTCTGAAGTCGAAGCGCTGGTGCTGGAGGAAAACTTCATCAAGTTTCACCGGCCCCGCTTCAATGTCCGGCTGCGGGACGACAAGAAGTTTCCGTACCTGAAACTGACGGCTGCCGAGCCTTTTCCCCGGATTTTTGTTACGCGCAACATCGCTCCCGACGGGTCGCTGCTGTTCGGGCCTTACACCAATGCCCGCGAGCTGCGCAAGGCACTGCGGGCGGTGAAACGGGTGTTCCGGCTGCGTACCTGTTCCTGGGCACTGCCGGAGAACCGGCCGCCCCGCCCCTGTCTGGAGTTTGATGTCGGCCGCTGCAGCGGGCCCTGTGCCGACCGGGTATCGGCGGCCGATTATGCCGGGCAGGTCAACGATGCGGTGCGATTTCTGTCCGGCCGGTCGGATGCGGTGGTGGCGGAACTGGAAAGGCGGATGTGGCAGGCCGCGCAGGCCCAGGAGTTTGAAGTGGCGGCGGCACTGCGTGACCAGTTGCTGGCACTGCGCGAGATTCGGCGCGAACAGCATGTTGCCGCGCCGGACCGGGCCAATCGTGACGTCATCGGACTGGCCCGCGGCGAACGAACGGCACTGGCGGTCGTGCTGCGAGTGCGTGAGGGCCGGCTGGTGGCGAAAGAGGAGTATCCGCTGGCGGCAGAACGGAACGTGCCCGACAGCGAGGTCGTTGCCGGGTTGATTCGTTCAGTACACACCCATACCGCCGACATCCCCGACGAGATTGTGGTGCCGACCGAGCCCGATGACCGGGCGACACTGGAAGAGTGGTTTGTCCGGCGCCATGACCGGCGGGTGGCGATTACCGTGCCGGAACGGGGCGGCAGGACGAGGTTGCTGGAACTGGCGCGGGTGAATGCGGAAAAGGCGCTGGTGGAGCTGGCGCCGGAACAGCGGGTGCCGGCGGCCAACGAGGAGCTGGCACGGATTCTCGGCCTGACAGCAGTGCCGCGGCTGATTGAGGGTGTTGACATTTCCAATACCCAAGGGACTAATGCGGTTGGTTCGGTGGTGGTGTTCCGCGACGACCGGCCGCTGAAACAGGGCTACCGACTGTTCAAAATCCGGAGTGTCCAGGGGCCAAACGACTTCGCGATGATGGAAGAGGTGCTGGCGCGGCGGGTGCGCGGTCTGCTGGAGAAAAATCAGCCGTTGCCGGACCTGGTGCTGGTTGACGGCGGTAAGGGCCAGCTCTCGGCCGCAGTGCGTGCCTATCGCCGGTTTGATGCCGAGATTCCGATCCTCGGACTGGCCAAGCGCACCGACACGCTCTACTACGAAGACGGCCGGGAGATTTCGATTCCAGTTTCATCGCCGGCGCTGAAACTGCTGAAACGGGTGCGCGACGAGTCGCACCGTTTCGCCAACACGTTTCACCGCAAGCTGCGGGGCAGGGCGATGACCTTCTCGGCGCTTGACACGATTCCGGGGCTGGGACCGGCACGCAGGAAGGCGCTGATCCAGCATTTCGGTTCGCTGGACAGGGTCAAGGCGGCCGGAATCGCGGATATTGCCCGTGTGAAGGGTATCGGCCCGGCGCTGGCCGAGCGAATCAGTCGAACGCTGCGGGAGTGAGGCCGGCTAGTATTCGTCCCGGCTGCCGGTCAGCTCCTTTTCCATCGCATCGGCGCACTTGATGACTGCGGTGATCACCGCCTGCAGCGACTGGGGATCGGCATCGGCGTCAATCTTGGCGACATACTTGGCAACGTAGGCGTTGTCATTGTCACGGTAAACCGCCCAGGCACCGATCTTGTTTTCGTCGCTGTCGATAAGCAGGCGGTTGGCGACTGCCGCCGAGAACGGGTTTTCAGACTTGTAGGCCGGAGCCCAGACTTCACGGATTTCCAGACCGTGATAGGTTTCGGTCTTGGAGTTGATGAAGACGAGCTGGGTGCGGTCTTCATCCAGCGAGAATACCATCCGGAAATTGCCGAGCTCGGTTACCTTGTAATTGAGGTCAAGCTGGTCGAGCGCCGAGCGGATTCGGGCATCGCCGGTGGCACTCTTGCCGAGCTGGGCAAACACCGGAACGGCACAGATCAGCAGGACCGCGACAGTCGAGCGAACAGACATGCTTCCTCCTTGGTAAGTAAAATAATTATACCCGATAAACAGTGGTAGCGGCAATGGCGACGGCGGTGAAATCCGAACTTGCCAGGACCGGTCGGGCCGGGTTATCATTTCACCAGTGCGGAGGACAGGGGGCATGTGGGCAGGCAACTGGTTTTTCCGGTAAAGAGAGGAATCAGAGTATGAAGAGAACGGTGTTGCTGTGTGTGCTGGCGGTTTGTCTGGCGTTGGCCGCCAACCCGCTGAAACCGTCAGCCCGCGGCAGTTTTCTGCCGGCGGCAGGTCCCGACGACTTCCGGGTCGCATTCTGGGGCGAGCAGAGGTTTGATCCGCGTGATGGGCTGCCGTCGCTGGATGTGCCGACCATCAGTGCCTATCCGGGCGACGGTACCGGCTGGTATCTGGTGCAGTTTTCCGGCCCGGTGTTTGGCTATCAGATTGATGCCCTGCGCCGAACCGGTGCCTATTTTCACGGGTTTCACTCGCGGTCGGTGGCGTTTGTCAAGGCCAGCGCGGCTCAGATGGAGGCGGTCAACGCATTGCCGTTTGTGCGCTGGACCGGCATCTACCAGCCGGGGTTGAAGTTCTGGCCGGGCACACTTGCCGATGAGGGCTATGGCCGGGTGGCGGTGATTCTGTTCTACCCCGAGGACATTGTTGCCGCCGAGGCGGCGATTCGCGCCCTCGGTGTTACCGTCGTCGCGACCGGTGTGTCCGAAGCGTGCAAGGCGATCGACGTCGAGTGCAGCCGCGCCGATGTCGCCCGACTGGCCGCACTGCCGTTTGTCCAGTCGCTGGAAGAGTGGCATCCGGCCGAGGCCGAGAATGAACAGTGTCAGTGGGTCGCCCAGACCTGGGCCCAGAATCAGCGCCGGGTGTGGGAGCAGGGACTCTACGGCGAGGGTGAAATCCTCGGCTATTCCGACGGCCAGCTGGACCATGCCCACTATGCGATGTACGACCCGACAGTGACGATTGCTGACACCGGCGAGTTTCCGACCCACCGCAAGATTGTCGCACTGAAGAAATATCCGCCGGCCCGGCTGGGTTCGAGTGATTCGCACGGCAGTCACGTTGGCGGGACAATCGCCGGCGACGATTCCATCAACGGCGGCACCAATCTCAACGACGGCCATGCCAAGCGGGCCCGGCTGGTCCAGCTTTCGCCGATTCCACAGCCGACCGGCAATGACTTCACCGAGCCGCTGAACATCATCTCCAACTATCTGCGTAATCCGGAGCTGCGGCCGCATACGATGTCGCACTCGTGGTGGACGCTGACGATGGGACAGTACACCAATGCCGCAGCGACTTTCGACCAGTTCTCCTGGCGGAACAAGGACATCCAGCAGATCAAGTCCTGCGGTAATCAGGGCCAGTCGAGCCAGTACCGAATCACCGAACCGGGCAATGCCAAGTCAATCATTTCGGCGGCCTCGCTGCAGAACGGTACCAGCTCGACCGTGCTGTCGAGCTATTCATCGCGCGGGCCGGCCCCGGACGGCCGGATCAAACCGGACATCAGTGTGCCGGGCGAAAACATCATGTCGGTGCAGTACCGGACGACCAATTCCTACACTGCGATGAGCGGCACCTCGATGGCGGCACCGGCCATCAACGGCAACATCGGGCTGCTGCGCAACTATCTGCGCAAGGGTTACTATCCGTCCGGTGCCGCCAACCCGGCGGACACGTTCGGCTATGTCTCGGCGGCGCTTTTGAAGGCGATGGTGCTGGTTTCGGCCGACCCGAACATTGGTTCCTATGTGATACCTTCGGAGTACGTCGGCTGGGGCCGGATTGACCTCGACTCGGTGCTTTATTTCTCGACCCCGACCCCGGACTACCGCAAACTGCTGCTCGATGACGATACGCTCGGGCTGGCAACCGGCGAGTATGTCGAATACCAGTTGCAGGTGACCGATTCAATCCCGCTGCGCATTGCCGTGGTCTGGACCGACACGGCGGCGGCTGCCGGCGCGAATCCGGCGCTGATCAACGACCTGAACTGTCTGCTGACCGGACCGGACGCAAGCTTCTACAAGGGTAATCTCTACAGCGGCGGACAGTCGGTGCGTAATCCGGCCGGTGCGTACGATGCGCTGAATCCGAACGAGCTGTTTCGCGTCAACCGGCCGATGCCCGGTACCTGGACGCTGCGGGTGGCGGCGCAGAATGTCGTTACCACGCGTCAGCCTTTTGCAGTGGTGGCAACCGGTGCGTTCTCGACCACCCGGCATGATGTCGGGGTCAGTCGGATTATTGCGCCGGTGGGCCGGATTGACACCGGCACGGTGGTCACGCCGGCCTGCTCGGTGTACAATTACGGCACCGAGACCGAGAGCTATTCGGTGCGACTGCGCATCGCCGCTGACTACGATACGGCGGTGGCGGTTACCGCCCATCCGGCGGGCAGCGCACTGCGGGTAGAGTTTCCGCAGTGGACCGCAACCGCTCTGGGCAGCTTCGCGGTGAAGTGCTCGACAATGCTCGATGTTGACTTCAACCCGGCCAACGATTTTATTGCCGATTCGTTCACGGTACGCCGGCCGGTTCACGATGTCGGCGTGATTGCCGTGCTGGCACCGGGCGACACGGTCGAGGCCGGCACGGTGATTGTGCCGCGGGCACTGGTGCGCAATTTCGGCTCCTATCCGGAAAGCTTCCGGGTGCAGCTGACTATCGGGCGCTGGGGCTCTTTCGACAGTCTCAGCCTCGAGCCGGGTGCAGTCGATACGGCGGTGTTCGAGGAGTGGATTGCCGGGCCGATTGGCAGTCTGGCACTGGCCGGCTACACGATGCTTGCCGGCGATGCCGACCCGGCCAACGATACGGTGCGGGGTACGGTTGTTGTTATCCCCGGTACCGGCGTCGAAGAGCTGCGGGGCGTGCCGCGCGAGTTCACTCTCGACCGGGCGGCTCCGACGCCGTTCGCCGGCCGGACGTCGGTGCGCTACGGTCTGCCGTATCCGACACCAGTGACCGTGGCGGTGTATAACACTGCCGGCCGGCAGGTGCGGCGACTGTTTTCGGGCAGCGCCGAAGCCGGATATCACCGTGCCGAATGGGACGGCCGGGACGATTCCGGTCAGCCGGTCGGGCCGGGGATTTACCTCTGCCGGATAGCGGCCGGCGGATTCCGGGCAATGACCAAGCTGGTCAAGCTTGACTAGCTTGACTGACCGAGCCGCGCGCGGGCGGGGGTGACCCCGCCCGCGCCCTTTGACAACCGCCACTGCCTCTCTAAGCTGGGCCGATGCTGGTGCGCGCGGAACGAATCAGCAAATCGTTGAACGGCCGGACGGTGCTGACCGGGGTTTCGTTTGTCGTCAACCGCGGCGACAAGATTGGCATTGTCGGCGCGAACGATGTCGGCAAGACAACACTGCTGCGGCTGATTGGCCGTGAACTGGAACCGGACGAGGGGGAAATCGTCGTTGCCGGGCGGCCGGAAGTTGGCTGGTTTCGGTCCGAGCTGCCGACGACAGTGGAAGCTACGCTTTATTCGGCCGTGCTGGGGGAGCTGGAGCAGATTCAGCGCCGGATTGATTCGGTCCGGCGGGAACTGGCCGAAGACCCGGCCGATGAGGCGGCACAGGCCAAGCTGGAAGCGTTCGAGGAGGAACTGAATCTGCGATTCGGTCCGGACTACCGTCGCCGGGCCGAGAAGGTTCTCGCCGGGCTGGGTTTCGGTCCGGAACGTTACCAGGATGCGGTGTCGGCGATGGCAGCGGGCGAGCGGGCGCGACTGGCGCTGGCACGGGTGCTGATCAGCCGGGCAGAACTGCTGCTGCTGGATGAGCCGACAGGCTGTCTCGACATCGGTCAGCGTCAGTGGCTGGAGCGGTATCTGGAAGACTACCAGGGCACGGTGCTGACTGTTGCCCGGGACCGGGCTTTTCTGAACGAAGTCGCCAACCGGATTTTCGAGCTGCGCGACGGCCGGCTGACGGTGTACGATGGTGGCTACTACGATTACCTGTTCCAGCAGGAGCAGGAGCGGCGGCGGCAGGAACGGGAGCAGGCGGAACATGACCGGGAAATCGCCCGGCTTGACCGGATTGCCCGGCGCCAGGATGCGCTGGTCAGTGGCCGGCAAAAGACCGGGGCCGGCGGCAAGAAGGCCAGAGCTGCTGCTGCCGGTCGGCCGGCCCGAAACGGCGGCAGGACCCCAGCGCGGGCTGAGACAGTCAGCACCAGCCATCAGGGTGAGTTCCGCGTGAGCGACAATCAGCCTGTGTCGGCCATTTTCCGGACAGTGGAGCCGGGCCGCCGGGCCGTGCTGGTCAAGGGACTGAGCAAGAGCTTCGGCGGGCGCTGCATCGTCCGCGATGCCGGATTTGAGATTCGCACCGGTGAACGTGTGGCACTGGTCGGGCCGAACGGCTGTGGCAAAACCGTGCTGCTGCGGATGCTGGTTGGCGAGCTGAAGCCGGACCGGGGAACGGTAACGACCGACGCGGCCACCCGGATTGGCTACTTTCCGCAGGACCTCGGCACGCTTGACCCCGAAAGTACCGCGTTGGAAAAAGTGATGAAATCCGGAGTGGAGCCGGATATTGCCCGGGTGGTGCTCGACCGGCTGCTGTTTGCCCGGGATTTGGCTGAGCGCCGGCTGAGCGAGCTTTCAGTCGGGGAACGGGCGAAAGTGCTTCTGGCGCGGGTGCTGACCGGCGGCGCCGACCTGCTGGTACTGGACGAGCCAGCGGCTCATCTTGACCTTGAAGCGATAGTCGCTCTGGAAACGCTGCTGCTGGGTTGTTCGGGCGCGATTGTGTTTGCCACGCATGACCGGGCGATGCTGGACCGGCTTGCCGGTCGTGTGTTTGAACTGCGTGATGGTCGACTGGTTGATTTTCCGGGCAGCTGGCAGGCATTTCTCGCCCAGCGGTCGGAGAGCATCCGGCCGGCCGGTCAGGAAAAAGACGACAGCGGCTGCCGGCCCCGGTCCTGAACCGAGCCCGGCCGGGTTGCAGTTGAAGCTAAATCCGGCATTTGGGGAGTAATGTCTTAACGCATTGACCACGCGTCAGTTGTCAAACGGCAATCCAACATCCCCCTCTCGTTCCCCCGGCGGTGATGACGCAAGCTTGTGCCGGTGCCGCTGAACCGGTTTCAGTCAGACCTGTCAGCAAGCCGGACCGTGCGGCAGCCACTGGTTGCCGGATTGAGGTCGCCGGTGGGGCGGGACAAAAGCGATGATTGGTATCCGCGGCAGGCGAGTGTCCGAAACGGCGGTTGAGAGTCGGGCCGGACCGGTAATGGTGTATCAGGTCCGGCTGATGCGTCTCGTGCGGCTCCTGCCACTGGCTGCGGCTGTCGCGCTCGGCGGCTGGTTGAACGAGGAACGCATCACCGCGCGCACCAACGCCGCCGACCGCACCTCGCCTAACAACGCCCGCTGCCTCGCGGTCGATTCGGCCGGCAACGTCCACGCGGTGTGGTATGGCGAGGTCGGCGGAACACGCCAGATATGGTACTCACGGCGCGAGGCGGCGACAGGCGAATGGAGCGCAGACACCGCGGTCACTGCCGGCGTGAGGGATGCCGTCTTCCCTTCGGTCTCGGCCGACCCGGCCGGGAACGTTCACGTCATCTGGCAGGCGAATACGACCATCCCGGCCATCTGCTACAGGATGCGTGCGGTTGCAAGCGGGTGGGGCGCGGTCGAGACGGTCTGGCGCGGGTCGGGCGCGGCCAGCCCGAGCATCGCCAGTCCGGGCATGAGCGTGGCGCAGGCCGTTTGGATCGCCACTTTCCCGGCGCAGCACCAGAATGTCCTGTTCGCAGTCCGGGACAGCGCGGGCTGGCGGTCGCCGAGCGTGTTGAGCGAGGACAACGGGAGCGCGCACAGCAACCCGTGCATCGCCGCGGCATCGGATACTCACGCAGCAGTCGTGTGGAATCGCGCGCCCACTCCACGCCTGGTGTGTGCCCGGTTGCTCGTGGACCATCAGCCTCAGACGCTGGAAACTCTCAGTGTCGGCGGGGGGCTGGCAAGCATCAGTGCCGGGCGCGGCGGCGTCTACAGGGCGGTCTGGAGCAAGTCCGGCGGGACAGCAGACTCTCTGCGCATCCGGACATGGGCCGGGGGCGGCTGGCAGGCTGTTGCGCGCGTCGAGTGCGCCGGCCGGCAGGCCGGGCCGGCGTCCGTTGCCGACGACGCCGCAGGCCGGCCGAACCTGTCGTGGTGCGCGCCCGGGCTGACATCGGTCGCCCAGGTCCATCACGCCGTTGCCGACTCCGCAGGTACGCAGTGGCATGACGCGCAGAGACTCACCGAGGCGTCAATCGGCCGGGAGAACCCGTCGATCGCGTGCGGGCCGGACGGCAGCATTCAGGTCATCTGGACCGACCAGCGGCACAGCAGCAGCAACACCGATGTCTACTTCCGCCGGTGGGAGTTCGTGCGGGATGTGGCAGTGTTGGGATTTGAGGCGCTGGAGGACACCGTGGACTCGGGCGACGTTGTCGTGCCGAGGGTGAGCGTGGTGAACCTGGGCGATACGGTCGAACGGAACGTCCTGCTGTGGTTTCACGGGCCGGGCGTGAGCGCGGACACGGTGCTGGATACGATTGCCCGTGGTGACACGGTCGTTGTCCGGTTCGATTCGCTGGCCGGCCGCGTGCGCGGGTGGAACGTTGTTGTCTGTTCGACCCGCATCGAGGGGGACCGCCGGCGCGGCAACGATGCGGCGCGCGACAGCTTCTTCGTCGCGGTGCGGGATGCGGCGGTGGATTCGATTGTCGCACCGCGCGGGCAGGTGGTCGAGGATTCGGTCGCGCCGGAGGTGCTGCTCGCCAACCGCGGCAATCTGGCGGCGCGCTGCACCTGCATCGTGAGCATCGCGCGCGATTCCGCAGTTGTCTACGAGGCGGATACGGTGCTGGGTATCGCGCCGGGGTCGAGTGCGCGGATTGTGCTGCCGTACTGGCGAACCGCGCCGGGCGAATACGCGCTGCGCGCATCGGTACGGCTGGCCGGCGATATGGTGCGGGCCAATGACACGCTCTCGGCGCGGTTTTCGGTGCCGCGGCGCGATGTCGGAGTTGCCGGAATCATCGCGCCGGTCGGACAATTTGACTCGGGCGCGGCGGTCGAGCCGCAGGTCGTGGTGTTCAACGCCGGTGCGGCAGAAGAGTCTTTCGCCGCGCGACTGTGGATCGGGCAGGGCTGGCTCGACTCGGCGCGGGTCGAACGGCTTGGACCGGGCGAGAGCCTCGCGGTGCGATTTCGCGAGTGGCGGGCACTCGAACGCGGCGAGAGCGAGGTGCGCTGCTCGCTCGCGGTGCGGCCCGACCACGAGCCGGGCAACGACACCGCGGCCGGGGCGGTGTTCGTGCGGGTGATTGACGCGGCCGCGCGGTCAATCGAGCTGCCGCCCGAGGAGGTCGGGTTCGGGACGCTGTCGCCGCTGGTGAGGGTGCAGAACTCCAGCACGCAGGCAGAGTCGGTGCAGTGCCGGTTCGAGATCCGGGCCGGGGATTCGCTGGTCTGGGCCGATTCGGTCGCGGCCGGGCTGCCGGCCGGGGTTGACAGTACGGTTGAGTTCGGCGCGTGGGAGACGCGCGGCGGCTGGTATCGCGCGGTCCTGCGGGTGAGCGCGGGTGGAGACATGCGGCCGGAGAATGATTCAGTCACGGTAGTGTTTCGCGTGCACCCGATTGATGCCGCGGCGCGCGCGATTGTTGCCCCGCGCGGGGTGATTCGCGCGGGCCTGGTCGCGCCGGCAGTGCGCATTGCCAATCTCGGGGACGAGACCGAGGACATCCGGCTTCGGCTCGGCATCGGTGCGGGCGGCGGCACGGGCTACGACGAGTCGACGCTGGTGACGGTCGAGCCGGGCCGGGAGACGACCGCAATGCTGCCGGCGTGGCGCGCGACGTGCGGCGAGTATTCGGTTTTCGCGCGCGTGGCCCTGCGCGGTGACATCAACCCGGGCAATGACCAGTTGGCGGGAAACGTCGTCGTGGAGTCGACCGTGGTGTTGCGCTGGACCCGGCTGGCCGACATTCCGGCCGGGCCGCGCGGATTGCCGGTGCTGGACGGCGGCGCGCTGGCCGGGGCCGGCGGCAGGGTCTATGCACTCAAGGGCGGGTCGAGCGAGCTGTGGGCTTACTCACCACCAGAGAGCGTGTGGACCGCGCAGGCCGCGCTGGGCGAGAGCTGCCGGACCGGTGGCGGTGCCGCGCTGGCCTGGGACGGCGAGCGCTGGCTGTACGCGATTCGCAGCCGGCAGAGCGGTGAGCTGTGGCGGCTTGACCTTGCGGCCGATTCGTGGCAGGCGTGCCCGTCCCTGCCGCCCCATGTGCGGCGGTTCGGACACGGTGCGACGCTCGCATGCTGGCGTGGCGATACGCTCAAGCTTTTTGCGCTGCCGGGCGCGGGTTCGCTGGAGTTTTTCTGTTACCTGCCGGGACTGCGGCGCTGGCACGCGCGCCGGCCGCTGCCGGCCGGGCCGACCGGACGCCGTCCGCGCCGCGGCAGTTGTCTTGTCAGTGCCGGCAACCGGCTGTTCTGTCTGAAGGGTGGCACCGGCGAATTCTACGAGTATTTTCCCCGCCGCGATTCCTGGGTTGAACGTTCCGGAATGCCGCGCATCAGCCGTGCCGGTCGGACCCGAAGCGGCGGTGACGGTGCCGCGGCGGGATGGGATGGCGGTGACCTGATTTACTTTACCAAGGGCCGCGGTCTGGAGTTCTGGCGTTATCGCATCAGTGCCGATACCTGGGAACAGCTTGAGGACGTGCCGCGGTCGGTGCCGCGCCGGGCCTGCCGCAAGGGTACCGGTCTGACCGTGCTGGGTGGCAACGTGTATCTGTTGCGCGGCAACGCAACGCGCGAGTTCTGGTGCTATGACCCGGACGCAAACAACCTCGGCACTCTGGCGGTCTTGCCGCCAGCCGGGCATGAGCCGTCGCGGGTCGGGCTGCGGCGCGGGCCGCTGGCGCACAACGGGAGCGATGCTGCCGGCTGGCGCTGGTACGACGCAGCCGGCAGACGGGTTTTGCCGGGCCGGCGGGCCGGGGTGGTGTTTGCGGTTGGGCCGGGTGGAGCAGTGAAGCTGGTTCTGGTGCGGCCACCGGCCGGGAGATAAAGCAGGCAGGGGATGGAGGAATGCATCCCCTGCCTGAGGCAACGCGGAGTCTTGCCCCCCTGTGCGTGCTGAGCGACTTGCGGATTGAGTCTGCCCGGCGGCGTTTTGCTGGTAGAAACTGCCAGTTAAGATACCGCAAAGACCGGCGGGGTGTGGTCAGCACCCCGCCGGATGTGGTAAAGCTCTGATTAATCCAGTCTTACCGCTTTGACCGTTGTTCGCTGCCCCGCGGCTTCAAGCTGCAGGAAGTAGATGCCCCGGGCAAGGGGTTGGCCGGCAGCGTCGGTGCCGTCCCAGCGGACAGTGCCGGCGCCGGCCGGCTGGTTGCCGGAAAGCAGTTGTTTCACCATGCGGCCGGAGTTGTCATAGACGGCCAGATTCGCTATGCCCGGCTGAGGCAGAACATAGCGGATTGAGGCCGGATCGCGCAGCGGGTTGCGGTCGATGCCAAGAACCGGCAGCAGGGTGGGACCGGTCAATGGTTCGCTGATGGCGGTGGACTGACTGGTGGTGTACCTGATCGCGCGGCCGGGCCCGAGCGGCGCTGCGCCGCGATGATAGGTGCCATCAAACAGGCAGTTGATGCCGATGGCGCAGGTCGGGTCTTCGATCCCCACCGTCGCCGAGCCGAAGTCGTTGCCGCCGCGGTACTGCAGGATTATCTCGTTGTCGCGGGTCGGGGTCTGCACCGTGGTGTCGTAGATGATGAACTGGCCAATGACATAGCTGGTGCGCGGGCTGTACTTGCAGACCGAGTCGTATTCGATGATGAAGCGATGGTTGGTTGCATCGTGCCAGTACCACACCCCGCGCCCGGCCTGAGGATACAGGTCGTCCCAGAGCAGACAGAGGTTGGCCGGCTGAGCACCGTCGGGCAGACTGACATTGGAGTAGCTCGAGCTGGTGGTCGAGCCGGGCGCTATCCAGCCGTTGGAGCAGATGCTGACCTGCGTGAAGCTCTGACCGTAGTAGCGCCAGGGCCCGAACGCCGGCGGCAGACTGACAACCGCGGTCTGGTCGTCGGAGAGCGTCAACCGGGTGCCGACACCGTTGATTTCCACCCACTCGAACTGGGGCCGCTGGGCATAGCCCGAATCGACGTCGTCGTAGGCCCAGTAGCGGGCCGGCTGCCGCGGCCCGTCCGGTATCGGGTCAACCGCCCGCAGTTCACCGACGACGATGTCGAAGGCAAGCGTGTCGGTGTAGCCGGTGCCGGCAACGAAGAGCTGCATCGTAACCGGATATTCGCGCGGCGTGAAGGGCGAGGAGCGGATTTGAAACCGGTCGGACCAGTTGGTCCGGCTGGAATCGGGCAGGATGGTGCCGTAGCTTGCCTGGGCGTCGATTACCGTGATGAGGGTATCGGGACTGAACAGTGTTGCAACGACATTCTGAGCCGGCAGGCGGCCGACGTTGCCGAGGCGGACAGCGAGCTCGGCGGTTTCGCCCGGATCGAGCCGGTTGTTGTTGTTACCGCCGGGCGGAGAGTCGATGATATATTGCTGCTGGTACACCAGCGCGGCTGAATTGGTGGCAATCGCTTCGACCGCATCGAGGTCAAAGCCGGCAGTGGCGCCGGAGACCGCGCCGGAGTCGTCAACAATCTTGATGAAGCGAAAAGCGCTGACGCTGCCGCGGCTGAGGTCGAAGCTGTCGGTGCCGGTGGCCCAGCCAAGGCTGGTCCAGGGGCCGGCCCAGTCCAGTGCGACTTCGACGCGGTAGCCTTCGGGGTCGGCGTCGTCCTCATACACCGTGAAGTCGCTGCCCGGGCCATTGACCAGAGTGCGGCCGAAATCGTAGATGGCGAAGCCGCCGCGGCCGAGCGAGAAGCGGCGGCCGTCGCGCGGGCCGAGGGCCCAGTCCGGGGTCGAAACGATCAAAGTGTCGCTGACCCCGCGGCCGCTGATGAACTGGTGCAAGGCGACGGGCAAAGTGGTGTCGGGCACGAGCGCAACATTGAGGCGGGTAACCGTGTCGGCGGTGACCGTGACACCGGTGATGGTCTTGCTGCGATAGCCGTTGGCTTCGAAGACCACGTCATAGGTGCCCGGCCGCAGATAGCGGTGGTAGTCGCCGATGCTGTCGCAGAAACTGGGAAAATTGATGGGCATCGGCCGGACCCGGGCACGCACCGGCGCGCCGGTGACCGAGTCGGTGACGATGCCGCGGATGCCGCGGTCGATGTTGGCCAGTATCATCTTCATCGCGGCGTGCTCGCGTGCGATTATCTGGGCGAGCGACTCGACCGGCGGAGTCTTGTAGATGCAGGTTTCGACGGTCCAGCCGATGGCGCCGGTAGTGCCGTAGGCGTAGTCCTTGGACGAGCCGTTGATGCGGTACATTCCCCGGTACCCGGGGGCGTTGGGGTAGCCGGTGATGTCGTGGTAGCGGCCGCCCAGATACCAGAACTCCATCGAGTCGCGCGTGCCGAAGGGCGAGTAGCTCCAGGGCGTGGAGATGAAGTAGGTGCCGCCGTGGCCCGACTGCCAGAAGTTGAAGCAGTTGCGCTGCATCAGCCGGAGCTGGACCCGGGTCTCGGGCTGGGTGAAGCCTTCGCGCGCCGAGGTCTCGTACCACCACATGAAGCCGTAGTCGCGGTTGCAGTCGTAGCCGTTGCGGTTGGTGCGCGCGCCGGCGATGTGGCCGTATGGGTTGGTCGGGCAGAGCACCCAGATTTCCCGGGTGTTGACCCAGTAGGTGACGTCGGGGTCGACCCCGTAGTTGCGCGCGAGGTAGACCGCGAACTCGAAGGCGGGTTCGGTGGCGCATTTTTCGTCGCCGTGGATGGCGGCTTCAAACATCAGTTCGGGCTCGTCTTCTTCGAGCTGCGGGTTGTCGGTTATTTTCAGGGCGAAGATGAGGCTGTCGTTGGATGCGAACCCGAGCGTCTCGAACTTGATGAAGGTCGGGTTGTTCTGCGCCATCAGCAGAAAAGTGTCTTTAATCTGAGTGTAGGTGTGAAACCGGTAGTCGAGCGCGTTCTTCTCGTAAAAGCCGGTGATGTCGCGCTTGAGTACCGCGACACTCCAGCCGTCGCGCTCGAGCCGGGCGACGCGGTCCTGGGGCACCTCGACGAGCATCCGGCCGTCCGGTCCCGGGCCGTTGATGATGCAGCCGAGGTCTTCAAGCTCGCGGATGTCCTCGCGGGTACGGACATCGACGGTGACAAGGTCGTAGCGCGGTGCGGCCGAAGCCGCGAGCGCCAGGGCGGCAAGGACAAGAACAATTCTCAACACAGCCTCCTGAGTTGCTGAAAATGACAGACAGTTGATTTTAAAGTCGGCCCCGGGCCGGTCAACCCGGCCGGCTGTCATCACATCCGAAACGGCGGTCGTGCCGCGGAGCCGAACCGCAGGCCGGCATCCCAGGACAGCCCGCCCAGGCCAAAACGCGGCGGCTGACCCCGGCCGGTGTAAACTTCGGGGCCGCCGATTGGAATGAACCAGCCGGCGCGGGTATAGAGCGCAACGTAATGCTCTTCGCCGTAGCGCAGCCGTCCCATCAGTTCGAGCGCCGGCATGACGCCGACGGTCCAGCCCCAGAAAACATCCCAGATGTCCGGGTCAGCAACAAACAGCGCGCCGTCTTCGATGGAGTGGGCATAGAGAAACCAGGCGCCGAAACCGACATTGACATGGGGTCGGACCCAGAAGAAATCACGCGGTACCCAGGCGTAACCACAGTCGAAGCTGCCGCGCAATCCGACCAGTTCGGCCGCCAGCGAGTCGGCCCGCTGGGTGGAGGCGGTGACAGAACCCTCACCACCGAGGGTGATGTTGCCAACCGCGCCGGCACGATGGCCGCCCAGCCACCATACCGGCCGGCGCAGGCGGAACGAGTCGTTGCCGCGATAGCGGTCCGGGTCGCGGTTGAGCCGGGAAAGGGTCTGGTTCAATCCTGATGTTCTGAGCCAGGTGGCACTGATGCCGAAGCCACCATAGCCGGCCAGGGCGGTGCCGGTGAGCAGAAAAAACAGTACAGCCGGAGTGAGATTCCGGCGGATTTCAGTTGTCATCTGATTCTCCTTCGGGCCGGCCCGCACGGCCGACCGGGTTGGTGAAGTCGTATTCAGTGTTGCCAATCCGGACCGCGTCGCCGCCGATGCCAGCGGGGCGCAGCGAGCGGGAGAGCCCCGGGTCGGTCCAGATTGCCATTGCCCGCCATTGCATCGGCCGAGCCGAGTCGCTTTCGACCAGGTAGGCCCAGACCACCCGGACGCGGCGGCGCTGACGACGGTTGGCCATTTCCAAAGTTGTGTAGAGCAACCGGTCGAGCGCAATGCGCAGGGCGGAGTCGGAAAGCCCGGCCGGGACAACGGCCCGAACCGTGAGTCGCTCGATGCTGCCAAGCGGCTGTTCGATTGTTTCGAGCAACCGCCACTGCGGTCCGGGTTCGGTCGGCTCCGGCGGCACCAGGCCGGGACGCCGGGGGGGCGATATGAGTAACAGTCCGGCGCCGACCGCCGACAGTATCAGAACGAAAAGCCAGTAACGGCTGCGGCCGCGGCCCCAGCGCATCCGGTCAACAAGCGAGGGCTTTTCGAGCTGGCGTGGCCGGGAGCGCAAAGATATCATTACCCGCTGGTAATTCTATCGGTGTCGGCGCGTCGCGCAAGCCGGACCGGGCGGCCAGTCGCCTTGACAGGCCAGAGGTCGTGACTAGTATTGGGCGCAATCGCCGGCGTAGCTCAGTCGGCAGAGCAGCGGTTTCGTAAACCGCAGGTCATCGGTTCGAATCCGATCGCCGGCTTGACTGGCACGGCAGTGCCGTTATTCTCTGCGCACCTGGGTATGGAACGTAAACTGGTCCTGCTCTTCGGACTGTTGCTGGTGCTGACTCCGTCGGCGTCGGCGGCAACGCGCCGGGCCGCCCCATTCGCGCTTGCCTCACCACTGCTTTTCGCCGCGATTCTGAGCCGTGGCCGCGACCCGCGGCGTGAGGCCGAGGAACAGGCGGCGTTTGAGGAGGCCGAACGTCAGCGGGCCGAACGCCGGGCCCGGGCAGTCTTCGATCACTTTGTTGATGCCAGCCCGGTCAGCATTGAGATTTTTGACCCGAAGGGCAAACCCCTGCGCAGCAACAAGGCGGCCGAGCGGCTGCTGGGCAAGGTGCCACCACCGGGCATTTCGCTTTTTGAGCCGCGCGGACTGAAGCGGGCCGGGCTGCTCGAGCCGCAACTGAAACGGGTGCTGGCCGGCACCCGGGTCGAGACGCCGCCAACATGGTACGACCCGACCGAAATCGGCCTGCCCGGCATTCCGGGGCGCAAGGTTTGCTTCCGGGCAACGGTTTTCCCGCTGTTCGACAACGAGGGCAGGCTGGTTGGTATCGCGGTGATGCATGAGGACCTGACCGAGCTCAAGGCAGCTCAGCAGGCGGCAAAAGAGGCGGAAGAACGGGCACGGGAAGCCGCGGCGGCGGTGCCGGAGCCGGTACCCGAGCCGGTGGTGCTGCCGCCGGATGCCGACCCGCGCGATATCGAGTTTCAACGGCGCAAGCTGGAAGCGGCGCTGCGCGAGAGTGAGGAGCGGTTCCGGTCGGTGTTTGATTCGGCGCGCGGGTACGCGCTGGTTCGATTCGGCGAGCCGGGGCAGATTATCTGCGCCAGCCCGACCGTGGTCGAAATCTGGGGCGTTGCCCGGGACGATATCGTCCGCAACGGCACGCTGTACTTTGCTCAGGTCCATCCGCAGGACCTGGATCGGGTAATGGATGTTGAAGCCCAGGCCCGTCGGGCCGGTGCCTATCCGGTCGGCTACGAGTTTCGGGTTGTCAACAAGACCACCGGGGCCGTACGCTGGGTCGAGGTGCGCGGTTCACAGGTCGCAATCGGCAACCGCAAGGTGATGGATGCGCTGATTCAGGACGTTACCGATCGCCACGCGGTTGAAGCGGCACTGAATCAGCGGCAGCAGGATATCGGTGTTCTGATCAACAGCGCCATTGACGGAGTCGTAACCGTTGACCGGGAGTGGGTTGTCAAGGCCTGGAGTCCGGGAGCAGAGCGGGAAACCCGGCTGCCGGCAGCGGCTACGGTCGGCAAGCGGCTCTGGGATGTCTATCCGCAGCTGGAGCAGGCGGGTTTTGCCGCCGGCCTGCGGCGGACGATGACCGATCGGACACCGGTGACTTTTGAAGGATTCTATGGCGATGGCCGGGAGCGTTTTTCCGGCTGGTTCTGTTTCAGTTCCTATCCTCTTGATGACGGGCTGCTGCTGTTGGTGCGCAATACCACCCAGCGGCGCCGGGCGGAACTGGCCTGGCAGGAGGCCGAAACCCGGCTGCGGTCGCTGTTTGACCAGCCCGGGCTGGCGATAACTCTGAAAGACCTGCAGTTGCGTTACATTCTGGCCAATGATGCCGCGTTGAAGGCCTATGCCGTTTCGGCCGGAGAGGTGGTGCTGGGCAAAACCGACCCCGAGCTGTTCAATGCCCGGGTTTCAGCGCTGCTGGCAACTCACGACCGGCAGGTGATTGAAACCGGTCGGCCGGTTGAAATTGAAATCGCCCTCCCAGATGGCGCCGCCGCCAACGCAATGTGGTATCACATCGTCAAGCAACCGTGGAAAAACGCCGCCGGCGAAGTGCTGGGCGTTTTTGACATCGCCTGGGATATCACTGCCCGGGTCAATGCGCAGAACGAACTGGCCCGCCGGCGTGAGTATGTTGCCGGTCTGGTTGCCGAGGGCAGCCAGCTGTTGCAGCGGGCGCAGGAAGACCTAAAGCGCTGGTCGAGCTGACCCGCGACAGCTTGGATTCATTTCCGAACGGTTCGCGGACACTACCGTGAAAAAGAAGCAGCGACCACCGGTGACAGCAAAACCTCAGGCTGAGTCAACCGGCCTGACCCGGTTCGCGCGCCGGTGGGGACTGCTGCTGGCGGTTGCCATCGCAGTGCTGGGTCTGGCGCTGCGGGCGTCAGACCTGCGCGCTGACCCGCCGCCCGATCTGAGCTGGAGTTTTGCACCCTACACCGACGAGGGGCTGAATACCTATTCGGCGCGCAATTTCGTCCTCTACGGTGCGTGGAAAACCGACGACTTTTTCCCGTTTGTGGTGTATCCGCTGGTGAATTATCTGGTGGCACTGGTGTTTCGACTGTTTGGCATCGGTTTTGTCCAGGTGAAGCTGGTGTCGCTGGTCGCAGCGGTGCTGGGCGTGCTGGCCGCCTGGTTGCTGGCCCGCGAGGGCGGTGGTGAGTTGGGCGGGGTACTGGCGGCACTGCTGGTCGCGACGTCCTATCCGCTGGTAATGTATGGCCGGCTCGGTCTGATCGAGACCGTGCAGATTCTCTTCCTGCTGTTTACCGGCTGGTGCTGGGTGCGGGGGCTTGACCGGCCGCTGCCGATGATTCTGGCCGGGTTTTTTGCCGCAGCCACGGTGCTGCTGGTCAAAATCTCGGCAGTATTCATCGCCCCGGTAATGGTGGTGGTGTTCGCCTGGGAGTTTTTCGAGCGGCGCGACCGGGCCGGTCGGGTTGAACTGCTGCGCCGGCTGGGACTGTTTATTGCCGGGGTTGGCGTCGCAGTTGCGGTCTGGCTGATTGCGGTCTTGCTGCCGCATCGGGCCGACTATCTGCGTTATGTGCTGCGTCACTCGTTTGAGTCGCCGGCCGGACATCCTGAGGGGCTGACGGCTTATCTGTTCAATACTTTCACCGTCGGCGTGCGTTCCCGAATCGTGCCGCGCACTGCCTGGACCGCATTGCTGGGAATCATCGCCCTGCCGGTGCTGGCGCTGGGTCGCCGACCGGCGCTGCGCTATGTGCTGGCATGGTTCGTCTTTGGAGTCCTGCTGCTGGGCTATATGAACTACCGGCCGCCCCGGTACGAGATTATCATCATTCCGGCACTGGCCGTTGCGGCCGCGGTGATGCTTGCCCGGCTGCTTGAAGGCGGTGTGCTGCTGCCCCGGCTCCGGCCGACAATTGGCAAGAGCATCCTCGCCGCGCTGTGGCTGTGGCCGGTTTGTCTGCAACTTGCCCTGTACACGGGCGGGTTTTGGGGTCTGCTCAAACCGCGCAGCGAGGGCGAACTGCTGGTGGCGGCGGCGGTCGTTGCGGCAGTGCTGGCGGCGCTGGCTCATCTGCTTTTCCGCATCGTCAAGTCGCCGCGGCTGGTGCGGGGGACGTTTGCCCGGCTGGCGCTAGCCGCAGTGCCGCTGCTGCTGATACTGCAGCTGGACCTGGGTCAGTATGGCCGCTGGTTTGAGAATCGGACCCACAATATGGTGGCATTCGCGCGCGAACTGGATGCCGCTTTGCCCGAAAAGGCGGTGCTGGCCGGCGGCTGGGCACCGGCGCTGTTGCTGGAGTCGCGCAAGCGGGCCTTGTGTATTACCGACTGGGCCAACATCGACGACCCGGTGGGGCGGTTTGGTGTTACGCACCTGGTTTCGCCGGAAAACGGCTTCGACTATCGGCTGTTCAGCGAGCAGTATCCGGAACTGATGGCCCGTGCCGAAGTGCTGCGCCGGTTCAATGTCCGGGGCCTGGTGCTGACCGTGTACAGTCTGCCGCGCTAGGCACGGGGCCGGCCGCAGACCCGGCAGGGGCGGCGTTTGGGCGAGAAGATGGCCGCGAGTGCAAACAGTGCCGTCGCAACGATCACAATCGCCGCACCCGACGGCAGTTCAAGAAAGTAGGAAAGCGCCAGACCGGCGACGCACGACAGCACCGCTGCCAGCCACGACAGCACGAACAGTCGGCGGAAACTGGTGGTGAGCTGGAACGCGGTCGCGGCCGGCGTCACCAGCAGCGCTTCGACCAGGATGATGCCGACCGCCTTGATGGCGATGACTACCGAGAGCGCGAGCAGGCCGAGCAGTACCGCACCGAGCCGGCCAGTGGCGAGGCCGCTCGCCTCGGCCATTTCTTCATCGAAAGCGAGAAACTGCAGTTCCTTGAACAGCAGTGCGACCGTGGCGAGCACGACGACCGCGAGGACGGCCATCAACGCAAGATTCCCGGGTGTGATGCCCAGCACGTTGCCGAAGAGGTAGCCATAGACCCGTGCGTCGTAGCGCCGCATCAGGCCGATGAAAAGCACGCCCAGCGCCATGGTGAAGGCAAAGAAGATACCGATGGCCGAGTCGGCGCGCAGCCGGGTGCGACGGATTGCGACCTGAATGAGCCCGGCGGTACCGAGACAGAACATTATCGCCGTCACCAGCGGGTTGAGTGCGAGGAGAAACCCGAGCGCAACTCCGCCGAAAGAGGCATGGGCTAGTCCCGACCCGGCGAATGCCATCCCGCGTAGCACCACGAACACGCCGACGATTGAACAGACGGTGGCGACCAGGAGCGCCCCGGCGAGTGCCCGCTGCATGAATGTCTGTTCGAGGAACTCAAGCATGGCTGTCACCGACGTAGATATAGCGGCGCCCGGCCTCTTCACTGATCATCACCGGCGCACCGTAGAGCCGTTCAAGCATCGAGCGGGTGAGCACCTCGGTACAGGGGCCGAAGGCCTGAACCGTGCGCTTCAGGTACATCACTTTGTCGACACAGGACATCACTTCGTTGATGTCATGGGTGACATAGAGCGTGGTCAGGCTGCGCTCAGTGTGAAGCCGGCGAATCAGTTCGACCATCGTCTGGCGCGTGGCAGCATCGACAGCCGAGGTCGGTTCATCGAGCAGCAGTACCGCCGGTTCGTTGACGAGAGCACGGGCCAGAAGCAGGCGTTGCTGTTGCCCGCCGGAGAGATGGCCGGCGACATGGCCGGCGGAATCGGCGAGGCCAACTGCGGCCAGCGCCGCTAGGGCACGTTCCCGCTCACGCCGGCCCGGGCTCCGCCCGATGCCCAGCCGGGGATAGGTACCCATCAGTACCGCTTCCAGTACCGAAATCGGAAAGTCCGGGTCAATCGCCCGGCGTTGCGGCACGTAGCCGATGCGAGACCGGGCTCTGGGCGGGGTGGTGCCGAGCACCGTTATCCGGCCGGCAGCGGGTTTTACCAGTCCGAGGATTGCCTTGAACAGCGTGGTCTTGCCCGAGCCGTTCGGGCCGACCACACCGAGAAACTCGCCCGAGTCAAGCCGGAAGGTGATATCTTCAAGTGCCGGCCCGCGCGAAAAGACCACGGTCAGTCGGTCGCAGTCGATTGCCGGCGGCGGGGCGGTATTCACTGGCCGTGGGCGTGGACGAGGGCAATCATCGTGCGCAGGGGCACGCCAGTGGCGCCGGCCGGAGTGTATTCCCAGTCTTCCTTGGTAAACGAGGGGCCGGCGATGTCGATGTGCACCCAGGGTGTGCCCTCGGTGACGAACTCCTGCAGAAACAGGCCGGCGGTGATGGTGCCGGCGACGCCCGGCTTGCCGGTGTTTTTGATGTCGGCAACCTTGCTCTTGATGTGCTCGCGGTAACGTTTCACCAGCGGCAGTTCCCAGAAAAACTCGTCCTCTGCCAGTCCAAGCCGGATGATCTGTTCGATTGCGTTGCGGTCGGTTCCCAGCACTGCCGAGTATTCGTCGCCGAGTGCGACGACACAGGCACCGGTGAGAGTGGCGATGTCCACAATCAGGTCGGGTTTGAACTGCCGGCAGGCGTAGGCGAGGGCGTCGGCCAGTATCAACCGGCCTTCGGCGTCGGTCGAGATTATTTCCGAGGTCTTGCCGCCATAGTGACGGACAACATCGCCCGGTTTGTGGGCGCCGCCACCGGGCATGTTTTCGGCCAGCGGAACAAGGCCGTGCACCGCTACCGGAACGTCCACTTTCCGGAGATAGTGAAACAGACCCAGCACCGCGGCGGCGCCAGCCATGTCGTCTTTCATTGTCTCCATGCCGGCGGCCGGCTTGATTGAGAGACCGCCCGAGTCGAAGGTGATGCCCTTGCCGATGAAGCAAAGGGTCTTTTTGGGTTTCGTCTTGGGCCGATAGGCGAGATGGACCAGACAGGGGGGTTCGTGCGAACCCCGGCCGACACCGAGGATGCCGCCCATGCCGAGTTTTTTCAGTTCGGCAGGCGTGAAAATCCGGACACTGATACGGTTCGGCTGGGCCAGTTCGCTGCAGCGACGGGCCAGTCTGGGCGGTACTTTCGGGCTGGGGGGTTCATTGACGAGGTCGCGGGCAAAAGCCACGGCGGCACAGCGCGTCGTGGCCAGTTCCACTGCCCGGGTGAGAGCAGTGTTGCGGGCTTTGGGGTCAGGCAGCACGAGTTCAAGCGTCTGCGGCGGACAGGGTTCATCGGGTTTCGGCGTGCGCCAGGCATCGAAGCGGTAGGTTGACAACGCGAATCCTTCGATTCCCCATGCAGCCCAGCGGTCCGGCTCGTTGGGAGTTTCGCCGGACACGGGTAACAGCAGACTGACTTTCTCAAGGCCGAGTTCGGCAGTGCGCCGGGCAGCGTTGGCCAGTGCGGCGCGGGCGCGCAGCGGCTCGAATTCCGCCCGCCGGCCGAGGCCACAGAGCAGCAGCCGGTATCCGCCGGCGTTGACCAGCGCGGTGCGTTTGAACTGGCCCTTGAAGTTTTCCGCCCTCGCGGCGGCAAGCAGTGGCGCAGCCTCGGACGCAGCGATGCCCAGCGGCGTTTTCTCATCCTCAAACAGAAGTGCAGTGAGTACCGGGCCGGCCCACCGCTGGCGATTGACAATCGTTACTTTCATTTCCAACTCCTTGTGCGGTCTGGCTGTTATCGAGCGTATCATACGCCGGTGTGTGCCACGGGCAAGTCCAGTCAACGTTTTGTCCGGCTGCCGGCGGCGAAGTTCGGCCGGCAGACCGGCGGTTAGTCGGCTGAGAAGATCGGTGAAACCGCTAGTTTCTGGCTGATTGACGTTGCCAGTTTGGGCAATAGCATTTCTCGTCCAACCGACAGGAGGTAATTTGCTGCTTGTCCTGCTGACGATTCTTACGCAGACGCCGACTGTGCCGATGCGCTGCGCGACGCCGCTGTTCGAGAGCCTGAAGGCCGGCGGGTTGCCGCCGGCGCCGAAGCCCCGTCCGGCCGGCGAACGACTGCGCGTGGGCGATTCGCGCGTGATGTGGCTGCAGAACATGAGCGTGATGCCGCCGGTTCAGTTTCAGGCCAGTCTGACCTGTCGCGCGGTCGGCCCGCACTGCTACGTGATGGTCGAGGACTCGGCATGGAACGCCGGCCAGGTTGATTCAGCCGACGTCGCGCGCATCGTCGAACGGTTCGATTTCTCCAGCCCGCGCGACAGCACGAAGGGCGTGTGGGGGCACAACACTTCGGTGCTGGGGATGCCGCCCGACGCCATCGACAACGACTCGGCCATCTACCTGCTCTACTACGACGTCGGCTCTTTCCACGGCTACTCTTTCGACGGGTTCTGGCAGTACTTCGACCAGTACTACGATACGACCGCGATGCGGCTGTGGGGCTACCATTCCAACGAGGTCGAGTGCGTGTACCTTGACTGCTGGCCCAACAATCCGGCCGGCGATTACCGCATCGCCATTGTCGCGCACGAGTTCGGCCACATGATTCACTGGAACTATGACCCGGCCGAGTCGCTCTGGGTGGTCGAGGGCAACTGTGAGCTGGCGATGTGGCTGTACGGCACGCCCGACCCGGTGTCTTCCTTCCCGTCCAACCCGGACAATGACCTGACGAGCTGGACTGGGGCTTGGGCCGATTACATCAAGACCTACCTGTTTTTCCTCTACCTTTACGAGCAGTATGGCGGCCGGGTTGGTCTGGACCTGATTCACAATGTCATTGCCTCGCCGTTTGTCAGCATCGAGGGTATTGACTCGGCCTTCGCTGCAACCGGGCGGGACGAGCGGTTTACCGATGTCTTCGATAGCTGGGTGCTGGCCAACCGCATCAACGACACATCTTTCGCCGGCGGCCGGTACGGCTACTACGGTGAGCGCGTGCCGCGGTTCGGGGTTGCCGGTTACCATTTCACCTTCCCGGTAGCACGCAGCGGCGACCTGAACCGCTGGGCCGGCGAGTACATTCTCTTTCAGGGTGGGACCGGGCTTGCCGCGACTTTTGATGCCGCCGACAACGCCGATTTCCGGTTGTTTGTTGTCGGGCTGGACACGGTGAGACGGCGGCTGTTTCTGGACACGATTACGCTCGACTCGGCGGGCCGGGCCGACATCAGCGTGCCGGGGTTTGGCACGGACTGGCAGTCGGTATATCTCGTGCCGGTAAACCACACGCTTTCAGGGCGGCGGTCGTACAGCTACACCGCGAACGCTTCCGGTCTCGCCGAAGCAACGTCGGCCGGGCGTGGCCGTCTGTCTGTGCCAACGGTCTGTCGGGCAGGAGATTTGCGGCCGGGACTTGCCGACCGCCTGTTCGCTGCCGATGGACGCGTGATCCGGTCGCCCGCAGAACTCAAACCCGGAGTCTATTGGCTCAAGGCCGGCGAGGAGATTCGCCGGGTCGTGCTGGTGCCCTAGATCGCTGACAATGGAGGCTCTATGACACGCATCGTGATTCTGAGTGCAATGCTCTGTGCCGCTGCCGCCGCGCAAACCGGTGTGGTCGACACCGTCGGTGGCACGACGTTTGACAACCAGAACACCGGACCGGCCCTGCAGTGGATAATCAATGACCCGCATAACGGCATCCATGTGACCTGGCTTTACAGCGCGCTGGCGCGCGGATCGAACTGGCCTGACCGGACGATGAAGTACAACTATCTGGACCGCGCGACCGGCGAGTGGAACTGGATGGATCCGAATGATTACATGCTGTCGGGCCTTAACTCCCAGAACCGGCGCACCGGGTACGGAACGATGGAAATTGACCCGACCGATGGTGCAGCGTTGATTGCGGCACACTACAGCTTGGGCGGGATGCCACCGCAGTGGTGCCCGGTCGTGGCGCGGGACGTCGCTCCAGGGGGTGGAATCTTCGACTGGTGCGTTGGCGAGCCGAACTTGGTGAATCACTTCCTGCCCGTAGTGGCGGTCTCGCCGGGCGGCATCATCCACCTGCTGCACATTCAGTTTGCCACTTCGGACAATCTGTTCTACTCACGCTCGACCAGCTGGTGTAACTGGGACGGACCGCAAGGCTGGCAGCAGTCAGGCGCGTACGGCCACAATCTGTGCGCGTCGCACCAATCCGACGCCGTGGTCGCATCTTGGCTCCGTGGTTCGGGTAGTGAAGCGGCCCTGTTCGTGCGAATGTCGACCGACGCGGGCGCGAGCTGGGCCATACCCACCGAACTCGTGCCGCCGAGCGTATACGGCGGCGATACGGTCACCGCCTGCGGCCAGGGCGCGAATGTACTGTTTGACCGCAATGACGACTGGCTGCTGGCGACCGTGCTGGTGCCAGTGGTGGCCGAGACCGCACGCAGCAACCCGGCCGAGATATGGGTGTTCAAATCGGCCGGGGCAAGCTGGCACCGGGTGCGCCGGGCCGGCGCACGGACGCCGGCAGGGTCTTTGGGGTCGAACGCGACATTCTGCGGCCGGCCTTCGCTTGGGCAGAATCCGGTGACCGGGCGATTCTGGATCACTTGGGAAGAGTTCGACTCACTCGACGTTGAGCCGAGCACCGGACTGTTGCGAGCCGAGGTCTGGTGCGCATGGTCGGACGACGGAGCTGCCTGGTCAGAGCCGGTTCGGCTGACGTCGCCTGACGGCACCTCAAAGCGGTTCCCGGTTCTGGCGCGTGACTGCACGGACGATTCGCTGGCGGTGTTCTACGTCCAGGACCTCATTGCCGGATTCAACTCCGATTCGGTCGGGGCAGTGTCGAATAACCCGGTTTGCGTCTGGCGGGGCGCGCTCGCGGGTATCGCCGAGGCTGCCAGAAGCGGGCCGCACATCCGTCTGGCCGGGCACGGTATCGCGCGCGCCGGTGTGTCGCTGACAGTTGCCGGCCGGGCAAGGCTGCTCGGGCCGGATGGCCGCGTCGCGGTCGCAGGCCGGGGCGGGCGCGTTGCGACGGCCGGACTGAGAGCCGGCGTTTACTGGCTTGATGACGGGGTCGCGCGCCGCCGGTTTGTTATCCTGCGCTGAGCAGTCGGCAACAGCCGGCTGGGCCGGGCATGCAAGCGGTCGTGATGAGAGGCAAGGACGACATCGGCCCGGGTCAGACGCGGCGATCGAAATGAGCGGCAAAACCGGAAGCGGCTCGCCTGGACTGCCGTTGATTGACGAGCCGAATGAGATTGTCAACCAGGAGGAATAAGTGGCAGGTGACAAACAGAAGTCGTTGTGGGATGAGGTTGCCGGCTGGCTGACCGGTACGGCCGATTCGGCAATCCGCGAGGCTGAAGACCTGACCCGGCGCGGCCGGCTGAAAATGGAGATGATGCGGCTGAGCCGGGATATCGAGAAGGTGATGGCCCGGCTGGGCGCGCGAGTTTACCGGCTGATCGAAAGCGGTGAGGATGCTCTGACGACTGACGACGAAGTCGTAAAACTGGCAGCCGAGCTGCGGGAACTGGAGGCCGAACTCAAACAGCGCCGGGCCGAGTACGAGGCAGAGAAGAAAAAGAAACGCCGTTAGCCGGCACGCTTGCCGCTGCGGCCGGGTTCCTCCAGCGGCAGGCCGGCGCGGCAGAGCGGACAGTCCTCGGCCGCGTAGGTGGTAACCTGTTGCCGGTAGGCGCTGAACAGCGTCAGGCCGAAGTCAACGCCCGGGCTGCGATCGATGAAGACACCGACGCCGATGATGCCGGCTCCGGTGGCCTGTACTGCGGCAATGGTTTCCCTAATCGAACCGCCGGTGGTCATCACGTCGTCCACGACCAGCACCCGGTCGTCCGGTCCGAGTCTGAACCCGCGGCCGATGCGGCGGCCGGTGTCGGCTTTTTCGGCGATGATGCAGCGGGTGCCGAGCTGACGCGCGACCTCGTAGGCGATGATGACGCCGCCGGTGGTCGGGCCGCAGACCGCGCTCGGAGCACTGGCGCGAAACCGGTCGGCGACCGTCCGGGCGAAAGCTTCACATACCGGCGGTTGTTCCAGAATACGGAACTTCTCGAAGTAGCGGTCCGAGTGCCGGCCTGAGGTCAGAAGGAAATGGCCCTCGCGCAGCACCCCGTATTGTTTCAGCAGGGCGGCAAGCTCAGCGTTCACTGCGCTCCTCCCGGTTTGAGTTCCTGGCGGATTCGCTCCAGTGCGGCCAGGGGGTCAGCCGCAGCATACACCGGCCGGCCGACCACGATGTAGTCGGCACCGGCCCGCGCCGCCTCGGCCGGGGTCATGGTGCGGGCCTGGTCGTCAGGCGCGTCCGTGCTCATTCTGATGCCCGGAGTGACAATTTTCAGCGTGCTGCCGCAGACGGAGCGAATCACGGCAATCTCATTGGGCGACGATACGACGCCACCGCAGCCCGCGTCCCGCGCCATCCGGGCAAGCGCCGCCACCCGCTCCGTTACCGGCTGGCGCCGGCCGGTAACCTGCTCCAGTGCCGCCACGTCAAGACTGGTGAGGACGGTTACGCCGAGGACCAGCGGCCGGGTCGGCGATTTTTCGGCGGCCTGTGCTGCGGCCTCCAGCATTTTCGGCCCGCCCATCGTGTGCACGGTCAGCATGTTCACGCCGAGTTCGGCTGCGGCACTCACCGCCCTGGCCACGACCGAGGGAATGTCCGAGAACTTCAGGTCGAGAAATACCGCTGCCTTCCGGCTGGTAAACTGCTGCACCAGCGCCGGGCCGGAACGGGTAAACAGGTCAATGCCGATTTTGTAAACATCGACTGCACTGCCGAGTCGGTTCAGCCAGCCGAGTGCCTGTTCGGCGGTGTCAACATTGAGGGCGAGAACAATTCTGGTCATTGGTCACTCCGTTGAGTTCGTCCAATCAGTTCTCCGATGGTTCTGATGCCGTGTTGCCGACACCAGCCGGCAAGTCCGTCGGCGATTTCGGCCGCAGCCGCCGGATTGGCCAGACTGGCGGTGCCGACCTGGACCAGCGTTGCGCCGGCGGACAGGAAGTCAATGGCATCGGCAACCGTCATGATTCCACCCGAGCCGATGATCGGTATTTTCACTGCCCGGGCGACCCGGTCGACGCAGAAGAGAGCAAATGGTTTGATTGCCGGGCCGGAGATGCCGCCGCTGCGGCCGCCCAGAAAAGGCCGACCCGCGGCATCCAGTGCTAGACCGAAAAGGGTATTGATGAGCGTTACTGCGTCAGCGCCGCCCTCGGCCGCCGCCGCGGCCGTTTCGACCGGGTCAACAAAGTTGGCGGTCAGTTTGACCGCGAGAAACTTGGCCGTTTTCTCTCGGCAGGCACGGGTGATGCGCTCGACCGCAGTGGCCGACTGGCCGAACTGGGTGCCGCCGGATTTGACATTGGGACAGGAGACGTTCAGTTCGAAGCCGTCCACCGGCGTGGCAGTCAATCGTTCGACGATGGCGGCATATTCCTCGAGGCCGAAGCCGGCGACGTTGACAATCAGCCGGGTGCGGCGGCGGCTGAGACCGGGCAGGATGTCGGTTATGAATGATTCCAGACCGGGATTCTCCAGCCCGACCGAGTTCAGGATGCCACCGGGAAATTCAAAAATCCGCGGCGGCGGGTTGCCGGGTCGGGGCAGCAGTGAAACACCTTTGGTGACGATGCCGCCGAGCCGGGCCGTCACCGTCGGAAAGTCGTTGCCGAAACCGAAAGTCCCGGATGCCGTCAGCACCGGATTGGCAAATTCCAGCGGCCCGAGCCGGACGGTCAGGTTCACAACACCACCTCGTTCAGCAGCAGTACCGGGCCGTCACGGCAGAACCGGGCCCAGCCACCGTCACGCCGGGGCAGGGCACAGCAGTAGCAGATGCCGGTGCCGCAGCCCATTCTTTCCTCGACAAATCCCCAGACCGGAATCGGGTCAAGACGCCGTACCAGCTCGGCCAGCATCGGTTTCGGGCCACAAGCGTAGACAACCGGATCGCGGGCAGCGCGGGCGGCCGGAATCGCGAGGTCGGTGACCGGGCCCTGCCGGCCGCGGCTGCCGTCATCGGTGGCGATGTGTGGTCGGACGCCCAGTCGGCGAAACTCGGCCGCAAGCACTATTCCGGCAGCCGTGCGGGCACCCAGAAATGCCTGCAGGTGGTTCTGCCGATGGGCATGGCGGGCGAGAAACAGCAGTGGCGGGATGCCGATGCCGCCGCCGCAGATGATGACGTCGCGGCCGGTTGGAATCGGCGCCGGCCGGCCGAGTGGGCCGAGGAGGTCGAGTCTGTCGCCAGTACGGACCCGGGACAGCAGTTCGGTGCCACGGCCGGCGATTCGAAACACCAGCCGCAGTCGGCCGCCGGCGCAATCAGCGACCGAAAGCGGTCGGCGCAGCAGCGGATCGAGGCCGGGACTGACCCGGACGTTGAAGAACTGGCCGGGGTGGATTTTTCGGGCCGGGAGCGGTTGTTTGAGCCAGAGAGAAATGATATCCGGGGCCAGGTTTCGGCGCGCCAGCACGGGACACTGGTGTGGCCCTAGCGAAGTTCGAATTCCACCCTCCGGTTAAGCGCGTACTGCCGGGGGTCAAGAGTTACCGGTCGACTCTCACCTTCACTGGCAGCCTCGAGCCGGTCCGGATTGATCCCCTCGGCGATCAGCAGTGCGCGGACAGTCTCGGCGCGGCGCTGGCCGAGAGCCTGATTGTATGATTCGGAGCCCCGCGGGTCACAGTGGCCGACGAGTCTGATCCGGGCAGTGATGCTGTCCTGAATCAGCCGGGCGTTGCGGCGCAGTTTTTCCAGCTGGTCGGAACGGAGCGAGGCACTGTCGGTGTCGAAGTAGAGCGGCAGGAGCTGACTTGCAGTTGTCGGGGTTGTGTCGGAGGCTGGCAGCGGCCTGGCGGGTTCCGGCGCCGGGGTGGATTCGCCAGCCAGCTGTTGCAGTTGCTCCGGCTGCTCCGGTTTGGGTTCGGGTTGGTCCGGAAGCGGCGGCGTTGCCGGCTGAGAGCGGGCGGGCGGGGTCGAGTCGGCCTTTTCCGGCAGAGCAGTTGACGCAGTTCGACGCTGCGGTACCGGCAGCCCCAGCCAGCGCCGGGCTTCATCGGCGTGCTCGCTGTCCGGATATCGGGCAATCAACCGGTGCAGCAGCGGTTCGGCGGCAGCGCTGTCGCGCAATGGCGTTCGGAGTATCCAGGCCTGTGCCAGCATCGCCTGGGGTGCGAAGGGACTGTCGGGGAAGGAATCGCTGACCTGACCGTACAGTTCGAGTGCCTGCTGGTATTCACCGAGTGCCGCATTGTAGGCTTCGGCGAGCAGAAACAGTGCTTCATCGGCCGGCCGGGTATTGTTGTTGCGGGCATCGAGCGCTTCGACCAGCAGGCCGCGTCGGGCGGCGTTGATGCCCCAGACCGATTCCGGGCGGCGCAGGCGGGCGGTGTCGTAGCAGGCCCGGGCAGTGGCGAGGTCGCCGCTGGCCTCAAAGTGGCGGCCGATGCGGAACATCGCCTCGGCGCCATAGTCGTTCTGGCCGCGGACACTGCGCCAGGTCGTTACCGCTTCGTCGGTGCGCCCCAGTGCCGCCAGCGCGCGGCCGAGCAGCAGGTTGGCCTGGTCGTCGAGTTGAGGATAGCGACCGACGACTTCCCGGGCCGCCCGTGCGGCCGGCGCCGCCTTGCCCTGTTCAAGGAGCGCGGCGGCCAGCCGGAGCTGGACTTCGGCGCGGCGCCGGGGGTCGGGTGCGGCCCGCAGGTATTCACGGTAGTTGCGCTCGGCTTCGGCGTAGCTGCCGGCGTCAAAACGGGCGTCGGCCAGCAGTTTCAGTGCTTCGGTGCGCCAGCGTGAGCGGCGGGAGCGGTTGAGCAGTACCGAAAGCGAATCGAGGCCCCGCTCGGTGTCACCGTGTTCAATCAGGGCAAGTGCGGCAGTGTAGGCGGCGGCATCGGCTTCACGCGGCCAGTCGCGCCGGACCGTTGCCAGCGCCAGCATCGCCTCGGCAAAACGTTTCTCGCCCAGCATTGCCCGGGCGCGCCAGAGCGAAGCCGGGCCGGTGTAGCGCGATTTCGGAAAGGCAAGCAGCAGCCCGTCAAACTGCCGGATGGCCCGGCCGTACTGGCCGGTTTCAAAGTAACTGCGACCGATGAGAAAGAGGGCATCGTCCACCCAGCGGGAATTGGGCCAGCGCTGGACAACCCGGGCCGACTTTTCAATCGCTTTGTCAAACTTGGCCTTGGCCTGCACCTGCTGATTCTGTTCCTTCAGGCGCAGGCCTTCGTTGAAGCTTTTCTGGGCATTGTAGAAGGTGTTGAAGTAGGCGCAGCCGGTAATGAACGGCAGCACGAACAGCAGCGGTACCAGCAATAGTTCCGACCGGAATGCCCAAGGCAGACGCCGGTTCCGGCTAGGAGTTCTGGTGACGCGCAGGGGATGGGTCAAGCTGTGCTCAGGGCTATCTTAATCGGCGCCGCGCCGACCTGTCAAGCCGGCCGCCCCACTTGCCAGAACGACGGTATCGGGCATAATCACTACTGCACTGGCAGATAATCATTAGGAGTCATTGTGAACCGAGAATCGATCGCTGCGGCAGTCAGGTCTGAACTGGACCGAATGGGTGCGGCAGGGTGCAGCTTTGCCGATGCCCGCTTCTACGATGAGGACCGGAGTGAAACGCTGGTTTTGCGCGATGGCAACCTCGAAGCCAACCACGGGGCGCTGGAGCGCGGCATCGGCGTGCGCGTGCTCTGTGACGGGGCGTGGGGTTTTGCCGCTTCGGCGGAACTGGGGGCGATAGCTTCGGTGTTTGACCGGGCGCTGGCCAATGCCCGTGCCGCCGCCCGGCTGCCTGGTTTTCCCAAGACCATGGGTACGGCCAGTCCGGTCAAGGGCAGTTACCGGCCGCCGGTTGAGCGTGACCCGTTTGAACTACCGCTCGCCGACAAGCTCGGACTGCTGAAGGGCATCGATGCGGCACTGGCCGACCCGGCGGTGGCGCACCGGATGGTGATGGCCCGGTTTCAGCGCCGACGGATTCACTACTGGAACAGTGAAGGAACGGAAATTGACCGGGCGGTGCTCAACATTTTCGCTCAGATGATGGTAATGGCGCCGGATGCCGATGGCCGGATGCAGCGGCGCAGCTGGGAGCTGGCCGGCGACGGTGGCGGTACCCGTGGCTGGGAGTGGTTGGCCGATGACAACTGCTTCGGCGGCCACGCCGAGCGGATCAAGTCCGAACTCGGTCAGATTGTCGCGGCGCCGCCGATGCCGCCCGGGCGCCGGCAACTGATCATTCTGCCCGGCCAGGGGTTTTTGCAGGTGCACGAAACCATCGGCCACGCGCTCGAGCTTGACCGCATCCTCGGCTACGAGCTGTCGTTTGCCGGCGGTTCGCATGTCCGGCCGGAGATGATTGGCAGTCTGCGCTACGGTTCGAAGCTGCTCAACTGCCGGGCCGGAGTGACACCCAATTCGCCCGGCACCTTCGGTTATGACGACGAGGGTACGCCGCAGTACGAATACTATCTGATCAAAGAGGGGATACTGGTCAACGTGCTGTCGTCACGCGCCGACCTGGCCGAAGCCAATGCCAAGGCCGGTCGGACAGTGGTGAGCCGGTCCGGGGCCGCGGCGCGGGCCTGCGCATTCTACCGGACACCGATTGACCGGATGACCAACATCAACATCGACCCGGGCGACGGCGGAACGCTTGAAGACATTATCGCCGCCACCGAGGACGGCTGTATCGTCGATGTGCCGGTGTCGTGGTCGATTGGCTCCAACCGCGAGCATTTCCACTTCGGCTGCGAGATTGCCTGGCAGGTGAAGGACGGCCGCCGGCTGGGGGTCTGGAAGAATGCGACCTATCACGGCCACACGCTGGAGTTCTGGAATTCGCTCGACCGGGTCGGTTCGGCGCCGACCTGGCGGCTGCAGCAGGTGCCCAATTGCGGCAAGGGCGAGCCGAACCAGATTATGGAACTTGGTCACGGCATCCCGGTGATGCGTTTCGCCGGCGTCGAGACCGGGGAGAAGGAGTAAGTCATGCTGGAAAATCGCATCCGTGAAATGCTGTGCGATGCGCGCGACCGCTGCCGCAAAGCCGGGATGCAGGTTGAGTTTCTGTTTCACCGCGAACGGTCTTCACTGATCCGGCTGGGAAATTCTGCCGTGGCGCTTGCGACCGCCGAGCAGCTGACCCGGCTCGATGTCGCCGTGACCGACGGCCGGCGGACCGGTTCCTATTCGCTGACCGCGGACCTGGCGTCGCGGGCGATACTGGACGACGCGATCGAACGGGCCCGGGCGGCGGCAGCGGCAGCACTGCCGAAGGATTACGATCCGATTTTCTGCACGGTGCAGGAGCCGGTTGATGACAGCCGGGGGTTTGACCCGGCGCTGGAGGCACTCTCGCCCGAAGCCAAGACCGCACTCTGCGCCGAGGTAATCCGGGAACTGGGGCCGCGCGGCCATTATGACTTCTCCGGTTCGTGGTCAACCGGTTCGACCGAGATTTACCTTGTCAGTACCGCCAACGACAACGAGGCCTACCGCCGGCTCACCGACGGCCGGCTGGTGATTGTGCTGAAAGAGCAGAACCGGAAATGGGAGCTGTCGGTCGAGCGTACCCAGAAGGCCGCGGGCGGTTTTTCGGCCGCCGATATCATCGCCGAGTTTGCCGCGCTGCTGCCGCTGTATGAGCGGAATGCCGGCTACAAGACGCCGACCGGCCGGCAGCGGGTGGTTTTTGCCGGACAGGCGGTGGCGGAACTGGTGGCGCTGGCGGTCTGGGGCGGGTTCATCGGCCGGATGTGGGAAGAGAAGCGTGCTTATACCGCCGGACTGAAGCCGGGGGAGCGGCTGTTTGCCGAATCAATCACGCTGGTGGATGACCCGGAGAATCCGGACTGCTTCGGAATGCCGTTTGACTTCAACGGCATGCGGCGGCGGCGTTTCACCATGGTCGAAAACGGAGTTTTCCGTTCGGTGATGTATGACAGCAACACCGCGGCTAAATACGGCCGGAAGCCGACCGGTCACGACGGCCCGAACGACCTGGCGCTTTTGCCCGGCAACGGACCGGCCGGTATCGAAGCCGGGCTCAAACTTGCCGGTGATGCGCTGTTCATTCCCCATCTGCACTACATTCATCTGCCTGACCCGACCCGGGGGCTTTTTACCGGTTCGTCACGGTTCAACGCGCTGCGGGTCGAGGGCGGCCGCCTGACCGCGCCGCTTTTTTCCACCCGGGTGACCGATGAGATACCGTCGGTTTTCAACCATGTCGTTGCGGTCAGCTCGAAGTCGGTGCCGGTGAATGTCTCGGCGACCTATGACCGGCGCTCGCCCGACGCGGTCAGCGTGCCCGAGTACATCGTTTGTGATGAAGTGCGGATTAACGATGTAGCGGACAGCTTCTAGACCGGGTTTTTCGCGCGGCGGGCAGGTTTTTCTGTCCGCCGCGCTGCTTGTCCTTGACTGATAAAAGTCGTCGGCTATTCTTAGCGTGTCCGACAATCTTTGCCGAGGTGGCGGAAATGGCAGACGCGCTAGCCTCAGGAGTTAGTGGACTCACCTCCATGGGGGTTCAAATCCCCCCCTCGGCATAATCATAAGGTGGGGATTTGCTGCGGCGGGCCAGAAAGCCGCCGCAGTGCACCTCCCCCCCTCAGCTCAATCGTAAGGCCGGGATTTGCTGCGGCGGGCCAGAAAGCCGTCGCAGTGCACCTCCCCCCTCGGCATAGAGCTGCAGTCAGCTGCGGCGGGATGAAGCCCCGCCGCAGTACAGTTCTGAGCGAGCGGTTTCTTTCAGTGTTGACGCCGACAGGGACTGCCTGACCGGCACTCCCCATCATTAGAGCCGCGCCAGCGTCTTTCGGCGACAATGACGATGGCAGAAAAGTCGGGCAGCGGCGGCCAGCTCGATGATTTTCAAGCAGTTGCTTTTCTGAGCTGGAGCAGGAAAAGGGGTTGGTTACCCCACCGTTCCCATGGGGGTGCTGGCCGGTGTGGGGCCAGGTGCTGCCGGCAGGCAGGGTGAGAGCCGGGACGGGTGAAAGTTCAAAGAGTCGAGACGGACATTGCCGGCTGGCGCCGGCGACTGTCTTCGGGGTGGCATCGGGTTATCAGTGAGCTGATGGTCAGGTGCGAGTGCGGCCGCGGTGTCAGTCCCGGCCGAACCAGCGGCGCAGTCGCAGTTTGATGACCAGCCAGAACGCCTGCCAGATGATCCGGCGCGACATCTTTGAGACGCCGGCCGAGCGTTCGGTGAAGACGATTGGAGTTTCGATGAACTTCAGCCCCCGGCGCACAATCGCGAAGACAATCTCAATCTGAAAGCCGTAGCCGTCAACGCGGAGCCGGTCGAGGTCGATCGATTCCAGCGCCCGGCGGGTGTAGCCCTTGAAGCCGGCGGTGAGGTCCCGCACCGGGATGCCGGTGCCGATGCGGGCATAAATCGATGCGCCGTAGGAGAGCAGCAGCCGCTTCATCGGCCAGCGAACGATCGAGATGCCGTCGCAATAGCGCGAGCCGATGACCAGGTCGTGGTCTTTGAGCAGCTCCAGCATCACCGGCAGCCGGTCGGCCGGGTGGGAGAAGTCGGCATCCATCTCAAAGAAGCGGTCGTAGTCCCGCGCCAGGCCCCACTTGAAGGCAGCGACATAGGCCGTGCCCAGTCCCTGTTTGCCGGAGCGACGCAAGAGATGAACCCGCGGATTGTTGCGGGCCAGTTCGGCGACGATGTCGGCGGTGCCGTCCGGCGAGCCGTCGTCAATCACCAGAACGTCCAGCTCGGGTGACTGAGCGAGTACGAGCGGAATGATGCGGCCGATGTTTTCGGCCTCGTTGTAGGTGGGGATGCAGACCAGCGCGCGCGGCACGGGCAATGATATTGACATACCGGAGAGGTGTCAACCGCCAGTGACCGGCCGAACAGGGGCAGGATTTGCGAAGTTTCGCAATAACAGGCGGTTAGTGGTTAAGAAATGCTAACGGCCAGCTTATTGCCCGATAACCGACGGTCTTAACATCAGGCCAAACCCGACCGCAAAAGGAGGCATGTGTGAAGAAGACCGTCGTCATTGCGCTGCTGGCGCTGCTGGCAGCCGGCGCACTGGCCCAGGACCCGGGCCACACGCAACTGGAGATGAACGGCTGGTTCCGCTACACGAATCAGTCCAGCAACTTCAGCATTACCGACCCGACGGTGAGCCGCTTCGCTCTCGAGCGCGGCTACATCCGTCTGGCACACCGCTGGACTCCGGCACTGTATTCCAAGTTCACGGTTGACATGTTTTCGTCCGACAAGTATCCGGAAGGGTCAACGGTCCGGCTCAAGGAAGGATACATGGATTTCGCGATTCCCTTCCTGCCGGATTTTCTGCTGACCGCGGGTCTGCAGAAGCACTACTTCGGACTGATGTACTCCTGGGACTATCTGAACCCGGACAAGGACCTGGCGGACGACCGCGGCGTATGTTCCAGTGCCGACTACGGTATCACGCTCAATGGTTTTCTGCCCAGCGGTCTGGGTGAACTGCAACTCGGTGTCTACAACGGCGAAGGCTACAAGATGGCTGGCAAGTACGTGAGCACCTCGCCCGAGCTGCTGGCCAACCTGCGACTCAATCCGTTTGCCGGCTTGCAGTTCGGCGGCTCGGTCTTCACTCACGACCGGGACATCTCGCATTACAAGAACGATGTTGCCGGCGGCAAGCGTTCAAGCGACAACAAGCTGCGGCTGATGCCGGATACGGCCAATACCAAGCGGCTGGCGTTCAGCCCGATGGTGCGGCTGGCGGTCGGTCCGGTTTACGTGCTGGGCAGCTATATCGGCTACAGCTACACCCGTTCCTACAGTCAGTACAAGCTTGTTTACGACACCGCCAATGTGCTGATTGATTCGACGCTTGAGACCAAGACCAAGGACTATGCGATGGGCGGGTTCGACGTGATGCCGGTCGTGACACTGCTGGGGCGCAGGCTCGAGGCCTGGGGCCGGTTCTCGACCTGGGAGCGCAAGGAGCAGTCGGGTGATTCGATGCCGGTCAATCTCGGGGTGAGTTTTTCGCGCATCGGCGCGGGAGCAAACTGGCATTTCTACCGCCGCAGCGGCGGCAAGCCCGGTGCCGTGCTCCAGCTGGCCTGGATAAGGGAAAACTCACGCCAGGAAGGCGTGGACCCAAAGGATACTTTCATGGCCCAGTTCCGGTTTGAGTGGGTTGCGGACGTTCCGCCGCCGCAGAATTAAATAAAGGAGACCAAGATGAAGCGATTCGGTACAATTCTTGCGCTGGCCGCACTGGTCGGTGCTGCCCTGGCCGGCGAGATACTGGTCAAGGGCTCGGACACGATGCTCAATCTGACCCAGCGGCTGGCCGAGGCGTTCTCGGCCACCCGGGGGGATGTGACCGTATCCATCACCGGCGGTGGTTCCGGGGTCGGTATCAACGCCATCACCAACCGTGAGGCCGACATTGCCAACGCCTCGCGGCCGATCCGGTCGAAGGAAATCGGTACGGCCCGGGCCAATGGCGTCAATCCGGTCGAGATTGCCATTGCCATTGACGGGCTGTCGGTGATTGTCAATCAGTCAAACACGGTCGAGCGGCTGACAATCGACCAGCTGGGCAAAATCTACCGCGGCACGATCAAGAACTGGAAGGAAGTCGGCGGGCCGGACCGGAAGATAACACTCTACGGCCGCCAGCCGTCTTCGGGTACGTTCATGTTCTTCCGTGACGAAGTCTTGCGGGGCGAGTATTCGTCGGCGATGCGCCAGATGAACGGCAATGCCCAGATTATCGAAGGGGTCAAGGCTGACCTCGGCGGTATCGGCTATGTCGGTCTTGGTTACCTCAATGATGCAACCGGCATCAAGCCGGTGAAGCTGTCGCGGGACGGGACGACCTACGTCTCGCCGCTGGACGAGGAACTGGTGAAGTCGGGACGCTATCCGTTGACCCGGCCGCTGTTCCAGTACACCAACGGCAAACCCAAGGGTGATGTGCGGGCGTTCATCGAGTTCGAGCTCAGCCCGGCCGGCCAGCGGATTGTCGAGGAAGAAGGCTTCCTGCCGGTCACCCAGGACTGGGTCGAAAAGAACAACGCCAAGTTGAAGTGAGGTTGTCCGGTGGCGGGAGGCCGGCCGGCCTCCCGCCACCGGTACCGTGATGAAGACACGCTATCTGGCTGACCGGACCGCCCGGGCGGTTTTCTTTCTCAATGCCCTGGTCGGGTCGCTGACGCTGCTGGGGATTCTGGCGTTTCTGGCGGTCTACGGGTTGCGGGCATTCCGGGAAACCAGCCTGCTGAAGTTTCTCTTCGGTACGGTCTGGAATCCGGACGCTTATGGCGAGCCCAGCTACGGACTGTTGCCGATGCTGGTGGGCAGCCTGGTGACGACACTGCTGGCGCTGCTGATCGCGGTGCCGCTGGGGATTGCTGCGGCCGTATTCATTTCCGAGCGGCTGCGCGGCTGGCGGCGGGTGGCGGTGAAGACAGTCGTTGAGCTGTTTGCCGGTTTCCCGTCGGTGGTGCTGGGGTTCTTTGGCCTGGTGGTGGTGGCGCCGTTCATTGCCCGGCTGTTCAATGTGCCGTCCGGGCTGGGGGTGCTGAATGCCGGGTTGCTGCTGGCGCTGATGGCACTGCCGACAATCATCTCGGTGTCGGACGACGCCCTGCGGGTTGTGCCGCATTCCTACCGGGAGGCGGCGGCGGCGCTGGGTGCGACCCCGTGGACGACTGCAACCCGGGTGGTACTGCCGGCAGCCAAGTCCGGGATTCTCGCCGGCTGTATGCTCGGCTTCGGTCGGGCAGTGGGCGAGACCATGGCAGTGCTGATGGTGGCGGGCAATGCTCCGCACATGCCGAAATCGCTGTTTGATGCCACCCGGACGATAACGACCACCATCGCGATCGAGCTGGGGGAGACGCCGTTCTTCACCACTCACTACTATGTGCTTTTCGCGCTCGGGCTGGTGCTGTTTATCATTACCCTGAGTACCAATCTGCTGGCCGAGGCGATGATCCGGCGCGAGAAACGGAGCTTCATGCTGTGAGCGTGACAAGGGAAAAGCCGCGGCCGGCAATTTCCGACCGACAGGAGCTGCGGCGGGCGCGCTATGCCTCGAACGCGCTGTTTGCGCTGCTGGCACTGCCGCTGGTGCTGTTTGTCGGCTTTATCGTGCTGATGGTGGTCTATCTGCTCGGCAACGGGTTGTCGGTGCTGTCGTGGCGTTTTCTCAGCCAGCCGCCGCTGGAAGGCATGACCGCCGGCGGCATCCTGCCCTGCATCGTCGGTACTGCGTTCGTCACTTTCATTTCACTGGTGTTCTCGATACCGGTCGGGGTAAGCGGCGGCATCTATCTGGCCGAATACGCACCGGCCAACTTTGCCACCCGGCTGCTGCGGACCGCAATCCGCAGCCTGGCCGGGATTCCGTCGATCGTCTACGGCCTTTTCGGGGTGGCGCTGTTCGTTGCGGCGCTGCGGTTCGGCATGTCGGTGCTGGCATCGGGAATGACGCTGGGGCTGATGAACCTGCCCTGGATCATCACCACCGCCGAGGAGGCAATCACCGCCATCCCGTCGTCGTTCCGCGAGGGCGCGCTGGCACTCGGGGCGACGCGCTGGGAGGCAATCCGCAAGAACGTCCTGCCCTATGCGTTCCCCGGCATTCTGACCGGGGTGCTGCTGGCACTGGCGCGGACAATCGGCGAGACGGCGCCGATACTTTTCACCGGCGTCACCTACTACACCAGGCAGCTGCCGACTTCGCTTTCCAGCAAGTTCATGGCCCTGCCTTACCATCTTTTCACGCTGTCAACCCAGCACGACAAGATCATGCAGGTGCGGCCGCTGGCATTCGGCACTGCGATTGTGCTGCTGGTGGCGGTGCTGGCGTTCGATGCGCTGGCCTTTGCCATCCGACTGCGAATCGCCCGCACCAACAGCTGGCAGGTATAGGAGCAAGATGGCGGAACAAACTCGAATCTCAATCCAGAATCTCTCGCTGTGGTTCGGCACCAACCATGTGCTGAAGTCCTGCAGTCTGGACATTCCGGCCAATGCGGTTACCGCAATCATGGGGCCGTCGGGCTGCGGCAAGTCGACGCTGCTGCGCACGATTAACCGGATGAACGACCTTGTCGCCGGGGTGCGCATCGAGGGCCGGATAATCATCGACGGTCAGAACATTTTTACCGATGTCGACGTCATCGAGCTGCGCAAACGGGTCGGGATGGTCTTTCAGAAGCCCAATCCGTTTCCGAAGTCAATCTTCGAGAACGTTGCTTTCGGGCTGCGGATTCACCATCAGGGTGACCGCAGCGAGATCAGCGCCCGGGTTGAGGAGGCGCTGCGGGCGGCCAACCTCTGGGACGAGGTCAAGGACCGACTGCATGACAGCGCTTTCAGCCTTTCCGGCGGCCAGCAGCAGCGGTTGTGTCTGGCCCGGGCGATTGCCGTCCGGCCCGAGATTATCCTGCTCGACGAGCCGGCGTCGGCACTGGACCCCCATTCGACCGCCCGGCTGGAGGAGCTGGTGATTCAACTCAAACGCGATTACACCATCGTCATCGTTACTCATAACATGCAGCAGGCAGCGCGGGTTTCCGACTGCTGTGCGTTTCTGATGCTGGGCGAAATCGTCGAGACCGGGCCGACTTCGACCGTGTTTACCCGGCCGCGTGACAAACGCACCGAGGATTTCCTGACCGGCAAGTTCGGATGATGGCGCTTGCATTGTTTCGCCGGCTGGATGATAATCATCTGACCGCGACCGGAACAGGAGTCTAATGTGACAGTACTTGAAGGCCGAATCGCCGAGGTGAAGGAACGACTGCTGGAGATGGCGGGCATCGTCGAGGACATGGTCGCCAGCAGTGTCAAGGCACTGGTGGAACGTGATGCGGCGGCGGCACGCCGGATCATCGATGAACAGGAAGCCCGGGTCAACCGGCTGGAAATCGAAAACGAAGACGCGATCATCAGTCTGCTGGCGCTGCACCAGCCCGAGGCAGGCAATCTGCGGACACTGGCTGCCTGCATCAAAATCAACAACGATCTTGAGCGCATCGGCGACCATGCCGTCAACATTGCCGAGGCGGCAGATTTTCTCGTCGGTCTGCCTCAGCTCAAGCCGCTGGTCGATATTCCGCGGATGGCCGAGCAATCGGTGGCGATGCTGAAAGATGCCCTTGATGCCTTCACCCGTTCCGACCCCCGGCTGGCCCGCGATGTCTGTGCCCGCGACAGTATCGTCGATGCTCTCAACGACCAGATCAAGCGCGAACTGGTGACCTACATGACATCGGATGCCCGGGCAATCGACCGGGCGCTGAAGCTGATGATGGTTTCGCTCAACCTGGAGCGCATCGCCGACCTGGCGACCAATCTCGCCGAGGACGTCATCTACATGACTACCGGCGAGGTCATCAAGCACCATTTCACGGATAGTGATGAACAGCCGGCTGGTGGCAATCGTTGACGACGAGCCCGACCTGCTTGAGCTCGTTGCCGGCGCCTTTGAGCGCGCCGGGTTTCGCACCGTTGAGTTCGCTGACCTGGAGCGTTTCCAGCGCTGGCTGGACGAAAACCTGCCCGATGTGCTGATACTGGATCTGATGCTGCCGGACGGCGACGGGATGGAGTTCTGCCGCCGGCTTCGCGCCGACTCCCGGACCGCGACGGTGCCGGTGGTGATGCTCACCGCCCGGGCGGAAGAAACCGACAAGGTGCTCGGGCTGGAACTGGGCGCCGACGACTACGTTACCAAACCGTTCTCGCCCCGGGAACTGGTGGCGCGGGTGAAGGCGGTGCTGCGGCGCCGCGAGGCACCGGCGCCGGGCGCGCCGCGGGAGATCGCTCCCGGGCTGTCAATCGATACCAACCGCTACGCCGTGACGGTGGACGGCGAGCGGGTCAACCTGACCACCACTGAGTTCCGGATTCTGAACATTCTTGCCGAACATCCGGGCTGGGTGTATTCGCGCGACGAGATTCTCAACCGGCTCTGGGGTCACGACAAGGCGGTGATTGACCGCACCGTCGATGTTCACATCACCAATCTGCGGCGCAAACTCGGCCGACACGGCGCGCTGCTGCGCAATGTCCGCGGTGTCGGCTACAAGCTCGAACTCGAGTGAACCGTCCGCTGGTATTTGCGCTCGCCGGTTTCTGGCTGCTGGGGGCGGTTGCGCTGCTGTTGCTGCCCGGGCTCAGGCAACTGGGCCCGGCGCCACTGCTGGTCTGGCTGGCGCTGGGCGCCGTTGCCGGGCTGCTGCAATTGCTGGTTACCGACCGGCGGCTGGCTGAGTTTGTGCGGGCATTCCGGCGGGTGGGCGAAGGCGACTTTTCGGTCCGACTGGAACCGGGGTCACACCGGCTGCTGCGCGAGCTGGCCCGGGCGTTCAACGACTCGGCGTTCCGCACCGGTGAGATGGTGCATCGGCTGGAGGCGCAGCGCGAGATGCTGGACAGCGTCATCGCGGCGATGGATGACGGAGTTCTGGTCGTTGACCGGCTCGGGCGCATCACGCTGGCCAATGCGGCATTCCGCCGGCTCTGCGGCCGCGATGATGTCGATAACCGGTTTCACTGGGAAGCGGTGCGGGAGCCGGAACTGGCCGAGGCACTGCGGACGGCCGGCACGGTCGAGAGCGCGCAACCGCGGCGGATGGAAGTCGGCGGCCGGGTCTGGCTCTGTCGCGCGGCCCGGCTGGAGCGTACCAGCAGCGTGCTGGTGACTTTTCACGACATCACCGACATCGAAAAGACCGTGCAGATGAAGCGCGAGTTCGTGCGCAACGTCGCCCATGAACTGCGCACGCCGCTGGCGGCGATCAAAGGTTTCGTCGAAACGATGGAGGAGAACGTCAGCCCGCCGAACCGGCGGCCGCTGGAGATTATCGGGCGCCATACCGACCGGCTGGTGCGGCTGGTGCAGGACCTGGCGCTGCTGGCCGAGGTGGAGGAGGGCCAGTCGGCCGGCCGGGAGCTGGAGCCGGTTGAGCTGGCCGATGTTGTCCAGTCGGTGGTGGCGCTGTTTGAGGCGCGGGCGCGCGAACGCGGCATCACCCTGACAGTCAGCGCCGAAGCCGGGCTGCCGCCGGTGCCAGCCGACCGTTACCGGCTGGAACAGGTTTTCGTCAATCTGGTTGACAATGCCTTGAACTACACCGAACGCGGCGGCACGGTGACGGTCCGGCTGCGCCGTGACGACGGCCGGGTAGCGGTTGATGTCGCCGACACCGGCATCGGCATCGAGCGCCGGCATCTGAGCCGGATTTTCGAACGTTTCTATGTCGCTGACAAATCGCGGTCACGTCAGGCCGGGGGCACCGGGCTCGGGCTGGCAATCGTCAAGCACATCGTCGCGCTCTATGGCGGCGAGGTGACGGTACAGAGCGAACCCGGGGTGGGTTCGACTTTCACGGTCCGGCTGCCGACCGTGGCGGTTTGACGCCGGACCGCTGGTCCTCTATCATATCGCTCTATGGCTGACAGACCGACGGCAGTGCTGGCGATCGGCGGCAATTCGCTGATCCGCACCAAGGACAAGAGTTCTTTTGCCGACCAGCTCGAGACGGTGACCGAAACCAGCCGACACATTGCCGCGCTGGTCGAGTCGGGCTGGGAAGTCGTTGTCACCCACGGCAACGGACCGCAGGTCGGTTTTCTGCTGCTGCGTTCTCATCTTTCTCGCCAGCGGCTGCCAGAGATTCCTCTCGATGCCTGCAATGCCCTGACTCAGGCCGAGGTCGGCTACATGATTCAGCAGGCGCTCGGCAACGAGCTGCGGCGGCGCGGGATCGACAAAGGGGTGGCAACGGTTGTCACTCAGGTGATCGTCGACCCGTCCGATCCGGCCTTTGGCGAGCCGTCGAAGCCGGTGGGACCATTCTACACCAAGGCGGAGGCGAACCGGCTGGTCAAGGAGCTCGGCTGGCATGTCCGTGAGGACGCCGGTCGGGGTTTTCGCCGGATGGTGGCGTCACCGCGCCCGCAAAGAGTGGTCGAGCGCGACCAGATCGTGCGGTTACTGGAGAGCGGTACCGTGGTCGTGGCCTGCGGCGGGGGCGGGATTCCGGTGGTCGAGACCGCGGCCGGCCTGCGCGGAGTGGCGGCAGTGATTGACAAGGACCTGGCTTCAAGCCTGCTGGCGGGTGCAATCGGTGCCCGGCGGCTGGTGATTACCACGGCGGTCGATGCCGTGTATCTGAACTGGGGACAACCGGAACAGAAGCAGCTTGGGCGGGTGCGGGCGGCCGAGATGGAACGTTACGCCGCCGCAGGCCATTTCGCCCCGGGCAGTATGGGACCGAAGGTCGAGGCGGCGCTGGACTTTCTTGCCCGCGGCGGCGAGGAAACGATTATCACCGACCCCGAGCACCTGCCAGCGGCGATGGCGGGCCGGGCCGGTACGATCATCACTGCCTAGTCACAAACCGGGAGCAGCGTTGTTGAGACACAATCAGCCGGTTCGCCAGCCGAAAGTGCGCACCGCCGGCGTAGTGGCAGCGCTGCTGTTGCTGGCCGGGCTGGCACTGGCGCAGGAGATGGTGCTGATTCCGATGGACCTGACGCAGACTGACCATCTGAAAGCCTACGGCGTCGCCTGGCGGCTGCTGCAGCGTGGCAATACGGTTGAATGGCTGCTCAACTACCGGGGCGGGTCGTTCCTGTTTCGCTACGACCAGCAAGCGGTTGAGGAATGCCGGCTCAACGGTGTTCTCTGCCGGACAGTCGGTCCGGCCGAGCTGGCTGGCATTCGTTCGACCATCGAGGCCGGCAATATGGAGTCGGTGCTGTTGGAGCGGGCGACCCGGCTGGCAGTGTACGTGCCGCCGACCGCCGATCCGTGGGACGATGCGGTGCGGCTGGTACTGGATTATGCCGGCATCAAGTATGACCGACTGTGGGATGACGAAGTGCTGGCCGGCCGGCTGAGTGAGTACGACTGGTTGCACCTGCATCACGAGGATTTCACCGGTCAGTTTGGCAAGTTCTATGCCGGTTACCGGCAGGAGCAGTGGTATCAGCAGGAAGTGGCAATCAACCGGCGCTCGGCGGCAAAGCATGGCTTCAACAAGGTCAGCCGGTTGAAGCTGGCGGTGCTGGAACAGGTGCGGCGCTATGTCGCTGAGGGCGGGATGCTGTTTGCAATGTGCTCGGCAACCGACACGCCGGATATCGCCTGGGCCGCGCGCAATACCGATATCTGCGCCGCGGTCTTCGACGGCGACCCGGTTGATCCCGACTATGCCGCCAAGCTGAACTACGAGGGTTGTTTCGCGTTCGAGAATTTTTCGGTGGTTACCGATCCGCTGGTTTACGAGCATTCCGACATCGATACCTATCTCGAGGCCACTGCCCGCGGGCCGGACGTGTACTTTTCGCTCTTTGACTTTTCGGCCAAGTATGACCCGGTGCCGACGATGCTGGTGCAGAACCACGTCGGACTGGTGAAAGAATTTCTCGGCCAGAACTGCGGGTTTCGTCGCAGCCGGCTGAAGCCGGATGTGCTGGTGCTGGGCGAAATCGCCAACACCGAGGAAGTGAAGTATATCCACGGCAAGTTCGGCACCGGCACGTTCACTTTCCTCGGCGGCCACGACCCGGAAGACTACGCACACCGGATTCATGACAAGCCGACCGAGCCGGGGCTGCACCGCAATTCCCCCGGTTATCGACTGATACTGAACAACGTGCTGTTCCCGGCGGCGGAGCAGAAGAAACTGAAGACCTGACCGAGCAGTGAAATCGCATCCCGATTGCTTTGACTGTGCGCTCAGGCAGTGCCGGCGGATTGCCGAGCTGGCGGGCGGCGATGCGACCGTTGCCGACCGGGTGGCCGCCTATGTCGCCGCCGGCGCGCGCGGTCTGAACCAGGACGACCCGCCCAGTACCTATACTTCGCATATGCTGCTGGCCGCGATGGAGCTGCTGGATGAGCCTGACCCGTTTGCCGAGATGAAGCGACAGCAGAATCAGGTTGCGGCAGTGGTGGCAGCCCGGTTTGACCGTGAGCTGGACCGTCAACCGGAACCGCTGCGGGCGGCGCTGGAGCTGGCGGCCGCGGGCAATGTACTGGATTCAGGGCCGCGGCGGAGTTTCAGCCTCGACGCGGCGCTGGCCGAACTGAGTTTTGCCCACGACGACACGGCACAGTTGTTGGCCGCGCTGGCCAGGGCGCGACGGGTGATGTATATTCTCGACAACGCCGGCGAGGTGATGTTTGACCGGCTGGTGCTCAAACGTCTGCCGCGGGTCGAACTGACCATCGTCGCCCGCAGCAGCCCGATACTCAATGACGTGACGGTTGACGAGGCAAGAGAGCTGGGACTGAGTGATTACGGCCGGGTGATCGGCACCGGTTCGCGCCTGCTCGGTATCGACTTCGGTACGGTGTCGGATGAGTTCAGGGCGGCCTATGCTGCTGCGGATGTCGTAATCGCCAAGGGCCATGCCAACTTCGAGTCACTGGTTGACGATGGCCGGGACGGCTGGTATCTGCTCAGGGCCAAGTGCGAGTATGTTGCAGAGCGGCTGAGGGTCGAGCCGGGTCAGGCGGTGTGCATCTATTCGGCGGGCAGACAATCGGCCACCGGAGTCTTGGGTTCGGCGGCTGGTACGCCGGAAGGCAGGTAGTCGGATGTGCCTGGCGGTTCCAACCCGGATTGTTTCAGTCAAGGGCGACATGGCAGTTGGCGAGGTCGGCGGGGTCGAGCGTGACATTTCAATCGTGCTCACTCCCGACGTCAAACCCGGCGATTACGTGATTGTTCATGCCGGCTTCGCCATCCAGACGATTGATCAGTCGGAGGCCCGGGAGAATCTCGATATCCTGCGGCAGCTGGCGGCGGCAGCCGCGGCGCGGCAGAGAGCGGTTCGCCGCCGGCGCGATTAGGCGCGGCGTTCCCCGAAACTGACAACCAGTTCGATGATGCGGTCGACCGCAGCGTCGGCAAGACTGGCGCGGACAGGCAGATTCAGGACCGCGCGGGCGGCCTGCTCGGTGACAGGCAGCGAGCCGGGTGCAAGCCCGATGGCCGGCTCGAGATGACAGGGGTAGTCGTAGTAGCTTGCGGTTTCGACGCCGTTCTCGCGCAGGTATGCGCGCAGGGCGTCGCGTTCGGTGGTGAGCAGGGCATACTGGTGGCGGTTGGAAACGACCTCGGGCGGCAGAGCGAGCGTGCGGAAGCGGCCCGAGAACGCGGCATCATAGCGGGCGGCGATGGCACGGCGACGCTCGTTCTCGGTCGCGACCGCGCGCAGCCGCTCGCGCAGGAAAGCGGCCTGCAAGTCACCAAGCCGGGAGCTGTAGCCAATCGAAGCGTAGCGGCCAGACGAATCAATGCCGTGACGGCGCAGGCTGTCGATGCGCGGGGCCAGTTCGGGCCGGTTGGCCACCACGGCACCGGCGTCGCCCAGCGCGGCGAGGTTCTTGGTCGGGTAGAAACTGAACGCCGCGATGTCGCCGAACGAGCCGAGGCGCCGACCGCGCCACTGCGAGCCGATGGCCTGACAGGAATCTTCGACCAGCGCGATGCCGCGGTCCTTGCAGAGCGCGATGATTTCATCCAGCCCGGTGCAATGGCCGTACAGCTCGACCAGCAGGACCGCCCGGGTATGCGGCGAAAGCACCGGTTCGATTGTCGCGGCGGTGATGCAGAGCGTGGCCGGGTCGATGTCGGCGAACACCGGCCGGGCGCCGACGCGCAGAATCGACTCGGGCGTGGCGAAGAAGGTGAACCCGGTGGTGATGACTTCGTCGCCGGGGCCGATGCCCAGCGCCATCAGCGCCATCACCAGGGCGTCGGTGCCGGTGTTGACGCCGAAGACCGGGCCGGAACCAAGATACCAGGCCAGCTCGCGTTCGAACGCGGCCGCCTCGGGCCCGAACACGAACTTGCCCGAGTCGAGCACGCGGCCGAACGCAGCCTCGAGCGCGGCCCGGTCGCGGGCGGTGTCGCCGGCGACGTCGGAGAAGCGAATGAGGTCAGGCACGGTTCAGGATAGGCGCGCGGCGAAGGGAGTCAAAGGGGGCAACCGGCAGCGAAAGGAGATAACCGCCCGTAACGAGCGCCGGCAGTTGGCTTGACCGCCCGGGGTGGTGTTCTAGAATTGGCCGTGGACGATTCCCCGAAGAAATTCAGACTCGTCGCGTCCTACGAACCGGCCGGCGACCAGCCGGCGGCCATCGAGCGGCTGGTCGAGTTTCTGCAGCCCGGGGCGAAGTTCTCGACCCTGCTCGGGGTGACCGGGTCGGGCAAGACGTTCACGATGGCCAACGTCATCGCGCGGTTGAACCGGCCGACGATCGTCATCTCGCACAACAAGACACTCGCGGCCCAGCTCTACGGCGAGTTCAAGGGATTCTTTCCGGAGAACGCGGTCGAGTATTTCGTGTCCTACTATGACTACTACCAGCCCGAGGCGTATGTGCCCGAGCACGACCTCTACGTCGAAAAGGACGCCAGCATCAACGAGGAGATTGAGCGGCTGCGCCTGCGCGCGACCTCGAGCCTCATCGAGCGGCGCGATGTCGTGGTCGTGGCGTCGGTGTCGTGCATCTACAATCTGGGCGAGCCCTGGGAGTTCCGTGATTCGCTTTTCCCGATCGAGCTGGGGCGGGACCTGGACCGCGAACGGCTGCTGGAACAGCTCGTCAAGCTGCAGTACACCCGCAACGACTTCGAGCTGAAGCGGGCGACGTTCCGCGTGCGCGGGGATACCGTCGAGTTGCACCCGTCGCACCGCGACTACGGCATCCGGGTCGAGTTTGACGGTGACCAGGTCGGGCGGATTTCGATATTCGACGTGCTGACCGGTGACACGATCGAGCGGATGCCGCGGATAGTCGTCTATCCGGCCAAGCAGTTCGTGACGACGGACGAACAGATCAGAGCGGCAAGCGTGACGATTGAAGAGGAGCTCGCGCAGCGGGTCGCGGAACTGGAAGCTCAGGGGAAACTGCTGGAAGCCCAGCGGTTGAAGACGCGCACCCGGTTCGACCTCGAGATGATGCAGGAATTCGGCTACTGCCCGGGTATCGAGAACTACTCACGCCACCTGCTGGGCAAGGCGCCGGGTGAGCGGCCCTACACGCTGCTGGACTATTTCCCGGCCGACTATCTGATGATTATCGACGAATCGCACGTCACCGTGCCGCAGGTGCAGGGAATGTACAACGGCGATCGCGCCCGGAAACAGACGCTGGTGGATTATGGTTTCCGGCTGCCGTCGTGCCTGGACAACCGGCCGCTGCGATTCGATGAGTTCGAGACACTGATCAACCAGGCCGTTTTCACCTCGGCCACGCCCGGGCCGTACGAGGTGCTGCGGTCGCAGGAGCGGGTGGCCGAGCTGGTGGTGCGGCCGACCGGGCTGGTTGACCCGAAGATGACGGTGCGGCCAACCGCCGGTCAGGTTGATGACCTGATCGGCGAAATCAGAAAGCGGGTGGCGCGCGGCGAGCGGACGCTGGTAACGACACTGACCAAGCGGATGGCCGAGGACCTTGCCGAGTATCTGACCGAGATGGGTGTCCGGGTGCGCTATCTGCATTCGGAAATCGATGCCATCGAACGGGTCGAGATACTGCGCGGTCTGCGGCTGGGCGAATTCGACGTGCTGGTCGGCATCAATCTGCTGCGCGAGGGGCTGGACCTGCCCGAGGTTTCGCTGGTCGCGATTCTCGATGCCGACAAGGAAGGGTTCCTGCGCGACGAGCGTTCGATCATTCAGACCGCCGGCCGGGCCGCGCGCAATGTCCGGGGCGAGGTGATTCTTTATGCCGACCATCTGACCGGGTCAATGCGCCGGGCCCTGCGCGAGACCGAGCGTCGGCGGCAGAAGCAGCTTGCCTATAACGAGGCGCACGGGATTGAACCGAAGTCAATCAGCAAGTCGGTTGACGAGGTGCGATTGACGACGGCAGTGGCCGATGCCCACGCGGTTGAGTTGCCACAGGAAACCGAGCCGGACACCACTGAAGACAGGCTGTCGTTGCTGGCCCGGCTGCAGCGGGAGATGGAGCGGGCGGCGGAGGCGCTCGAGTTCGAACAGGCAGCGAAGCTGCGTGACCGCATTCGTCAGCTGCGGCAGGAGCTGGACGAGGAAGATATCAAACGCAGCCGTCGGCGCCGGATGAAAAGAAGGTAGCTAGCGGCGGAAGAGGTTCTGGGCGACGCCGCCCCAGAATCCGGGCACGCGCATCGCCTTCACCGGGCAAATTTCGGCACAACAATAGCAGCGGATGCACCGGGTCCGGTCGATGACCGGCAGGGGCGACATTGTGATGGCTTTGGCCGGGCAGTTGTCGGCGCAGCGGCGGCACTTGATGCACACGCGCTTCTGCACGGCTGGCCAGCGGCGCATCAGCAGGTAGACCCAGCGAATCGGGCCGGACATCGCGCGCAGAATGCGGCGTGTGGGCAGGCGGAATCCCGGTATCGGCGCGAAGTCGCCCACCACCTCGACGTCGCCGGGCGCAATCGGGCCCAAACCCCGCTCGGCCGCGATGCGGACCATCGGAATCGTTTCGGGCGCGACCCCGGCCATGCGGGCCAGCACCGAATCGACCGCGACCGGATTGGCGCCGGCGATGAGCTTGCCGATGGCCAGCACCCGGCCGCCGCTGGGGCCGTTCTGGCCGTCCATCCCGCGTTGGGCGTCGACGATGGTCAGCACCGGCACGGGCACGGCCTGGTAGATGTCGATGAGCAGTTCCGCGAAGTCGAACGGGTCGGGCGCAAGTGTGTGCAGATGGCCTTTCTGCCCACCCGGGACAATGCCGAAGAGGTTCTTGACCGCGCCGGTGAGCAGGGTGAGCGCGTGGGTCTTGAACACCGGCAGATTGACGATGACGTCGACCTCGGTCAGAATGCGCGAGACGTGGACTTCCGGCACGAAGCGGGAGTTGAGCCTGAGCGGCACCGGCGTGCGCGAGATGTCGCGGAAACTGTCGGGGCAGGCCGCGGGCACGCCGGTTTTCGCGATGTAGTCGGCGACGCTGCCGTGGAGCGCGCCGCCCGGGTTGTCCGCGACCCAGACCTCGGCCGCACCGCGTCGGCGCAGTCCGGCGACGACCAGACGGACGAGCTCGGGGTCGGTCGTGACCGAGGCCTCGGGTCGGTGCGGGGCGAGCAGGTTGGGCTTGACCCAGACCCGTCTGTCCTTGAAGTCGTAGCCGAGGAAATCGAGCGCCTCTTCAACTGCGGCCGCGAGGTCGCCGATCCGACGTACCAGAACACGGGCAGCAGGCGGGTTCACTGGCTGGCGATAGTGGTCAGCGGCCCGGAATGATGTAGAGGATATTGGCCGGCGAGATGTCGGCGTTGCTCATTGCCGATTTCTCCTCCGGAATGCCGGGTACGTCATTGAACTTGACATCGACGGCTCGAATCATTCCTTCCTTCAGAGTGTAGGCGGTGCAGCTGACAGTGCCACCGGATTTGAGATGGATGACGGGCATGGTTCAGACTCCTTTGCCGGTTGGGGTCGGTCGTTCAACAGATCTCAGGCCGGCCCGATTGTAGACGGCGTTGACATGGCGCAGCAGCCGATTGAGGTCAAATACCCGGGCGAGCTGGCGCCGGTCGAGACGGGCGGTGATTGCCGCTTCGGCTGCGGCAAGTTCGGCCAGCGGCCGGTTTTCGGCGCGGGCGCGGAATGCCAGCGACTGGACAAGCCGGTAGGCTTCGTCGCGGTCGAGGCCGGCTTTTACCAGTGCCAGCAGGAGTGCCTGGGAGAAAAAGACCCCGCCGCTCAACTGCAGATTGGCGGCCATCCGGTCGGTGCGGACCACCAGCCCGCTGAGTACCGGCGTGAACTTGACCAGCATGTAGTGCAGCAGGGTTGTTGCACCGGGAATGGTCAGCCGTTCGTTGGCCGAGTTGGAGAGGTCGCGTTCGTGCCAGAGGACGACGTTTTCCAGCCCGACCGCGGCCCAGGCGCGCAGCACCCGGGCGAGGCTGGTGATGCGTTCACAGATAATCGGATTCTGCTTGTGCGGCATCGCCGATGACCCGCGCTGACCCTTGCCAAACGGCTCGCCGAGTTCGCCGATTTCGGTGCGCTGCAGATTGCGGATTTCAGTGGCGATGCGGTCGAGGCCGCTGGCAACAAGTGCCAGTGCCGAAAGCAGGGCGGCGTGGCGGTCGCGTGGTATGACCTGAGTTGAAACCGGTTCCGGTTTCAGGCCGAGCCGGCGCAGGGCGATTGCCTCGACCCGGGGCGAGCCCTGAGTGTAGGAGCCGACCGCTCCGGAGAGCTTGCCGTATTCGAGGTCACGGCGCACCGCCCGCAGCCGGTCGATGTTGCGGCCGATTTCGGCATACCAGGACAGTGCCTTGAGGCCGAAGGTTATCGGTTCGGCGTGGACGCCGTGGGTGCGGCCGATCATCGGCGTGTGCCGGTAGGTAATGGCGAGGCGGGCGGTTTCGACCCGCAGGTCGCCGAGCGCGGCGATGAGGATGTCCAGTGCCGAAATGCAGCGCAGCGACAGCGCGGTGTCGACGACGTCGTATGATGTCAGCCCGAAATGGACGTATTTGCCGGCCGGGCCGACGCTCTTGGCAACACTGCGGGTGAAGGCGATGACGTCGTGATTGGTTTCCCGTTCGAACCGTTCAATTTCGGCCAGGTTGAAGCTGGCGCGCTGGATCGCCCGGGCCGCAGATTTGGGAATGATGCCGAGTTCGCCCTGGACGAGTGCGACCGTCTTTTCCACCAGCAGCCAGGACTGGAATTTGGCTTCTTCGCTCCACAAGGCGGCCATTTGCGGGGTCTGGTAGCGGCTGATCACCAGTCAACTCCAATCTGCGGCCGGCGGCCGCAACTGTGCGATGAGCATGTTCAGCGCAGGCGGTAGAGCAGACGGATCTGTTCGCCGCCGCGATCGATGACAATATCAACAGTGCCGCGCGGCTGGGCAAAAGTGCGGGCGAAGGCGCTGGCCGATGATACCGCCTTACCCTGAGCCATCAGGATGATGTCGCCCCGGGCCATGCCGATTGCCTCGGCAACCGAACCGGGCGTGACTGCGACGACAACGACGCCGCGGTGTCGACCGAGCCCGAGCTGGCGACGCAGAGTCGGATTGATGTCGGCGACATCGGCGCCGATACCGGTGGCGACCGGCTGAACTGCGGCAGTGGCACCGCCCCGGACCTCACGGATGAACTGTTTGACATCGTTGATTGGCCGGGCAAAACCGATGCCTTCGGAACCGCCGGAATGACTGAAAATGAAAGTATTGATACCGATGACTTCGCCGGCGGCGTTGACGAGCGGGCCGCCGGAGTTGCCGGGATTGATGGCGGCGTCGGTCTGGATCATGTCGGTGAAGACCGCGCCGCTGCGGCCGGAGCGGACGTCGCGGCCGAGCGCCGAGATGACGCCGACAGTGACAGTCGGCCGGGTATCCTCAATCAGAAAGCCGAACGGGTTGCCGATGGCAATGGCCCATTCGCCGATCATCAGTTCGTCGGAGTTGCCCAGCGCAGCGACCGGCAGGCGGTCGCCCTTGATTTTCAACAGTGCCAGGTCCCGGGTTTCGTCGACGCCTTCGAGCGTGGCGTCGAATTCACGGTTGTCGGGCAGGGTGACTTTGATCGCGGTGGCGCCGGCGACAACATGGGCATTGGTGATGACATCGCCTTCAGTGGAGACGATAACACCCGACCCCATCGATTTGACTTCCTGCCGGAACTGACGCCGGGGGAAGAAATCGCGAAAGAACTCGTCGAAGCCGAAGCCACCGAACGGGTCGTAGGACACAATCCGGGTCTGGGTGACGGTGACTGATACCACCGCCGGGCTGACCTGTTGCGCCGCCCGGGTGATGGCGTTGGCCCGGCTGGCGGTGATTTCGTCGGTAAGGCTGACCGGGACGAGCGGGCCGGTGATGACAGGGCGGCGCCGGTAACCGACCGGACGCAGCAGCGAGGTTACCAGTGCGCCGGCCAGGACTGCCACCAGCAGCCAGGGAATTGCTTTGCGCATGGGTGAGGCAGTGTAACAATCGGCAGTAAAAGCGTCAAGGAGATGGCAGTACCAGACCGGCGGGCATCGGCCGGAGCCGCAGCCGGGTCTAAATGTTTATGCAAACCGAAGACACCAGTCATGTTGACCCGGTGTGCAAGATGCGGGTAACGCCAGCGACCGCAGCCGGGTCCTGGCAGTACCAGGGCAAGACTTACTACTTTTGCAACCGGCGCTGTCTGGAGCGTTTCCAGGCCGAGCCGGAACGTTTCCTGCCGCCACCGACAATGGAAACTCCTGCCGAACCGAAGCCGCAGCCGGTGGCCGGTTCTGGCCGGACCGAGACGGTGACAATCGGTGTCGGCGGAATGTCGTGCGCGAGTTGTGCCCTGACAATCGAGCAGACACTGTCGCGGCTGCCGGGGGTGCGGCTGGCGACAGTCAATTTTGCCGCCGAGCAGGCGACGGTGGAGTTTGACCCCGAACTTACCCGCAGTTCGGAGCTGGAACAGGCAATTGTCGCGGTCGGCTATGACGTGCGGCCGGCCGAACCGGCCGGCGCTATGGTCGAGGCCGGCTTGATTCGGGCCCGGCGCCGATTGGTATGGGTGTGGGCGCTGACCGGACCGGCGATGGTCTTGATGGCGCTGCACATGCTGGGAGTGCATCTGCCCGGAGTCCAGTGGCTGGAGTTCGGACTGGCTGCGGCGGCGGTGTTTGGGCCGGGCCTGGTAACCCTGCGGGCCGGGCTGGCGTCGGTGCGGGCCGGTACGGCATCGATGGATGTGCTGATTGGACTGGGTACGCTGGCGGCGCTGGCCTCGGGCGGAGCAGTGCTGGCGGGCGCGCCACTGGCGAATTTCGCCACGATTGCCGGCATGATAATGGCGTTCCATCTTACCGGCCGTTACATTGAAGCACGAGCCAAGGGGCGGGCGGCCGCGGCAATCCGGCGGCTGGTCGCTCTGGGTGCGAAGACGGCGCGGCTGCTGGTCGAGAACGAGGAGCGCGAGGTGCCGGTGGGACAACTGCGGCCGGGTGATGTCGTGGTGGTGCGGCCCGGGGAAAAGATTCCGGCCGACGGACGGATCAGCGCCGGTCACACCACGGTTGACGAATCGATGGCGACCGGTGAATCACTGCCGGTCGAGCGCGGTCCGGGAGATGAGGTCATCGGCGCGACGGTGAATCAGACCGGGCTGGTGCGGGTGACGGTGACGCGGGTCGGCGGCGACAGTTTTCTGGCTCAGGTCATCAAGCTTGTCGAGCAGGCTCAGGGACGCAAGATTCCAATTCAGGCCTTCGCCGACCGTGTGACCGCACGGTTCGTGCCGGTGGTGCTGCTGCTGGCACTGACAGCGTTCGTCGGCTGGCTGCTGCTGGCTGACCGGCTGCGGCCGCTGCTGGTCGAGGCGGCACGAGTGCTGCCGTGGGTGAATCCAAATCTGCCGGCAGTGTCACTGGCGCTTCTGGCCGGAATTGCAGTGCTGGTGATTGCCTGTCCCTGTGCGCTGGGACTGGCGACACCGACCGCGCTGCTGGTTGGTTCGGGCATGGGCGCGGAGCGGGGAATATTGTTCCGCTCCGGCGAGGCAATCCAGACCCTGCGTGGTGTCCGGGCGGTGGTGCTGGACAAGACCGGGACGATCACTTTCGGCCGGCCGGAGGTGACCGATGTCGTGCCGGCGGCGGGTATCGAACGGGCCGAACTGCTGAGTGTCGCGGCGGCAGTCGAATCCGGTTCCGGCCATCCGATTGCCCGGGCAGTGACGGCGGCGGCTCAGGCAGCGGGTATTGCGGTTGAACCGGCAGTCGAAGTAGTGGTGGAGCCGGGCAAAGGGGTACGGGGTATGGCGGGCGGCGAACCGGTGCTTGCCGGCACAGCGGCGTTTTTGCAGGCCGGGGGTGTCGACACAAGCGAACTTGATGCCGAAGCCGCCAGGCTCGCGGCGCAGGCGCGCACGGTGGTGCTGGTTGCGCGCGCCGGTCGGCTGGTCGGGTTGCTTGGAGTTGCCGACCAGCCCAAGCCCGATTCGGCCCGGGCGGTTGCCGAACTGCGGGCGCTAGGAGTGGAACCGGTAATGGTTTCCGGGGACAATCGAACCACCGCCGAGGTAATCGGCCGCGAGGTCGGTATCGAGCGGGTGATTGCCGGGGTGCTGCCGGCCGAGAAGCAGCAGGTGATTCACCGGTTGCAGAGTCAGTTCGGTGTCGTTGCCATGGTCGGCGACGGTATCAACGATGCACCGGCGCTGAAGGCAGCCGATGTCGGCATTGCCATCGGTACCGGCACCGATGTTGCAATCGAGGCCAGCGATGTAACGCTGGTGCGCGGCAGCCTGCTTGGCGTGGTGTCGGCAATCCGGCTGTCGCGGGCAACTTTCAGCCGGATCAGACAGAATCTGTTCTGGGCGTTTTTCTACAATGTCCTGGCGATACCGCTGGCGATGCTGGGATTGCTGCACCCGGTAATCGCGGAAGCGGCGATGGCATTTTCGTCAGTCAATGTAGTCACAAATTCCATTCGTCTGCGGCGGGTGAAGGTCTGATCCGCCCTGATTGCCGGACTGGCTCTTTGGATGGGTGCGTTTGAAACTGCTGCGATAAAGCCATTTTTTGTCAGATAGTTGCAGTTTTGGTGCTGGTAGTTGCACTCCGGGCCGGCAAGCGAAAGGGTTGGTTACCGGACGGTTTCCCCGGCGGCCCTGATTCGGGCAGACTTCCAAGTGCTGCAATGATTGTCCGGGTCGGGTTGCGCTTGAATGTAGTGTGTTGCAACAGCTGCGGCAGGAGTCGGTTGACTGCGTGGTGCTTTCAGAAATGCAACCGTGCCGGCGTTGGCCGGAGCGGTCTGGCGTCGAACGAGCGGTGCCGGTTCAAGACCGGCAGTCGGTTCTCAGCGCAAAGGTTCTGACCGGATAGCAAAGAAGATGCCGGTTGTTGCGGCTGGCGGTCAATTCACCGGCCCGGTTCAGGCGAGATTGAACGAGACCATCACGACATCGGTCATCTCTTCGATGGCGAAGCGCGGGCCTTCCCGACCGATGCCGGAATCGCGGACGCCGCCGTAGGGCTGGTGGTCGGCGCGGAAGGTGGCCGAGTCGTTGATGTAGATCGAGCCGGCGTTGAGCGTTTCAATGGCCTGGAAGGCGCGGCCGAGGTCGCGCGTGAACACGCCGGCGGTGAGGCCATAGCTGTAGCGGCCGGCGCTGGAGCCGGCATTGTAGCGCTGGAGGCCTTCTTCGAACCGGTTGAAGGTCTCGATCGTGACGATTGGGGCGAAAGCTTCTTCGCAGACCGCGGCCATGTCGGGCCGGGCATTGGCAAGGACAGTGGGGTAGAGTATCGTGCCTTCGCTGCGGCCGCCGCAGAGCAGACGCGCGCCCGCGGCGACCGCCTGCTCGATGAGCGCCTGGGCCGAGGCGAGTGCGGTGCGGTTGATCATCGGACCGACATCGGTGTCAGGGAGGGCCGGGTCGTCACAGATGAGTCGCTCGGCCGCGGCAACAAACCGTTCGGTGAACTCGGCGGCGATTGAGTCCTGCAGGTAGAGCCGCTGGGTGTGGATGCAGACCTGGCCCGAGTAGGCGAACGCGCCGGCGAGGCAGCGGTTGAGCGCGGCGTCAAGGTCAGCGGTTTCGTCAACAATCGCGCCGGAGTTGGACCCGAGTTCGAGCGCGACGCGGCGCAGACCGGTTTCGCGTTTGATGGTTGCGCCGACTTCGGGCGAGCCGGTGAAGCTTACCAGGCGCACGCGTTCGTCGCGCACGAGCGTGAGGCCGGGGCCGGAGCCGGAACCGACAACGACGTTGAGCGCGAGCGGGGGCAGGCCGGCTTCGAGCAGGAGTTCGGCGAGCTTGAGCGCGGTGAGGGGCGTGGCACTGGCCGGTTTGAGCACGACGGCGTTGCCGGCGGCAAAGGCCGGGGCAAGTTTGTGACAGACGAGATTCAGCGGGAAGTTGAAGGGCGTGATGGCGGCAACCACGCCAAGCGGACGGCGATACCAGAAGCCGCGGCGGGTCTCGCTGCCGTGCGCGGCATCCATCGGTACGGTCTCGCCGTGGATGCGCAGGGCTTCGGCCGCGGCGAAGCGCAGGGTCTCGACCGCGCGGGCGACTTCGGCCGCAGCGTAGCGGCGGGGCTTGCCAGCTTCGGCGATTATCGTGGCGGTGAAATCGTCGGCGCGTTCGCTGAGCAGGCGGGCGGCGCGGTCGAGGATGTCGTGACGGGCGTGGGCCGGCAGCCGGGCCATTTCCCGCGCGCCGGCTTCGGCGGCCCCGACCGCGGTGTCAACTTCGCTGTCCGAGCAGGCCGCGACCCGGGCGATGGGTTCTTCGGTGTAGGGGTTAGTGACAGTGATGGCCGACTCAGCGGCAACCCATTCGCCGCCGATAAGCAGTCGCTGGAGTTCTGACACGCCGGTACAGAATAGCTGCGGTGTCGGCGGCGTCAACGGCAGTGCCGGGCTTGCCGCCGTCAAAGCCCGCCAGCGGGCGGTGTCGTTGCTGTCGGCGCCGAGAAAGGGTATGTACCGATTTGACAATCCTCCGAGAGGCGGGCTACACTCGGATGTGACGTCACGCACTGGTCCCGGGTGTTCCCGGGTGGAGTTCCTGCGAGACAGCGGTTCGTGCTGTCCTGCTGGACCTGGACAGGGCTGTCGGCCAGACGGTTTCACTCAAACCATCTGGTGCGGTTTTTGCTTTCGGCCGGGGCTTCGGCAGCTGGGGACTGAAGCCAGGTCGTTTGCTGCGTCTTGAGGAGGCTGGGTGATGATGTCATGGTTGAAGCCGGGTCGGTTGATTGGGCTCGTGTTCGGGCTGGCCGCTGCGCTGCCGGCCGAGTATGGCTTTCGGCCGGCCGGCACCGAGATTGTCGAGCTGGCGGATGCGGTGTCGCGTCATTACTCCAATGGCGATGGCACGATCACCGCGGTGATAGCGGCCCGGCCGGTCTGGATGCAGGCCGGCGGCGACAACCGGGCCGGGGCAGGCGGGGAGGATACCGATGTCGCGTTGCCGACATTTGAGTACGACTACGCGACCGGTTATGCCAGTACCGATGGCAGCCAGTATGCCAAGACCGGCGTTGGACTGATAAAAGTCGAACGGGAAGTTTCGCTGCAGCCGCCGTCGCGTATCGAGCGGGTGGGTTGGGCGAAATTCGACCTCGCTTCACTACCCGAGTCGGTCCGTATCACCGGCGTTGCGCTGGCACGGGTCATCGCCTATTTCGAGTTGACGATGGGGCTGAGCTACCGGACGCTGACACTGGACCCGGTCACGGCCGATGCCCAGCAGCTCTATCAGGCGATTCAGGGCGGGGCGGTATGCTATGATGGCGAACGGGGTCGGCTGTTTGATACCATTGACCTGGGTGCGGTCGGGGTTCAGCACGTCCAGCAGGCCTTGAACCGGAACTGGGTGGCTTTCGGGATTGTCGGAACCGGCTATTCAACCGTTGTCACCAAGCGGGTCTGGATTATCGGCTGGAACAATCAGCCCCGCTCGGACTCGCCCTGGCTGCTGGTAACCTATGAGCCGCCGACCGCGGTCGAAGAAGCCGGTCCGATGTTGAATGCGGTGAAGCTGTCGGTCGTGCCGAACCCGGTCACAGACGGTTTTGCCCTGCTCAGGGCCGAAACCGGGAGCGGATTTGATCCGGAACAGGAGCACAGACAGGTCAGCGTGCGGCTTTTTGATGCGCTGGGCCATCAGCTTCTGCAGACGGCGGCGAGCATCGGCAACACAACCGGCACGCGGCTGGACCTGCGCAGAATTCCGGCCGGCACCTGCTTTCTATGTGTTGAAGCGGCGGGTCAAAAAACAGTACAGAAGGTAGTGATTCGCTGACGGCCGGCCGGAACAGGCCGCCGGCAGGTGCGAGGGGCGACGATGGTTACCGGTCCGGCCGTTGTTGACTGATTGCCTGAGTACGGCTGGTTTTTGGCGATTGACTCGCCGGATGCAGCTTCTATAATCAGCGGCCAGAGGGCGATTAGCTCAGTTGGCTAGAGCGCCTCCCTTACAAGGAGGAGGTCATCTGTTCAATTCAGATATCGCCCATCGCGGTTTTCCCGTCCCAATTTGTCGGTTCAAACTGAATCCATGTCACGGGATTGCGGTCTAACTGCATTGAGGGTAAGGGGTTAGCTGGCGGGTTTTCCGGCGAACTGCCAGGGGCGGTTTCGCTGGACAGCTTTTGTTAAGTTTCACAGCCACAGTGCGTTAGAGGATGAGGTCAACAGACCTGTCGGCTGTTGTAACGGTTGATTTCTTCCTAAGGAGGAGCAATGAAGGTCAGGCCGTTGCAGGACCGGATACTGGTACAGCGAGTGGAAGAGGAAGTGAAAAAAGGGGCGATTATCATCCCCGACACTGCCAAGGAAAAGCCCCAGCAGGGCAAGGTAATTGCCGTCGGCAACGGGCGGATTGACGAGAAGGGCAATCGCGTGCCGATGGATGTGAAGAAGGGCGACTACATCCTGTTTGGCAAGTACGCGGGCAACGAGATTCGCATCGGCGACGAGGAGTACCTCATCATGCGGGAAGAGGATGTCCTCGCCATCGTCGAGAAAGACAGCAAGTAAGGAGGATTGGCAATGCCGGCAAAAGAATTGCGTTTCGAGGACGATGCAAGGCGCGCAATGCTGCGTGGGGCCGAGAAGCTGGCCCACGCCGTCAAGGTGACGCTGGGGCCGAAGGGGCACAACGTCATCATCGACAAGAAGTGGGGCGCGCCGACGGTCACCAAGGACGGCGTGACCGTGGCGAAGGAAATCGAGCTGGAAGACAAGTTCGAGAACATGGGCGCGCAGATGATCAAGGAAGTCGCGTCCAAGACCTCGGACGTGGCCGGCGACGGCACCACCACCGCGACGGTGCTGGCCGAGGCGATCTATCGCGAAGGCTTGAAGAACGTCACCGCTGGTGCCAACTCGATGGCCCTCAAGCGCGGCATCGACAAGGCGGTCGAGGCCGCGGTGGCCGAGTTGAAGAAGATTTCCAAGAAGACGACCGGCCGCGAGGAGATCGAACAGGTCGCCACGATTTCCGCCAATAACGACAGGGAAATCGGCAAGCTGATTGCCGACGCAATGGAAAAGGTCGGCAAGGAAGGCGTCATCACGGTCGAAGAGGCCAAGTCGGTCGAGACGACCCTTGAGGTGGTCGAAGGTATGCAGTTCGACCGCGGCTATCTCTCGCCGTACTTCGCGCTCGAGCCGGGTACCACCACACCGCAGAACCAGAAGATGGAAGCGGTGCTCGAGGACGCGCTGGTGCTGCTGTATGAGAAGAAGATCTCGTCGATGCGTGACATTCTGCCGGTGCTGGAAAAGGTTGCCCAGCGCGGCAAGCCGATTCTCGTCATCGCCGAGGAAGTCGAGGGCGAGGCGCTGGCCGGCCTGGTCGTCAACCACATCAAGGGCACGCTGCGCTGCTGCGCGGTGAAGGCGCCGGGGTATGGCGATCGCCGTCGGGCGATGCTTGAGGACATTGCCGTTCTCACCGGTGGCCGGCTGATTTCCGAAGACCTCGGTATCAAGCTGGAGAACGTCCAGATTTCTGATCTCGGTGTGGCGAAGCGCGTCGTGATTGACAAGGAAAACACGACCATCGTCGAGGGTGCCGGCAAGAAGGCCGACATCACTGCCCGCATCGAGCAGATCCGCAAGCAGATCGAGGAAACCAAGTCCGACTATGACCGTGAGAAACTGCAGGAGCGGCTGGCGAAGCTGGCCGGCGGCGTCGCGGTCATCAACGTCGGTGCGGCGACCGAGGTCGAGATGAAGGCCAAGAAGGCGCTGGTCGAGGACGCGCTGCACGCGACCCGGGCCGCAGTCGAAGAGGGCGTGGTCCCGGGCGGCGGCGTGGCGCTGGTGCGCTGTCTGCCGGGCCTGGAGAAGCTGAAGCTCGAGGGCGACGAGGCAATCGGCGCCAATATCGTCAAGCGCGCGCTGCAGGAGCCGATTCGCCAGCTGGCGGCCAATGCCGGCGTGGACGGCTCGATCGTGTTCGAGCGCGTGCGTGGCGAGAAGGCCAACGTCGGGTTCAACTGCGAGACGCTGGAGTATGTTGACATGTTCCAGTCGGGCGTGCTGGACCCGACCAAGGTCACCCGGGTGGCCCTGCAGAATGCGGCGTCGGTCGCCGGTTTGATGCTGACGACCGAGTGCGCCATCGCCGAGCTGCCCGAGAAAGAGAAGACTCCGCCGACACCGCCCGGCGGCGGCATGGACTACTAAACACTGCCGCGACGGGGTGGGAAGCGGACGCTTCCCACCCCGTCCGCTGATTTCATCATGCCGACCTACGAGTACCAGTGTCAGAAGTGCGGACACCGGTTCAGCGAGTTTCAGAAGATAACCGATCCGCCAATCCGCAACTGTCCGAAATGCCGCCGGCGCAGGTGCGTCGAGCAGCTGATTTCGGGCGGTTCGGGGCTGATTTTCAAAGGGTCGGGATTCTACATCACCGATTACAAACAGAACCAGAACAAGAAGCCGTCAGAGGGAGGCGGCGAGACTTCCGGCCGGAAGGAGACCGGAAAAGACAGCAAGGCCGGCGGTGCGGACAACAAGTCGGCTGACTAAGTTCGGTTCTGTGTGCGCTTGACCCTGTTATTGTCCCGAAGTATAATAATTTAGCCTGCTGACGCCGACCGGAACGGTGAGCGGTCGGTGGTCGTCTGGTCTTTTTTCAGGAGCGCAGCCCGTGTGGAGGTGTTGATGTGTCGTGTCGTTGTAAGTGTACTGGCGCTGGCGGTCGCGGCCGGGGCTCAGGTTGACACTCTCTGGGTTCGTCACCATCAGCATGCTGTCAGTTTTCCCAACCAGTATATCAACAGCCGAAATTCAGCCGCCGCGGATGCGGCCGGCAATGTCTATATCTGTGCCTATGGCCAGTATTCGTCGCCCAACAATGATTTGATTGTCATCAAGTATACTGCCACCGGCGAGCTGGCGTGGTCCGACGGACTGGACCTGGGTGGCAGCGAGTACGGCTATGGCATTGCGGTCGGGAGTGACGGCGCGGTGTATGTCACCGGAACAACGGTTCTCAATACCGGCAGCTCGGACCTGCTGGTGGCAAAGTGGAATGCCGATGGCGTGCGGGCCTGGCAGCGGCGGTTGCAGGGTGACAGTGTCGGCGGTGCCAACAGCGGTGTGGCAGTCATTGTCAGCGGTAACAGCGTGTTTGTCGGCGGCTATGTTTCCAATCAGGGTACGGGGCGGGATCTGGCGGTTGCCCGGCTGGACGCCACAACCGGACTGCCGTTATGGCTGCGTTCGGTGTCGCGCTCGAGCAGCCCCGAGAATTTCGAGTCGGCGTACGAACTGGCGGCAGCGGGCAACAGTGTCTATGTCTGTGGCCAGACCCACGGCGGCGCCAGCGGGCTGGATGCGACGGTTGCGAGGATTGACACCGCCGGCAATCTGCTCTGGCGGCGCGATTATCCTTCTTCGGGTACGGCCAGCGAAGGTTTGCGCGCCCTGGCAATCGGCAGCAACCGGCTGGTGGCGGTCGGCTACAGCACTGCCAGTGGCAGCAACGATGCGCTGGTGCTTTCCTACACGCTGAATGGCGACTTGGAATGGGCCAGAACCTTCAACGGGCCCGGCGCGGGTTTTGACCACGCGAATGATGTTGCGATGGACGGGGCCGGCAATGCTTTCGTGACCGGCATCGGTTCCGGCAGTTCCGGCAGCGATCTGATGACACTGAAATACAGTCCGAGTGGCAGCCGGCTGTGGGCCCGATTGCATGACGGTGGCGGTGCCGATGCCGGCTACTGGGTTTCGTTGGACGGGTCGGGGAATGTGCTGGTGGGAGGTTTCACTTCGGGCGGCAGCTCCAGCTACCAGTTGACCGTGATCAAATACGGCACCAGCGGCGAACAGGGCTGGGTGTACGGATTCCGCCCTCTCGGCTCGGCGGGGACCAATTGTGCGACGATGGTCAGCAGTCTGGGTTCGGATGTGCTCGTGGCGGGCTATGCCCACTGGGGCTATCCGAACTACACCGATCCGGTAGCGATGCGACTGCGGGAAGTACCGGATGTCGGAGTGGCCGAGATAATCGCGCCGACCGGAACCGTTGCGCCCGGGAGGGCGCTGGTGCCGCAAGCGCGGGTGCGCAACTACAGTCTGCGTCCGGCAAGCTGTGGCTGCCGGATGAAAATCGGCGACGGTTATGTTGCTGAAACGACGCTGGCACTGGCAGCCGGCGAAACGCTGGTGGTCAGTTTTCCTCAGTGGACTGCCGGTGCTTACGGCAGCTGGAGGGTGAGCTGCTCGACGATGGCGACGCTTGACTACGACCGGGGTAATGATCGCGCGGTTGGACTGGTGTATGTCAGCGGACCGAACCCGGATGTCGCAGTTGAGGCGATTGCCGTCCCCGCGAGCAATGTGCCGTATCAGTCGACCTTGCTGCCGGCGGCACGGTGGCGCAACCGCGGTTCCAGCGCCGTGAGCTGTTCGGTGTTCTGCCGGATTGAGCGCGGTGGTGCCACCGTTTATCGTCAGGCGGTATATCTTGCCGGGCTGGCCGCCGACGGCGGTGACACGCTGGTGCGTTTTCCGTGCTGGCTGGCGTCGGCAATCGGTTACTACACGTTGAAGTGCTCCACCAGCCTGGGCGGCGATGCCAATACGGCCAACGATACGGTCAGTCTGGTTTTTGGTGTTGTCAATCAGCCGATCGGTGAGTGGGTTCAGATTGCCGATGTGCCGGCGGGAACCGGTGCCCGCCCGGTGAGCAAGGGCGGTGCAGTCGGCAGTGACGGGCTGCGGGTGTATGTGTTGAAGGGCAACAAGACGTTCGATGTCTGCTGTTATGACCCGGTTGCAATCAGCTGGAGCGTGTTGCCCCAACTGCCGGGCGGGGCCTACGGTCGGCCGGTGAGCAAGGGCGGTGCGATTGTGCCGGACGGCAACGGCCGGGTTTATGTCGTGAAGGGGAACCGCTCGCTGGAGTTTTATCGCTATGACCCGGCGCTGGGCTGGTCTGATCTGACGCCGATTCCGCCCGGGCCGCGCAATCGTGCCCCGAATGGCGGGACCGGTATTGCCTACGGGGTAGTCGCCGACACCGGGTTTGTCTACCTGCTGAAAGGAACCGGCACTGCCGAATTCTTCCGCTACAATACTGTTACCGACAGCTGGCAGCAGTTGCCGGATGCCCCGGCCGGTCTGAGCGGAAAGCTGAAGTATCGTGACGGCAGCGCACTGGCGATTCAGGGTGACAGTCTGATCTACTGCCTGAAGGGTGGCGAAAACGAAGTCTTCCGGTTCGACATCCGCAGCAATCTCTGGCTTGAGGGGCAGACGGTTGTGCCATTTGTCGGTGCGGGCGGACGCCGCAAGAAAGTGAAGTCCGGCGGCGGCATGACAATCGGCTCCGGGACACTGGCAGTTGTCAAGGGCGGTAATACGACTGAATTCTGGCGGCTGGAGGCGGCTGATTCTTCCTGGCGCGAGTATCCGGAGGTGCCGACCGGGATTTCCAACCGACGCGTCAAGGACGGCGGTGGAGTGGTGTGGGCCGATGGTGCCTACTATGTACTCAAAGGCTGCAAGACCAGCGAGATGTGGTGCTTCCGGCTGTTCTCCGGCGACGGTCAGATGACGGCCGGTGTGGGCGGATTCGTGCCTTCGGCGAAACATCTGGTCTGGCCCAATCCGGTTCGGACAGGAGGGGTTGTACAGTTCCAGACCGGAGGCCGTGGCCGGGCGACAGTGAGTATTGTCGATGTCAGCGGGCGCCGGCGCGGCAGCTGGGATTTGCCAGTTGATGCCCAGGGACGTGCTGCTTTGGCGCTGACCGGGCTCGAAAGCGGGGTTTACTACCTGAAACTGGCAAACGGGAGCAGCGAACCCACAGTCCGAATACTGGTTTGCCGCTAGCGCAGCGTTGACCGGGATGCCGCCGGGGGCACTGAAAACGCCCCCGGCGGGTCTTTGTCAACCGGCCAGGACAAGATTGGCACTGGCGGTATAACAGACACGATATCAATCAGATACCTGTCAGCGTTTCGGCTATAAAATATGTTGACATCAGCGTGTTTTCTGCTATGATGAGTCACAGAGATATCGCTCTTTGATAATTCGGATGTAACCCAAAGCGTGCTCGGATTGTGCCAAAATCAATACCTTCTTGTCAGTTGCTTGGAGGGTTTGATCCTGGCTCAGGACTAGCGCTGGCGGTGTGTCTTAGACATGCAAGTCGAGCGGGGTGTACTGCTGTAGCAATACAGTGGTACACTTAGCGGCGAACGGGTGAGTAATACAAGGGTAGCCACCCCCGAGGAGGAGGACAACCCGTCGAAAGGCGGGCTAATACTCCGTGTGCTGCGGTTGAGGCATCTTGACTGCAGGAAAGGCGCTCAAAAGGTGCCGCCTCGGGACGGGCTCTTGTCCTATCAGCTTGATGGCGGGGTAACGGCCCACCATGGCGAAGACGGGTAGCCGGCGTGAGAGCGTGACCGGCCACAGGGGAACTGAGACACGGTCCCCACTCCTACGGGAGGCAGCAGTCTAGAAATTTGGGCAATGGGCGAAAGCCTGACCCAGCGACACCGCGTGGAGGATGAAGTCCTTCGGGATGTAAACTCCTTACAGGGGGAACGATGCCGTTGCGGAGTAACTGCCTCAGCGGTGACGGTACTCCCAGATGAAG